>CAZMXP010000025.1:0-69625 GCA_964570285.1 uncultured Planctomycetaceae bacterium
CAGCGCGGCCTTCGGCCGTCGCTGATTTGGTTGCGGCGTCAAGCCGCGCTGCGCCCCTCACCCCTCCCCGCGCTCCTTCCGCCCGAGCTTCCGCAGCGCGACGAGCATGCGGCGCACCTCGGCGCGCTCGCCGCTCGGGTACCAGAAGACCTCCGTGTCGGAGGGGTACAGCTTCATGACCCCGGACTTCGCGACCACCTTGCACCGGTCGCCGACGCCCGTGTGGTTCGCGAACCCGGACTGCCCGCCGACCTCGCAGTCGTCGCCGATGCGCGCGTTGCCGGCGAGACCCACCTGCGCCGCGAGGAAGGTCCGCGCGCCGATGCGCGCGTTGTGGCCGACGTGGATCAGGTTGTCGAGGCCGCTCATCGCGCCCACGCGCGTCTCGTCGAACCGCGCGCGGTCGATCATCGTGCCGGCGCCGATGTGGGCGCCGTCCTCGATCACGGTGAGGCCGACATGGTGCAGCAGCACCGGGCCCCCGGGCCCGGGCGCGAACCCGAACCCCTGCCGGCTGACCACCGCGTGCGCGCCGATGCGCACCCTGTTCCCGAGGCGGCTGCCGTCGTGCAGCACCGCCCCCGGCTCGATGCGGCAGTCGTCGCCGAGGACGACGTCGCGCTCGATGACGACGTGCGACTCGACGATGCAGCGCGCGCCGATCCGCGCGCCGGCGCGGACCACCGCGAAGGGGCCGATCGAGCAGCTTGCGGGGATCGCCTTGCGATCCTCGACGACCGCGGTGGGGTGGATCCCGGGGGGCACGGGGGGTGGAGCGAGCCCGAAGTGCTCGATGATCCGGTTGAACGCGGCCAGCGGGTGGGCGCAGACGATCGCGGGCCGGTCGATCTGTCCGGCGATGCGGCCCGGGACGACAAAGGCGGCCGCCCGCGACGCGCGCGCGGCTTCGAGGAACTTCTCCTTCTCGACCGGGGCGATCTCCGTCCCCCGCGCCCCCTCCACACTGCCCACCCCGGTGATGACGAGATCCTCGGCCCCGCGGAGCTCTCCCCCCGCGGCGCGAGCGAGTTCACCCAAAGTTGCCATGGGCAGAGCCTACCCTCTGCCTCCGCCGTGATACAAGACGCCCATGCCCCGGCTGCGCCCCGCGACGGATGCCGACTCGGCGGGGGTGATCGCGTTGATCGCGCGCGTCTATGCCGAGTACGAGGGCTGCGTGCTCGACGTGGACCGCGAAGAGCCCGACCTGCGCGCCCCGGCGAGCCGCTTCGACCGCTTCTGGGTGGTCGACGACGGCGGCGCGATCGCTGGCTGCGGCGCCTGTGCGGCGCACCCGGAGTTTCTCGAGATGAAGAAGGTCTATCTCGACGCGGCGCTGCGCGGGCAGGGGTGGGGGCGCCGGCTCATCGAGTGCGTCGAGGCGCGCGCCCTCGAGCTGCGCCTGCCGCGCATCGAGCTCTGGTCGGACACGCGTTTCGCCACCGCGCACGCGGTATACGAGCGCCTCGGCTACGCGCGCACCGGCCGCACGCGCGACCTGCACGACCTCTCGCGCTCGACGGAGTACCACTTCGTCAAAGCCACGGCAGCACGATCCCGAGGGCGATCAGCAGGATGATCAGCCACTCGAGGATCTCCATCCGGCGCGTCGAGGCGCGGTCGGAGAGCTTCTGGTAGATGCTCTCGATCGTCTCGAGCTTTCGCAGGATGCTCTCGTTCCACGTCTTCAGGTGGAAGCGCGCGGCGGCGAGGCGGTAGAGGCGCGCGAAGTACTGGTCGCCGACCAGTTTCAGCGCGTTGCCGACGCGCTCGAAGAGCACGGCGCCGTCGACCTGCATCCGGCCGACCTTCCGGTGGTCGAGCCGCGCGCCGCGCACGCGGCCCGCGAGCGCCTCGTAGCTGCGGTCGAGGGCGCGGTCGAGGCGCGTGTCCAGGTAGCGCATCTCGGCCAACTGCGCGTTCGCGAAGTCGAGCACCGCGAGCGCGTCGCCGGCGTCGTCCTCGAAGAGGATCGCGGCGTTCCAGTCGATCAGCGCGAGGTCGCCGGGGCCGTAGGAGATCCTTGCCGAGAGCGCGTCGGCGATCTCGTCGTCGGAGAGGGGCTGGGGCTCGCCGCGCAGGATCCGCGCAAGCGCCGCCGGCTCCTCGCGGAGGAGGTCGAGGGGGCCCGGGGGCCCGGAGATCTTGCGCACCTCGAAGATGAGGTAGTCCTCGACGAGCGGCGCGAGCGCCGGCAGCCGCACCGCCGCGCCCATCGTGCCGAGCAGCGACTGAGCGCGCGCGGTCGCGTCGCGCTCGAGGGAGCGGTCGGCCGTCGCCGCGGCGGAGAGGGCGACCCAATCCTCGAGCGTCCCCTCGAAGCGCACCTCATAGCAGAGCGTCAGCGCACCGAAGTCGTAGACGATCGCGTCGAGCTGCGTCTCGGTGCGCCGCCCCGCGAGCGGCAGCGCGTCGCAGGCGACGGTGGCCCGGACCGGCTCGGGCTCGAACCGGAAGTAGGTCGGCGAGGGGCGCTGCCGTCCGCCGCGAAGCCGCTCGCGGCAGAGTTCGAGGTCGATCTGCTGCCCGACGTCGAACGCGTACAGCAGGTGCAGCGTCGCGTCGTCGACGCGGGGGGCGGGGGCCGAGGGAACCACCCCTTGAAGGTATCCGGGTGGGCGAGGCCCCGCAGGGCGGCTCGGTCGCCAGCCTCGTTTCCCTCGATTGGCGCAAGGCAGACTCTAGACCATGATGGGTCCTGAGGAGATCGAGCGCTATCGACGCATGACGGTGGCCGAACGCCTCCGCGAGACGATCGAGCTCATGCGCGCGGCCGAGGCCGCTCTCGACGCCCTCCCGCCGGGGGAGCGCGCACGCCGCCTCCGGATCATCGAGGCGCAGAAGCACTCCGACGACCGCGCCGCGTGGCAGAGGGCGGCCGCGACGTGAGCCTGCATGCTCCCGTCGTCGAGGTGTTGCGCCAGTTCAGCGCATTCCTCGACGGTCGACAGGTCGGCTGGGCGGTTCTCGGCGGTCTCACGATTCGGGTCCTCGCGCTCCCGCGTCCGACGTTTGACGTGGATCTGCCCGCCGCAGCCAGCACAGCTCTGATCTCGGCGCGCTGTGGGTCCTGTCGCCCGAGGACGTGCTGCTGCTGAAACTGCTCGCCCCCGGGACCGCGCCGACGTCTCCGACCTGCTGCTTGTCGTCGGCCCCCTCGATATGGACTACGTTCGGGCATGGGCGTCACGACTCGGCGTGACGGAGCGGCTCGATCGTGCCCTCGCCGACGCCGGGCGGACCTGATCGGCGCGCCCGGAGCGGTGTGCCTAGCGAAGCGCGGCCCGCCGGGGGGCCGGGGCGCCTGCTCGACGGGCGTGCCCCTACTCGGGCACCCCCCACAGCACCCACGCGGCCCAGTAGCGCGGGTCGGACCAGCGCGGGTCGGCGCGGAGGGACTCCTGCGCGCCGCGCAGCGCCGCGGCGGCGCCCGCCCCGGGGGTCCCGGGCTTCCAGAGTTCGTAGAAGCGCTTCATCAGCACCGTCGTCGCCGCGTCGTCCACCTTCCAGAGGCTCGCGATGACGCGCGGCGCGCCCGCGAACATGAAGGCGCGCGAGAGCCCGATCATGCCCTCGCCCGTGTAGACCGCCCCGAGGCCCGTCTCGCAGGCGGAGAGCACGACGAGATCGGACCGCACGCGCATCGCGAAGATCTCCTCGACGTCGGCGAATCCGTCGTCGGGCGCCTTCACGGTCAGGGCCAGCCCCGAGAACATCGGCCGCTCGACATCGACGCGGCCGTGGCAGGCGAGATGCACGCTCATCCACCGCGCGCGCTCGAGCAGGGCCGTGCGCAGGTCGGGCAGGCTGGCGTTGGCGCCGAGCAGCAGGCGCTGGCCCACCGCGCGCGCCTCCGCCTCACTGCCGGGCAGGTCGCTCCACTCCGCGCGGCCGGAGTAGTCGGCGCCGCCGAGGGCGAGGATGCCGCTCCCCCGGAGCCCCGCCGATTCGAGCAGGAGGCCGTAGGTCGTCGCCGACGGGATGTAGGCGACCTCGCGTTCGCCGACGATGGTGGCGAAGGGGACGCGGAAGAGTTCGCCGTCCGGCGAGATCAGCAGCCGCCTCACGGAGGCGTCGAGCCCGAGCGGCTCGATCACGAGCCTGCCGATCGCCGCGAGCGACTCCGTCGACAGCGGCGCGAGCGCGGCGTCATGGATGGGGGCCCGGGGGCCGAGGCGGACGATGCGCGCGCCGTCGCTGACCACCACGAGGACGGCCGCCTCTTGCCCGGAGAGGCCGTAGAGCAGCAGCGCCTCCCCCGCGCGCAGCCGCGAACGGATGCGGGAGAGGGAGTCGGCCTTCGGGTAGGCGAGGTCGGCGCCCGAGCGCGCCTCCCGCTGGATCCTCTCGGAGACCGCCTGCAAGTTCGAGCGCGCCACCGCGAGCAGGTCCCGCCGCTGCCGGATCGCATCGCGCTCCTTCTCGGCGATGGCGCGCTGGTAGATCGCTTCCGCCTCGCGCACCGCCGCCCGCGCCTCCTCCTCCGCCGAGCGCAACGAGGCGGGGATCGCCGCCTCGCGGATCGTCGAACTCCCGGCGAGGGACTCGCGCAGCACGCCGGCGCGGCTCTCTTCGAGGAAGTGGCAGAGGTCCGCCGCGACTCCGGTCGCGAGCGACGCGCGAACCCCCGTCGCGAACACCTCTGCGTGCGCCGCCCTCGCCCGCGCCCCCTGCCCCTCCGCGAGGCCGCCGAGCGAGCGCGCAAGCTGCTCCAGCGCGTGACGGGCCGCCCCCGTGGCCCCCGTCGCATCTCCGGCCTTGAGGCGCATCGACGCGAGCCATGCGTTGCAGAGGAAGAGTTCACCGCCGAGGCCGACCTCCTCCCCGATCTCGATCGCGCGCGCGAACTCCGCCTCGGACTCTTCGCGGCGTCCCATCGCGCCCAGCGTGCGCGCGAGGTGGCGGCGGAAGGTGGTTTCGTGGGCCGGATCGCCGCTCGGTGCGAGGAGCGCGAGGGCCTCCGCTTGCAGGCGCCGCGCCTCCTCGTGCTCGCCGAGCGCGAAGCGGGCCGAGCCGATGTTCGAGGTCGCGACGGCGACGCCGAGCGGCTCCTCCTGCTCGACGAAGAGCGCGCGGGCCTCTTCGTAGGCGCGCAGCGCGCCGGCGGCGTCGCCCTTCTCATCGAGCACGACGCCGAGATCGTGGAGGGCGCGGGCTCGCAGCTGCGGATCGCCGGCCCTGCCGGCGAGATCGACCGCGAGGGCATACTTGGCGGCGGCGGAAGCGTGCGCCCCGAGGTCGGTCTCGACGGCGGCAAGGTTCGCGAGCAGCGTCCCGCGGAGCCCGTCCTCCGTGGCGATGTCGAGGCCCCGTTCCAATGCACGCTGCGCCTCGCGGAAGTCGCCCTTGCGCTGGAGCAGGAGGCCGCGGTTCGAGAGGATCCTGGCGATCTCGACGGGGTTGTCTATGCGGCGTGCGATCTCCTCGGCGGCATCATAGAGGCGGAGCGCGCGGTCGAAGTGGCCGATCTCTGCGTGGGCGCTGGCGAGGTTCTTGAGCGTAGCGGCGATCCCGATTTCATCGCCGCGTGCCTTGCGGAGCTCGAGGAGGCGCTCCCATGCGGCGAGCATCCTCGGGTAGTCGTAGTCGCGGTGGGAGAGGAGCCCTTCGCTCCACAGGGCCTCGTCCGCTTGGGCGAGCCATCCGACCTCGAAGGCGGCACGCGCGGCCTCCGCGTAGCTGTCGGCGGCGCCGGTCAACTCGCCCAGCAGCGCCGCGATCGCGGCTCTCTCGAAACCGTCCGCGCGCTGCAACAGCGCGCGGATGCCGTCGATCGCGTTCTCGCGTGCCAGTCGATGGGCCTCGCGCACCAGCGAACGGGGCGGCACGCCGCGCCTCGCCGCGATGTACTCTTGAAGCCGCGCGTCCCCGCTCGCCTCGGCGACGCGCACGGCGGCGGCGTACTGCCCCTCGGCGCAGACGAGATCGGCCAGCAGCCACAGATCGAACCGCCCCGAGCCCACGAGGGCGCTGAAGCCCACCTCGTCGCCGGCCGCCACGAGGGCGATCGCGCGGGAAGCCGCTTCAGGAAACGACCCGATCTCCTCCTCGCCCTCCGCGCGCAGCGCGGGGGCGAGGAGGAGGAGCCACAGCAGCGTGCGAGCCGCCGGTCCGGAGATCAGAGGGTGGAGGAGTCGGTCAGGGAGTTGGTCCCGTCCGATGCCGTCGAGCCCGTCGCGGAGGCGACCCCGCCTGCGATCGTCGAGCCCTGAACCCAGGGGCCGTAGGCGTTGTTCTTGAAGACCGACATCTGGACCTGCGTGACATCGGAGACGTTGGGATCGGCGCTCGCCTTGTGGGCGTTGGGGCCCACCTGCGGGACGGGGAGTTCCGGCGGCGACAGAGGGCTCCACGTTCCGTTGACCTTGTACTGGTACTTCACCTTCGTGACGGAGCTCGAATTGTCGGTGTAGCTGAACTTGCTGAAGGTCGTTCCGCCCGCAAGCCTCTCGCCCTTGTCGTGCCTCTTCTTCTGCGGCTGATTGGCCATCGTTTCCGTTCTCCTTGTTGCTAGGGTCCATCCTCTTCGCGCGGACCTGCTCCGCGTCCGGTTCGTGTCATACGGCGCGGCGGATCGTCCAGAGCGAGTCCGCCCAGTCGGGATTCAATGCGTACGCGTACGGAAGGGTCCCGTAGCCCTTCTGGCCCCACGTCTCGCCGTGGGAGTTGCGCACGAGGAACCGCTCGCGGGCATCGTCGTATCCGACGAGCAGCATCGCGTGCCCGCCGCTCGGGGCCTCCTTCGTGGGGTCGGGTACCGCGAGATTCCCGTCCATCGGCAGCGCCTGCCGATCGTCACTGTAGTAGAGCACGAGCGCGATCGTGACCGGGTAGCCGTCGGCGAGACAGTGCTTCAGGTGCTTGAGATCCTGCTTCACCTTCAGGTAGCTCACCGTGTGGTGCTCCTTCGCGGCGGCATAGCAGGGATCCGGCGGACGCTCCGCGAACCTCTTCTCCACGTACGGCCACTGCGACTCCTCGCAGACGCCCGTCCGGCGCACCGTCTTCATGCCGTCGCGCATGTAGACCGGCGCGTTGTCATCCACCTTGCCCTCGATCGCGCGCTCGTTGTAGTAGACGAAGAGCCGCGACGGCTCGAGGGCCTTCGGAACGCGCTCGCGGATGAGCATCAACTGGTAGGCCGCGCAGATCGCCTGCGCCGTACAGGAGTTGAGCCCCCCCTGCTCCCAGACCGGCCAGTCGGCGGGGCGCAGGTCCACGGCGCGCGGGAACTTGATCCCGGCGACACGCGGCGGCGTGTAGTGCTGGTCGCGGGGGTCTGCGACCTCGCGGGCGACTCCGTGGCGCACTTTGCGGTGCGACAACCGTCACGCTCCTTTCCGCCTGCAGCCTTCCCCCGAACCCCCATCCAACGCGAATTGGCCGCATTTGGCAAGCCAAAACCGGAAAGGCTTACCGGCCGTCGGGGGCTCCTTCGAACTCGACGGCGGCCTTCTCCCACAGCACGCGCCCCTCCATGCCGCCCGCCACCGTGACGGTCTGGCCGCTGACATGGCGCGCCGCGAGCGGCGACGAGAGCCAGACCGCGGCGCGGGCGATGTCGTCGGCGCGCGCGATCTGGCGCAGCGGCATCGTGCGCACGACGCGCGCCACGGACTCGGGGTCTTGCAACGACGGCCGCGGCACGTGCGTCGCCGTCCATCCGGGCTCAAGCAGGTTGACGCGCCCGCGCGGGTCGATCTCGACGATCTCGTTTTTCAGTGTCAGCATGAGTCCCGAGAGCGCCGCCTTCGACGCGGCGTAGTCGGCCCAACCGCGCTCGCCGAAGCGGCCCGCCGTCGAGCCGATGAACAGCAGGCTCGAGCCGCGCCCGTCCTCGCGCGCCGCCAATTGCGCGAGGAAGGCGCGCGCGGTCCAGATCGAGCCGAGCAGGTTCACCTCGATGGTCTCGCGGATGCGTTCGTCGTCGCTCTCCTTGAGCCGCTCGCCCTCGCACGCGCGCACGCCCGCGTTGGCGATGCAGACGTCGAGGCGGCCGAAGCGCTCGCGCGCCTCCTCGACCGCCGCCGCGACCGCGCGCGAGTCCCGGAGATCGGCGACCACCTCGAACGCGCCGGGGCGCGCGCCGCCGGGCCGGCGCCCGTGCCACGCGACCTGCGCCCCCTCGCCCTCGAACGCGAGCGCGATCGCGCGCCCGATGCCTCCCGCGGCGCCGGTGACGAGAACAGCCATCCCGCCGAGACCGAGGTCCATGCGGCTTGTGAGTCTACCCTATGGACATGGGGCGGAAGGGGGTGCTAGGGTTGCCCCACAGGAGGGCTCCGATGGCCGCACGCGTTTCCGGGATGTGTCGTCTTCTGGTCCTGCTCGCGCTGTTCGGCGCATGCAACGGCTCGAACCGTGCGGCAATTCCGCAGGGTCTCTCCACGACGACCGCGCAGGGATTTGTCGTGCAGGTCAATCCGGTGTTCCTGGTCCCGGATCTCGCCAGTGCGCCCGCGGGCGCGGTGCCGGTCGCCGGCGCCGAACTCAAGGTCTTCGACCTCCAGGGCGAACTCCTCGCCACGGCGACCGCCGACGCGACCGGAGCCTTCGTGATCCCCGACCTGCCCTCGGGGTTCCTCAGCATCGAGGCGCGCGTCAATCCGGGCTCGGTCGATCCCGATGTCACCGCCGAAGTGACCGGCTATCCGGGTGCGGTGATCGATGTCGGGGCCGCGCCGGCGATCTCGCGCGACCAGGCGATCCAGCTCGCGCAGGCGAACTGGGACGCGAGCATGTTCGTTACGGGCTCGCTGCAGCCGATCCGCGCGGGAACCACGGTACAGCCGACCGACATCGACCCCATCCAGGATCCCGCCCGCGCCCGCACGCTCGCGTCCGACGAATGGCTCTTCTATGTCAATGTCGCGCCGGACTCCGCCTATGCGGGATTGTGCAAGTACGTGTTCGTCGATGCGGCGACGGGTGCCGTGTCCGTCATCGATGACGCCTCGTGGCCGCCGACGATCGGTGGCGTCATGCTGTGGGCGGTCGACCGGACCTACATCCGGTTCACCGGCATCGACCTCGAGGCCACGCCGCCCGACGGCAGGCCCGACAGCGCGACGCCCTCCCCCGAGGTCGTCCAGCTCCCCCCCGAACCCCCCCTGACCGACCCGGTCGAGGGGATCCCTCATCTCGACCTTCCCTCCCTCGCCGGGCACAACGTCGATCCGGCGAGCATCTTCACGATCACCTGGTGGGCCTCGCCGGAGCTCTACCGGTTCAACGACGTCGACCGCATGGAGTCGCTCTACAAGAGGGCGGGCATTCCCGATGCGAACCGCACGCTCGTGATCTCCCATGTCGGGGGGGCCGCGGGGGGGCTGCCGCAGTACCTCGCCGACCTGGCCCAGCACAACGCCGCGATCGCGCAGCGGCTCCAGTCGGGGCTCCACTCCACGCTGATCGTCTACATCTGCGACCACGGCAGCGGCAGCCAGTTCTGCGACGCGAAGGACCGGAGCGCCGAGAAGTACAACTACCGCTCGGCCAGCGAGCTGCAGCTGGAGACCACCTTGGCCTGCCGCGTGCGCGTGATCTTCGACTTCTGCTTCGCCGAGGGCGTCGGCCGGCCTCTCGCGGCGATCTTCGATGCGATCCCGCAGAAGGACCGCTTCGACTACGCGATCTACTGCGCGTGCAAGGACGACGAGTTCACCTACTCGATCCCGACATGGCTGAGCGGGGTGACGTTGACGGTCGTCGCGGACGGCGGGCGCTTCACGACCAACGTGCTCAAGTTCGCGCAGATCCAGAACGGCGACATCACGGGTCTCCAGGATCCGACGGGCACGAAGATCCGCGACGAGCTTTCGTCGCTCTTCGGCACGATCAGCCCGTTTGTCCCGAACCAGTTCTTCCACCCGGTCGTCTTCATCAAGCCCAACGAGCCCGACCGCTGCAAGCAGGCCCCTCCGCCGCCGCCGCCCGCGCCGATCACGGCGACCCCTACGCCGATCAACTTCTCGCACACCGTCGGCGTCAGCCCCTGCCCCCAGAACATCGGCAGCGTGCTGCTGCGGAACACCTCCGGGACGAACATCGGGTGGTCCTTCTCGCCGGACAACCCCGCGATCGAGGCGGTACCCCCCGGCGGAACGCTTCCGATCGGCGGCACGACCACCGTCGGCCTCCGCTTCAACTGCGCCCAGGCGACGTCGTTCCAGACGATGGTCCACTTCATCGCCTCCGGCAACGGCGTCTCCGGCGAGGCCGTCGTGGACGTGAACGCGACGATCTCGGGGCCGTGACCGGGCGCGCGGCCGATGCGGGCGTTGCCGCCGCTGTTGCTCCTGCTGCTGCTCGCGCCCCGTCTCCGGGCGGATGACCTGGATGCCGCGGCGAGACTGCTCCGAAGCTCGAAGCCCGAGGACCTCGTCAAGGGGGCGCATCTCTGCCGCAAGCTCGGGCGCGGGGCCGCGAGGCTCGCCCCGGCGCTGGCGGGAAAGCTCGGCCACGCGAACGAGGACGTCCAGATGGCGGCAGACCGCGCCCTGCAAGCGATCGGGTGCGTCGCGTTCGACGCGTTGGTCCCCATCCTCACCCGCTCGGATGCCCATGTGCGCCTCCTCGCGGCGTCGCTGCTCGCGGGCTACTCCGCCTCGATGGAACGTGTCGAGGCCCATGCGGTTCGCCTCGTCGCGGCCCTCCGGGACAACGACCTCCAGGTCCGGGCGAAGATCTCGCCCGTCTTCTTGAAGTTCTCGCCTGACGCGGCCCCGGCGCTCCTCGCCGCATTTCCTTCCGACGACGCGTCCGTCAGGGAGACCGCGGCGCGCGCGGTGGCGCGCCACTTCAGGCCGGGAGAGCTCGCCGAGCAGGCGAAGGCGGAGGATTGGGCGCGGCGCGACGCCGCGGCGCGCGCGTTGGGCTGGATCGGGGATCCAGAGGGCGCGGTCCCGCTCACGAGGCTGCTTGCCGATCCGCACGAGCAGGTGCGGATCTCGGCGGCGAGGTCGATCGGCAGGCTGCGCCCCGATCCGGCGCTCGTCCTCGGTCCGCTTCGGGCGGCCCTCGAGGATCCCGAGCCCCCCGTTCGCTTCGCCTGTGCCGACGCCCTCGCCGCGCTCGGGGAGGCGGCGAGGGACCTGTCCCGGGAGGATCTCGCAGCTGGCAATCCGGTGCGGCGCGGAGGTGCCGCCCGCGTGCTCGCCCGGCTCGGCGGGTCGGAGGAGGCGATTCGCGCCGCCCTCGCCGACCCGACCGCCGAGGTGCGCGCCGAAGTCGCCCGCGCCCTCGTGGCGAGCCCCTTCCCCGGACACGAGGTCGTCGCCGCGCTGCATGGCCTGCTGCGCGACGAGAGCGCTCGGGTGCGCGCGGGCGCCGCGCACGCCCTCAGCCTGCTCGAGTGTCACATGGCCGATGTCCTGCCCATCCTCCTTCAGCTTCCGGCGGACGACGTGACGACCGAGGCGCTCGCGGTCCATGGCTGGAGGTCTGGCCCCGCGGTCCGGCGGCTGATCGACTCGCTGAAGGACGGCAGTCCTCGGCTGCGGCGCGCGGCGGTCAACACACTCGTCGCGATCCGGAGCGACCCCGCCCCCGACCTTGCGGGCGCATGGCGGACGCTCCTTGCGTTGCCCGACGATGTGCGGGCGGCGGCGCACTTGGCGAGAAAGTGGCTCGTGGCGCAGCAGACCGAAACGGGAGGCTGGAACTCGGCCGCGCACGGCGGGCTTCCCGCCTATGATGTCGGCGTCACGGCGCTGGCGCTGCTCGCGCTCCGGGCCGCGGGGCCCGAGGCGCCCGAGGCCGTCTCCCGCGCGCGTGCGTTCCTCGGATCCCGGCAGGACGAGAGCGGGTGGCTTGCCCCCCCGGTGCACAATCGCATCTGCCAGCACAGCATCGCCACATGGGCGCTCGCGGAGGCGCTGCTGCTCGCGCCGGACCGGACGCTGAGGGAAGTCGTGCGCAAGGCGGTCGGCGTGCTCGAGGCGTCCCGCAATCCCCACCTCGGCTGGCGCTACGAGCCGCGCGGCGGCGAGAACGACACGCACGAGACCGTCTGGGCGCTCTGCGCGCTCCGCTTCGCCGCGCTGGCAAGTGTCTCAGTGGATCCGCAAGCGGCGGCGGGCGGCCTCTCATGGCTGGACAAGATGACCGATCCCGAATTCGGCCAGGTCGGCTACAACATGCCGGGTAGCGGCGTGGCCCGTCTCAGGGTTCCCGGTGCGCCGACAACGGAGGTTTACAAGGGCCGGGAGCAGCCCAGCTTCTTCGGCTTCCCGAGCTTCGAGACGGCGCCATCCCAGGCATTGACAGCGGCAGCCGTCTGGTGCTGCGCTCTGCTGCGCGAGCCGGACGCCGAGGGCATCCGAGCCAAGGGGCGGGGCCTTCTCATCGCGAAGATGCCTGACTGGGATCTGCCCGCCGGGAAGATCGACCTGTACTACTGGCACTGGGGTGCCCTCGCGCTCGCCGTCCCCGCGTCGGACGACGAGCGGACCTGGTGCGCGGACTTGCGAACCGCGCTGCTCTCGTCCCAGACCGCGAACGGGTCTTGGGAACCCGTCGACGTGTGGGGATCCGTCGGCGGCCGCGTCTATTCGACGGCGATGGCCACCCTCGCGCTGCTCGGTGCGAGCCGCTATCCCGCGTCCGTCCACTCGGGGAGCGCTCCGCCGGCCGCGCCGGTGGCGGAGATCGATGGCGCCCTTGAAAAGGTCAAGCGTGACCTGGACCCCGCGGTCCGCTACGCCGCCCAGCGCGCCCTCGCGGGGCTTGCCCCCTTCGAGGATTGACGCAGGCGGCCGTGTGGTAGCATGCCTGCGATGCGTGGCTGTGGGCTCCTCCTTGCGCTGGCGGCGTTGGCCGGCGTGCAGGTGCCCTGGCTGCGGTGCGCCAGCGATTGCCAGGACAAGATCGTGCCGGCGATCGTCGCGCACCAGTGCCACGACCACGAGCACGGCGAGGCGCCCGTCGAGGAGCCTCGCCACGAGCGGGTCGAGTTCGCCGCGGTCAAGGCCGCGCCCGCGGCACCGACGCTGGATGTCGGCGCGGTCGTGCGGCCGCTGCTCCTGCCCGCGCCCCTCCCCCGCGCCCCCTCCCTGTCGCCGCTGGCGCCGGAGCATCCGCCGCGGGCGGGTCCGTCCACCGTCGTCCTCCTCCTGTGATCGCGCGGCCTCTTGGTCGTCGCGAACCCACGGGAGGAGTCGATGCAACAGTCCGATGTCCCGCGGCGCGCGGTCGCCCTGCTGCTCCTATGCGCATGCCAGAGCTACCGCGCCCAGCCGCTTGAACCGCAAGAGATCCTGAGAACGGTCGAGACCCGCCGCGCGCAGGCGCCGGCGGAGGGGCTCACGCTGCGCGCGTGCGAGGCGCTGCTGCGCGAGCGCAACCCGCGCGTCGCCGAGGCGCGGGCGGCGCTCGCGGTCGCGCAGGCGCAGGTCGCCGCGGGCACGCCGCTCGCGAATCCCGAACTCGACCTGTCGATCTTCGCGGGGCGCGCCGACGGCGTCGACGCGGCGGTGGGCTGGGCGGTCTCGCTCGCGGGCGCGCGCGGGCTTCTGCGCGACCGCAACGCGCTCGAGGCCGAGGTCGCGGCGCTCGACGCGGCCGCGGCCGAACGCGAGGAGTACCTCGCGATGCGGCGGGAGTACGCGGCGGTGGCGGTGGCGACCGCCCGCGCGCGGGCGAGCGAGTCCCTGCTGCAGTCGGCGCGGGCGCTCGTCGAGCTCTCGGACCGTCTCGTCGCGGGCGCGTCCGCGACCGCGCTCGACGCGCAGGAGGCGCGCATCGAGGCGCTGCGGGCAGAGGCGGCGCATCTCGCCGCCCTCGGGCAGGCCGAGGAGGCGCGGGCCCGGCTCGGCGCGCGCCTCGGGCTCGACGCGGCGCTCGTCCCCGCCTGCGCGCTCCCGGCCATCCCGGCGGAGGCCGCCGAAGTGCGCCTGATCGAGTCGCACACCGGCCTCGCCGCGCTGCGCGCGCGCTACGAACTCGCGGAGCAGGAACTCAGGCTCGAGATCGCGCGCCAGTACCCGGCGCTGAGGCTCGGTCCCGCCTACGAGCGCGAGGACGGCAGCAGCCGCTACGGCCTCGCGCTCGGCATCGAGCTGCCGGTCTTCGACCGGAACCAGGTCGCCATCGCCGCCGCCCGCGCGCGGCGCGAGTCCGTGCGCACGGGCTACGAGGCGGAGGTCGAGCGGCGGCTGGCCGCGATCGACGCCGCGCGCCGCCGCATCGCGTCGCGCGCCGCGCGCGAGCGGCTGCTTTCCGGGTCGATCGTGCCCGCCGCCGGCGAGGCGCTCGCGCAGGCGCGGCGCTCCCTCGAGGCGGGCTCGATCGACGCGATGCGCCTGCTGCTGCTCGTGCGCGCGTCGCGGGAGATCGAGCTCGAGTCGTCGGAGGCCGCCGCCGAGCTCGTCGAGGCCTGGTTCGATCTCGCGGAGGCCTGCGGCGCTCCCGTCGTTTCGTTCCCCGAGGAGGTTCCGTAGTCATGGGCCGGGAATTCGCGTCGATCGGCTTCGGCCTGCTGCTGGCGGGCATCGGTGTGCTCGGCGGCTACTATGCCGCGGTCCAAGGGAAGGGGTCCGGGGAACCGGCGGACGCCCACGCGGCGGAGGCGAAGGAGCTCTCCGCGCAGACGCTCGCCAACCTCGGCGTGCGCATCGGCGACGCCGCGCTGTCGGACTTCGTCTCCTCCCGCCGCGTCCAGGCCGAGGTCGTCGATCCGCCGCTGAACCGGCGCCCCGTCGGCGCGCCCCTCGGCGGCGTCGTGCAGGAGGTGAACGTGCGGCCGAACGCGACGGCCCGCGGCGGCGACGTGCTCGTCGTGCTGCTGCGCGACCCGATCGCGCGGCCGGAACTCGCGATCGTCGGGCCGCTGCTGAGCCCCGTCGGCGAGAACGTGCACGAGGCCGTCGCGACCTACCGCGCCGCGTCGAAGGACGTCGCCCTCACCGAGCGCGAACTCGCGCGGATCCTCGCGATCAACGAGGCGGGCGGCGCGATGCCGGTCGTGCCGAAGCAGCGCGAGATCGACCTCGCCTACGAGCTCGAACGCGCGCGGCTCAGGCTCGAGAACGCCCGCCACGAACTCGAGTGGCACGGCGTCTCCCCCGACGAGGCGGGGGCCGCCGGGGACCACGCCCACCGCACCGGCCGCCTCTGGATCAGCGCGCTCGAACACGACGGCCTCTGGGGCGAGGCCGCCTCGCGGCTCTACGCCCTCCTCCCCGCGCCCCTCCACGAATCGCCCTGGACCGTCGCGCTGATCGGCGAGCTGATCGCCCGCGGGGTCGACCTCGCCGAGCTCACCGCCGCGGCCGGGACCGAGCCCGCGCTCGCGAACCGGTTCGCCGAGGCGGGCTCGCTGCTGCTCGAAGGGCAGTCGGTCGCGGCCGTGCGCGCGTTCGCGGCGCAGGGGGCGCTCGACCCGGTCGCGCGGCTCACGGTCCCCGACGGGGAGTGGGACGTCGCCTCGGTCGAGGTCCGCGTCGGGCAGCGCGTCGCGGCGGGGGAGACGATCGCGGTGCTGCACGACCCGCGCACGATGCACCTGCGGCTCCGGCCCGTCGGCGACGAGATCGCGCTCGTGGCGGCGGCGGCCGCCGCGGGGACCGAGGTGGCGGCGACGCCGCTGATCGCGGGCACCGGGCCCCCGCTCGAGGGGCTCCGCATCGAGAGCCTGCCGACGATCGGCGGGACGGCGGCGTACGCGCCGTGCGCCAACTCGCTCGTCGCGTCGGCGAACGGCTTCCGGAGCTGGAACCTGCGCGAGGGGCTGCGCTACCTCGTCGCGCTGCCGAGCCGGCGGTTCGACGCGAGCTTCGTGGTTCCCGCGGGCGCGCTCGCCGACGACGGCGCCGACCGCGTCGTCTTCCGCCGCGACGGCGCGACCTTCCTCGCGGTGCCGGTGCACGTGCTCTACGAGGACAGCGAGGTCGCGGTGATCGCCAACGACGGCGCGATCTTCCCGGGCGAGCCGATCGCGCTGAGCGGCGCGTTCGCGCTGGCGCTCGCGCTGCAGCTCGACAAGGGGTCGGCCGACCCGCACGCGGGCCACAGCCACGGCTAGGCCATGCTCGACAAGGTCATCCGCTTCTCCCTCGACCGGCGGCTGCTCGTCGCCGCGCTCAGCATCGTCGTCGCCGTCTACGGCGCGGTCGTCTCGCTCGGCCTGCCGATCGACGTGCTGCCCGACCTGAACCGCCCGACCGTGACGGTGCTCACCGAGGCGCACGGCCTCACGCCGGAGGACGTCGAGCAGCTCGTGACGAGGCCGATCGAGCAGTCGGTCAACGGCGCGACCGGCGTCGAGCGCGTCCGCTCCGTCTCCGGCATGGGGCTCTCGATCGTCTTCGTCGAGTTCGGCTGGGAGACCGAGATCTACCGGAACCGGCAGCTCGTGCAGGAGCTGCTCGTCGCCGCGGGCCCGCGGCTGCCGCCCGGCGTCGAGCCGCACATGACGCCGATCAGCAGCATCATGGGGCAGATCCAGCTCGTCGGCGTGCGCAGCCGCGGCGGCACGATGGACCCGACCGAGATCCGCGCGATCGTCGACCGCGACGTGAAGCTGCGGCTCGCGTCGCTGAAGGGCGTCGCGCAGATCGTCACGATCGGCGGCGCGCGGCGCGAACTCCAGGTGATCGTCGACGCGGACAGGCTGAAGGCGCACGACGTGGGGCTCGGCGACGTCGCCGACGCGATCGCCGCGGCGAACATGAGCGGCAGCGGCGGCGTGATGCCCACCGGCGCGAAGGGGCCGCTCGTCACCGTGACCGGCCTCGCGCGCCGCACGCAGGACATCGAGCGGGCCGCGGTGGGCGGCGACGCCGCGCGGCCGGTGCGCATCTCCGATGTCGCCCGCGTCGAGTTCGGCCCCGCGGCGATGCGCACCGGCGACGCGGGCGTCGACGGGGGGCCCGGCGTCATCCTCGTCGTCTTCAAGCAGCCGGGCATCGACACCGTCGACCTCTCCGACCGCGTGGAGGAGGAGCTGCGCCAGCTCGCCCCGTCGCTGCCGGGCGACCTCGAGATCCTGCCGGCGATCTACCGGCAGGCGGACTTCATCCACCGCGCGATCGAGAACGTCGGCCATGCGGTGCGCGACGGCTCGCTGCTCGTCGTCGTCGTGCTCTTCCTCTTCCTGCTCAACTTCCGCACGACGGTCATCACGCTGACGGCGATCCCGATGTCGATCGCGATGACGGCGATCTTCTTCCGCCTCTTCGGCATCAGCATCAACACGATGACGCTCGGCGGCCTCGCCGTCGCGGTCGGCTCGCTCGTCGACGACGCCATCGTCGACGTCGAGAACGTCTTCCGCCGCCTGCGCCAGGCCCCCCACGCCCCCCCCCTTCGCGTCGTCTACGAGGCGTCGCGCGAGGTCAGGAAGCCCATCGTCGTCGGCACGCTCGTCGTCGCCGCGGTCTACCTGCCGCTCTTCGCGCTCTCCGGCATGGAGGGCAAGCTCTTCGCGCCCATCGGCATCGCCTACATCGTCAGCATCCTCGCGTCGCTCGTCGTGTCGCTGACCCTGACGCCGGTGCTGTGCTACTGGCTGCTGCCGAAGGCGCGGCGCACCGCGCACGGGCAGGACGGCTGGGCGGTGCGCAGGCTCAAGGGCCTCGCCGACCGCTGCATCCGGCTGTCGCTCGACCATCCCGCGAGGATGAGCGCGCTGCTTGGGGCATTCGTGCTCGCGGGGATTGCCATACTGTTGCATCGCGGCAGCGAGTTCCTGCCGCCCTTCAACGAGGGGAGCGCGCAGATCAACCTCGTGCTGCCGCCGGGCACGTCGCTGGACACGGCGGATGCGCACGGGAGGCGCCTCGACAGGGTCATTTCGGGGGTCGCGGGGGTTTCGGGTGTCGGGCGCCGCACCGGCCGCGCCGAGGGGGACGAGCACGCCGAGGGGGTCAACTTCACCGAGGCCATCGTCAGCTTCGACGCGGACTCCGGGCGCTCGCGCGAGGAGACGCTGACGGAGATCCGCCGCCTGCTCGCGGAGGAGTTCCCCGGCGTCCCGGTGTCGGCGGAGCAGCCGCTCGCGCACCTGCTGAGCCACCTGCTCTCCGGCGTCAACGCGCAGGTCGCGATCAAGATCTTCGGGCCCGACCTCGGCGTGCTGCGGCGCGTCGCGCAGCAGGTGCAGGGCGCCATCGCGCCGATCGAGGGCGTGGCCGACCTCATCGTCGAGGCGCAGGTGCTCGTCGAGAAGGTGGACATCCAGCCGCGCCGCGAGGCGCTCGCGCGGGTGGGGCTGACCGTGCGCGACGTCGCGGAGACCGTCGAACTCGCGATGGAGGGCGAGGAGATGAGCCGGCTGATCCTCGGGCAGGTCGCCTACCCGATCATCCTCCGGCTCGAGGAGAAGGACCGGCGCGACCTCGTCGGGCTGCGCGGGCTCCTGCTGCGCACGCCGTCGGGCGGCCTGCTGCCGCTCGGCGAGGTGGCCGACGTGCGGATGGCCTACACGCCCAACAACATCAACCGCGAGAACGTCTCGCGGCGGATCGTCGTGCAGCACAACGTGCAGGGGAGGAGCCTCGGGGAGGTCGTGGGCGACGTCGAGCGCGCGATCGGGCCGCTGCGCGCGAAGCTGCCCGCGGGCTACAGCATCCGCATCAGCGGGCAGTTCGAGGCGCAGGCGGAGGCGTCGCGCATCATCGTCTGGCTCTCGATGCTCTCGCTCGTCGCGATGTTCCTGCTGATCTACGGCCACTTCCAGTCGGTGAACCTCGCCTTGCAGGCGCTCGCGAGCATCCCGATGGCGTTCGTCGGCGCGGTCTGCTTCATCGTCGCGACGGGGCAGACGCTGTCGATCGCGACGCTGGTCGGCCTGATCTCGCTGGGCGGCATCGCCGCGCGCAACACGATCCTGCTGATCGACCACTACCTGCACCTGCTGCGCGAGGAGGGGGAGGCCTTCTCGCGGGAGATGATCTTCCGCGCGGGCCGCGAGCGGATCGTGCCGGTCGTCATGACGGCGCTCTGCTCCGGCATCGCGCTGATGCCGCTCGTGCTGTCGCCGGGGGAGCCCGGCCGCGAGCTGCTCTACCCCGTCGCGAGCGTGATCGTCGGCGGGCTCATCTCGAGCACGCTGCTCGACGTGCTGCTGACCCCCGGACTATTCTGGCTCTTCGGCCGCGGGGCGGTCGAACGGCTGCAATCGCAAACGAAGGAGAACGGATGATGCGTATTCTCGTCACGATGCTGATCGGCCTCGCGCTCGTCGCCTGCGGCGGCAAGGACGACCACGACCACGCGCACGACGACGGCCACGACCACGGCGCGGAGGACGCCCACCACGAGGACCACTCCGCGCAGCACGGCGGCGAACTGCTCGAGTTCGGCAAGCACGAGGGCCATGTCGAGGTCGTCCACGAGGACGAGACGGGCACCGTGAGAATCTGGATCTACGACGGGGAGATGAAGCCCCTCAACCTCGACGGCGCGCCCACCCTCAGCTTCCTTGCCGACGGCGCCTCGAAGCAGTTGACCGCGGCCGGCAGCGGCAGCGAGTGGACCTTCACCGACGTGAGCCTGAAGGGCGAACCCGAGAAGGCGCGCTTCAAGCTCGTGGCGAAGGGCAAGCCGTTCACGCCCCCGTGGGAGCATTGATCGGTCGCGCGGTACCGTGCCATGTGACTCTTCTGCATTCCACGGCGCGTGCAACAGGTTCGCCTGGCGCGGCGCGGCTTGACGCCGCAGCCAAGTGAGGGACGGCCGAAGGCCGCGCTGCGCCGCGTGGGGAGCTGCCGGGTTCGGGTGACGCGCGCGGGGCGGAGGGCTGGGCGCGTCTCTCCCCCGCTGCAGATGATGCCTGCGATCCGGCAAGACGAAGCTGTGGTCCACCGCACCGCGCGGTCCTCGGGGCCATTGCACACTGCGGAGCGCGCTTCGCCCCTGAATCCCGAACAGCCCTCGAGATTCGGACCCGGTCGTGGCACAGGCCCCCCGCAGCGGCCGTTACCATGGGGCATGCGGTGGGGTCTGCTGTTCGGCGTGCTCGTGGCGGCGTGCCGCGCGACGGCGCCGGACGCCGAGCACGAGCGGCACCTCGTCCCGCTGCTGCGCGACGCAGACCGCGGCGTGCGGTACGCGGCGGTCGTGGCGCTCGGGAAGGCGGGGGTGGGGGAGGCCGCTCTCGCCGAGGCGCAACGCGACCCTGAATGGTGCGTGCGCGCGGAGGCGGCGGTCGCGCTCGCGCGCATCGGGCCGCGGGCGCTGCCGTTCGTGCTCGACGCGGCGCGCGACCAGGACCGCGAGGTCCGGCTCGAGTCGTGGACGGCGCTGCGCAAGATGGGGCCCGAGGCCGTGCGTGCGGGGCGCGCCGCGCTGCGTGCCGGCCTCGATTCCGCGGATCTTGAAGAGCGCCTCGAAGTGGCGCGCTGCCTCGTGCTCCTGGGCGACGAGGAGCACGCGCGGCTGATGCCCGCTCTCCTCGCAGGACTCCAGGCGGAGGCCGAACCCGACCTCGTCAGCCGAGCCGCGTGGATCCTGCGCACGCTCGGCCCGCGCGGCGTCGCGGCGAGGCCGGACATCGAGCGGCTGCTTGCAAGCGAGCGGTTCCGGTATTGCGACGCGCTCGAGGCCGCCCTCGCAGGGATGCACCCAGCCGAGCGCCCGGCCGAGTCGCGCCCCTCCGAGGCGCAGGCGCGGGAGCGGCTGGAGAGCAGCGAGATCGCCGACGTGCTCGACGGCGCCCTGGCCCTGGAAGCGCTCGGAATCGACCCCCGGCCGCTGCTCGCGGCCCGCGACGACGCGAACGCGGCGCGCGTCTTCCTGGTCCTCGGCGCGGGCGCGACGCCGCCGCCGGAGCGCTGGGTCTACTCCGACGACGAGAGCGTCGCGGTGGCGGCCGAGCTCGCCTCCGGCCAGCGCGGCGTGCCACCCACGGTGCGCCTCACCGCCGGCCCGCGCCTGCGAGCGGCCGAGATCTGGGCCGCGGGCCGCGCGGGGGTACCGCAGCCCAGATACCTGAAGGACGACGATCCGCTCGTGCGCGAGATGGCGGTGCGCACCCTCGGCCCGGCCGAACTCGCGGCCGCGCTGCTCGACCGCGACGTCGCCCTCCGCCGCCTCGCCGCGAACCGCTGCGCGGAGGCGCGCCTCTTCACGCCGGAACTCTTCTCCGCCGCCCGCAGCGAGGATCACGACCTGCGCCTGCTCGCGACGCGTGCGCTCTCGCGCACCGGCCACCCGTTTCCGCCGGCGCTCCGCGACACGAGCCGCGCGGTGCGCCTCGAAGCGGTGCTCGGCCTCTCCGCCGACCACGAAGCGCACCTGCTCCTCGCGCTCGACGACCCCGAGTGGCGCATCCGCCGCGCGGCCCTGCAGCGCCTCGGCCGATCCGAAGCCGCCGCGAGGGCGGCAGCCGCCTTCCTCGGCGACACCAATCCGCTTCTCAGCGATGCGGCGGCCGACGCCTTGTCGAGGATGGGGGCTCCCGCCGCCCTCCCGCTGGCCGCGACGCTCGAAGGCGCGAACGCCGCCGTCCAGTACCACGCGCCGCGCGTGCTCAAGGCACTCGGCGGTCACGGCGCCGCCGCGACCCCTACGCTGATCCGGCTGCTCGCCGACGCCGATGTCAACGTCCGCGAGAACGCCGCGCGCTGCCTCGCCGCGATCGGCCCCGCCGCACGCGCCGCCGCACCGGCGCTCGTCTGCGCGCTCGGCGACCCGCGCCTCTGCGTCGTCAGCCACGCGGCGCTCGCGCTGGGCGCCATCGGACTCACGCCGGAGCTCTCGCGCGCGTTGCGCGACCCCCGCGCCCGCGTGCGCGCCTACGCCGCCTTCGCGTACGGCTGGGCCTGCGGCGCGGGGCGCGGCCTCGACCATGTCCCCTTCGAGGTGCGGCTGCCGGTGATCGACTGCGGCGACGCGCCGCCGGGCCGCTTCATGGAACTGCGCTCGAAGGATGCAACAGTTGCAATCCCGTGTGCCGCCGCGCGCGACGCGGAGGAACTCGACGCGTGGGAGTGCGAGCGCGTGCTCGAACTGCTGCTCGGCGGCGGCTGCCGGCCCGACGCGCCGGGCGACTTCGACGACCGGTTCCGCAACATCCTCGGCAGCGCCGAACTGCCCGCGGCGATGTCCTACGTCGTCCGCGCGCGGCGCACCGATCCCCCCAAGGCCAGCTTCTTCGCCGAGAACCACCGGATCGCGCGGCGCGAGAACATCCCCGCGCTCCTCTGGTTCCGCCGGACGGAGGACGACGACTCCCTCGATGGCATCGGCGAGGTCTACCAACCCATCCACGCGGTCCACGATCCCGAGTTGTTCGTGGAAGAGGGGGGGGCGCGGGGGGGGCCGGGCCTCCCAAAGGCGCTGCGCGCGTGGCTCAAGGGGGAGGGCGACCTCTGGATCCCGAACGGCCTGCGCTGGCTCAACGACGTCGATCCGCTCGACTCCGACGCGCCCGACCTGCTCGAGTTCGCCCGCTGGGCCTTCGGTCCCGAGGGCGACCCGTATTCCCGCTGTGCGGCCGTGCGCGCCCTCGGCAAGCTGCACGATGCGGCCTCCGAGAGGTTCCTGCGCGAAGTCTCCGTCCGCCGTTGGCCTCGCGGGAACCCGTACATCGACGAGCGACTCCCCCGCCTCGCGCTGGGCGCTCTCGCGCGTCGCGGCCTTCCGGACGCGGTCGCCGCGCTGCTGGAGGAGGACGACTTCGCGCTCCTGCTCGAGGCGGTGCCTGGCTTCGCCGTCGCCCGCCTGCGCGAGCGCCTGCTCGATCCCGAGACGGCCCGCGAGACCTGCGACCTTCTGCCCGGGCTGCTCGACGAGACGTTCCTCGGCATCCGCTTCGAGGAGACCCTCTTCGCCGGCATCGCCGAGGCGGCCATCGCGAGCGGCCTCGACGGCTGCGCGCTCGCCCGCATCGCCGTCGCGGTCCCCGGCTGCCGCCGCCGCGACGTGGCCGAGGCGGCCTACGCGCGCCTCGACTCGGACGCCTGGACCCGGGAGGAGGGGGAAGATCCCGACCTCGAGGCGGCGGCCTTCCTCCAGTCGGCGGATCCGGAGCGCTTCCTCGCCGTTGGACGCTTCTGGCCCGGCGACCCGGAGGAGGGCACGGGCGACCCCGTGCCGGACATGCCGCACGCGCTCGAATCGGACGGCGGGCGCGACCTCGAGCCGGAGATGGGACTGGCGAAGGATCCGCGCGTGGTCGCGTGGCTGAAGACGCAGCGGCAGACGCGCGAGTACCCCTACGCGAGCGTGCTCTCCGCGCTCGTGCTCGCGGGCGACCGCGACGCGCGCGAAGAGCTCTGGTCGATGGTGCGCTGCGGCCGCCACCGGCTCCTCTACGGCAGCTTCGAGGCGCGCGTCTTCACGCTCGACTGGGACCTGTCGACACTGCCGCACTGGATCGAGGAACTCGACAGCAACTGCTGCCGCGTCGCCGGCGGCCTCGAGGGGATCTTCGAGGACCATCTGGGCCTGCGCTGGCTCTACGACCGCCCCCGATCCGGCCTCGGGGAGCCGCGCTCGGGGCGCGTGCGTACGGAGCTGCTCTGGTCGGGGGGGCGCTACGTCTGGAGCCCGGTCGTGGACCGATTCGTCGCCCTGCCGGAGTAGGGCTGTAGTCGCCCGCCGCCGATCCCGCTTCCTGCAGTTGGCTGGGGCTATCATGGCCCCCGGACCCCCCATGAATCGCCTCGCCCTTGTCGTGGCGCTGCTCAGCGGCCTCGTGCTGGCCGACGATGCGCAGCTGCGCGTGCGGCGCGCCGTTGACATCCAGCGCGCGGCGGGCAAGGCGCGCTCCGACGCGGCGCTCGCGGAGGTCGCTGCCGCGCTGCGCGCGACCGGGGAGGTCGAGTTGGCCGGCGCCGACCTGCGGGCGATGCTCCCGCTCGCCGGCGAGCCGGAGGTCATCCGGTTGATCGACAGGGCCGGGTCGGGGCGCGCGCTCGCGGAGGCGCTCGAGGGGGCGAGCGACGAGGAGCGGACGGCGCTGCTGCGTCTCGCGCCGAAGGTGGCCGATCCGCTGCCGCTGCTGCCGGCGATCCTCGCGTCGGGCGACGACAAGGCGCTGCTCGCGATCCGCTGGAAGGGGCGCGTGCTCGAGGCCGCGAGCCGGCGGGCTCTCGAGGATGTGGCGGGGGGCGGGGGGCCGCTCGCCGCGGCGGCGGCCTCCGCGCTCCGCGACGCGGAGTCCCCGGGCGAGACGCGGCTGCCGCCGCCGCCGGGGGAGCACATGATGGGCGGCGACGATCTCCCCGGCCCCCCCGATATCGCCGGGCTCGTGGGCCCGGGCGCCGACGGGCCCCGCAAGGTGAAGGTCTACTACGGCACCGACCGCGCGGAGTTCGTCGCCG
This sequence comes from uncultured Planctomycetaceae bacterium, assembly GCA_964570285.1. Classification (GTDB taxonomy): domain Bacteria; phylum Planctomycetota; class PLA2; order PLA2; family PLA2; genus CAZMXP01. The sequence goes on from CAZMXP010000025.1 coordinate 24,267, forward strand.
CGTGGACCGACCGCGCGCTGCGGTTGCTGCCCGGGGTCGCGTTGCTGCTGCTGACGCCGCTGCTTGTGCGCCTGCTGCTGTGGCTGTTGCATCCGCGGTTCGCGCGAGTCGTCCGCGGCGGGAGGTGGGCGGCGTACGGCGGCGGCGCGGTGCTCGTCGTCTACGCCGTCTACGGCCTTCTGTTGCAACAGAAGCGCCTCGACCGGCTCGGGCTCGACTACGGCGCGGAGCGCGGGCCCTTCTACAGCGCCGACCGCTACTGCCATTTCGGCACCTGCGAGGTCGGCATCCCGCCGCGCCACGAGACGGGCAGGCTGGAGCGGCCCGGCCTGCTGAGCGCGCACCCGTGGGAGGATCCGGAGGAGCACGTGATGATCCTCAAGATCGCGCCGCTCGCGAAGGAGGAGTTCTTCGGGGAGCTTGCGCAGGCGGGACGGGAGCGCGCCTTCGTCTTCGTGCACGGCTTCAACGTGACGTTCGAGCGCGCGGCGCTGCGCACGGCGCAGATCGCCCACGACCTCGAGTTCGCGGGCGCGCCGATCTTCTTCTCGTGGCCCAGCCGCGGCGACGTGTTGCAATACACGGTCGACGAGAGCACCGTCGCGTGGGCGACGCACCACCTCAAGCTCTTCCTGCGCGACGTCCGGCGCGCGCTGCCCGCGGCGACGATCCATCTCGTCGCGCACAGCATGGGCAACCGCGCGCTGACCGAGGCGCTGCGCAGCCTTCGCGAGGAGATCGCGGCGGACCTGCCCCGCTTCCAGGAGGTCATCCTCGCCGCGCCCGACATCGACGCGGCGACCTTCCGCGACGACGTCGTGCCGGCGCTGCGCCCCACCGCCGAGCGCGTCACGCTCTATTGCGCGCCCTTCGACAGCGCGCTCGAGGTGAGCCGCCGCGTCCACGGCTACCCGCGCGCGGGCGACTCGAGCAACGGCGTCTTCGTCGCCGAGGGGCTCGAGACGGTGGATGTCGCCGTCGAGGACCGCGACGTGCTCGGCCACTCCTACTACGGCAACGCCGGGCCGGTGCTTCGGGATATCATTTCGCTGATGCTCTACCGCAAGCCCCCGCAGGAGCGCGGCCTGCTGCCGATGGGCGCCTTCTGGCGGCTCACCCGATGAGGCGGCGTTCGGACGCGTGGCCCGCGCTCGCGCTGCTGGCCGCGGTCGCCGGCGCGGCCGAGCCCGCCGCCCTCCCGGTCCGCAAGACCGTCATCCTCGCGAGCGGCGCGACCTACTACATCGAGGGGCGGCAGGTGATCGGCCCCGGCGTCGAGATCACGGTCCAGAAGGGAACGGTGCTCGAAGGGCGCGGCAGCAACGCGGTGCTCGAGGTGCAGGGCGCGCTGAAGATCCGCGGCGTCACCGACCAGGAGTGCACGATCAGGGACCTCGTCATCGAGCCCGCGGCCACCTTCGACGAGATCCGCATCGACATGACGCAATGGAAGAGCGGCGCGCTGCGCACCGCCCCCGACACCGTGGCCTGCGGCACCCTCGCCATCGAGAACTCCACCCTCGAGCGGCGCGTCGGTTTCGAGGTCTGCTTCGGCGCGGGCGAGGTGCGCCTGCTCAACACCTGCCTCCACGATCCGTTGCGCATCCGCGGCGGGATCCCGAAGGGCAAGGACAAGAACACCCTCGCCGTGAACCTGAACGGCTGCCGCGGGCTGCTCGCGGGCCTCTCGGTCGCGGCGGTCAAGGAGGTCCTGCTGCGCAACACCCGCGTCGCCGGCGCCGAGTGCCTCTTCGACGACTGCGGCGCGGTCACGTTCGACGGCAACAAGATCGACGCGGAGCGACTCCTCTTCCGCCAGCCGGAGCCGGGCCGCATGAAGGGCTGGAAGCTGCAGAAGACCGACTTCCACGGCACGCGCATCGTGTTCGAGGCGCCCGAGGGCAAGGCCCGCGACCGGATCCTCGTCGACAAGTGCTGGTTCAAGGGGCTCGAGAGGCCGAAAGAGATCCTTGATGCTGTCTTCGACCCGAAGGGGTGCGTCGAGATCCAGTTTGGTAAGATCCAGGCGCGTCCGCTCGAACTCGCGGGCTGAGCGGGCGCAAGGAGGGTGGCAACGATGTGGCTGCGGACTCTGATCGTCCTCTCGGCTGCGGTCTGGGGGGGGTGCGGGGGGGGCGGCGGCGCCGCCGCGCCCGGCCTCGTCCCGGTGTCCCAGAACGAGACGGTCGTCGTGCGCTTCGACCGCGACGGCGACGACCTCCCCGACCTGATGACGCTCGACCGCTCGAAGGAGCCCTACGTCATCGTCGCGAGCCTCGACGGCACCGCCGACGGGAACGCGCTCGACACGACCGACCTCGTGCGCGGCCTTCCGATCGACCCCGCGATCAGCCGCGCGCTCGCGCTCTACCTCGCTACGTCGTATCGGGCGGGCGCCGAGACCGATCTCGATGTCGCCGACTCCGCCGGCCGCGAACTGAAGGTGACGGTGTTCGAATGAGGATCCTCGCCACGCTTCTCTGCGCCGTCGCGATCGCCTCCGGCGCCGAAGTCAGGCCCGGGTGCGGCGCCGCGGGCGACGTCGTGCTCGTCACCGGGGCTTCCCTCCCCGAGACCCCTTCCATCACCATCGACGGCATCGCCGCCGAGATCGTCAAGTCGGATTCGACCCGCCTGCTCTGCCGCGTGCCCGAGGGCGCCGCCACAGGCGACGTCGAACTGCTCGTCGAGGGCGAGAGCCTTCCGTTCCACGTGCTGCCCGAGGGCGCGCCGGTGGTCCTGCACCAGAGCGCATCGACGCTCGTCGCCGGCGAACCGCTCTTCCTCGTGGGCCGCCGTCTCGGCGGCGGCGTCGCGGACTTCGTCGACGGCGACGGTATCGCGCAGGCGACGGCGAGCCTCAAGGGGCGCGACCGCGCCGCGGTGGTGACGCTCCCCGAGACGCTTCCCGCGGGCTCCTACACGATCGTCATCACGAACCGCGACGGCCTCGACACCGGCGTCTGCTCGCCGGCCATCGTGATCGCCGACGCCGGCGCCGCGACGCTCGACTCGATCTCGCCCGAGGGCGCGCTCGTCGGCGAGAGGCTCGAACTCACCGGCCGCGACCTCTCGCCGATCGGCCCCTGCCGGGTCGTCTGGACGCCGCAGGGCGGAGGCGAGGCGCTGCGCGTGCCCGGCTTCTCGAACGGGTACGACCGGGTCGTGTCGCACGTGCCGCTGCGCGCGGAGTTCGGCACCGTCTATGACGTCTCGATCGACCTGCGCGGGGACGCGGAGAGCAACGCGCTCGCGTACGCGACCGGGAATCCCGGCCTGCCGTTCGTCGGCGGCATCAGCCCCGGCGCGGGTCCCGCGGGGAGCGTCGTCGAGATCGGCGGCAGCGACCTGCTCGTGCTGGGCGCGTGGCCCGAGGTGACGCTCGGCGGCGAGAGGCTGCCGATCCTCTTCGTGAAGCCGGGGCGGCACGGGGGCGACGACCTGATCGTCGTCGGCATCCCGTACGAGGCGGCTGAGGGCACCCACGACCTGGTCGTTACGGTTGACGGTGTCGCGTCGAACGCAACGCCGTTCACCGTCGAGGCGACCCTGCTCCGCGTCACGCGCATGAGTCCCGACTCGCAGGGCACGGACGGCCCCTACTTCCCCGTCGCGATCGAGGGGAGCGGCTTCGGCTGGTGGGGGCAGGGCGACCTCGACGTCGTCTGGGACGACGGCAGCGGCGCCGCGCCGCTCGCCGGCAATGTGATCGTGCGCAGCGACACGCTGCTGCTCGTGCGCGTGCCGGGGGGACGGAGGGACCCGCTGCCCGCGGGCAGCTACGAGGTCCGCGTCGAACGCAACGGCTCCTCCGCCCTCGCCGGCACCTATCTCGTCGACTAGCGGGACAAAGGGGTCAGACCCCGTTGTCCCGCTGTCGCCCGGGCGCGACGCCCCCGGACCCCCCGGGTATCGCCCCCGCACGGGCGCGAAACGCCGCGCCGCGCTTTCGTATCCCCGCGGGCACGAATCCCGCGGTACGCCGTTTGTGTCCCTCCTCGCGGAGGTGACACGATGGTCCGAACCGCACTCGCGACGCTCTCACTTGCAACACTTGTGTTGTCCGACCCTCCTGTGGCTTCTCCCGCCGCCGCGGCGGCGGAAGAGGTCGCGGAGATCTACGTCACCGGCCTGCGGCTGCCCGCGGGCGTGCCGACGGTGCCGCGCGACAGCGTCGGCTCCCGCGACGTCTTCGGCCCGGAGGAGGTGCGCGAGACCGGCGCGCGCGAGATCAACGACCTCGTGCAGAACATCCCCGCCATCTCGACGCGCCCCTACAACGGCGGCGAGGCCTCCGCGCCGAGCTTCTCGATGCGCGGCCTGCCCGACGACGGGCTCACGGAGTACATCCACGTGCTCATCGACGGCGTGCCCGCGAGCCGGCTGCCGTACGGGTGGACCGCCTTCTCGTTCATGCCGATCACGACGGAGCGCCTCTACGCGATCGACTACATCCGCGGCGCGCATTCGGTGCGCTACTCGCCGAACACCGTCGGCGGCGTGCTCAATCTCCTCACCGCGCCCATCCCGGCGGCGTGGACGTCGGAGGTGCGCAACACCTTCGGCGCCTACGGCTACCGCAGCACGCTGATCTCGGTCGGCGGCACGCGCGGCAGCCTCGGCGCGCTCGGCACCTTCGTCGACAAAAGCGGCGACGGCTACCGCGACCGCGGCTCCTGGGACCAGCAGGACGCGCACGTCAAGCTGCGGTGGGACATCGACGGCTCGACCTGGCTCGCGGGCTCCTTCGGCTACATCGAGGACGACCACCAGGTGCCGGGCGGCCTCACGCAGGCCGAGTTCGATGCCAATCGCTTCGCGAACAGCCGACCCGGCAACCGGTTCGACGGCTACCGCGCGAACGGCGACGTCGTCTGGCACCGGGACTTCGGCGACGGCTGCTGGGCGGAGGGGTTTGTCTACTTCTCCGACACCTACGGCAACCTGCACGGGCAGCGTCCCCCGGTGGGGACCTCCACAACGATCGAGGACCGCGCCGGCCACAACATCTTCGGGGGGCTCGGGGGCCGAGGCGGCACGCGGGTGGAGTTCCTCGGCCTGGAGCACTCGCTCTACGGGGGCGTGCGCGTGCAGCGCGAGAGGATTCCGTCGCAGAAGACCTGGTCGATGCCGATCGCGGGCGGCCCGACGACGCTGCTCGCCGACAGCGAACTCTCGCTGACCGCGCTCTCGCTGCACCTCGACGACACCTTCCACCCGACGGAGCGCTGGACGGTGGTGCTCGGCGCCCGCGTCGAGTGGGTCCCCTCGATGGAGGGGAGCGATTCGGTGACCGGCTTCGTCTTCGAGGACGACGAACTCGTGCTGCTGCCCGGCCTCGGCGTCTCCTACGAGGCGTGCAAGCAGGTGACGCTGTTCGCGAACTACTTCGAGGGGTTCCGCGCGCCGCAGGTCTGGGGCTTCGGCTCCACGGCGCCGGGCGAGGATCTCGAGTTCGAGAAGGGGCGGTCGGCCGAAGTGGGCGCGCGCTACTTCGGCTCCCGGGGCGTCACGCTCTCGGTCACCGGCTGGCGCCTCGAGTTCGACGACTTCGGCGTCTTCTACACCGGCACCTACAGCAACCTCGGCCGCATCCTCTCGCTGGGCGTCGACTTCGAGGCGGAGTGGCAACTGGGCGAGGTCTGGTCGTCCCTCGACGGCTTCGCGCTGCTCGCCTCCTTCACGTTGCAGGACGCGGAGCTGAAGGCGGGCCCGTCGGCCGGCAACGAGGTCCCCTACGCGTGGGAGCAGAAGGCCGCCTGGCGGCTGCGCTACGTGCGCGGCGGCTGGAGCGCGACGGTCGGCGGCACCTACGTCGGCGACTCCTTCAGCGATGAAGCCAACACGAGCACGCCGAGCGCCGACGGGCAGTTCGGCATCAACCCCTCCCGCGCGATCTGGGACGCCCGCGTCGCCCGTCGCGTCGACCTGGGCAAGCAGGTGGAACTGAACGTCGCGGTCGGCGCGACCAACCTCTTCGACAAGGAGTGGTACGTCCACTCCCGCGGCGGCTTCTTCGGCGGCGGCCTCGTCTCCGGCGCGCCGTTCCAGGGCTATGCGAGCTTCGACCTGTCGGTCAAGTGGTAGACATCATGCGCAAGACACTGCTGCTTCTCGTAATCATGCCTCGGCTTGCTCTGCCTCAGGAGACACCGGCCCCCGCACCCCCCGAATATCGCACGCCGGCGGTGCCCACCGAGGGGGAGGTCGTCCTCCCCGCCACCGGCGGCTGGCATGCGTCGCTGATCCTCGACAACGGCGGCGTCGGCGTCTGGACCGTGAAGTCGTTCAAGGTCTTTCCCGAGCTTGCCTGCCCGGAGGTCGTCGGGCTCGACGACAAGGGCGTCTGCCATGTGTTCGTCCCCTACAGCGGGCGGTGGACGCCACTCACTTGCATCTACGACGGCAAGTGGCTTGGCGGTCTCGCCCACGGCGACATCGACCCGCGCATCGACGGCGAGGAGACCTACACCGGGAGCCAGCGCGGAAACCTCTATCAGGTCGTGGCGTACCCGCACCGCACGATCGACTACCGGTTGATCGCGCACTGGGACGGGCTTGAGGTGCATACGATCGTCGCGGGCGACCTCGACGCGGCGCGGCCGGGCAAGGAGATGCTCGTCTTCACGCGGCCGGGCGGACTCTTCCTCGTGACGCCGACGGGTCCCCACGGAACGTTCGAGACGGTGAGGCTCGAGGGTGTCGCGAGCCGCGTGCGCGACGCCGAACTCGTCCCGGGCACGCGCGACGTGGCGACCGTCTCCGTGGACGGCACCGTGCGGCTGCTCCGCCTCGGCGCGAAGGGGCCGGAGTGGACCGACGTTCACCGCGACGCGATGGGGGCGGGGCGCGTCGCGCTGCGGCCGGGCGAGCCGCTCGTGCTCTACACGACCCACGACGACGGCCGCATCCTCCGCCACGAGCGGCGGGCGGACGGGAGTTGGCGCAGTGAGCCGATCTACCTCGGGCCGCTCGGCCCGCGCGGCATCGCCGCCGGCCGCTTCGACGCCGACCCGGCGACAGAGACGGTGGCCATCTTCGGCTACAGCGGCAAGGTCGAACTGCTCTCGAAGCGCGGAGACCGCTGGGAGGTGGAGACGCTCTTCCACGATCGCGACAAGGGCCACTGGCTCGCGGCCGCGGAGGTGGATGGCCGGAATGCGACGTCGGAGCTGGTTTCCGCGGGCTACAGCGGCCGGATCGTGCTGCTTTCGCGCCCCCCCGGCTACGGCATCCCCGGCATCCCCGCCGCCGAGCGGGACAAAGGGGTCAGACCCCGTTGTCCCGCTGAACCGGAAGGGGGGGTGGGGCGTTGACAGGGGGGTGACCCGCGCCCCCCTCATCCTCGCCATCGCCCTCTTCGCCTCCTGCGGCGTTCCCCTCGCGCAGCCGGTTGCCGTCGCGATCACCGCTGAACCCGATGAGCCCGAGCCCGAACCGGTCGCCGACGAGGACCTCCCCCCCGACCCTGTCGGGCGCGGCGACTGCGCGCTGACGATCCGCCTGCACGAGATCGGCACCCGGGCCCCGGTGGGCGCCAGCATCCAGCTCTGGCGGCTCGGCGCGCCGGGCAACGACGATTGGACCGAGGGCGACCAGCTCCAGCTACGCTGCGACGTGCCGCTCGAAGGGACGAGCCTCCACGACCTGCCCGCCGGCCGCTACCGGATCTTCTCCGGCGATGCGAGGCGCGGCGCCCACGATCCCCCGGAGTTCCTGCTCGAAGAGGGCCACAGCGACGCCGACCTGCCGATGGACATGCCGCGGCGCATGGCCGCGACGCTGCTGATCCTCGACGAGCGCAACCGGCAGGTCACGGAGGCCACCCGCACCGACGGGGGCCGAGGCTCATCGAGTTCTTCGCGCGACGACGAGCCCGACTGGGTCGTCTCGCGCCACCTGCGCCGGGGCGTCGCCTGCCGATCGAGCTTCTGCTGTCGCGGCTGCGGCGGCGGCCGCTCGCGCCCCGTCGCGGTCACCGCGACGCGCGACGGCTTCCTCCTCGGCGAGTTCACCGAGGCCTCCCGCACTTCAACCGACACCTCCTCCCACACCTTCCGCATCCCCGACCAGACCGACGTGCGGCTCCACTTCGCCAACGACCACCCCGCCCCGTGGCGGTTCGTCGCGCGCTCCGTCCCCCGCGGCCCCCTCTGGAATTCCGTGCTTGTCGAAGGCCGCCCGCTCCCCGTGGACGCGCGCTTCGAAGCGTGGAGCGACGCGCGCGACGTGCCGGGCCCGATCAAGGTCCAGGTGCAGCTCGACGGCTACGAGAAGCTCGCGTTCGAGTGGACGCCCGGCGAGTGGCTGCCCTTCAGGGAGCTAGCGCCCTCACCCGCATCCCCCGCACCTGGTCCGAGCCGATCCTGAGCAGCGCCTCGCGCAGCCGCCGGCCGACGTCGGGAAGCGCGTCGCCCGCGACGACGACGCGGTTCTCGTAGTCGGGCACCGTCACGACGAACGACCGGGCGTAGGGGCTCGCCACGCGATGCAACAGCTCGTCCCACGACGTGCCCGGCAGTGGCAACACATTGACAATGCAGACGCCCTCCGGGACGAGCCGCGCGCGGATCAGCGCGGGCAGCGTGTCGATGCTCGCGTAGGGTTTGATGACGCCGACGGGGCTCGGCGTGGAGAGGTCCTCGAGGATCGAATGGTAGGGGGCGCGGGGGCAGCGCAGCCACGCCTCCGCTTCTTCGTGAAAGAGATGCACCTCGCCGGCCCACGCCGACGAGAGCTCGCGGAAGAGCGGCTCGCCGTCGCGCGAGAGGTCGACCGCGTCCACCGGATGGGCGAAGCCCATCGCGCGCAGCGGCGCGATGACGCCGCCGCCCGCGAAGCCGAGCATCGCGACGCGCGGGCCGGGCGAGAGCGCGGCGATGGCGGCCGCGAGCGTGTCGAAGAGCGTGTGCGTCGGGCCGGGGCGCGCGAGCATCTCGCTCAGCACGACATCCTCCTGCACGATGCGCGCGCCCTGCTTCGTGCGGAGGATTCTCACGCGGGCTTCTCGAAGAAGAGCGCGCCGAAGGTGAAGGGCTGGTCGGGGCGGCGGCGCGAGAGCGGGTAGCGGCGGCCGTCGTCGTCGAACTCGCGGTTGCCCTTGAGCGGCAGGCCGACCGCATCGATGAGCCGCGTCACGTGCGCGAGCGTGTACATCGGCGACTCCGACCGCGCGTTCTCGCCGTAGTCGAAGGTGAGCGCCATCGTGCCGCCCGGCTTGAGCAGTTTGCCCATGCGGCGCGCGACCGCATGCTGCCCCGGCGGCAGGATGTGCTCGATGACGCAGAAGCTGTAGACGAAGTCGAAGCCGCCCGGCGCGCCAAGTTCCGCGGCCGACGGCTCTTCCTTCACGAGGTCGGTCGTGCGCGCGTCGATCGAAAGCCCCCGCCTGCGCGCGATCGCGTTCGTCTCGTCGACGAGCGCCTTGCCGATGTCGAGGGAGACGACCTTGTCGCCGAGCCCGGCGAGATAGAAGAGCGGGATCGTCATCGCGCCGCCGACGTCGAGGATCGTGAAGGGGCCCGCGCCGCGCCGCTCGGGCGCCGACGTCTTCGTCAGCGCGAGGCCGCGCGCATACTCCCACATCTTGTTGCGCCTGAGCCAGAGGCGCCGCTTGACGTTGCCGTTGACGCCGAGCCGGTTCCCCCCGAGGAACCAGAGCAGGATCCACCGCCGGATCGACCGCACCGTCGGCGCGACCTCCGGGTGTCCGAGGTCGTCGTAGTCGAGCGTCTTGTTGAGGTTCATGCGGGGTCGCGATCCGTGTCCGGCACCGCATGATAATCGCTGCGCTCTCGGATCGCCCCGATCTCGCGGAGGGGCAGCGCTTCTCGTTCTCACGGCACTCCGCAGGTCCTGTGCGAGTTCTCGAAATCCCACCATGTCCTGTCGCCCCCTCGGGCAGAGACCCAGCGAGCCGCGGCCCGGTTCGCGCCCATGCGCTGCCGCCTCGCCGCGCGCTTGGCAGCAGCGAGCCTCTCGCGCACCCCGCCCCCCGTCCCGAAGTACATCTCGTCGGGCGTCAGCCCGCCGAACGCCGAGTGGGGGAGGCGCCCGTTGCGCTCGGGGACGCTGAACGCCACGCTGCACTAGCTGGACGGGCCTGTAGTCCTAACGGCGTTCCATTCGCGTCGTTGGCATGGCCTCCAGGTTGCCGCCGCGCACCGCGCCCGGGTAGCGTGATTCGGCCGTTCGGAATAGAATCGCTGTCGAGAACTCCAACGGGAGGTGCGGAGTGTTGTGAGAGAGAGCTGGGAGAATGGGACGGCGAACGAGGAGGACTGGGCCGACCCGGGTATGCAGCACGGCTCGATCGGAGTGTTCGATGACTAACCTGCGAATCGCCTGGTGTGCGCTGTTCCTGATTCTCGCTGCGAGGGGAGACGGGAATGGCGAGCTCAGACCGCGACCCCGGCTCGACTGGGCAGCAGTGGAGGCCATGCTCAAGGACGCTGACATGACCGACGAGGTGCGCCTGGCGAAGTTGGCTAGTCTGCTGGCTGAGCGGGTAGCGATCACGCTGAGCGGCGAGTACGCCAGGAGTGGCGCTGGCAGGGAATATGCGAGGCTTGCAGGGATGATGGCGAATGAGAGCATTAGCATCAAGAACACGAGGAGCTTGGAGAAACTGTACGAGTCGATGGTAAAGGAGAAGGCACGCCACGCGGTATGTATCGGACTTGCTCTTGCCTGGGCGAGGGGAGACGGTACTCCAGCAGAGCCGGCGTTGGCGGTCTTGGCGGAGTGGACGGAGGATGCGGATCCGGCCATGGCAGGGATGGCTCTCTATGTACTGATGCCCGCAGTTCCCCTTGAGGCGACGCCCTTCTTGCTCAAGCTGGTGCACCACCCGTTCTACTCAGGCGAAGGCATTACGCCGCACCGGCCGCCGGAGCCGCGGGTCTATCCTGTGCGAAGGGCGGCTGTGGAGTGCCTCAGGAAGCTCGGAGTCGTGGTTGACACAGATGTCGAACTGAGAGAGGTGTGCATCAATCGGCCGTCACTGGTGAACCGTCTGAGGGCGTGGGTCATGGACGCTGACGAAGCGGTGTGGCGCAAGGGTGTTCGCCTCCTGCGACTCGTCTCCGGAGAGGACGTCAAGGCGCTCCGAGAGCAGCTCCGCGCTGAGAAGGACCTGCCGGAGGCCAAGAGGACGGCGCTCCACGAGGGGTGAGGCGCCTCGGGACGCTGCTCTCCCTCATGACACTCCGCACGGCCTGTTCGGGTACTCGAAAATGACGTGGCGAATGTCGCGGGAGAGAGCAGTGTTCCGACCCACGCGTCAGGCGCGCAGGGCAAGAGCCGACACTCCTGGGGCGCGAGCTACCCCCGCTCCAGGTAGAAGTTCAGCACATGATGGTACGCGCGGCCGCGGGCGAACTCCTCGATCTCGCCGGGGCGCGGGTCGCGGAGGGCGTTGCGCTTCACGTCGACGATGCGCGTACGGTAGCCGAGTTCCGCGAGCGTCGCGAGTACCGCGTCCGGGTCGCGGCCACAGCGGATGAGGCCGAGCGGCCAGAACTCGAAGTAGATCTTTGCATTGCTGCGTTCGAGCGTCCCCCGCGCCCCCTCGAGAATGTGCCCTTCGGCACCCTGCGCATCGATCTTCAGAAGGTCGATCGTCCCGCCCGCGAGGTCGTCGTCGAGGCAGACGGTCGGAACTTCGATCGCGGCGCCGGGGCTCAGCGCGTTCTCGCGCGCGAGGCTGTGGCCGCCCGAGTTCGCGCGGTCGACGAAGAAGCTCGCGATGCCGCGCCTGTCGGAGACGGCGGCCTGCACCGGCGTGACATTGGCGAATCCGTTCAGTTGCAAGTTGGCCACGAGCTCGGCGAAAGTGCCGGGGTCGGGCTCATACGCGCGCACGTTCGCGCCGGCGCGGGCGGCGACCATCGTGTAGTGGCCGAGGTTGGCGCCGATGTCAATGACCGTCATGCCGGGCTTGACCCGCTCGCGGAAGTGGTCGGTGACGAGCCGGCTCATGCCGCCGCGGCGCAGGATCGAGCGGCCGATGTACTTGCGGCGCGGGTCGACGTGAAGCCGGTAGTCCCGCGTGCGGATGACCAGCGGCGCGCGGGGGCGCAGCAGCGTGAAGAGCGTGCGCCAGACCGCCTTCAGCAGGAACGAGCGCTCGACGCGCTCGGTGGGGAAGCGGTCGGCGATCCACTGGAACATCGACACGGTCAGACCGCCTCCGCCTCGATCGCGACGACCCTCCCGAGCAACAGCGGCAACGACAGCAGGTGGCGGACCATCTCCCGGTAGGGGGGCTTCGTGCCGGTCGCGAGGCGACCCTCGCGCTCCATCGCGGCGTACATGCGGCGCGCGCGGCGGGTCGCGCGCAGCGTGGCGAGCGCGACGAAGGGCCAGACGAGCGGCAGCAGGAGAAGGCTTGTCAGGCTCGTGATCGTCGGCAGCAGGCGGCGGATGCGAAAGCCCGTGTGGTGAAGGCTGTAGCGGAGTTGGAAGTAGTCGGCGAGGAACGCGTGGCCGTGGTAGGTGCGCGTGCCGTCGCGAGATCGCGCGAGCACGCCGGTGTGCTCGTCGAACCATGTGCGCAGCGTGCGCTGGCCGACCAGCGCGAAGGAGAGGCGCGCGCGCACGCTCAGGAGATTGGGCGTCGTCAGCAGCAGCGTGCCGCCGGGCTTGAGCACCCTGCGCACCTCCGACAGCGCGTGATGCCGGTCGGGGATGTGCTCGATCCCCTCGACGAAGAGCACGTAGTCAAACGTGGCATCGGGGAAGGGCAGCGTCGCCTCGAGGTCGCCCGCGACACAGGCGATGTGGGGGGGCGAGGGGGGGAGACTCTCACCGAAGAGGCGCCGCTTGAGGCGTGGCGACCAGCGCCCCTGCCACCCCTCGCGCACCCCCTCGCCCACCGGACGCCCGGCGAGCCTGCGGCACTCCCCGTCGAACTCCTCCGGGAAGAGGTCGCAGGGGACGACATCGAAGCCTGCGGCGGCGAGGGGTAGCGAGAGGACGCCGCACCCCGCAGGGAGGTCGAGCACCTTCGTCGCGGCGCGGCCGGTCTCGGGGACATCAGCCATCCGCGAGAGGATCGATGGGTAGAGCGAGCCCATGCGCAGTTGGCCGAGCCACCCGTAGTCTTTCGCCACCGGGGCGGGATCCTACCACATGGCCCGTGAGGTACCGCCGCGCGCGAGTGGGGGATCTTCCGCGGAACTTCGCTCACTGCGTCGCCCCGGGGGCGCTGACGGGCCACCCTGTGCTCTAGCGGGCGCGGTGCGCCGTTTGCGACGAAAGCGGCAGAGGAGTCCATCATGAACAGGAGAGCGCTTGCCTTCTCCGGCCTCGGGTTCGTGCTCGTGCTGGCCGTCGTCGTCTTCGGTCAGGACCGCGCTGTGCCCACCGACCCGGCCGGGAACCACGGTTCGGAGTACATCGGCGAGGCCGCCTGCAAGAAGTGCCACATGAAGGACCACCGCGAGTGGAAGAAGACCAAGCACGCGCTCGCGTGGGAGGCGCTGCCCGAGAAGTACCGGAACATGGAGGCCAAGGACGAGGCGACGGGCAAGGCGTGCATCTCCTGCCACGTGACCGGTTGGGGCGAGAAGAGCGGGTTTGTCGATCCGGCGGCGTCGGCCCATCTCACCGGCGTGCAGTGCGAGGCCTGCCACGGGCCCGGCAGCAAGCACAAGGAGGCGGGCCAGAAGGTGCTCGACGAGAAGCGCACGAAGTTCAACGAGGGCGAGCCCACTTTCACGACGCTCAAGACCTCCAATTGCTCCAACTGCCACAACCCCCACGTGACCCACGAGAAGTACAAGGGCGGCTAGGGCCTGTCTGAAAGCCCCGCCTGGAGTCGGCCGGCTGCGGCTGCGCCGGGACTGCGTCGCGCCGGCTCGCCGCATTTCTCCGTTAATGCGGGTCGCCGGCGCTCCTTGCCCGGCTTGTCCTCGCTCGGCCTTGGTCCGACGGCGAGGCTTTCAGACAGGCCCTTGCGGCCCGGCGTTTGCGCCATCTCGACTGCCGTGGTACGGAACGCTGTCCTCGCCCTCTCCCTGCTCTGCGCGGCCTGGCCGGCGCGTGCCGGCGACGAGGGGACGATGGTCGCCGAGGCCGCGGCGGGAGAGGCCACGGCCCCCGCGCCCCCCCGCGAGTCGCCAGCCGACGAGGAGCGGAACGAGAACCTGCGCTGCGCCATCGAGGGCTACCTGTCGCAGGAGGCGCGCTTCCGGTCCGCCGGCGGGGAGAACGACTTCGACCTCTACACGCATCTCGACGCGCAGGCGTCCCGGGCCGGCGCGCATCCGATGCGCGCGCGCCTCAACGGGCGTCTCGTCGCCGACGCCGGGGGCGACCAGAGGCCCGGCGACCTCCTCTACGACGTGTGGGATCGCTACGAACACGACGTGCAACTGCGTCTCTACGAGGGCTTCGGGGAAGTGGGGGGGCTCCTGGGGGGGCCGCTCGCCGTGCGCGGCGGCCGGCAGTTCCTCGACGAGGGGACCTGGTTCCACTTCGACGGCGTGCGCCTCGACCTCAACTGTGGCAAGCGGATCGACGGGCTCGACGTGACTGCGTTCCTCGGCGTGCCGGTGCGCTTCGGCGAGCAGGAGCGGTCGGATGCGTGGCTCGCCGGATTCGTCGGGCGCATGCGGTTCACCGACCGCACCCGCGGGCGCCTCGAGTACGTGCATGTGTCGGAGTTCTTCGAGGAGATCAACGATCCGCCCGTCGATCCGGTCACGGACCCGGTCACGCTGCCTGCGGACCATGTCGACGACGACCTCTTCGGCCTCTCGCTCTGGCACGAGCCCGCGGAGACGGTGCGCCTCTACGGCCGCGTCACGCTGCTCGACGGCGACTTCAACGAGTTGCATCTGCTCGCGCGCTGGTTCACGAAGGACGGGCGCTGGGCCGTGGTCCTCGAGTACTACCAGCTCTTCGGGACGCTCGAGAACGTCACGAACGACCTCACGCCCTACACGCCGATGCTCGGGAACTACTCGCCGTTCACGCGCGTCGCGGTGCGCGCGACCCGCCGCATCGGGGAGGACTGGATCCTCCAGGGCGCGCTCTCCCACCGCGAGCTGTCGCAGCAGGAGGACGAGGGCGTGTTCAACCACGAGTACAACCAGTACACGCTGATGGCGACGCGCACGGGGCTGCTGGACGGCAGGCTCGATCTCACGCTCACCGCCAACGGCTTCGCCTCCTCGGGCAACGACGTCGTCACGGCCGGGGGCCATGTCGATTGGCGACTGAGCCCGACGGTGGACCTCTCCGGCGGAGTCGACTACGCGCTCTACAAGTACGACTGGTTCCAGGACACCGAGCGCGAGAACGTCTGGAGCTATGGCGCGAGGGTCCGCTGGAAGATGCGCAAGGCCACGGAACTGCTGGGCAGCGTCTCCTTCGACGACGACGAACTCGAGGAGTACTGGACGCTCGCGATCCGGCTGGTGTGGAGGTTCTGAACGGTGCGCGCAAGGAAGACGCTCCTCTGGCTGCTCCCCGCCGCGCTGCTCGCGTGCGCCGTGGTCATCGAGCGGAGCACCGAACGACCGAAGCCCGAGGCTCCGCCGCGTCCCACCGTGAACCATGCGCTGCACGCCGCGCGCGAACTCGTCTGCGCCGACTGCCACGACCCCGAGGAGACCGGCGACCCCAAGCTGCCCGAGGCGAAGACCTGCTTCGACTGCCACGAGCAGGACCTCTCCAAGGAGAACGAGCGGGTGCAGGCCTACTTCGCGTCGGTTCGGCAGCCGGACGGCGAGTACCGCTTCGCGCGCCCGGCCTACATGGACGACCTGATCGCCCCGCACGCGACGCACGCGGAGTATGAGGTCACCTGTGCGCAGTGCCACGGGGAGCCGTCGGAGGCGGCGTTCGCCCGGCCCGACCCTCTCGAGTCCATGAACTCCTGCATGGAGTGCCACCGGCAGCGCAACGCCGCGAACGAGTGCGCGACCTGCCACGAGGAGACGCGCAAGGAGACGAGGCCTTCGGACCACGACGCGGCGTTCCGCCTCGCCCACGGCAAGCGGGCCCCCGAAGGGTGGCGCGACGGCAAGGGGGAGTCCTGCGCGATCTGCCACTCGGTGCCGCAGGATTGCCAGTCCTGCCACACGTCGACGAAGCCGGCGAGCCACCAGGAGGCGGGGTTCCGGCTCTTCCACGGCCATGGCGACACCGACGTCGTCTTCAAGCCCTTCGAGCAGGTCTCGTGCGCCCTCTGCCACGAGGAGCAGAGCTGCGTGCGCTGCCACCAGACGACCAAGCCGCGCAGCCACACGACGTCGTGGGAGCGGCGCTTCCACGGCATCGGCGCCGGCATCGAGCGCCAGAGCTGCCAGGTCTGCCACAAGCAGGACTTCTGCGCGAGCTGCCACCAGACCGCGCAGCCGGTCTCGCACCGCGGCAGCTTCGCCACGGGTCCGCAGGCGCACTGCCTGCATTGCCATGAGCCGCTCGCGGCGAGCACCTGTTTTGTCTGCCACAAGAACACGCGCGGCCACTTGCAAGCGACCCCGCTCCCCCCGGGCCCCCCTCACACCGGCTCCGCGGACTGCCTCGCCTGCCACCTCGTGTTGCCCCACTTCGACGACGGCGGAAGCTGCCGGAGGTGCCACCGATGATGCGACGCACCGTGTCGATCGCGCTCTGCGCTTGCCTCGCGGCGTGCAGCGGCAACCGGTCGCTCGAGTTCCCGGTGCTGACCGACCCGTCGCCGTTCCACGCCGCGCGCGAACTCCGCATCGACACGACGAACGGCGTCGATGTCGTCGAGGTCGGGGCCCAGCTGACGCTGCACTGGGTGCCGGGCGGATTCGTGCAGTATCTCTGGACGCTGGCGGTGCCCGCGGGCTCGCTCGCGGTGCTTTCGGACCCGGCGGCCGCGAGTCCCGTCTTCACGCCCGACGTCGAGGGGGAGTACACGATCGGCGTCGCGACGCGGATCGGCGCGACGCCCGTCGCCTCGGCGACCAAGCGCGTCGTCGCGGCGACCTATCTCGGCGTCGGCGCGTGCGCGGAGTGCCACGAGACGCGCGTGGACAGATGGAGGGGCACGGGGCACGCGCAGACGATCGCGCGCCAGGGCAAGCAGCTCTTCGACACGCCGGGATGCCTTGCATGTCACGTCGTCGGGTCCGATCCGACGCTGCCCGTCCCCGTGCCCGGCGGGTTCGACGCGGAGGCGGCGATCCTCGGGTTCAAGCCTTCCGACTTCGTCGATGCCACGGATTTCGAGGCGCGCTTCCCGTCGCTCGCCGAGCGCGGCTCGGTGCAGTGCGAAAGCTGCCACGGCCCCGGCAGCCTGCACAGGAGCGACCCGCGACGGACCAACGTCTCGACCGCCGCGCAGGTGTGCGGGACCTGCCACAACACCTTCGGCCCGCGCTACAAGCAGTGGCAACTCTCCGTGCACGCCGCGCCGCCCCCGCGGGCGGCGGCGGAGAACCCCTCCTGCGTGCGCTGCCACACGGCGCGGGGTTTCGCGCGGACGGTCGCGGGGCTCGTGCCGCGCGACGAGGGCCCCGACGCACCCGGCGTGACCTGCGCGGCCTGCCACGACCCGCACGGGGGGGAGCACCTCTCCGAAGTGCGCCAGTTCGGGACGGCCTACCTCGCCGACGGGTTCGCCGTCGCCGCGGGCCGGGCCGCCGTCTGCGTCTCGTGCCACCAGACCGAGGTCGCCGACGCCGCCGGCCACGCGGATCGGGGCGACGCCTTCCCTTGCGCGGTCCAGGCCGACATGGTCGCGGGCCGCGGCGCCGTCGAGTTCGGCCTCGCGTACAAGTCGTCGTTCCACGGCGACCCCGGATTCAAGACGCGCAATCTCACCGGGGATCCGAACGACCCGCTGATCGCCGAGTCCTGCGTCGCGTGCCACATGGCGCCGACGGCGGCCGCGGGGCCTTTCCAGGACCGCGCCGGGGGGCACACGTGGCGGTTGCGCGACGGGAGCGGTGCGGAGTACGCGGCAAGTTGCGCGCGATGCCACCCGGGGCTTGCGACCTTCGACCGGAATCTCGGGCGGGACTACGACGGGAACGGCGCCGCGGAGGGAGTGCAGACCGAGATCCGCGGCCTCTTGGAGCTTGTCGCCGCGGCGGCCCTCGCAGCCGATCCCGGAGCCGCGCTGTCGCGTCCCGGCGGGCCGGGAGGCGTTCTTGTCGTGGCGGCGGACCGCTCGCGGAGCACGCCGCTGCTGCGCCAGGCGGCCTACAACTACAACTTCGTGCTGCGCGACGGATCCCTCGGGGTCCACAACTCGCTCTACGCGGTTCAGGTTTTGCAGAACACGAGGGGACAGCTCACGGGGCTGCCGTTCCGGCAGGAGTTCCCGCTGGCATTCGTCCCGTGAGCGCGAACATCTTCGGTGGCGGGAGGCGGCCTCGGTCGCCAGCCCCGCGAAAGGAGTAGCGGGATGGCCTCGACAAGCAACACGAACGCGGGCATGAGCACCGTGCGGCGACTCGCCCTCGGCCTCGTCTGCGCGCTGCTGCTGGCCGGCTGTCCCAGTGGCAGCGACGGCGCGCCGGGCACGCCGGGGCCCGCAGGGCCGGGCGGCCCGGGCGGGCCCGCGGGTCCCGCGGGACCCACCGGCGGGCCCGGCCTCGACTCCGGCTCCGACCTGCCCGGCGTCGTCATCGCGATCCTCGCGATCACCGGCGCGACGGGCGCCGACGGCACGTTCCAGATCGGCGACGCGATCACGGTCCGCTTCACGGTGCGGCGCGACAACGGCACGAACATGGTGCCCGCCGACCTGACGCGCTCGGAGATCTACGTCTCCGGGCCGACGACGAACTACCAGCGGGTGTTGGCGAGCAAGTCGGACGTGCAGACGCGCGCCGTGCTGAACGCCGACGGGAGCTGGTCCTACACCTTCGCCGACCGGATCCCGGCCAACTACCTCGCGCCGCTGAACGACTCGCCGAGCTACCTGTACGACCCGGGCGCCCCGGCGACGGAGATGACGGGCCGGCCCCTGCTCCCCGGGACCTACACCGTCGGCATGGCGCTGCGCAAGGACTACACGATCGACGGCGAGACTTTCCGCGACGTCGGCAACGCCGTCGGCGACTTCCTCTTCGGCGGAGCACTCGTGCTCGCGCCGCGCGAGGTCGTCACGATGGCCAACTGCAACACCTGCCACAACGAGCTCCAGATCCATGGCGGCAACCGGCGCGACGTGCGCCTCTGCCTGCTCTGCCACACCGCCGGGGCGGAGGACCGCATCAGCGCCGACCCGGCCAAGGCGACGACCGGCGTCTCGATCAGCTCGCGCGACCTGATCCACCGGATCCACCGGGGCCGCGAGCTCCGGAACGTCCTCGCGACCGCGAACGGCACCGATCCGTTCAAGTACGAGGTGATCGGCTTCGGCGAGAGCGTCCACGACTACAGCTTCGTCTCCTTCCCGACGATGCCCGGCAGGACCGGCTTCAACCAGCAGACGCGCCACTGCGAGAAGTGCCACGACGGCGCCTCGGAGGCCGACGCCTGGTACATGCGCCCCTCCCGCGCGACGTGCAGCTCCTGCCACGACGACGTCAACTTCGACGACGGCACGCGGCTGGACTTCGCGAACCCGCTCGTCTCGGGCGGGCTGCTGACGAAGGCCGACCTGACGAACCCCGGCAACCGCCAGCCCTTCCACGTCCCGCAGGCCGACGACGCGAGTTGCCTCGGATGCCACACCGACCTCTCGCCGACGATCGGCGTGCGCAACGCGCACCGTCCCCCGCTCTTCACGCCCGAGGCGCCCGGCGTCCCCGGCATCATCGACCTCAAGGTCGAGATCCTCGACGTGACGGGCGCGACCGGTCCCGGGGGCACGTTCCTCGCGGGCGACACGCCCATGGTCACCTTCCGCATGCTGCGCGGCGACGGCAGCGTCGTGACGGTGGCGGAGACGGCGGCGATCTCCGGCCTGATGGCGGGCCCCACCGGAAACTACCAGAAAGTCCTTCCCACGAGCGGCACGTCCGTGAACCTGCGCACCGGCATCTCGGGCGCGGGCCCCTTTACCGTGGGGCTGGGCGCCATCCCGGCCACCTACCCCGCGCAGCTCAACAACCACAAGCGCGCGGCGAGCCCGGCCTCCTACCCGGGATACACCGGCACCGATCAGTTCACGTTCGACAACGGGTCGGGGGATCTCTTCGGCCGCGCGCTCGACGCGGGAACCTACACGGTCACCGTCTGGGCGAGCCGCCAGTTCACGCGGGACGGCATCACCTACCGCGAGGCGTCGCTCTTCGCGACGCGCGACCTCCTCGTCAGCACGGCCTCGACGACGGCGACCGTCCTCGAGCCCTACGCGGGCATCATCGGCGACACCAGTTGCAACACCTGCCACGAGAACCTCAAGTTCCACGGCAACGGCCGCCGCGGCGTCCGGGGCTGCATCCTGTGCCACACCTCCGGCGCCGAGGACCGCGCCCGCTCGTCGGCGACGCTGCCGAGCGAGGCGGCGGAGCAGGACACGATCGACTTCCGCGTGATGATCCACAAGATCCACAACGCGCGGGAGCTGACGGTCGTCCGCAACGGCGGCAAGTACGACCTCGTCGGCTTCAGCGCGACGCCGCTCGACTTCTCGCACGGCGAGCTCCCGACGATGCCCGGCGGCGCGATGAACTGTGGCAAGTGCCACCTGACGGATGCCTACGCGAATCCGACCGAGCGTGCCGACGTCCGGGTCTGGGCGAAGGCCTGCTCCTCCTGCCACGACTCGACGGCGACGCGCGCCCACATCGCGCTCAACACCCTCGGCACCGTCACTACCGGAGACCCCGCGACGACGGCTCTCGAGTCGTGCGCCGTCTGCCACGGGCCGGGCCGCGACTTCGCGGTGGAGAAGGTCCACAAGGTGCGCTGATCCGGCAACTCATCAGGGGGGGGCGCGGGGGCCGCCCCCTCCCGGGGCCATCGCCTTGAACCTCGCCACGTATCCCGCCGCACGACCGGCTCGCCGCATCGGGGAGGCCCTCCTCCGCCCGGCGAGGGTCCTCGGGATGGCCGTCGGTCTCGCGGCATGCGGCGCGAGTCCCGACGCCGCGCTCCACGGCCCCGATCCGCTGCACGCGCACGCGCTGCGGCTGCCCCCGAGGGACGCGGGTCTGCCGCCGCCGGCGATCCCGGACGAGCCCGTGCACTACCCCGTGCCGCCGCCCCCGCTCTCCGAGGGCATCTTCCCCTGCTCCCGCTGCCATCTCGGGGGCACGGCGGAACCCGACCGGCGGCCTGCGATGCCTCACAGGAAGCACCTGAACCGGGATCTCGTCTGCGCGGACTGCCACTCCCCAGGCGACGGGAAGGCCGATCCGACGATCCCGCCCGCCTCGCTCTGCTTCGATTGCCACGAAAGCGATCTCGCGAAGGAGCCGGAGGGCGTGCGCGCCTACTTCGCCTCGGTGCGGCAGCCGGACGGCAGCTACGCGTTCCCGGCGCGCTGGAAGACGCGCGACGCGAAGTCCAACCACGGGGGACACGCGGCCGCGGGCATCGACTGCGCCACCTGCCACGGCGAGGCGACCGACGGGCCCTACCTCAAGCCGAAGCCGCTCGTGCTGATGCAGGGTTGCTCGGAGTGCCACGCGAAGCGAGGCGTGGCGGACGCCTGCGCGACCTGCCACCGCGAGACGACCGAACCGCGGCACGGGAACATCGTGCTCCGCCACGGCGGCGAGCACCGTGCCTGCCTCGACTGCCACCATCCCGACGACCGCGACCTGCTCCGGCTCGCCCACGGGACAACGGTGCCCTTCGAGGAGTCCTATCGCCTCTGCGGCCAATGCCACGGCCCCCAACTCCGCGAATGGAAGGAGGGCATCCACGGCAAGCGCACCGGGATGTGGGACGGCGAGAAGCAGTACCTGCTCTGCGTCCACTGCCACAGCAACCCGCACGCGCCGGCCATCCCCCCGATGAGGCCGTTGCCCCCGCCGGCGCGGCCGGAGGAGATCCGGTGAACCCCTCGCGGCGGTCCTTCCTGAAGAAGGCGGGCGCCACGGCGGCGCTGGCCACGTCGGGCTGCTCCCTCGACGAGTTCATGAAGACCCGCCTGCGGGAGATGGACCGCGTGGAGCTGAAGCGCTACCTCGCCGATCTCGAGGCGGGCTATGCGAAGCAGTACGGCCCGGAGGTCGGGGGAAGCCACCGCCCCCGCGGCCCCCTCGAAGTCCACTCCACGCCGGCCCGGGAGGGCGTGCTGTTCGGCTATGGCCTCGACCTCTCCCGGTGCAACGGCAACCGCATGTGCGTCGCCGCCTGCGTCGAGGAGAACAACCAGTCGCGCCCCGCCGGGGACGCGTCGCCGCACCACAACCCGATCCACTGGATCACCGTGCTCGCGATGCACAAGGAGAAGGGCATCGCGTTCGACGACGCGACCGCCTACTACAACCCGGCCAAGGTCCCCGAGCCCGGGCAGTTCTACGTGCCGGTCCAATGCCAGCACTGCGAGAACCCACCCTGCGTGAAGGTCTGCCCCGTCGGCGCGACCTGGACGGAGCGGGACGGCATCGTCGTCATCGACTACGACTGGTGCATCGGCTGCCGCTGTTGCATGTCCGCCTGTCCCTACGGCGCGCGCCACTTCAACTGGTGCGACCCGGTGCTGCCTCCCGGGGAAATCAACCCGAACACCCACGTGCTCGGCAACCGGCCGCGGCCGCGCGGCGTCGTCGAGAAGTGCACCTTCTGCATCCAGCGCACGCGGGAGGGGCGCTATCCCGCCTGCCTCGAGGCCTGCCCCACCGGGGCGCGCAAGTTCGGAAACCTCCTCGACCCGGAGAGCGAGATCCGCCGCGTCATGGACGAGAAGCGGGTCTTCGTGCTGAAGGAGGAGCTCAACACGAGGCCCAAGTTCTTCTACTTCTACGGATGAAAACTCTTCTCCGCTTCTTCGTGCAGAGCGCCCGGGTGGCCTTCTCGGGCTCCCGGCTCTATCACGCCTGGCTGCTCCTCTGCGGCCTGCTGATCGTCGCGGGGGCGGTGGCCTACTCGCAGCAGGTGCGCCACGGCCTGATCGTGACGGCGATGCGCGATCCGGTCTCGTGGGGCTTCTACATCGGCAACTTCACCTTCCTCGTCGGCGTCGCGGCGGCGGCCGTGATCCTCGTGATCCCCGCCTACATCTACCACTGGAAGCCGATCAAGGAGATCGTCATCCTCGGCGAGCTGCTGGCGATCGCCGCGCTGGCGATGTGCATGCTCTTCGTGACGGTGGACATCGGGCGGCCGGACCGCATCCTCCACATCCTGCCCCTCGTCGGCACGCTGAACGTGCCGAGCTCGCTGCTCGCGTGGGACGTGCTCGTCCTGAACCTCTACCTCTTCCTGAACCTCGGCGTCGTCACCTACCTGCTCGTGGGCCTCTTCCGCGGCCGCGCGCCGAACCCCTACGTCTTCACGCCGCTCGTGCTCTTCTCGATCCCGATGGCGGTGACGATCCACTCGGTGACGGCGTTCGTCTACAACGGGCTGCCCGGACGGCCCTACTGGAACGCCGCGATCCTCGCGCCGCGCTTCCTCGCGTCGGCCTTCTGCAGCGGCCCCGCGATCATGCTGGTGCTGTTGCAGATCCTGCGCAAGACGGCGCGCCTCGACCTGAAGATGGAGGCCATCTGGAAGATCGCGGAGCTGATGGCCTACGCGATGTTCCTGAACCTCTTCCTGCTCGCGGCGGAGGTCTTCAAGGAGGTCTACAGCGACACGCACCACCTCCAGCACATGCGCTACCTCTACTTCGGGCTCGACGGCCACGGCGCGCTGGTGCCGTGGGCCTGGCTCAGCGTCGCGTGCAGCGTCGGCGCCTTCTTCCTCTTCCTGATCCCGGCGACGCGCCGGAACGTCGTGACGCTGAACCTCGGCTGCGCGATGATCTGGGTCGGCGTCTACATCGAGAAGGGGATGGGGCTCGTCGTGCCCGGCTTCACCCCCTCGACGCTGGGCGAGGTCTACGAGTACAGCCCGACCTCGACCGAGTACTGGGTCGGCGCCGGGATCTTCGGCGTGGGCGCGCTGCTGTTCACGCTGATGTCCCGCGTGGCCGTCGCGCTGATCCGCGGCGACATGCGGGAGGCGCCGAGCGCCGAGGTGCATCCGCCGGCCGTCGAGGCTACGATCTGACCCCTGCCGACACCCATGCGCCACCTCGTACCCTGCCTGCTGCTGCTGTGGCTTCCGCCCGCGCTCGCGGAGGCGCAGGAGTCCTGCCTCGAGTGCCACACGTCGCGCGAGAAGCTCGAGTCGTCGCGCGTCGATGCGGCCGCCCCCGTGGACCGGCTGCTGATCGACCGGGAGCGCTACGCGGCCTCGGTCCACGCGTCGCGCTCGTGCGGCGATTGCCACTTCGAGTTCGAGACGAGGCCGCACCCGAAGGGGGCGGAGACCGCGACCTGCGGCGAATGCCACGAGGAGGCGCAACGGGTCTTCGCGGAGAGTGTGCACGGGAAGGCGAAGGAGCCGGTCTCCTGCGCCGCCTGCCACGGCGTGCACGACGCGCGCAAGGCCTCCGACCGCTCGGCCCCCCTGCACCCCCTGAACATCCACCTGACCTGCGGCAAGTGCCACTTCGCGAGCGACCCCTCCGCGATGACGCCGGAGCAGATGCTGAGGGACCCGCACAGCGACGACACCCACGCGCACGGCATCCTGAAGAGCGGCCTCGTCGTCTCCGCGACCTGCGTCTCCTGCCACGGCGGGCACGAGATCCGCGGCAAGGGCGACCCGGCGTCGAAGGTCGCCCGCGAGCGCGTGCACGAGACCTGCGGCGCCTGCCACGTCGGCGTGCTGGAGCAGTACAAGAAGAGCGTCCACCACTTGCGTTCCAACGGGCCCGAGCACAAGGGGGCGACCTGCACCGACTGCCATGTGCCGCACGACATCGAGCGGGCGGGCCGCGACACCCGCTTCCGCTCCGCCGAGCGGTGCGCGCAGTGCCACGAGGAGCGCTCTGGCTCCTATCGCCAGACCTACCACGGGAAGGTGGCGCACCTGGGACTGGCAACGGAGGTCGCGACCTGCGCCTCCTGCCACGGCGCGCACGCGATCCTGCCGTCGTCCGACCCCGCCTCGACGATCCACCCCGACCGGCGCGTCGCGACCTGCGCGCAGTGCCACGAGGACGCCCACGCGTCGTTCGCCTCCTACGCGATCCACGCCGATCCCCGCGACGGCGGCGCCCACCCGGGCCTGCACTTCATCTACCGCGCGATGTGGTGGCTGCTCGTCGTGACCTTCGGCGCGACGGGATTGCATTCGATTCTCTGGCTCATCCGTTCGCTGATCGCGAAGGAGTGGAGGCTCGCGCGCCACGCGCCCGGAGATCGGCTCGTCCGCCGCTGGCGCCCCTTCTACACCTACCTGCACGTCGCGATCATGACCGCGTTCCTCCTGCTTGCCTCCACCGGGCTGCCGCTGCACTACAGCGACCGGCCCTGGGCGTCGGGGCTGATGGCGTTCTTCGGGGGGCCCGCGAGCGGCGCGCTCGTGCACCGCACGGCGGCGCTGCTGATGATCGTCAGTGTGGCAAGCTACCTCGGGCACATCGCGTGGCGCGCGCTCGTGCGCAGGGAGCCGGGCCTCTGGTCGGGCCCCAACACGATGCTGCCGCGGTGGAGGGACCTGAGGGACTGCGCGCAGCACGTCCGGTGGTTCCTCGGGCTCGGGCCCAAGCCGCGCTTCGACCGCTGGACCTACTGGGAGAAGTTCGACTTCTGGGCGGTCTTCTGGGGGATCGCGGTCATCGGGGGCTCGGGGGTCATCCTCTGGCTGCCCGAGGCGGCGACGCGCGTGCTGCCGGGCTGGGCGATCAACGTCGCCGTCGTCATCCACGGCCACGAGGCGCTGCTCGCGGTCGGCTTCATCTTCTCGATCCACATCTTCAACACGCAGCTCCGGCCCGAGAAGTTCCCGATGGACACGCTCTTCTACACCGGCGTCATCCCCGAGGAGGAGTTCCGCCGCGAACGCCCGGAGGAGTACGAGCGGGCGGTGAGGGAGGGCACGCTCGCGAGCCTCGCCGCGTCGCCCCCGACCCGCACCTCCCGCCTGCGCGCCCACCTGCTCGGCGCCGCCGCGCTCGCCGTCGGCCTCTGGCTCGTCGTCATGATGCTCGCCGCGTAGGCGAGGCGGGCGAGCGCGAAATGAAAACCACGAAGTCTCGAAGACACGAAGAAACTCCCACGACGCGGCACCCGCTCTGCGCGCAGGCTCGTCCCATCGCTTTCTCCGTGCCTTCGCGCCTTCGTGGTCATTGCTGAGAGTGACCCTTGCGGCGGCCCGCGCTCGTTCGGTTGCGGCGTCAAGCCGCGCTGCGCCCGATCAGTCCGCGACGGAGTAGCTGGCATCGACGAAGTGCTGGGAGATCCCGAACTCGGACGAGCCGAGATGCTCCACCGCGGGGAGGAGCATCGCGAGGAGCCCGGCGACCAGGACGAGGGTCTTCATGACCCTATCATCGGCCCGGCAGCGAGAGCACGAACAGCGCCCCGCCGCCGGCGGGGGACTCGTAGGTCAGCGTGCCGCCGAGGTCGCGGGCGAGGCCGCGGGAGAGCGCGAGGCCGAGGCCGAGGCCGCGGGTCGGGTCGGTCTCGTCGCGATGGCCGCGCTCGAAGGGCTTGAAGATCCGGCGCACGACGTCGGGGGGCACCCCCTCGCCGTGGTCGCGGACCGTGATCGTGACCCGGTCGCCCGCGGCGTCCGCGGCGACCTCGATCGGCTGTTCGCTGCGTCCGTACTTGCAAGCGTTCTCGACGAGATTGGCGAGGATCTGGCGCACGGCGTCGGCGTCCACCGTGAGGCCCCCGGACCCCCTCACGTTTACTTGCAAGCGCTGGCCCCCCTTCGCGGCGATGCGTTGCAAGTCGGGCTCGAGCCGGCCCATCAGCGCGGCGAGATCGATCGCCTCGGGGTGGAGCCTGAGCCGGCCCGACTCGAGCCGCGCGTGCGCGATCACGTTCTCGACCATGCGCGCCATCAGGTCGGACTCGCGCTGCAGCGTCTTGTGGTAGGTCGCGCGCTTTACGTCGTCCGTGACAAGTCCCTCGGCGAGCAAGTCACTGTAGAGGCGAAAGGTCGTCAGCGGGCTGCGCAATTCGTGCGTCACGAGGCCCGCGAAACGGCGCTGCCGCTCACCGAAGTCGATGCTGCGTTTCAATGCGACGCCGGCGAGCGCGATGGCGAGCAGGGCGACAGGCCAGAGCGTGGCCAGCAGCGTGTGCGTGCTCGTCCACGCCAGCATCGCGCCGGCGGGGCGGGAGGCGACGAGGCAGGCGGGGAGCGTGATCAGCCTTGTGTCGAAGTGGTGGGGGGCCGGGGGGAGGAGGTCGGCGTCGGGGAGGATGTCCCTGACCTCGTCGAGCAGCGTCCGGCGGATGCGCGGCCAGTCGGCGAGGAACCCCTGCAACGCGTCCTGCCCCTCGAGCGTGACGCGGCGGATGAAGAAGAGCCGGTCGCCCTGCCAGACCGGTTCGAGCGTGCCGATCGTCGAGGTCGGCGTCGCGGCGGACTTGGCCGCCTTCGCCCAGGGCGCCTGCTCCTTCGTCTTCTTCTCGGCCTCCTCGACCTGCGGGAGCATCGCCTTCGGGTCGACCGCGGTGGCGACCTCGTCGAGCAGCGCGCAGTTGGCCTCGATGCGCTTCTGCTGCTTCTCGTCCTGCACGAGCAGGTCGCGGGCCGCGCCGGTGGGGATCTGCGGCGAATGGAACACGCCGTCCGTCGCCACCTCGAAGTGGATCTTCGCGTAGTCGGGCGTGCCCTCCAGCAGCGGCGACGGGGTGAGGATCTCCCTCGGCTCGATCTTCTGCATGCCGCGGGTGTAGGCGTCCTCCTCGAGCACGCGCACGGCGCGGTAGTCGGTGAGCGGCCGCCGCGCCTCGGTGGCGAGGTCGAGGGAGAAGCGCTGGTCCATGCGGCTCAGCGCGAGGCGGAGGTTTGTTTGGAACCGCGCCTCGGCGCGCGCGTCGAGCAGGTCGCGGGAGACCCACCCGAGGAAGGCGACGAGCGCCAGCGCGCCGATCGTGAACGCGGTCCAGAGCCAGCGGTGCCTCACGCGAGCATGTACCCCTTGCCGCGCACGGTCTGGATGCGGTCGCCCTCGCCGAGCTTGCCGCGCAGACGCGCGATGTGCATGTCGATCGTGCGCGTCTCGATCCCCTTCGGGTCGAGCCCCCAGACGCGCTGCAGCAGCTCCTCGCGGCTGACCGGGCGGCCGCGGCTCGCGGCGAGGTACTGGAGAAGCTCCGCCTCCTTCTCCGCGAGCGTCTCGCGCCGGCCGTCGGGGTGGCGGACCTCGCGGCTCTCGAGGTCGGCGGTGACGCCGCCGAGGTCGAGGGTGCCGACGGAGTGGGGGCGCTCGGCGGAGCGGCGGAGCACCGCCTCGACGCGGGCGAGCAGTTCCAGCGCGCCGAAGTTGTTCTTGATGAGATAGTCGTCGGCGGCGCACTGGCGGAGCCCCCGGACGCGGTCCTCCTCGCCGCCGAGCGCGGTGACGAAGATGACCG
Source organism: uncultured Planctomycetaceae bacterium (assembly GCA_964570285.1). Lineage (GTDB taxonomy): Bacteria > Planctomycetota > PLA2 > PLA2 > PLA2 > CAZMXP01. The sequence continues at coordinate 52,748 of CAZMXP010000025.1, forward strand.
GCAGCGACGGCTTGCTCTTCCTGAGTTCCGTCACGAGGGAGAAGCCGTCGCGCTTCGGCAGCTTGATGTCGACGAGCGCGAGGTCGAGGTCGACCGAGAGCGCCTTCCGGAGCCCCTCCTCCCCGTCGGCGCTCTCGACGGTCTCGTAGCCGCCGCAGCCCAGCGTATCGACGAGACCCCTCCGGATGGAGGGGTCATCTTCGACGACGAGGACGCGGCGGCGGGGGGTCATTCGCCGAAAGCGTACCCCTTCTTGGTCGCCTGCGCGCGGATGGCGTCGCGCACCGCGCGGTCGAAGGCCTTGTCGTCCTTCTGCTGCGTCTTCGCGAGTTCCGCCTCGATGAAGAGCGCGCGCTCCTTCTGGAGGCCCGCGATGTCGGCCTGGATCTTGCAGCGCTCGGCGTACTTCTCGTCGAGGTGCGCCTGGATCTCCGCGAGGCTCTTGCCGCGCAGCGCCTCCGGCAGATCCTCCTGCTTGACCTCGGCGAGCTTCACCCTCCCCTCGCGGGTCACGTCCACGAGGCACCAGTTGCACTGGTAGAACGCGCCGACCTTGCACGCCGCGCGCTCGGCGGCGGCGGCGGGAGCCGCCTCCTCCGCCTTCTTGTCCTGCGCCGTCTGGCGCGCCCATCCCGCGTCGCCCTGCGCGCCGTAGGGCACGTACGTCCCATTCAGGGCCGTCGAGAGGGTCGCGAGCTTGGTGTCGAAGGGGGTCGCGACCGTGACGGTGCCTCGGTCCTGGTCGATGCTGGCGAAGTGTCCGTCCGCGAGCGTGGCGACCTCCTTCCACGCCGGCGCGAGGCTGTCCGTGGCGGGCCCGCAGTAGATCGAGTTCACCATGACGCCGTTGCCGATCAGCGACCGGCAGACGTCGCGGAAGTTTACGACGGGATCCTGCTCCGCCGACTCGTTGCCGGCGACGATGACGAGCTTGAGGGCCGACTTGCGGCCGTCCCACTTGAGCCCCTCCATCGCGCGCTGGAGCACCCGGCCGACGTACTCGTCGCCGCCGTTCGTCGTCTGCGCGAACATCTCCTGCGAGATCAGGTCGAGGTCCTCGGTCAGGTCCGAATGGACCTTGACCCAGCCCGACTCCGCCGTGTGGCCGTTGTTGCCGAAGGTCAGGAAGGCGACGCGCAGCCGCGGGAGCGGCTTCGCGAGCGCGAGGTCGTTGACGATGGACCAGATCTTCGTGCGGGCGGCGTCGAGCAGCCCGTTCATGCTGCCCGACGTGTCGAGGCAGATCGCGAGGTCGATGACCCGCGGTTCCTTCGCTTCCTCGGCGTGGGCGGCGGCGCCGGCCACGAGCAGCAGGGCCAGGAGGGACGTGCGGAGTGTGGACATTACTTGCTCTCCTCTGCGAATGAGTTGCGGACAAGGATGTTCAGGTTCTGGTAGCGGAGGAAGATCTCCCCCTTGCGCGCGACGAGCGCCTGCCGGCCCTCGAGGACCAGCGCGTCGAGCAGCGCGGCGAACTCCGGCGTGCCGAAGACCACGGTCCGGTCGGCCTTGATGTCGCCCTTCTGGGCGATCACGTTGCCGTCGATCCAGGCGTCGCCGCGCTTGAAGAAGCCGCGGTCGCACACCTGCACGACGTTCTCGACCTCGACCTCCTCCATCTTGCTGTTGTAGAAGGCGCTCTTCGCCGCGACGCGCTCCTGCTTCTTCCCCTTGTCGACGTTCAGCCCCTGGGCGACGGCGCCGCCCCCGGAGCGCACGCGCACCGCCTTGCCCTCGATCTCCCTCCCGCACTCGGCCGCGAGCGCGTCCCACGCGGCGAGGTTGGTCCCCTCGGTGGCGAGGAAGGAGGTGTACTCCGACAGGATGCCGAATTCCGTACTCAGACGGAGGATCTCCTCCCGGAGTTCGCGGAAGCGCGGGTCGTTGAAGATGGAGTCGCCGACCACGGCGGGCCGCTCGGCCCCCGCGGCCCCCCCCTGCCGGATCTGGTCGATCAGGTACGCGATGCGCCGGCCCGCCCAGAGCCTCGACACGAACGCGTTCCTCGTCGTGGTCCCGTCGAGCGGGAACTCCATCAGGAACTGGCGGTCCTCGCCGAGGAAGTTGCCGCCGACGCGGAAGCGCAGCGGCGCCTCGCCGCGGTACTGGCCGAGCAGCACGAGCTGGTCGCCGTCGAAGAGGTCGGGCAGCACCATCGGGATCAGCTCGCGCACGGCGAGCGTCGTCACGTTGCCGGCGGCGTCGAGCGTCTCGAGCTTGGCGCCGGAGAAGACCGGGCCGAAGAGGCGGCGGTAGACCTGCGCGACCTTGACCTCGACGTCCTCGCCGGGCAGCACGTAGGTGCTCGTGCTGCGCGTGACCTCGGCGATGCGGTCGAGCAGCGGCACATTGACATCGTGGCCGACGCCGAAGGTGAAGACGCGGCGCCGGTGGGGGTTGCCCTGCTCGACGAGCTCGCGGATCGCGACCTCGGAGGTGCGGCCGATCGTTGGCAGGCCGTCGGTCAGGAAGAGCACGATCGGCAGCATGCCCGGCGACGGCGGCTGCCGCAGCGCCTCGACGAGCGCGTCGTGGATGTTGGTGCCGCCGAGCGGCCGAAGCGCGCCGAGGTAGGCGCGTGCCTGCCGCACGCTCTCCTCGGTGCGCAGCACCGGCTTCGGCGCGAAGAGCTCGACGCCGTTGCTGTAGTCGATGATGTTGAAGCTCTCGCCGTCGAGCAGCCCCTCGATGACCTGCAGCGCGGCCGCCTTCGCCTGGTCCATGTTGCCGCCGGCCATGCTGCCGCTGCGGTCGATCACGACGGTGATCTCGCGCAGCACGCGCCGCTCCTTCGCGGGAGGGGCCGCGGGCAGCCCGGCGAGCAGCAGGAAGTAGCCGCCGCCCACCTTCGGGTCGGGGTAGGCGAAGAGCGACGCGGAGAGCCCGCTGCGCTCGAGCAGGCAGGAGAGGCGGAACGGGCCCGCCTCGATGCGCCCGCCCTCCTGCGCCCGCAGCGAGAGGCGGCCGGGCGCGTGGCGCTTGATCGCGAGGTTGTGGCTCGGCGAGTAGACCGTGGCGATCGGCGACCTGCATTCGATCTCCACGCTGACCTCCCACGGCACCTCGGCATCGAGCAGCTCGCTGCGGAGCAGCACGTAGTCCATGCGGTTGCTGTCCGTCGCGAGGATCTGGTGGTAGGCGAGGCGCACCCGCTGCGTGCCGCCGGGCGGCACCGGGAAGACGCTCGTCCGGATCAGGCCGTAGCCCGCGAATTCGAGCAGCGCCGGGTCGCGCACCTGCGCGACGATGGTGTCGTAGGTGCGCCGCGCCTCCGACGCGGGCAGCAGCTTCGCGGTCGGCTCCGCCGCCGCACCCTGGAAGTCGAACGCATGCACGACGGCGCCGTCGGGCACCGGCACGAGCAGCACCGCCTCCGCCGGGCGCCGGCCCGGGTTGCGCAGATGGATGTCGAGGGTCGTCGTCGCCGCCTGCTCCAGGATCTCGACACGCGCGCCGACCTTCTCGATGCGGATCGCCTCGACGTCCGGCGCCGGCCGCCAACTCCGCGACTGCGGCACGATGATGTGGTGGCGGGCCATCTCCTGGGATTGCGCCTGCGGCGCGATCCCGATCAGGAGCAGGGCGAGGAGGAAGGGCGAGCGCTTCATGCCCTATTTGTACGGCCCGCGCGGGGGGTGGGAGGTAACGGGCAGGTAAACCGGCCCCCCGCGGGACAAAGGGGTCAGACCCCGTTGTCCCGGGCAGGTGCGAACGGATCGAGGGAGGGGCCTACCGGTCGCCCTCGCGCTCGGCGGACGTCGTGAATCGGAGCCAGTCGATGCGCCGCTTGGAGGCGACCTTCGTGGTCCGCGACCAGTGCACGGAGCGCGGGATCCCCGTCGCGAGGTCGTAGACAAAGGTGGCCTCGTCCTCGACGTCGAAGGAGAGCCTCTCCATCTCCTCCGCGGGGGCCCCCGGCAGGCCGCTCTTCTTGGCCACAGCCTCGAGGTAGCGCGCGATCGCCTGCTTGGTCTTCTCCCCATCCAGCTTCTGCCGCCACACCAGTTCCGCCGTGCCGGCCTCGCCGTCGACGCCCCGGAGCAGGAAGGCCGCCTTCGTCGGGATCATCTCGCCCGTGAACGGCAGCGGCAGCGCATCCTCGTAGGGGCGCTCCTCGCCGGGCACGAACGAGCCGCCGGACGGGAAGGAGAAGATCCTCGCCTCGTGGATCAGCAGGTGCTCCATCTCCTCGCCCAGCAAGGACTTCACGAGGGGGTCGAGCAGGGCCTTGATCGCGGCCTCGTCCGCGCCCCCTGCGACGGCCGAGGCCCGCACGGCGGTGAACACCTCCTCGAGGCGGCGCCGCACGGCGGCGCCGTTCTCGAGGGCCTGCACGGAGCCGTACTCGTCCGCCTTGAGGTCGAGCACGAGGCCCTGCATGATGCGCCCGACGCGAACCGCCAGCGGGTTCCTGCTCGCCGCCTCGGGAAGCCGGGTGTCGGTGAAGGTCCAGCGGAAGAGGTAGCCCTCCTCGTCGGCACGCACGACCTCGACGTCGATGTCGGAGGTCGAATGGCCGTCATGCGTCGGCTTGTCGCCGTCGAACTCCTTGCGCCCCTTCTCGAGCACGAGCCGGAACCGCGTCCCGGCTTCCCAGGAGCAGGGGAACTCGACAACCGGCGCCACGGGATCCTCGCCGGAGGCGGCGGTCGATGCGAGCAGCAACAGGACGCAGGCACCTCGCGAGCCTCTGCGGAGCGGCATGGTCGCCTCCTTCCCGATGGACGCACCCGATGGACGGGCCGACGCCCCCCCAAGCGCAACGCGGCGGGCCTGCGTCGCGAAGCCGCATGCTACCACCGCCGCCCTGGATCGCCCCGCAGGCGTTCATCGTCGCCCCGGAGGACCGCCGAAACGAGCCGCAGGACGGCGCCGGCTGTGCGAACGGTCGCGGTCTCTCGCGCGCCTGCCGTCGGCGATGCGGGGGGGGAGCGGGGGGGGAGCGGGGGGCGCCGCTCACGCGCACCTCCCGCGGCCTCGCGCGCGCGTTCCACGAGTGTGCGCCCGATGCCGCGGCATTGATGGTCGCGCGAGACGATTCCCGAAGTCGTTGCGCGGGTGCATCGAGCCCAACGGCGACGTCTTGAGAAACGACAGGTACTCCTGCGCGGAGAGCCTCTCGTCGGCCCGGTACTCGACGTCCATGGCGCGCTCTCCGCGCCAGCGCATCCGTGACCCGCGTGCCGGGCGCCCGCCGGCGGGCACCTCACGCGATGGACGCGCCGTCGTCCCAAGGCCTGACTTCGGGCTGTGCGGGCACGGCGAAACTGGAACCGAAGACGCAGCCGCGGAGCAGCCTGCGCCGCCACGGAAGGTAGAAGGCGACCGTCAGGCCGCGTCGATGCTCGATCAGGACTTTCACCGCCTTCGTCGGCCTTTCGCCGGCTGGCGTGATGGTCACATCCTCGCAGACCGCGACCGCGGCAAGGTCGCGTTCGAGCGCGCGCGCACGCAGCGACTCGTGCAGCAGGGGCAGGATCTCCGCCTGAGTGACCGCCGCGTCGATATCGTTGCCGGAGACCATCATCAAGGTGACGCGGCCATCGGCCTCCAGCACGGCCCCGTGCGGCAGGAACCCGCCCTGCTTGCGCACGAGTCCCTCCGACACGTCGAACAGCGGCTCGGCCATCGCCTCGAGGTCGGGCTTGAGTTCGGCGAAGAGTTCGTCCATGGAAGACCCATCCCGCTTCTGCTGCTCGCGCGCGAACAGCCCTCTCCATGCAACCGCGTTCCCGGGCCGCGCTCCGCACGCCCGGGCGGAGCAACCGCCCCTCCCAGCTCCCGGGTTGGCCCGCCGTCACCGTTGCCAGAGGCCGTGCTGGACGCCTCCGTGGAAGTAGATCGCGCATCTGCCGTGGCCGGGGATCTCCATCGGCGGTACCGCGACCTCGGCGCCCGCCGCGACCGCGGCGGCGACCGCCGCCTCGATGTCGTGGACGAGCCAGTAGGGCCGCACGACCGGCTCCTCCGCGTCGTGCATCGGCCCCCGCACCCCCACGAGACCGCCGCGAGACAGCCGCGCCGTCCGCGCGTGGCCCAGTGCCGCGTCCGGCTCGCCGAACCGGACGCCGTGCGCGGCCGCATACGCCGCGCACACCGCGTCGACCTCCTTCGTCACGACCTCGAGGTAGTAGATCCGCATGGGCTTCCCTGTGCCTTCCTTCGATGTCCGATCGTGCCCGTTCGTCGCGGAGCATGCCGCAATGGCAAGGCAAGACAGGATCGTCGTCCGACTTCGGTATTGCACGCTGCTATTCCGCCGCCTTCGGGGCGCGCAGGCCCTTGCTGTAGATGCCGGACCGGTCGAAGCAGCAGACGCGCCGCTTCCCGGCGGCGAGCATCGAGCAGGCGCCGGCGATCCGGCGCTCGCGGGTCTCCTGCCGCTTCGCGGAGACGATCCAAGCGATCCAGTCCCGGCGCGCGATGGGCGTGATGTCCGACCAGACCCTTCGCGCCTCGGTTGCCGCCGCGAGGGCCTTCCGCAGGTCGGCCGGCACGCTCGGCTCGGGCGCCTGTTCCGAAGGCACGATCTCGAGCGCGACGGTCCCGCCAGGCTCCGCGCCCGCCGCCACGCGCAGCTTCCGCTCCACGCGGAGCCAGTGGCTCCCCTGTCCGTCCGGCTCGAGCGTGGCGGTGAACGGGATGCCGTTGAGGGTCCCCTCGACCGTGGCCATGCCGCGGGAGGGCAGCTTCGCGCTGGCGTCGGGCGGCAGCGTGAGAAAGGTCCAGGTGCTGGCCTTCGAGGTCCCCGCCGGACGGAGGAGCTTCGCCGTGAAGCGGATCGTGGCGCCTGGAGACTGCTTCATGGGCGTGTGCGTTCGCCTCATGCTAGTCCATCCGCCGGTCGCGCACCATCATGTCGGTGGCCGGCGAGAACCCGACCGCCGCGTAGAACGCCGCCGACTCCTTGCGCGTGTGCAGCACGAACTTGATGTGATCCCTGCCTTCGACCAGCCGTGCGACCATCGCGCGGCCGATGCCGCGCCGCCGGTACTCCGGGGCGACCATCACCGAACTGACATAGGCGTTGCTCGCGCCGTCCGAGATCGCGCGGCAGAATCCGACGAGGCGTGGGCCGTCGTGCGCGTGGACCACCCAGCGCGCGCCCCTCACCTGCTGCGCCAGCGACTCGCGGTCCCGGTCGGCGAACGCGCACGCCGCGCGCAGCCGGGCCAGCGCTTCGAGGTCGACGTCGTGGCTTTCGCGGTACTCGATCACGTGCATGCGTGGGCATCCGGTGGGCGCCGGCGAGGGGCGCACCCATGCTACCGCACCCTTCGCCGCCACCCCCCCCGGCCCCCCCATGCATGACCCTTGTCCTCGGCGGCGATGCGGTTGGGTACCATGAAGAGCCTGCTGGTGCAGGCGCAGAACGCGGCTGGCGCGCTGCGAACCCGCGCCGCGCGCAAATCGGGAGAGAGCAGACGATGAACATCCTGTTGTGGGTCTTGCAGGCGCTCGCCGCGCTCGTCTACGGGGCGTCGGGCGTCATGAAGGTCTTCCTGTTCGACAAGATCACCGAGGGTGTCGCGTCGTTCGGCGCGCTGCCGCGGGAAGCCTGGACGGCGCTCGGCATCCTCGAACTCGCCTGCGCGGTCGGGCTGATCGTGCCGTCCGCCTTCCACTGGAAGCCGGGGCTCACGGTCGTGGCCGCCGCGACGCTCGCCGCCGAGAGCCTCGTCTTCATCTGGGTGCATGTCAAGTACCGCGAGGTCGCGCCGATTGTCATGAGTGCCGTGCTCGGCCTGCTGATGGCGTTCCTCGCGTATGGCCGCATGGTGCTGAAGCCGATCTCCTGAACGGCGGACTCTCGCCGCCGCCGCGCCAGCGCCTCACGTAGTCCAGCACGCGCAACTTGCGGCGCGTGCTGGCGCTCGACATGTAGCGGACCTTGCCGAACACTTCGCGCTCGGGACCCCAGGGGCGGTCGTAGCGGCCCATCACCCAGAGGATGCCGCCGTAGGAGTTGGGGTCGCGCCCGTCGACGGCGTACTTGTTGTTGAGTTCGATCATGATCCGGAGCGCGGCCCTGGGGCTCCGGCTCCAGTGCAGGATCTTCTTGCCCCAGAGCATGCGAAGGTAGTTGTGGATGCGACCCTCGCCGCGCAACTGGTTCTGGGCCGCGTTCCAGAGTTCGTCGTGCGTCTCGGCCCGCTCGAATTGGCCCAGCGTGTACTCGTGCGGCCGGCGGTCCGGCGCGTGCTTCTCGAGCGTCGCGCGAGCCCAGTCGGGGAGAGACGCGTACCGGTCGTAGTCGTCGCGGTGGGTGCAGAAGTTGAAGGCCAGTTCGCGCCAGGTGACAAGCTGGTCGAGGAAGGACTCGGCCGCCGCGCCCATCCGCCACCAGCCCGAGCGCGAGCCGCTGCCCGAGCCCGGCACGTCCGCCGGCGACCAGCCCTCGCGCCCGGCGATCGCCGCGAGCACCTCGTGCGCGGAGAGGTGTCCGAAGTGCAGGTACGGGGAGAGTCCGCTCGCGCCGTCGGAGTCGGGGTGATCGCGCTCCCCGCCGCGGCGCGCGAGGCGCCCGTCGACGAAGCGCTTGAGCAGGCGGCGGCCGGCGCGCGTGCCGCCCGCGTACGGCACGGGCGGCACCCGGTGGTCGATCGGCAGCGCCGCGAGCGGCGCGGCACGACCCGCGAGCAGCGACGCGCCGGCGCGCGGCCATCGTTCGGCGACGCCCTCGGGCAGGCGCCGCCGCGGTCGCAGCTCGCTTGCGAGCGGATCGCGGCTCGGCGCCTCGGAGAGGTGCGGCCCGAGCTCGCGCTGCAGGAAGCGGCGGAAGTCGTGGGCGCGGGCGAATGCCTTCCCGGCCGCGCGCAGCGGCAGCAGGCCGTTCGAGTCCACCGCCTCGAGCCGCACGGGCAGCCTCGTCCCCGCCGCGGCGACCATGCGCGGCAGGAAGAACGCCGGGTAGTCGTCGGTGACGACGGCGCACGCGTCGGCCGTGAGCCTCTCGAGCAGCCCCGCGCCGGCGCCTGCCTCGGGCTCGACGTAGGGGTGATAGAGCACGCCGGTGCCGTCGAAGGCCCGCGCATTGTCGGCCATGCCGTCGATCACGAAGCGGTGGATGCGATCGCTCGCCCACGGATAGCCCGCGCGCAGCGCCTCGAGCACGACCAGCGGCCGATCGAGCCCGCGGGCGAGCTCGACGGCACGGTCGAGCGCGAAGTTCCAGCTCGCGCGGCGCGCGGCGATCATCCAGTAGAGGACGTACTTGCCGGCGGGCCGTACCCCCCTGCGGTTGACCACGCGCACGCGGCTCGACGGGACGCGCCGGGCGCTTTCCTTCGTCATGCAGCCTTCATGCGTGGTTGCGGAGCATCAGCTTCTTGGGGTGAGGGTCGAAGTAGAGCTGGTCGAGGAGGTACCCGACCGCATGGCGCCTCACTTCGTGGCGAAGGAGCGTCAGCGGCACCACGAGCGGCAGCAGCCCCCGGCGGTAGTCCTCGATCGCGGTCAGGATCTCGCGCTTCTCGGCCGGCGCGAGCGCCTCCTTCAGGTAGCCCAGCGCGTGCTGGAGCACGTTGGTGTGCCTCTTGTTCGTGGCCATCGAGCGCAGCGCCGCCTGGAATCCCGTCTCGTAGGCGGCGAAGATCTCGCCGTCGGGAACGGTTCCGGCGCTGCCGACGATCCGGCCGAGGCGCCGGTAGGCCGCCTCGTTGTGGGCGCGCAGCAGGAGCTTGTGCGCGGTATGAAACTGCACGAGGCGCCTGCGGCTGAGGCCCCGCCGCACGAGATTGCGCCACCGGTTGCGGCCGAACACGCGCTCGATGAAGTTCTCGCGCAGCCGCGGGTCGTTGAGGCGACCCTCCTCCTCGACCGGCAGGGTGGGCCAACGCTCCATCAACAGGCCGGCGAAGAGCCCTCGCGCGTCGCGGCGCACGGGCATTCCGTCGCGATAGACCCGGATGCGATCCATGCCGCATGTGGGCGAGGACTTCTTCAGGATGTACCCGTCGAGGTCGAGGCGGGAGATCTCGGCGATCTTCCGCTCGGCGTAGGCCACCATGCGCTCGGTGAAGTCCTCGCCGGTGGAGGGCGCGACCAGTCGTGTCCCTCGATCCTCTTCGACGAGACGCACCGTCGGGCGCGGGCTGCCCATGCCGATCTCGACCTCGGGGCACACCGGGACGTACTCGAACCAGTTCCGGAGCGTCTCCGCCACGAAGCGGTCCCGCGCGTGCCCGCCGTCGAAGCGCACGTTCTCGCCGAGGAGGCAGGTCGACACGCCGAGGCGCATCGGGATCTCGTCGGAGTGCCAGCTCTGCCAGCAGCCGGGCTCCGCGGGCTCGGCCCCCGCCTTCACGCGGCCTCCGTGCCGGCCCGATCCCCGCCGGCGCTCGCCGCGCGGGCGATCCGCTTGAGCATCCCCGAGAAGACCAGGGCGTGCAGGGGATAGACGAGGTACCAGTAGGCGAGACCGGCGAGCCCGACCGGGTCGAAGAGCGCCGTCTGCCGGATCGTCGCCCCGCCCGGCCGCGGCTCGACCTCGAACTCGAGCCACGCGCGCCCGGGCAATTTCATCTCGGCCGCGAGCCGCAGCAGCCGGCCCGGCTCGTACGCCTCGACGCGCCAGAAGTCGAGCGCGTCCCCGACGCGCAACTCCTCCGGCGACGGCCTGCCGCGGCGCATCCCGACGCCCCCGAGGAGCAGATCGAGGAGGCCGCGCAGGCGCCAGAGCCAGTTGTAGGCGTACCACCCCGTCTCGCCGCCGATGCGCCGGATCGGCGCGAAGGCCCGGTGCGGATCGACCTCCACGGTCCGTGTGCGCAGGTCGACGAAGCGGTTGCGGAAGCGCACGCCCGCCCAGCTCCGGCCCTCGCCGCCGGAGGAGAACGCGTCGTGCCAGCGGCTCTCGGCGATCTCGCGATCCTCGTTGCGCAGCGCCGCCGCGATCGCCTCGCGAATGCCGCGCGGCCGCACGGGGAAGGCCTCGAGGGCCGAGGCATCGCGCACCACGGTCGGGTGCCGGATCGACTCGATCAGCTTGCGGCCCACCCGCGCGTACAGCGGGGTCACGAGGCCGAGCCAGAGGCTCGACAGTCGGGGAGTCAGAAGGGGCACGGGGACCATGAGCCGCCGAAGCCCGCGCTGGCGCGCGTACTCCCGCATGAGGCCGCCGTACGAGACGCGGTCGGCGCCACCGATCTCGAACACGCGGCTCTCCTCCAGCGGCAGATCCAGCGCGGCGATCAGGTAGTCGAGGAGATCGTCGATGGCGATCGGCTGCGCCTCGACCTCGACCCAGCGCGGGGTGATCATGACCGGGAGGCGCTCGACGAGCGCGCGGACCATCTCGAACGAGAGGCTGCCCGACCCGAGCACGATGGACGCGCGCAACTCGAGAACGGGGATGCCCGACTCGCGCAGCACGTCGCCCACCTCGTGCCGGCTCCTGAGGTGCGGCGAGAGGTCGGCGCCGTGCCCGAGGCCGCCCAGGTAGACGATGCGCCTTGCGCCGGCCTGCCGTGCCGCGGTGCCGAAGTTGCGCGCCGCGACCCGATCCTGCCGCTCGAAGTCGCGGCCGGAGCCCATCGAGTGGATGAGGTAGTAGGCCGACTCGACGCCCTCGAGCGCAGGACCGAGCGTCTCGGGCGCGAGCACGTCCCCCTCGACGACCCCCGTCCCGGGCTCAACCCTCGCCAGCAGCGCCGCGCGCCGCCGCGCGAGGCAACGCACGCGGCGCCCTCCCTCCTCGAGGCGGCGCCGGAGCCGCGTCCCGACGTAGCCGGTGGCGCCGGTCACCAGGACAAGACCCTTCATCCGCGAGCTCTCCGCACGATGGTTCGCATGCTACCGCACCGGCCGCGTTCGCGTGCGCGCCGCCCTCCGGCTCGGCGGTCTTGCCGGAGAACCGCTCGAGCTTTCGCGGCTCGAGCTTCAGCGGTTGGCCGCGGAGCGGTTCCTCCTCATGGTCGAAGGGGACCACGACATGCACCTTCCACGGGTCGCGGTGCCGTAACGGCTCCCGGTCGGCGAGGACGGGGAGTGCCGTGTCAGAGAATGATTTCCTCCATGACATGACGTAGCAGGAGGGGCCATCGCCCCCAGGACCCGGGAGATCCGGGAGGGAGGGTAGGAAGGCGAAGAGAGAAGTTGCGAAGCAACAGCCGGCCCCGGCGGCGGCCCCCCGGGGGGGGCGGCGGCCGCGCCGGCGGCTGTCGGCGCCGGGTCGGGTGGGCGCGACCCGCGTCGGGGCGCTCACAAGCGGGCCTCCTCGCCCGTGAACGCCGGATTGTCGGCGGGGCTCTTGACCGGGCCCTCGCGCTTCGGGACGCGCGAGTACACCAAGTGCCGACTCGTTCGAGGCGCGACGGCTGACCGGAGAATCCGCGACCCAAGTCTCTGTCTGGCCAGAGGGACGACGCGCCCCGTGCCGAAGGATGGAAGCGAGCAGGGTGTTCGACAGCGCGGTTCTGCATGAGCGATCATCCTGCACGCAAGAGCGCAGGCGACCCGAGCACTGCTGAGGCGGGCGCCTCGGACCTCCCCCCGGCGCCCCCTCGGCATCCGAAGCGCTGCGCCGCCCCAGCGCGACCGAGGGTGCCCCGCTGGCGGGTCCACCCTACGAGGACCGCACCTCGACGCGTTCCGCTTCCGAGGGGGCGCGCGGCACCGGCTCGCCGGCTTCGGACAGCGCCTCGGCCTGGAGGGCAATCGCCGCGCGAATTGGGCGGACGACCCCGTCGCGCTCCGGGGCTGCGGCCACGCAGCCGGGAAGGTCGGGGACCTGTGCGCACCACGACGACTCCCCGCGCTCCACGAACCATGTACAGCATGCCGGCCTCCCGATGCCAGCCCGCTCAAGGACGGCGCGCAGCGTCCCGAAGGGCACGTCGACGCCTATTCCACGCGAGACCGTGACGGTGCCCGGCTTCGTCTCGTGCTCGAACTGTCGGTGACTGCCGCGCGCCCGCTCTTGTCGCCCTACCCTCGTCCCCCCCCGGCCCCCCCCCTCTCCAACTCCAGCAGGAACTCCTTGCGCCTGAGGCCGCCGCCGTAGCCGCCGAGGGCGCCGCTCTTGTTCACCACGCGGTGGCACGGGATCACGATGGCGATGCGGTTCCTGCCGTTCGCGCTGCCGACGGCGCGCACCGCGCGCGGGCTGCCGGCGGCGATCGCGATCTGCCCGTAGGAGCGCGTCTCGCCGCAGGGGATTTCGAGCAGCGCCTCCCAGACGCGTCTCTGGAACGTCGTGCCCGGATAGACGAGCGGCACCGTGAACCGTCGCAACGTGCCCGCGAAGTAGGCCGCGAGTTCGCTGCCGAGCAGTCGCAGGTGCGCGTTGGACCCGGGCAGCACGGGCGCGTCGAAGAGGCGCGCGAGCATCGCGATCTGTGCCCCGAGGCGCCTCGGCTCGGCGAACTCGAGCAGGCAGATCGCGTCCGCGGTCGCGCCCGCGAGCAGAGGTCCGACCGGGCTCTCGAACCAGTCGAGCAGCACGTGGTCGCCCGTCGCGGCGGCGCGGCCGGGCGGCGCGCCGAAGGCCTTCGCGAACGCCTCGCGAAAGCCGCTGTGCGACGCGTAGCCGCTCGCGGCGACGGCGTCGTCGATCGAACCGCCCTCGCGCAGCCGTTGCATCGCGCCCGCGAGGCGGCGCCCGCGCGCGAGGGCGCTGCCCGTCACGCCGTAGCGCCGCCTGGAGCGCCGCCGCACCGTCGACGGGTCGAGGCCGGCGGACGCCGCCGGCGACGGCGCGCCGATGTCGAGCGGCCGGCAGCGCTTGCAGGCGCGGTACCCCGCCCGGACCGCGTCGCGCGCGCGCGGGAAGTACTCCACGTTCTCCGGCCGCGGCCTGCGCGCGCCGCAGGTCGGCCGGCAGAAGACGCCCGTCGTGCGCACGGCGAAGAAGAACAGGCCCTCGTAGGCCGCATCCCGCTCCTGCAGCGCGCGCTCCATCTCGGCAACCGTGAGTGTCATCGGCAGCAGCCTACCCCCGACCGCCGGCCGCCTCTACCGGTTTTCGGGCGCCGAATTCAGCCAGCGGCGCCGCGCGCGCACGAACTCCCGGATGCCCGGGCTGAGGAAGCCCGGCGCGCTCTCGACGCTCTCGTCGAGGCTGCGGGCGAAGTCGGTCGCGGTGCGCTGCAGCGTGTAGGGGTGGCGCTCGCGCTCCATCGACGCGCGCATGCGTGCATGCAACTGTTGCATCCTCTCCTCGCCGAGCGGGTGGCGCGCGAGTTCGGCCACGAGCCGGTCGTAGCGCTCGCGGTGGGCCGGCACCGCGAGCACGCGCTCGGTGAGCGGGCGGGAGCCGACCCACGGCGTCGCCGGGTCGAAGGTGTGAATGGTGGGGAGCGCGAGGGGAGGGGAGCCCGGGGGGAGGGGAACACGGAAGACGCCGAACGACTCGTTGTGGTCCCACGAGAGGAAGGTCCACTTGCCGCTGCCGGGGTCGTTGTACAGGTAGTAGTTGTGCCGCATCGCGATGTAGGAGTCGAGGTGGCAGACCACGGCGCTGACCGCGAGCCACGGCAGGAAGGTCTCGACGTCGAAGATCGCGTCGATGTCCGTGGCCGGGTCGGCGAGGGCCGCGATGAAGGCCTCGAGGTCGCTCGCGTCGGGGTTCTTGCTGTTGGTCTTCTTCTCGATGTTCTCCGCGCGGAACTCGGTCAGGTCGGCCCCCTCGCGGAAGGGTTCGTAGAGGTTGCCCGTCGCGTCGGCGAAGCGTGCCTCGAGGAACTCCTTCTCGATCGACTCGACGGCGACGTAGAGCCCCCAGTAGGCGCCGTCGACCTCGACCTCGCACAGGAACGCGCGCGGCGCGTGCGCGCCGTGCTCCCGCAGCAGCTCCAGCGTCAGCAGGTCGCGCAGCAGCGACGGGTCCTTGTAGCCGTTCGCGAGGCTGAGCCGGCGCATGCCCTCGAAGCGCCCGTCGCCGAGGTCGATCTTGATCGGCAGCTTGCGCCGTCCCTCCCGCCACGGGAACTCCATCGACGAGGCGCCCTTGTAGCGGACCCTCGCGTTCCCGTACTCCGCGCCGTCGAGGCGCATCGGCGCGTCGGCCCACGCGAAGTCGCGCTCCCACCACGGAAGCAGCAGTTGCAATTCGGCATCGGCGTCCATCGCCGCCTGCGCCGCGGGCCCGAGCGCGATCTGCAGCCGGCGGATCGCCTCCGCGGGCGCCGTGCCGCCGCAGGAGACCGCCGCCGCGACGAGCAGCCCTATTCCGGCGAGACGACCCATGCGGCGACCTGCCCCGGGGTGAGGATCTCGAGCACGGCCTCGCGCGCGCCCTCCTCGAAGGCGGCGACCGAGGCCGCCTCGACGGCGGCGCCCGCGAGCTCCATCATGCGGTTCTGGGGGGCCTCGGGGCCGACCTCGCCCGCGAGCGCCGCCGTGCCCTGCTGCGCGCGCCGCTTCGCCAGTTCGACCTGGCCGGCGATGCGCCCCCCGACCCCCTGCAACCTCGCCCTCTGCTCCGCGGCGAGATCGAGCTTCGCGACGATCTCCCCCGGATGGTGCTTTCGGTCCTGCGGCGAGAGCATCGGCGGCAGCGCGTCGAGCGCGAGCGCCTGCTCCTCCGTGAGGATCCGCCGCCCGCGCTCCAGCGTCGCGCGCAGCCGGTCGGCGAGGCGGTCGCCGAGGTCGCGGATCGCGCCCTCGTCGCGCGGCGTCGCCGCTTGCAACACTTGCATCGCGGCCTGGTCGGCGGCCGTTTCCGAGCCGAACTCCGTCGCGATCGCGACGACCCTCGTCGCCTGCTCCGGCGTCAGGTCGGGCAGCAGGTGGATGTGGCCGAGCAGGTCGGGCACCTGCTGGTGCGTCAGCGGGAGGCGCTTGCGCAGCTCGATCCGCTGCGCGCGGTCGAGCGCGTAGCCCGCGACGCGCCAGAGGCGGATCTCGATCTCGCGGATCTGCCGCCCGAGCGCCTCGCGCGCGGCGCGCACCCGCAGGTCGTCCTCCGGGAGCTGCAGGTCGGCGGTGGCGCCCCGCCGCCGCAGGTCGAGCGCCCGCTGCGCCGCGTCGGCGGCACGCACAGCCTCGCGCAGCACCGCCGCCTGCGCGGGCGTGAGGGCGCTCGTCGCGAGCAGCAGCGCGTGCGCGCAGCGTTCGGCGAGGAGGGGGCCGGGGGAGGTGCGGAGCAGCGTGTCGGCGACGATGTCGTCGACGCCCAGCCGCCGCATCTGCTCGCGCAGAGCCGCCGCGTCGGCGAGATGGGGGACGAGCCGGTCGATCAGCTCGCGGCGCTCCCTCGGCCAGCCGACCGGGAGCAGCTCGAGCTGCTCCCGGCCCACCGGAGCGCCGAGCGCGATCAGCAGGAGCCAGAGGTGGCACGCGAGGCGAGGCGCGCGAGCACGGCGCGACGGTCGCCCTCCTTCATCGTGGGCCATCGCGTGATCTCCTCGATCGTCCGCCCGCACCCGGTGCAGATCCGCCGCCTCAGGTCGAGCACGCATACCTGTATGCATGGCGAGGGGACCGGATCCTGCGGGCGCACGCCCCCAGTATGCGCGTGATCGTTTCGCCATGCAACCGGCGTCCGGCCGCGCGCGGGGTGCGCCGCGTCGCTTCGCCCCCCCGCGCCCCCCCGACATCGTCTTGCGGCGGTGCCCGATGCCGCGCGCGAGGCCGCCTCTCCACGCGGAGCGAACCGTAAAAGTAACCGCCCCGCGTCTTATTGGGTGAGCCGCGGGATTCGCGGATGTGGAGTCTGAACATGAGCGTGCCGTCCGACAAGACGCCGAAGGGCGCCCCTCGGGCAGGGGCCTCGCCCCTGCTTCTCCTGTTGAATCTCGGGATCCTCGTCGTGACCTTCTTCGTGTCGCTCGGGGGCACGGAGACCCAGGCGCGCCTCCTCCGTACGACGGGGCGCGTGGCGTTCGCCGCGGCGGTGCCCATGGCGGGAGGCGAGGCGCTCGCGCGCGGGGCGGCGGG
>CAZMXP010000026.1:0-68382 GCA_964570285.1 uncultured Planctomycetaceae bacterium
CGCTCCTTGCCCGGCTTGTCCTCGCTCGCCCTTGGTCCGACGGCGGGGTTTTCAGGCAGGCCCTAGCCCCCCGACTCCGCGTCCTCCGCGGCGGCGCACGGCGGCGTGTCGTCGTCGAGGTTGTCGAGGTAGCCGTGCGGCAGGTGCACGCGCTGCGTGCCCGATCGCTTGCCGCGCCGCGTGCGCATGCCGGCGGGCGGGAAGGGCAGCGAGCGGTCGGCATCGGCGGTCAGTTCCGCGAGTTCCGCGAGCGAACCCACGCGCGCGAGCCGCTGCCGCAGCGCGGCCCCGCCGGGAAAGCTCTTCGTGTACCAGCTCGTGAACTTGCGCATCTGCACCATGCCGCGCTCCTCGCCGACCCAGTCGCAGAGGAGGCGCGCGTGGTGCGACATCACGTCCAGCGCTTCGCCGAAGGAGGGGGGGTCCTTGGGCTCGCGCCCCTCGAAGAGTTCCGCGAGGTCGCGGAAGAGCCACGGTCGTCCGAGGCAGCCGCGGCCGACGACGACGCCGTCGCAGCCCGTCTGCCGCATCATGCGCAGCGCGTCCTCCCCCTCCCAGATGTCGCCGTTGCCGAGCACCGGCACCCCGACGCGGCTCTTCAGGTCCGCGATCGCCTCCCAGCGCGCGTCGCCGTCGTAGAGCTGCGCGGCCGTGCGCGCGTGCAGCGCGACGGCGACGCACCCCTCCTCCTCGCCGATCGCCCCCGCGTCGCGGTAGGTGAAGAGCCCCTCGTCGACACCGATCCGGAACTTCATCGTCACGGGTACCGCGCCCGCGTTCGAGACGACCGCGCGCACGAGGCGCCGCAGCAGCCGCGGCTTCAGCGGGATCGCGCTGCCGCCGCCCTTCGACGTGACCTTGCGCACCGGGCAGCCGAAGTTGAGGTCGATGTGGTCGACGTGGCCCTCGCCGACCAGCATCCGCGTGGCCTCGCCGAGGGATCCGGGCTCGACGCCGTAGAGTTGCATCGAGCGCGGCGACTCGCCGGGGCCGAAGGCCGCGAGCTCCCACGTCTTCCGGTTGCCGAGCGCGAGCGCCTTCGCGGTGATCATCTCGCTGACGTAGAGCCCCGCGCCGTACCGGCGGCAGAGCGCCCGGAACGGGAAGTTCGTGACGCCTGCCATCGGCGCGAGCACGACCGGCGGCCAGACGCGCAGCGGACCGATCGGCAGCGGCGCGAACTCCCCCGGCGCGGCGGGCCTCGTGTCGCGGTTGATCGCGCTGCGGTAGATCGGGTCCAACGTCCGGTCCCTGCTAGGCGCACGCCCGCGTCGCACCAGGACGGGGCGGTGTCTCGGAATGGGACGGCGCGCGCATCGGGCCCCATGGTAAACCGGAGGGGTGGTGCGCGCGGCCCTTCTGCTGTCGGTGCTGGTCGGCATGGCGCACGCGGGCGACCCCGATCCGAAGGGGGAGTGGTTCGGCGGGCTGCGACAGCTTCGGCGCGGCACCTTCCTCGACCTCGACAACGGCGGCCTCTTCCCCTCCGCGGAGTCCTTCCCCGGCGGCAGGGCCGAGATGTCGGGCGAGACGGTGCTCTGCACGTCCGAGGGCGACCCGGGTTTCGCGCCGCTCGCTCCCGTCCTGAGCCGCGCGCCGTGGATGCGCGTCGCCACGAGCGAGGGCAACACGAGCTGGGTGCAGGTGCTGCGCCCCGAGCCCGACGCGGTCATCCACTTCCTGACGCGCCTCGGCGGCGAGGGCGAGCCCCTGGCCTGCCCCCGCGCCCCCTACGCGATCGGTCGCACCTACGCGATCGACCTCCGGTTCGAGGCCCCCTGCAGGATCGAGCGCAGCGACGACCACGGCCTGACCTTCCGCGAACTCGCCGCGCAGGCGACGTCGCCCTTCGTCGATCGCGACGTCGTCGAGCGGCAGCGCTACGTCTACCGCCTCTGCGCGCTCGACGACGGGGGGCGCCGGGGGGTGCCGCGGACGCTGCTCGCGACGACGGAGAGCCGCGGCGTCTTCGCCGGCGAGATCGTCCTCGACGGGAACGGGCGCCGCTCCGTGGACCTGCTGCGCGGCGGGATCGACGATGAGGCGTGGGACTTGCAACTTGCCAGTGTCTGGGAGCGCGGCATCACGGTCCGCCACTCGCACCGCCTCTTCTGCCGGCCGCTCGCGCTCGGGGAGGACCCCTTCGCGCCCGCGTGGGAAGGGGGCAGCGCGCGGGAGGTGCAGATCGCGCAGGGCGACTCCTTCCTCGCGCCGCTGCGCGGCGGCGGCGTCGCGCTCTGCCGCCTCGTGCAGATCGACGAGTGGCGCCTGCGCCTCGCGTACGAGGCGTACGGCGAGGACTCCGCGCTGCCGCGTCCGCCCGCGGTCGAGGCGCTCCCCGTCGATGGCGGCGTGCGCGTGCGCGTGTCCGCGGCTGACCCCTGGTATGTCCCCCAGGTGGCCGTGCGGGACCGGCTGCGGGGCGGCGCCCCGCGCCTGCTGCGGCTCACGGCGGGCGAGGCGATCGACGGCGGGCCCGCCCCGGACGCCCTGCTCGTCTACGAGGCGCTCGCGCTCGACGAGCACGAGCGGCGGGGCGCGGTCGGGCAGGCGACCGTCAACCTCCGGGCCGACGAGGTCCACGAGGGCAAGTTCGATCTCCGCGGCGTCAACGACCGCCACTCGCTCGACCCCTGCGAGGCGGCGCAGTCGCCGGCGGGCGACCTGCAACTCGTCGAGATGCACGACAGCCGGCCGATCTTCACGCTGCGCGCGCCCGGCGGCATGTGCGTCGTCGGGACCGTCGCCGACGCCGAACCGCTCTACGACGGCATCGCGGGCGCCCTGCCCGACGACCTCGCGTGGGAGCGCGTCGAGGTCTTCCACCTCGACGCCGGGGCCGGCGTCGTGCTCCTCGTGCGCACGCCTCACGGAGGGTTCGCCAAGGTCGCGCTTGCCGCACACGCCGGCGGCGTCACCGCGCGCTTCGCCTTCAACCCCCGCACCCCCAGATTCGGCCCGCTGGGACAGGCCCACGCCGCGCGCGGGCTCCTGCTCCACGGAATCGAAGCGGACGCACTGCCGCCCCCGCGCTAGACTGGGCAGCCTCGAAGGAGGCCCGGCATGGCGCGGACGTGGACCGCCCCGCTTCTGTTGCTTCTCGCCGCGCGTTTCGCGCGCGGCGACGAGTTCGTGCATCCGGCGGGGCTCTATGCGCTGCCGGTGCCGGAGGGGTACGCGTCCGCCTGCTGCCTCGACCGCGAGGGGACGCCGTTCGAGGTCTTCGCGCCGGCGGCGGACCTTGCGGGGGAGGCGCCGCCGGCGCGCGGGCTCTGGATCTGGGCGCTGCCGATCGCCACCGGCGAGCGGCCGGTGGCGAGGGCGCTTCTGAAGTCGGCCGCCGCGCGCGTTACGGCGGGCGAGGCGGGGCTCTCGACCTCCGCTTCCGCCGACGGCTTCACGCTCTGGGGCGAGAAGGCGCCGAGCGTGGACGTGAGGGGGGCGCGGGGGGGGAAGCCGTGGAAGGGGGTCGCGTCGGTCGCCTGCCGCGACGATGTCGTCTTCGTCGTGCTGGCGGGCGGCGCCCCGGAGGAGGCGGCGGGCATCGTGGCGCAGGCCGCCGCGTCGCTCGCGCGTCTCGTCGCGCCGGTGCCGCTCGTGCCGCGCCACCCCTCCGCCGGGAGTCCGGTCGAGCCTCCCGACATCGCGGAGGTGTCGATCGCGGCGGCGCCGATGGTGAGCGTGCTCGCGCGCGCCGGCAACGGCTGGTCGATCTGCGGCTACGGCAGCGCCTTCCTGATCACGCCGGACGGGTATGCGGTGACGAACCACCATGTCGTCGCGCGCATCGCCAACGACGACGGGAGCGTGCGGCGCGAGGCGTTCGACCCGGTGATGCTGAGCTGGGACCACAGCATCCGGAAGGACTCCGTGCAGGCGGAGGTGGTCGCCGTCGCGTCGAAGAGCGACCTCGCGCTGCTGCGGCTTGGGGGCAAGGGGCCGTGGCCCTTCTGCCCGATCACGCCGCCGGAGCGCGTGAAGGCGGGTCACGGTCTTCTCGTGATGGGGTGGCCGTCGCCCCAGAATTTCGGCATGACGGCGATCACGATCAACGAGGGGACGCTGGCGACGATCGTCGGCGACCGCTTCCGCAGGCCGACGAGCTATCGCGTCGGCGGCGGCGTCACGACGCACGGCAACAGCGGCGGGCCGGTCTTCGACCTCGACCTCGGCGGCGTCGCGGGCGTGCTCACCGAGGGCATGCCCTACGAGCACAAGGACGGCCTTGTCGAGTACCTCTACCGCGGCCTCGTGCCGACCTACCGCGTGCTCGACGAGTTCCCGCAACATGCGGCGGGCGCGGCGCCCGCGCGCACGGTCGGCGAGGCGCGGGCAGCGCTGCAGACCTTTCTCGCCCAGCGTCGGCACGGGGCGGCGCTGCTCGGCTGCGCGCGCCTCGAGGAACTCTCCCCCGGCGACGGCATCGCGCAACTCTGCCGCTTCCGCGTCTACCGCTACTTCCGCGACCCGGCCCGCGCGAAGGCGCCGCTTCTCGCCGCGATCCGCAAGCCCGAGAGCCGCTGGCTCGCGGTCGTCGCGGCGGGGCGTGCGGCCATCGATGACGGCGACCTCGCCGACGGCGAGGGGTGGGCGAAGCAGGCAAGCGAACTCGATCCGCAGCGGCCGGAGGGCAGGCTGCTGCTCGGCCACGCGCGCTACCAGGCCGGCCGGTGGGGGGAGGCGCGCACGGAGTTCGCCGAGGCCGCGCGCCTCGCGACGGCCGGGAGCCTGCGCGGCGACCTGCTCGCGGAGGCGGAGGCGATGCAGGGGCTCGCGCTCGCGCAGGAGGCGCTCGACGGCTGGACCGGTGCCGTGATCCCGCTCAGCACGTCGATGCGGGCCGAGGAATTGCTGCTGCGCAGCGTCGAGACGAGGCCCTTCGGCAACGGCATCGCCCACGCGGGTCTGGGCCTCGTGCGGCTGCTCTCCGGCGCCCCGGGTGAGGTCGACGCCGCCGTGGAGGCGGCGCTCGCCTGCGCGCCCGAGGGCGCCCGGCGCATCTTCGACAGCAGCGACAAGACGCTCGAGCACTTCGGCACGTGGGATCTCGACGCGCTGGCCGGCACGGCGCACCTGCTGCTGACGCGCGCGGCGGGGGGGAGCGACCTGAACATCGCGCTCGGCACGGTGCAGCGCGCGCGCATGGTGCGCCCGTCGGCGTTCACGACCTACCTTCTCGGCCGGTGGCAGGCCACCGTCGCGCGCAGCCTCGACCGGAAGGACCTCTTCCCGCGCGCGATCGCGCTGCTCGCCGAGGCCGCGCGTCTCGGCCCCCAGACCGTCTGGGCGCGCAAGGCCGAGCAACTGAGGCTTACCTTGCAATAGGGGGGAGCGATGAAACGGCTTGTCCTGGCGATCCTGCTGCTCGCGCTGCCGCTCCTCGCGGACGAGGCCTTCCTCCACCCGGCCGGCGCCTACCGCCTCGTTCCCCCCGCGGGCTGGGCCCCGCGCGTCCACTTCGACCCCAACGGCATCCCCTTCTACGTCTTCACCCCCGACCCCGGCCGCGACCCGCTCGCCTACCGGCGCGGGCTCTGGGTCCACGCGGTGCCGATCCCCTCCGACCGCTCGCTGACCCTCGACAGCCTGATGCGCTTCATCGCCGCGAGCACGGCGGCGTTCGAGCCGGGCCTCAGGGGCGATCCCGACCTCGCCCGCGACACCGAACTCGGCGGCCTCAATGCGCGCGTGATGGACCTCGCCGGCATCCACCACACCGGCGGCCCGTGGAAGGGCGAGGTGGTCGTCGCGTTGCAGGAGGACAACTTCCTCGCCGTGAGTTACGGCGGGCCGCCGGAGGAGTGGCAAGGGATCGCCGCCGCCGTCGGCGCGCTCCGGTTCGAGGGCGCCCGCGCGCTGCTGCCGAAGGAGGCCGCGCAGAAGCCCCCCGCGCGCGAGAAGGCCGACGAGGTCATGGCGAAGCTGCGCCCGGCGACGCCGCTGATCACGCTGCTCGGCCCCCGCGGCCCCCTCGAATCGTACGGCACCGGCTTCGTGATCTCGCCGGACGGCTATGTCATCACCGCCCGCCGGGTGCTGCGGCGCATCGAAGCCGGTGGACAGCTCGTGCGCTCGCGCCTCGACCCGGTGCGCCTCTCGTTCGATGCCAGTGTCGGCCGCGAGCCCGTCGACGCGGATGTCGTCGCGATCTCCCGCCAGCACGACCTCGCGCTGCTCAAGAGCCGGGGGGGCGAGGGGGGGTGGCCCTTCCTGCCGCTGGCGGCGCAGGCCGATGTCAGGCTCGCGCACCGGGCGCTGCTCGCGGGCTGGCCCGACCCGCGGCAGTTCGGCACGAAGGGGCTGAACCAGAACGAGGGGTCGGTCTCGGCGATCCCGCGCGACGAGAAGGGCCGGCCGCTCGAGTACCGCCTCGGCGCGCGCGCGCCCACGGGCGAGGAGGGCGGCAACGCGGGCGGGCCGGTCTATGACTTGCATCTCGGCGGCGTCATCGGCGTGCTCAGTGTCGGGCTCGTCTACGAGAACGCGCAGGGGACGATCCGCGAGATGCTCTACGAGGGCGCCGTGCCCGCGGCCCGGGTGTTCTGGGAGTTCCCGCAGGTGGCGGCGGCGGCGGAGCGGGAGCTCTCGCCGGAGGACCGCGCGGCGCTGATCAGCTACTACTTCCTGCAGGAGCGCTACGGGGCCGCGATGCTCGAGTGCGCGCGCCTGCTCGGGCGCTCGGCGCGCCACGGCATGGCGAACGCCTACCTCTACCGCATGCTGGCCGCGCTGGGCGAGGATCGCAGGGCCGAGCAGGCCTTCAAGTATGCGCTCATGTCGAAGGAGACGGAGTACCTGACGACGCTCTTCGCCGCCGACGCCGCCCTCGCGCGCGGGGACGACACCGCCGCGTCGACCTACGCGGCGAAGGCGATGCAACTCGCGCCGGTGCTGCCGCAGGGGCAGTTCCTCTTCGCGCGCGCGCTGGAACTGCAGGACGCGCAGTGGGTCGACCGCCAGTGCCAGACGGTGCTCGCGATGACCGGCAACGCGCACCCGCAGGCGCATGCGCTGCTCGGCGTGGGGATCATCCAGCAGTGGCTGCGCCAGCGCAACGTGATGAACCTCTACGCCTGTCCCCCGCTGCCCGAGGCGCAGCGGCTGGAGGCGGAGCGCCACCTCGAGCGCGCGATCGACCTCTGGCCGTCGCGGCAGGGGCTCGCGCACGCCTACCTCGCGCTGCTCGCCGCGATGCGCGGGGACGGGCAGGGGTTCGAGGATCACCGCGCGCGCGCGCTCGCCGAGGCGGGCGACGACGTCGAGGTGTCGCTGCGGGTCGCCTACGTCGACCTGCTGACGAAGCAGCCCTTCCGCGCGCTCGAGATCATCCAGCCCCTGCTGGAGACGACCGACCATGCAGGCGCGAGGATCTGCCTCGCGTGGGCGCACGGCCAGATCGCGACGATGATCCACCTCGGCGGCGATCCGAAGAAGGCGGACGAGATCATCAGGCCCGCCCAGGCGATCATCAACGACTACGCGCGACGCGTCGATCGCCGCCCGCCGCGCCGGTGGGAGCACATCTGCCGGTTCGCGATGACGAAGGAGGCGCTCATCCCCGCGCCCAGCGCGGGTGGAGGCCGGTAGCCGCGTGCGAGTTGGGGCGCTACTCCTGCTGCTCGGCTGCGCCGCGGCGTTCGGGGGCGAGCCCTACAGCCACCCGGCCGGCGCCTGGACGCTGACGCCGCCCGACGGCTGGACGCCGCGCGTGCACTTCGACCCCAACGGCCTCGCCTTCCACGTCTTCACGCCCGATCCGGGCCTCGATCCGGCCGCCTACCGGCGCGGACTCTTCGTGCACGCGATGCCGATCCAGAGCGACCGGTCGCTGACGCCGGAGAGCCTGCTGCGCTTCGTGGCCGCGACGACGGCGATGGCGGAGCCCGGCCTCAAGTGCGACCCCGACGCCGCGCGGAAGACGACCGTGGGGGGGCTCGACGCGCGCGTGATGGACCTCGCGGGCGTGCACCACACCGGGGGTCCTTACCGGGGCGAGACGCTTGTCGCCTTGCAAGCGGACAACGTCCTCGTCGTCAGCTACGGCGGCCCGCCCGAGGAGTGGGAGTCCATCCGTAGCACGGTCGCGGCAGTGAACCTCACCGGTGCCGCCCCCCTCGTCCCTAGGGAGGGCGCGCCGCGCCCCCCGCAGCGCGAGAGGTCGGACGCGGTGCTGCCGCGCTTGCAACTTGCAACACCGCTGATCACGCTGCTCGGCCCCCGCGGCCCCCTCCCATCCTACGGAACCGGACTCGTCGTCTCCGAGGACGGCTACGTCGTCACCGCCCGCCGCGTGCTGCGCCGTATCGAGGGACGCGAGCGGAGCGATCCGGTGCAACTCCAGTTCGCGGGGGGCGAGCCGATCCTCGCGGATGTCGTGGCGATCTCCCGCAAGTATGATCTTGCCCTGTTGAAGATGCGGGGGGGGGCGGGGGGGGCGAACGTCTTGCCGCTGGCCTCGGAAGGGGAAGTGAAACTCGCGCACCGTGCCCTGCTCGCGGGGTGGCCCGATGCGGCGCAGTTCGGCTCGAAGGAACTCACGGGCAACGAGGGGTCGGTGTCGGCGATCCCGCGCGACGCGAAGGGGCGGCCGATCGAGTACCGGCTCGGCGCGCGCGCGCCCACCGGCGAGAGCGGCGGCAACGCCGGGGGGCCGGTCTACGACCTGCACCTCGGCAGTGTCATCGGCGTGCTCAGCTTCGGCCATGTCTATGAGAATGCCGAGGGGACGATCCGCGAGGTGCTCTACGAGAGCGCGGTGCCGGCGTCGCGCATCCTGTGGGAGTTCCCGCAGGTGGTGGCGACTCCGGTGCGGGCGCTGGCACCCGAGGAGCGGGCCGCGCTGATCTCGTACTACTTCGCGCAGGAGCGATACGGCGCGGCGATGCTCGAGTGCGCGCGGCTGCTGGAGAAGTCGCCGCGGCACGGACTGGCCAACGCGTTCCTCTACCGGATGCTCGCGGGGCTCGGGGACATGCGAAGGGCGGAGGCGTGTTTCAAGTACACCGGCGGCAAGGAGACGGAGTACCTCGCGACGCTCTTCGCGACCGACGCGGCGCTGGAGCGCGGCGACTCGCGCGCCGCCGCGGACTGGGCCGTCAAGACGATGAATCTCGCGCCGATGCTCCCGCAGAGCACCTGGATGCTGGCAAGGGCGATGGCGCTGCAAGGGGGCGGCGCGGCCCAGCCTGCGCACCAGGTGCTCCTGATGACGCGCGACGCGCACCCGCAGGCGAACGCGCTCGTCGGCGCGCTCGCCGTGCAACACTGGCTATTGACCTGGAAGGTGGTGAGCCTGTTCGAGGGGCGCAAGATGGCGGATCAGGCGCGGCTCGAAGCGGAGATCCGCCTCGAACGGGCGATCGAGCTCTGGCCGGCCGGGCAGGGGCTCGCGCACGCCTATCTGGCCATCCTCGCGGGGGCGGCCGGCGACGCGTTCCGCTTCGAGGAGCAGCGGACGAAGGCGCTCGACGAGGCGGGCGCCGATGTCGAGGTGCTGCTGCGCGTCGCCTACGCCGACCTGCTCGCGAAGGAGCCCTTCCGCGCGCTGGAGATCGCGCTGCCGCTGCTCCAGTCCACCGACCACCCCGGCGCGCGCGTGATCGTCGGGTGGGCGAAGGCGCAACTCGCCTGGCGCGCCGCGCGCACGAGCGACCGCGCGAAGGCGACGCGCTGGCTCGCGGAGGCGAAGGCGCTCGCCGGCTGGGAGGCCAACCGCGACGCCCCCTATCCGTGGGGGCAACTGTCGCGCCAGATCTTCGACGACGGCTTGCGGCAGGCTCTCGCGCCGCCGCCGGGCGTCGGCGGGGGCGCGCCGGTCGAGAGCGCCTGCACGATGGAACTCCGGCACGGCGTGCGCTGGCAGAACCAGGTCTGCGTGCAGGTCTACGGCAGCGTGCGCCTGCAACGCGCGTCGGGCCGGAAGCTGAAGGCGATCGCGCGCGTCTGGAACGCCGACGGCACGGGCATCGAGCCGCGGCCCGCCGACTGGAACATCGGCCCGACCATCGGTGCCAACTCGATCCTCGCCCCCGACCGCGACGACATCACCTACACGATCCGCCTGCACTTCCCGCTGAACCTGCTCTGGGCCGGCAAGGGCCAGCGCCAGTTGAAGGCCGAGTTCTACCTGGCGGAGGAAGACGTCCCGATCACCGAGCCGCAATCGTGGGCGTTCCAGGTGACGAACCGGTAGGAGCCGGTTCTAGCCGCACCCGCTCGGGCGGGTTCCCTGGCCGTGTCCGGCCTCACCCCTTCGGCTTGAAGAGGATCTCCGCCTTTGGCAGGACCGTGATGCCGACGTTGAGATAGGTCGTCAGGCCGAAGCCGCCCTTCTCGAGGGGCGCGAAGCCCCAGAAGATCTCGCGCGCGTTGCCCGTCGCGTCGGGTTCGCTGCCCTTGACGGTGATCGTCTCCGGATGTTCCGGGTGCGGCGGGCCGCGCAGCACCGTGGGCACCGGATGCTCGGCCGTGAGCCAGATCACGACGAACTCCTTGGCGATCGTGTCGAAGCCGATCAGCATGCGCCCCTCGGCGCCGTCGTCGCCGCCGAGACGGGTGCGGATCTCGACGTAGTGGCCGCCGAGGATCAGCGCGCCGGTCGCGGTGCCCGTGAGCGTCATCGCCTCCCGCTCGTGGCCGACCCAGAACTTCGCCTCGACCTTCCACTCCCCGACCATGGACGCGAACCGCCCGTGCTGCTCCGCCTTCGCGCTCCACGGTCCGCACGCGCCGCAGCAGAGCAGCAACGCGATCGCGCAAGCGACAATCGTCTTCGACATCGTCATGCCTCCGTCCGTACATTCTCGCCGCCGCGGGCGCGAACGCGAGAGAACGTAGCACAGAGGCACAGAGCCACAGAGGCGCGGCGCGGCGGGGCGCCGCCGTGAGGTGAGCGTGGCAGTGGTGGGGCCAGCGATGAGCAATGACCACGAAGGCGCGAAGGCACGAAGGGCCGGCGAGCATCGCACGCGGTCATCCGTGACGTGCCGTCGCCACGAGATGGCATTGAGGCAGGGGTTGGCCCTCGTGACGCCGCGTTTTCGCGATTCACCACAGGCGCCTGAAGGCGAATCCGGCACAATAACGTCGTGAGCCTTCGTCCTGAAGGTTGGAAGAAAGAACCCAGGAACTGAGGAACCGAGGAAGAGGCGGATTCGACCATCCGGGTCCCGGGATGCTCCCCTTTCCTCTCATGGGTTCCTCCCTTCCTGGGTTCCTTATCAAATCCGATACCCTCGGCCCTGATCGCTCGTCCTACATGCCCGCAGAGTCCTCGGCGCTTGCGCGAATCCCGGCGAGTCACTGAGTTCGAGCGGGGGGAACGAAAACCACGGAGGCACGAAGACACGAAGGAGCCCCCGCGACCCGGTGCGCGCGCTGCGCGCAGGCTCGTCGCTTCCCCTTCTCCGTGCCGTCGTGCCTTCGTGGTCAATGTTCAGGATGACCGGTGCGGCAGCCTGCGCTCGTTGGGTTGCGGCGTCAGGCCGCGCTGCGCCCCCGTGCCTCTGTGCTCATCCCGCCGCGCACACCACGACCGGGACCGGGTTACAGTAGCGGCGTGCGGCCGGTCGTGCTCCTCCTCGCTTGCGCGGCACTCGCTCGCGCCGACGACGGCGAGCAGCGCTTTCTCGCCGCCTGGTTCGCGGCGGAGGATCCGGCGACGGTCGACGAGGCGGAGCGGGCGTTGCGCGACCTGCTCGCGCAGCCCGACGCGCCGCCGCTGCTGGTCGGCCGCTCGCTGCTCGGCCTCGCGCGCTGTGCCGCGACGCGGGGCGACCGCGCCGAAGAGGGCCGGCTGCTCGACGAGGCGCTGCGCCGGCACGGCGAGCATCGTGAAATCCGGCGCCGCGTCCTGCGCTGGCGTGGCGAGGAGCGGTGGGTGCGCGGCATCCGCTCGCTCTCCGACCGGGAGTTCCTCGACCTCGACACCGGCGGCGTCTACGCCAGCGCGACGCCTGACGGCGGCGCGCGCGCGGAGATGGCCGGCGATCGCCTTCTCGCGGCCGCCGTCGCCGACGCCGCCTTCGCCGCGCTGGCGCCGGAGGTCAGCGCGCGGCCGTGGCAACGCGTGGCGACCGACGCCGGAAACACGAGCTGGGTGCAACTGTTGCAACGCCGCAGCGGGACGGTCGTCCACTTCCTGACGCGCGTCGGCGGGGCCGGCACCGGGCCGCTGCCGGCGCTGCGCGGCCTCTTCGCCGTCGGTCGCGGCCGCTCGATCGAAGTCGTCTTCGGCGCCGACCCGCACTTTGCACACTACCGGATCGAGCGGCGCACCGGCGACGAAGGGCCCTTCGTCCCGCTCGGCATCGTCGCCGCTCCCTCCTATCTGGACCGCGAAGTGGACGAGGCCGCGTTCTACACCTATCGCTTGCAAGGGATCGAGGCAGGGGGGCGCGGGGGGATCCCGGTCGAGATCGCCGCCGGGAGCGGCGTGCGCGGAGTGATCTCGGGCACGGTCGAACTGGCCGAGGCTGCCGACCGGCGGTTCGACTTCCGGCGTCGCGCCTTTGTCGAGGAGGGCGGCGACCTCGATCTTGGCCGGGGCCCCCGCGACGGCCGCGGTGCCCTCCTCTTCGACGGCTTCGGCCACCTCCTCCACCCGCTCGATCCCGCGCGAGGCGACGCGCGATCGGCGTGGGACCAGGCAAGGCCCCTGTTCCCGCTGATCCGCGTCGGCGACCTCTTCCTCGTGCCGCTGCGCTGCGGCGGCGTCGCCCGCTGCCGCCTCGCGACAGCCCCGCAGGGCACCGACCTGCGCCTCGAGTACGAGTTCACACTCGACGGCACTTCGTTTCCTCCGGTGCCGCGACTTTCGGCGGAGGTTCGGCCGGAGGGGGTACTCGTGAGCGTCGCGACCAGCGAGCCCTGGTTCGTCCGCGAGATCGAGGCGCAGGAGTTGCTCGGGGAGCCGGAGCAGCGCGCGAAGTGGCGCATCCCGGTCGAGGGCGGCGTCGCGCTCGATGCGCGACCCGGCAAGGGGTCGCTGCGCGCCTACTCGGCCTTCGGCGTCGACGACCGGATGCGGCGCACCGGCGTGGGCACATGCCATGTCGCGCTCGGGCCCTTCGAGGCGCGGCGCGGGGAGGTCACGCTCCGCGATGGCGACTGCTTCTCGGTCGAGTGCAACGCGATCACCGCGGCGGAGACGGCGGACCTCGTCGTCGATGCGCGCGACGGCGGCCGCGAGTGGTTCGAGATCGAGGCGCCGCGCGGCATCCTGAATCTCGACTCGATGATCACGCCCGACGAGGGGGAGATCGCGGCGCTCGATCTCTTCGAGACCGTCGTCGGCCTCGACCCCGCGGAGATCGCGTTCGCGGAGCGGGCGCGCGGCGACGCGCGGGCCGGGTCATCCCAGCTCTTCCTGCTGCGTACGCAGGCGGGCGGCTGGGCGAAGGTGGCCGCGATCGCCCGCCCGAGCCGCCGGGAGGTGACCCTGCGCTACGTCTACCACCCGGTCGATCCGCTCTTCGGCGGGGACGCGGCGGGCAGCGAGGCGCGCGGCGGCGTCCTCTTCCGCGGCCTCGGCCGCCTCATCCGGCGCAACCGCGTGCTCGACGAGTGGCGGGACGGCCTCCGCGCGATGCGCGCGGCGCCGATCGTGAAGCCTGGCCCGGCGCTCGGCGAGATGCCCGACGCGGCGAAGCGGCAGGAGGTGCTCTTCGCGCGCAAGCGCCACGGCGACCCGATGCGCGCGACCTTCAGCTTCGCGCACGGGCGGCGCGACGATCCCGCGCTGCGGCTCACGTCGAACGACTGGGACTTGCAATTCAATGGCGACGAGTTCGTCGTCAGGCTCTCAGAGGATGATGCTTCGACGATCACCGACCTCGGCGCTCGCGACTGGCAAGGTGTCGGGGCGATCCTGGAGGGGTCCGGGGACCGGGCCCCGGTCGCCCACGGTCGCCTCTACCTGGTGCACGCGGTGGACGCGGACACGAACTTCTTCGCGCTCTTCCGCGTGACCGCGCTGATGCCCGAGGACCGCGTGGCGTTCGAGTGGGTCGGTTGCGACAGCCTCGGCCTCCAGACCTCCCCCGGCCTCGAATTGACCGAGGCGGCCCGGCTGATGCTGAGGGAGACGCTCGCCGGGCTCCCGGCGACGCCGGAGGCGTGGCTCGCGCAGTGGCAGGGGGCCGAGCGCGAGACGCGCGAGCGGCTGCGCGCCCAGCGCTACCGGATCGGCGTCACGGCGGAGCCCGCCGCGGCATTCCTCGACGCGTTCTCCCTCGTGACCGGCATCCCGGTCACGGCTGCCGCCGACCTCGCCGGCATCCGCGTCACGCTCGGCGGCCAGGACCTGACCGCCGAGTGCATCCTCCGCCGCACCGGGCTCCGCTGGACCGTCCGTCCCGACGGCACCCTCGCCATCCTCGCTCCTTAGCCCCCGGATCTCACCCCGACTTGATCATCGACTCCGCCTCGGCGGCGGCCGCCGTGTCCGGGTAGGTCTCGGTGATCTTCACGAGGAGTTCGGCGGCCTTCTCGTCCTGGCCCTTCGCCTTCAGTTCCTTCGCCTTCGCGAGCATCTCGGCGGCATGGTAGCCGTCGCTCTTCATCAGCTTGAGGCGCCTGTCGCGGGCGCCCTTCGATGCCTCGAGGCCCGTGTACTTGCGCTCGACCTCCTTGTAGGCGTCGGCCGCCTCGAAGAGCGCGCCGTTGCCTTCGAGGTCTTCGGCCTTCTTGAGATCCTTCGCCGCCTCGCCTTCGATCTCGGCCGCGAACGCCCCCGCGCCCCCCGGAAATCCGCCCTTCTTCTCGCGCTCGACCAGCTTGGCGAGCTTCGAGAGCACGCCGCTCTTGCCCTGCGCGTACATCCCGCGCAGCTCCGCGACCTCCGCGGCGATCTTCGTCGCGTCGGCGCGCCCCTTCGCGGTGGACTTGAGCAGCTTCCCGTACCACTCGAGGAAGACCTCGGGCTTGCTCTCGTGCAGCATCTTCGGCACGGTCTCGAGCGTGACGTTCTTGAAGCCGAGCGCGTCGAGCGCGGTCTTCGCGTCCTGCACCTGCTCCATCACGCGCGGGTTGTCGAGCTCGCCGCGGTAGAGGAAGATCGGCATCTGCAGGTTGCGCGGCACGGTGTCGAGCTTGCCGAACTTCGCGATGTCCTTCAGGAAGACGATGCCGCGGCCGCAGATGGCGAAGAAGACGTCGGGGCGGCGCAGGCCGAGCCACATCGTCAGGTAGCCGCCGCCGCTCCAGCCGGTGATGACCGTCGCGCTCGGGTCGAGCGTGATGCCGTTCTCCGTCGCGGTCTGGTGGCAGAGCTTGATCGCCTCGAGCACCGCCTCGCAGTCGCGCTGCATCTCGAGCTGGTCGCCGGCGGCCCAGCCGCGCGCGCCGTTGGTCGTCACGTCCACGCTCACGACGGCGAAGCGCATGTCGTAGCCGGGCTGCTGCCACTGGCCGATCTCGAGGAAGGCCTTGGAGTCGGTCCCGGGAACGGCGACGAGGAGCGGGAGCGCCTCGTTCTTCTTGCGGTCCTTGGGTACGAAGAAGGCGATCTTGCGCGACTCCCCGGCGATATCCACCTTGAGGCGGAAGTCCTCCCCGTACTCCTGCGCCCTCGCGAGGGCCGTCAGGAGCAGGAGGGCGAGCGGAATGTGGCGCATCGGGCGGGTCTCCTTCGCCGCCCATCGTAGCGCACCTCTAACCTGTTGCCCGGCAAGGCATTAGAGGCCGCTCAGGTGGAGGGCCGCCGGGGGCCGATAGGACGGAAGTCCCTGCGGCTGCGGGGTTTAAGTGCGTACCGAGGAAGGATGAGCGGCGACAAGGCTGGCGACGTCTACCGTCTCGTGTTCGAACTCACGGCACGGGCGACGGATGTTCCCTACGAGAGGTTCCTCGACGAACTCGTCGGGGGGCTCGCGTCGCACTACGGTGCCGACATCTGCCGCCTGCACATCGGCGAGCGCCATCCCGCGGCCGCCTCGTCGGACAAGTCGGGCCGGCTGGCCGGGGTCTCGCCGGAGGACCTCTCGCGCTTCGACGTCATCGACCACATGCTCGCGGAGGAGGTGCGGCGGGACGGCGTGCTCCGCACCGCGCTCGATCTCGAGGCGGGCGAGGAGATCGTCAACTTCCTCGGGCGCGTCTTCCACACCCCCGAGACCTTCGCCTTCCCGCTGATGGCGCGCGGCAAGGCGTTCGGCGCGATCACGCTCTTCCTGCCCGACCTCTACCCGTTCGAGGAGGCCGACGTGCGCGGCCTGCAGGCGATCGGGAACGTCCTCTACGCCGCCAACCACAAGGGGGACGCGTTCGCGGAGGGCAAGGGGGCGGTGCCCGTCACCTCCGACAAGCTCCGCGCCTACCAGGAGACGCTGGAGCGGGTGGGGAAGATCCTCGAGGAGCTTCTCTTCCTGACGGACGCGAGCAACATCCTGCTGCTCGACGCCCAGGGGGACTTCATCGCGAAGCGCGGCGACGACTCGATGTACTCGTCGGCCAACTTCGCCACCGTCGTCGCGAGCGGCTTCGCGGCGGCGCGCCGGCTCAGCGCCTTCTACGGCCTGAAGGGCACCCGGTCCGTGCTGCACGAGGGCGACCGCGAGGACGTCTTCGTGATCGAGGTGGCGGAGCGCGCGCTGCTCTGCGTCGTCTTCCGCGACCACAACGCGCCGGAGCTGATCACGCGGTGGACCGAGTCCGCGGCGAACCGGCTCCGCGAGCACTACGACGCGCTGACGGAGGCGAGGGTCCTGTGAGCCGCGCGCAGTCCGAGGTGCGCCACGGCAAGCGCACGGTCTACTTCGCGAGGGACATCCACCAGATGAACCTCGTGCTGGGCAAGTTCCTCCAGAAGAGCGGCGCCGAGACGGTGCTGCTCGTCGACGAGGCGGGCCACCTCGTCGCGCGGCAGGGCGCGACCTCGCCGACGAGCGAGGACACGATCACCGCGCTCGTCGCGGGCACGTTCGCCGCGGCGCGCGCGATCGCGCAGATGCTCGGTTCCCAGGAGTTCTCGAGCCTGATCCCGCGCGGCAGCGGAGGCTACATCCTCACGCTGCGGGCGGGGGACCGCGCGCTGCTCGCCGTCAGCCTCGGCGACGACTGCGCGATCTCCCTCGTGCGCACCTACGCCCTCGAGGCGATCCGCCGCCTCGACGCCATCCTCGGCGCGTCGCACGCGGCCAGCACGGGCCACGGCGAGGGCGATGAACGAATCCAGGGGTACCGGTTCGACCGTGAGATCGACGGGGCGCTGAACGACGTCTTCGGCTAGCGTTTTCGGCTGCGCCAAAAACGTTAAGCGCGGGGGGCACGGGTTGAAAGGGGGGGGCGCGGGGGGGCGCGGGTGGGGGATGGCCCTCGACGGTAGCTGCTAGGATGCGCGTGGACTTGTCGACGCTATCGAAGAGGGTTCGCTTCGTTGTGGTCGTCGCGGTGCTCGGCACCGGCGTCGTGCTCGCCATAGTCCTGAGCGGCGAGCCCTGGCTCGGTCGGGTTGGGCGGGCCCGGGGAAGCGAGGCCTCGCTATCGGAGCATAGCGAGGCGGATCCGGTCGCCGATCCACCGGTCCCCGCTGCGGTCCCCGAGGCCGTCGTACCCGTTCAGCCTCCGAAGGAGTGGATGGGGGAGACCTCCCTTGAGGGAGTGGTCACCGACGCGAACGGAGGAGCGGCGGCCGGTGTCTTGGTGCGCTGTCTCCCCCAGGGATTCACGGTTACGTCGGAGGCGGAGTTTCTCTGCCACGCGATCAGGACAAACGACGTCGGCAGGTTCGCGTTCGGGAGTCTGCCTGCCGCGCGCTCCTACGCGCTGACCGCCTATGCGAACGGGGCCTTCGGGAGCGCGCGGGTTCCGTTCGCGGAGGCAAGGGCCGCACGTGCCGAGGTGCGCCTCTTGCGCGTTGTCTACGAGCGCCTCGCCTTCCATGATCCGGACGGTGCGGCGGCGCCTCTCCATGGGCGTCGCGTGCTGTTGGACCGAGGGGATGCGCTCTGGTCGAGTGCGTACCCCCACTCCACCGAGAGGCTCCGCGAGGTCGCCTGGATGGGCTTCGATGCGCTGGACGCTCTCGCGCCGAACGAGGCGGCAGCCATCTACCCGGAGCCTACCGTGGGGAGACAGGCCTTTGTGCTGCGCCTCGACGGCTTCGAGGAGGTGAGGATCCCCCGATCCGTCGTTCAGTTGCAAGAGGCTTGGCCCACATCGACTCGCATTACCTTGCGCTCGACCGGCGTCCCCCCCCCGCTGTGGCGCATCGCACTTCCGGATCTCGGCTTTCCTGCCGAGTGGGGAGACCCTCACCCCACCTTGGAACTCCACCTGCGGGTGTTCTTCGGCACCAGTGGCAATGTCCATGACGTGGTCTGGCGCAGACCATTCGCCACCCAGCGCGAGGAAGGAGCACCGCGCGTTCTGCAATATGGGTTCACGGAGCTTCCGTACAAGGTGGAGGGTGAGGGGGCCGACCGCATCGTGCGCCCCGACTATCCCGAGTTCGGGTACTTGGAGGTCCTTTACATGCCAGCTCCCGCAGGAAGGGGCGACCCCCCAGAGGAGAGCTTCCTGATTCGGGAGACCTGGCCACCCGTCTCGGGCACCGTCGTGTATCCCGGGTGCGTCCGCTTCGGTCCGTTGCCGGCAGGGGAGTACACCATTGAAAGATACACGAGGGGAAATGGCGCGGCCAAGAGCTCCTCGCTCGGGACCTACGGAGTCCGCCAAGGGTTGAATCGCCATGATGTGCGGTAGGGTGCCGTCGCCGTTCGGCTCGCACGGGGCCTCCTGCCATGTCACGTCAGGGAGGGATTCACTGACTGAAACGGCAGACGCCCCAGGCCGGAAGCGGGAAGGCGTATGATGCCGGGCGGAGGAGGCCCCGGATGCGACGTCGCCTTTGGATCGGAGCTTCGATTCTGCTCTGCGGGTGCGGCCCGTTCGCGATCGGGGCGGGGGGGGCGAAGCTCTTTGCGACCGACACATCCGACCAGCGCGAACTGAACGTCGCGCTGATCCGTGAAGATGCGACGCCCGCGTACGTCAACCTGGCGGAGGTCACGGCCGACCTCGAAGCGACGCAGAGGGTCGTCGTCGAGACGAACAAGCCCGCGCTCGTCGATGCGCTGCTCGTAGGGCCGGGGCACCTGCCCACCGTGGGCGACACCGATGCCAGCGGCTGCCCGCTGGCCTTCCTCGACGGCGCGGTCGCCCGGGTCTTCGACGGCCTCACGGAGCGGGGGCCCGATCCCTCCCGCTTCTTCGCGACGATCCGCATCGCCGGGACGCTGGACGACGGAGGCTACACGCTCTGGGTCCGCGCCCGCGACAGCGTCGCGCAGACCCGGTGCGCGTCGATCTCGTGGACACGAGACACCCTCCTGCCCGGCATCGTGCCGGCGCTGGCCGTCGAGGCAAGCGTGCCCCGCACGCTCGACCTGCGCTGGGAAGCCGCGACGGACGATGGCACCGGCGTGGCCCACTACCTCGTCTACTGGGATGCGGGCGGACGCAACGTCCCCGACACCGCCGCGCGCACGCCCGGGCGCACGTACGGTTTCGACGTGGCCGGTGCCGCGATCTCGGGCACAGCCTCGGGGCCGCTTCCGGTCGTCGATACGGGATTCGATCTGCCGGGCCTGCTCGCGGGCCGCGCCCACTACGTCCAGGTGACCGCCGTGGACAGGGCTGGCAACGAGACGCCCCTCACCTCCAACGAGGTGGCGTTGATGACGCGGGCCGGAGGCGACGGCACCTTCCTGCCGGCCGCGCCGTCCGACACCTTCGCGATGGGCGCAAACCCCTCGTTCGTCGTCGCCGCCGACTTCAACGGCGACGGCGTCCCCGATCTCGCGGCGGTGGAGAGAGGGGGCGATGCGGTCGCCTATCGCCTCGGGGGCGGCGGCGGGACCTTCGGCGCCCTCCGGACGCATCGCGTCGACGGGCTCACCCTGTTGGCACTCGCCGCGGCGGACCTGGATCGCGACGGGTACGACGACCTCGTCGCCGTTGCACCCTTGCACATCCAGGCCCTGCTCGGCGGTCCGGACGCCGCCCTGTTCGGGAGGGGCGTGAGGATCCTCGTCCAGCAGTTCGGCGACCTGCGGCCGGAACTCCACGTCGGGGACATGGACGCGGACGGAGTTCCCGATGTCGTCGTCGGCGGGCAGTTGGCCGGCGACCTCGGCGTGCTGCACGCCGTCTACTCGCGCGAACTGGGGGCGCAGGGCTATCGCGGTCCGGACGTCTTTGTCGCCACCGTGCGCCACTTCAGCGCGAATTCCATCCGGATGCCCCGCAGCGCCGACTTCAACGCCGACAACGTCTCGGATGTCGCCTTCCTCGATGCGGCCTCGGTGCGCCTGCTCCCGCTCAAGCCGTTCGACAGCTTCCTCGCCTTGGGGCCCGGCCTGTTCCAGGAGTCGGTGCCCTACTCGGCCGGCGCCCCGCCCCTCGCCTCCGCGGTCGGCGACTTCAACGGCGACCACATCCCCGACCTCGCCGTGGGGAACAGCGACCGGGCGATCCGCGTCGTCGCGGGGGTCGGATCGGACGGGCGAGGGGAGGGCACCCTCGCGTTGCAGCCTCCCTCCGCGAAGATCCCGGGCCTTCCCCGCCAGATCACCTGCGGCGACTTCAACGGCGACGGCATCGGGGACCTCGCCGTGGCGCATGAACAGCCGGGCGGCGTTGCCATCCTCCTCGGGGAGGGCGAGGACGGGCGTCCCTCCGGCTCCTTCCGTGTCGGGCAGACGATCCCGTCGGACGAGCCGCCGAGCGCGATCGCCGCGCACGACCTCACCGGCGACGGCGTCGTCGACCTCGCGATCTCGATGGAGGGTGCGGGGACCGTGCGGATCCTGCGCGGCCGGGGCGCGCGCGCGAGAGCGACGCTCGACTACACGGTGTCGCGCATCGGCGCGTCGATCGCCTCCAAGGCGGTCGCGACCGGGGACTTCGATTCCGACGGGGTCGTCGATGTGGCTCTCGGCGTCGAGACGACCTTCTTCAAGGCCGCCGACATCCTGCTCACGCGGAGCCGCAACGCGCGCGGCCTCGCCGAGTTCGCGGGCGCCGTGCGCTTCAACGGCGGCCTCGCCCTCGCGTGCGCCGACTTCGACAACGACGGGATCCTCGACATCGCCGCGCAGTCGGACGCGGAGACAAGCGTCGAGAACAACGAGGCCGAGCCGCGCCTTCAGATCCTCTTCGGCCGCGGAGTGAACGGGCGCGGCGAGGGCTCCTTCGAGCCGACCTCGGGCGTCTTCACGAGCAGCTTCGGCAAGGCGGCGATTGCCCTCCCCGCGCCCTGCACGACGAATCCGCCGGCCACCCGCCCTCCGGCGCCGGAGGCGATCGCCGTCGCCGACTTCGATGGCGACGGGATCCCCGACGTCGCCACGCTCGTGGAACTCGTCAAGGCGGGCGAGCCGCGCCGATCCGCCGTCGCCCTCTTCCGCGGCAAGGGCGCTCCGGGCCGTGGGGACAAGAGCTTTGGGGTCGATGCGTTCTACATCGTGCCCTGCCGCGGCGAGTCCCTCGTGGCGGCAGACTTGGACGGCGACCTTGTGACCGATCTCGGTGTCAGCAGCCTCGAAGACAGGAAGGTCTACATCTTCCCGGGCCGCCCGCGCCCGGTCGGCGGAACCGAGAGCGAGCTCGGGGACGGCACCTTCGCGGCCACGCCCGGCGCCATCGCGCTGGACGACCTTTCCATCGTGCAGATCCTCGCGGCCGACTTCAACCGTGACGGGAGGAACGACCTCGCGGTGCTCCACGCGGCCGGCATCCGGCTGATGCTGGGCTATGGCAGGGGCGGCTTCCGGAGAGGGGGCGAGGTCGCACTGGCCCCGGCGCCGACGCAGATGGCCTCCGCCGACCTCGACCTGGACGACCTACCCGATCTCGCCGCGATCCTCTCCGATAACACTCTCGTGATCGTGCGCGGCGGCCGCGACTCCGACGCGACGCCCACGCTGGTGCGCACCGTCGACCTCGACGGCCCGGCCTCCGGCATTGCCTTCGGCGACCTGAGCGGCGACTCGATCCCCGACATCGTGGTGGGCGGCGGCAGCGTCCCTCGGCTGCTGCTCGGCCACGGCTCGGTCGTCGGGGATTGATCCGAGGGCCGCCGCGGCCCCCGGGCCCCCTCGAAATGGACGCTACTCCGCGGGCGCCTCCGCACCGGCGGGCCCCGACCTCAACGCGGCAGCGCCGGCCGGTTCTTGGTCAGTACGAGCTCGGTGCCCTGGCGGTTGTAGTCGACCCGGTCCATCAGTTGGAGCATCCGGGCGATGCCGCCGTCCTTCGCGTCGCCGCGGCGGCTCTTGAGGGCGGCGGCGGCCTTCGCGAGGGGGTCCTTCGACTCGCCGCTCTTTCGGCTGGCGCGGCGCGTGCGCGCGGCGGCGAGCGCGGCCGCGGTGTCGAACCCCTTGCCGCTGTCGCGCACGGAGAGCACGACGCGCTTGGGGTCGAGCAGCAGCCGCGTCTCGATCGCGCAGCACTCGACGCTGCGGTGGCCGTGCAGGTAGGCGTTGTCGAGCGCCTCGCCGAGGGAGGCGCCGACGTCGCGGTTGAACTTCTCGGGCAGGCCGCAGCGGAAGAGCACCTCCTCGACCATCGCCCGCGCCTCGCGCCGGTCCTTCTGGCTGCCGGAGAGGTGCGTCTCGATCTCGAGGATGTCGCGCCGCGGCGCGCCGACGCGCTCCGCGAGCCCCGACGCGGCCGTCTTGATGAACGCCGCGAAGTCGAAGGGCTCGTGGATCACCTCGTCGGGCCGCACGGAGAGGCCGTGGGCGGGCGCGTCGGCCTCGCTCGACGGGAAGATGCCCACGACCGGCACCCAGTTGGTCTTCGGGTCGCACTTCAGCTCGCGCAGCAGCTCGCGCCACCCCTCGACGTGGCTCTCGAAGATGATGGCGACGGGAGGGTTGCGCTCGGCCCGCGTCTGCACCTCCATGCCGTTCTTCGTCTGGATGAGTTGCCATCCGCGCCGGCCGAAGTGCTCGGAGAGGAGCGCCGTGAAGTGGCCTTCCCCCCGGGAGACGTAGTAGATCGACGAGCGGCAGGAGCGGTCGAGGTCGCTCTTCAGCGCGCCGATCGGCGTCGCCGCGATGCCCCGGTGGGCGGGCGCGTAGGCGGAGAACCCGCCCGACTCGTCCTCGCGCAGTTCCGGGCCGCCCGAGACCGCGAGCGAGAGCAGGTCCCCGAGTTCGACCTCGTGCCCCTGCTGCAGGAATCCGCGCAGGGTCTCGCAGACCGCCTGCAGGTAATGCGACGCCTGCTCCGGGGTCACCCGGAGTTTCTGCGCCAATTCCCGGACGATCGCGTCCGTCGATACCCGCGTTGTGCTCGCCATGTTGCCGTGCAGAGTCCCGAGTCCTATCGGCACTTCCCCCCCCGCAAGCTGAGCGCATCCCGCCCCCCCCTTGGGGCCCCTGGCCCGCGCAGCGGGCGACAAGCCCCCGCCCCCCCGAAATCCCCCTTGACAGCGGGGTCGATGCCGCCAAGCATGGCCCCCTGTGACCATCCCCCGCATCCTCCCGGCCCTGCTCCTCTGCACGACGCTGCTGCACGCGGCGGACGAGGCGGACCGGCTCGCCCGCCTCGAGCAGGAGAACGCCGAGCTTCGCCGGCGCGTCGATCTGCTCGAGACGGGGCAGGGCGGCCTCGAGATGGCGATCGAGGGTCTGCTCGCGGACGAGGAGGGCATCGGCCTCAACCTGACGACCCGGCGCGGTCCGGTGCGCGCGATGCTGCAGATCTTCGGCGACGTCGGCTTCTCCTACGACAACCCCCCGCCGACCGACCGCAGCCATTCGAGCTTCTTCCTCGGCGGCCTCAACCTCTTCTTCACGGCGCAGATCGGCGAGCACCTTTCCGTCCTCTCCGAGACGGTCTTCAAGACCTCCGTCGGCGGCGTGACCGACACGGGCAGCTTCGACCAGGAGCGCCTCTCCGCGACGTGGACCTTCAGCGACCTGCTCTATGTCAAGCTCGGCCTCGACCACGGGCCCGTCTCGCGGTGGAACCACCTCTACCACCACGGGCGATGGCTCGAGACGACGATCGACCGTCCGTTCCTCGCGCGATTCGAAGGGGGCGGGGGGATCCTGCCGATGCACAACAGCGGCCTCGAGTTCGGGGGGCGCACGCAGACGCCGATCGGCCGCGTGGACTACGTGCTGATCGTCTCCAACGGGCGCGGACGCACCGCGACCGACCCGCAGAAGTACTCCGACAGGAACGACGGCAAGGCGGTCGAGTTCGGCGTGAGTCTCGCCCCGGACGCGCTCGACGGCATCGATTTCGGCTTCCACTTCCGCGTGGACGACATCCCGGGGATCCCCGGCGACGCCGCCCGCGCCCGCACGATCCGCGAGCTGATCGGGAGCGTCTTCGTGCAGTACCACGGGGACCGCGTCGAGGTGATCGCGGAGTTCGTCCACGTCGAGAACCGCGACCGCACGAGCGCGATGACCTACACGCACCAGGCGGGCTATGTGCAGGTCGCCTACCGCCTCCGGCCGGAGTGGCTGCCCTACGTGCGCTTCGACACGCGGTCGATGGAGGCGGGGGACCCCTACTTCATGCCGCTCGGCCGCGACCTCGACCGCTGGGAGACGCTCTTCGGCATCCGCTACGACGCCGCGGCCAACGTGGCGATCAAGCTCGAGCTCGGTTTCGGGCGCGCCGAGAAGCGCATGGACGGCCTGATTCTGACGGACTCCTACATCCGTCTCGGTTTGCAGGTATCTTGGGTGTTCTGATGCGCCGGTTGCTGCTGCCCGCCTGGTTCGCCCTCGCGCTCGGCGCCGCCGGCCCCGGGGCCGCCGAGCCCGCCGCCGAGGAGGTGCCGACGGTCCTGATGGTGATCGTCCACCCCGAGAACCCGGTGACCGACCTGCCCCTCAGCGAGTTCCGGGCGCTCTGCAAGCTGGAGCGGCAGTTCTGGGCGAGCAAGAAGCGCTGCGCCCTCTACCTGCCGCCGAGCAAGTCCGACGAGTACGCGGTGCTGCTCGACAAGGTCTACCGGATGAGCCACAAGAAGCTCCAGAAGTACTGGGTCCAGAAGCTCTTCTCCGGCGACATCCCGAGCAAGCCCGAGCACGTGCCGAGCGCCAAGCTCGCGATCGACAAGGTCAAGGAGGAGGAGGGCGCCTTGACCGTGCTGCTCGCGGGGGAGGTGCCGAAGGGCGTCAAGCTCGTGACGATCGACGGCAAGAAGCCGGGCGAGAAGGACTACCCCCTGCTCGGTGTGCC
Source organism: uncultured Planctomycetaceae bacterium (assembly GCA_964570285.1). Lineage (GTDB taxonomy): Bacteria > Planctomycetota > PLA2 > PLA2 > PLA2 > CAZMXP01. The sequence continues at coordinate 25,210 of CAZMXP010000026.1, forward strand.
GCCGAAGAAGGGCGACTCGGAGGAGGAGCCGTAGGGAGATTGTCCGCCCGGCGGTGTGGGTGGGTCTTCGGAGGACCGCAGCGCGGCTTGAGGCCGCAACGGAACGAGCGCGGGCCGCCGCGCGGGTCATCCTGAACAATGACCACGAAGACACGAAGGCACGGAGAAGGGGACGCGACGAGCCTGCGGGCAGCGCGCGCACCGGATCGCAGGGGCCTCCTTCGTGTCTTCGTGCCTCCGTGGTTCTAGTTCTCCCCGCTCGAATTCAGCGACTCGCCTGGATCCGCGCAGGCGGCGAGGACTCTGCGGGCATGGAGTACAAGCGATCAGGGCCGAGGGTATCGGATTTGATAAGGAACCCAGGAAGGGAGGAACCCATGAGAGGAATGGGGAGCAACCCGGGATTCGGATGGATCGAATCCGCCCCTTCCTTGGTTCCTAGGTTCCTGTCGAGATTCGGACCCCCTCGTGGCGCAGAGGCGCGAATCCGCTGCGGTGCGACGAGGGCGGGCCAGCCCGCCGAGTCCAGGCGGGCTTTCCCGCGGACGCAAGAGCGTCTCCCCGGCGCTCCGGGCCTTCCGGTCTTCGTGGTCCTGCTCAGCGCGCGGCCGGCAGGCGCGTGCGGAAGACGCGCAGCGTGCCGTCGAACGACGAGGAGGCGATCGAAGCGCCGTCGCGCGTGAAGGCGAGCGCGGTGACCCAGTTGTCGTGCGCGGCGATCCTCAGCAGCATCTCGCGGGTCGCCGGGTCCCAGAGGCGGATCGTCTTGTCGCGGCCGCCGCTCGCGAGGCGGGTGCTGTCGGGCGAGAAGGCGAGCGCCTGGACCGGGCCCGTGTGCCCGGAGAGCTGCCCCGCCGGCTCGAAGGTCGCGGAGTCCCAGAGGCGGATCGTCTCGTCGTCGCCGCCGCTCGCGTAGAGCGCTCCGTCGGCTGAGCGCGCGACCGCGCGCACGGCGCCCCCGTGCCCCTCCAGCGTGGCAAGCAGCCTTCCCGTGGCCGCCTCCCAGACCCGCACCGTGCCGTCCTCCGATGCCGAGAGCAGGCGGTCGCCCGATGCGCTTGCCGTCACGCAGGTGACGCCCCCCTTGTGGCCGGCCAGCACGACGGGCGGCGCGCTCCCGGCCAGGTCCCACAGGCGCACCGTCATGTCCGCCGAGCCGGAGACGAGGCGCCCGTCGCCGCCGACGAACGCGATCGACGTGACCGGCCCTTCGTGCCCCTCGAGCACCTTCTCCTCCCCGGACCCCTCCACGTTCCACAGGCGGATCTTCCAGTCCTCCTCGCCGGCCCCCGCCACGCGGCTCCCGGACGGGGAGAAGGCGACGGAGGCGAGCGTGCCCTCGTCGCCGCCGACCGTCGCGAGCGACTCGCCGGTGACCGAGTCCCAGAGACGGACGGAGCCGACCCCGGCCGCCGTCGCCGCGAGGCGGTCGGCCCCGGGATCGGCCGCGAGGCCGTTGAAGAGGTCGTCCTCGCCGCGCACCTCGAGCACGGCATTGCTGCGCGCGAGGTCCCAGAGGCGGAGCGTGCCGTCGGCCGACGCGCTCGCGAGCGTCCCGCCGGCGGGGGAGATCGCGAGCGCGTGGACCGCGTCGGTGTGGCCGACCAGCGCGCGCAGCGGCGCGCCGGCGCGGGCATCCCAGAGGCGGATCGTCTTGTCGAAGGAGGCGGTGAAGAGCCGCGTGCCCGTCGCGTTGAAGCGGAGCGCGTAGACCGGGTCGGTGTGGCCCTCGAGCGTCTTGACGCGCTTGCCTCCCTCGACGTCGTAGAGGCGCACCGTCGCGTCCAGCGCGCCCGCCGCGAGGCGCGTCCCCTGCGCGTCGAACGCGAGCGCGCGCAGCGTCGTGCCGTCCCCCTCGATCGTCGCGAGCAGCGTGCGCGTGCCGACGTCGACGATCTGGATCGCGTCCTCCGCCGCGACGGCGAGGCGGTTGCCGTCGGGGTGGAAGGCGACCGCGTAGACGGGGGCGCCCGCGCCGTAGGGCTCGCCCACCGGCTGGGCATTGGCGCCGTTCCAGAAGCGGACCGTCTCGTCGGTGGAGCCGGTGGCGAAGAGGTCGCCGTCGCCGCGGTAGGCGAGGCAGGTGACGGCGGTCTCGTGGCCGCTCGCGATGCCGACGAGCCCGCCGTGGCCGGGATCCCAGAGGCGCACGAACTTGTCGTCGCACGCCGCCGCGAGGCGCGTGCCGTCGGGGCGGAAGGCCACCGCGGAGACGCCGCCGCTCGCCGCCCCCTCCATCGCCGCGGGCAGCGTCAGCCGCTCGGCGCCGGACGCGACATCCCACAGCTTCACGGTGCGGTCGTCGGAGCCGCTCGCGAGAAGCGTGCCGTCGGCCGAGAAGGCCACCGCCGTGACGCGGGCATGGTGCCCCTCGAGCCGCGCGAGGCTCGTGTCCGAGCGCAGCCGCAGGTGGCGCCACTCCCAGCCGCGCAGCGCCTCCGGGCAGGCGTCGAGGCGCAGCCTCGCCTCGCTCGTCTCGTGGACGCGCAGGCTCGCGTCGGCGGCGGCGAGGCTCGCGAGGTAGCTCTTGCGCTCGGCCTCCTCCCCCTTCAGCCGCGCCTCCCGCTCGCTCGCCCGCGCCTCCCGCTCGCTCGCGCGCGCCCGGTCGCGCGCGAGCACCGTCTGCTCGTGGGCGGCGCCGATCTCGCGCACCTTGCGGCGGTCCTGCCACGCGACGTAGCTCAGCGCGACGATCGCCGTGACCACGAGCCCGAGGATCGAGGCGGCGATCGTGCGGTTGCGGCGCACCCACTTGCGGAACTCGGCCAGCGCGCCGGTCTGGTAGGCGCGCACGACGCGCCCCTCCAGATACGCGCGCAGGTCCTCCGCCATCGCGTCCACCGTCGGGTAGCGGTCGTCGGGCTTGCGCGCCATCGCCTTCTCGCAGACCGCGGCGAGTTCGGGGGCGACGGTCTTGTCGATCTGATGGATGGGGGTCGGGGGGCCCGAGAGCAGGCGCGTCAGCACGGTGCCCGCGCTCGTCGGGGCGCCCGGCTCCACGTAGGGCATCCGGCCGGTGAGCAGCGTGTAGAGCAGCGCGCCGAGCGAGTAGATGTCCGCGCGGAAGTCGAGGTCGGCGACGCGCCCCTCCGCCTGCTCCGGCGGCATGTAGGTGGGGGTGCCGACCACCGTGCCGTCCATCGTCAGCAGCGGCGACTCCTCGGAGCGGTCGCTGATGGCGATCTGGTCGGTGCGGTCGGTCTTGACGCCGCTGAGCATCACCGACTGCATCGGGTCCACGCGCAGGTCGTGCGAGTCCTTGCGGCCGACCACCTTCGCGAGCCCCCAGTCCATCACGTAGGTCTCGCCGAACTTGCCGACCATCACGTTGGCGGGCTTCAAGTCGCGGTGGATGACGCCTTTGCTGTGCGCGTAGGCCATCGCCTCGCAGACCTTCAGGATCACGCCGAGGCAGCGGACGGTGTTCCACCCCTCCTCCCCGGCGCGCGAGAGGCGGAACACCTCCGAGAGCTCCACCCCCTTCACCATGCGCATCGTGAAGAAGACGTGCCCCTTCGCGTCGATGCCCAGCTCGTGGACCGGGACGACGCCCGGGTGGTCGAGCTGGCCCGTGATCTGCGCCTCCTCGAGGAAGCGGCTCACCGTCTGCGCGTTCTCCGGCGAGCGGTCCTCGGGCCGGAGCTTGCCGCGCATCGACTTCATCGCCAGCGTGCGGCGCAGGTCCTCGTCCCAGACGCGCAGGATCACCCCCATCCCGCCGCGGGCGACCTCCTCCTGCAGCGAATAGCGCGCGGTGAGGGCGATCCGCTCGGCGAGCCGCTTCAGCCTCGTCGAGAGGGACTGGTCGCCGGCCGCACCCTCCTCGGGCGCGATCTCCACGTCGGGCCGCTCGTTGCCGAAGAACTCGCGCAGCACGTGCGAGATCGGGCGCGCCGCGTCGCCGGGGGAGCTCTCGAGCATCGTGGCGGTCGTCTGCCGCCGCCAGACGTCGTGGAGCAGCCGCAGCCGGTCGGCGATCTCCGGCCGCGCCGCGCAGAAGGCGTCGAAGTCGGCCGCGCGGTCCTCGCGCAAGGCGAGCAGATAGGCCGCGAACCCGGCCTCCGCCGCTTCCTCGTGAGCCACGCTGAGCGCTCCCTCCGGTTCCCGATCGGTCGCGAGACGAAAAAACGCACCACCCGCGGCGGCCACACGGCCGCCGCGCCGTCAGGCTTCCAATCTACTCGATGGCGGCGGACAGGGCGGGGCGGCGGCCGGCGAGGCCGCCCCCGGGCCCCCCGCTCATCCGGCTACTTCAGGATCTGGTCGCGCGTCGTGATCTTCGCTCCCGCGTAGGCCATCAGCACAAGCCCCGCGAGCATCACGAATCCCCAGAAGTTCTTCAGTTCGTCGATGAGCATCCCGAGGGCGGGCATCACCGCCGCGAGAACGAGAAGCCGTCCGTGGAGCTTGTCGGGGAGCAGGCGCACGCCGAAGAGGCGCGTGATCACGAGGAAGAGCACGCCGATGGCGCCGATGAAGCCGAGGGTGTGCATCCACGGCTGCACGAAGTTGCTGAAGGGACCGCCGAACTTGAAGAGGGCGCTCCAGCGGTTGTCGAACGTGAAGGCGAGAAGGAAGGCGAGCGCGGCGACGCCGACGATCTTCTCCGCCAGGGGCTGCTTCTTGAATTCCGCTGCCACCGCCGCGACGTCGCGCTTGCCGCCGCTCGCGGCCGAGGCGCCTTGATCCGGGCTTGCCACCATGTCGTTCTCCTTGTCCACCGGCGCCCGTCGCGGGCGCCATCGGGGGGGGATTGTACGCTTCCGCCCCGGCGGCCGGGAAGGGGGCTATCCGCCCTGCCCCTCCCCGTCGGTCGCCGGCGCCACCGGCAGGTCCCGGAGGTCGGCGGCGCGGACCTCGGACTGCCAGGTGATCGTCCCCCTCGCGTGGCGCTCGAGGATGAGCCGCTGCTGGCGCACGAAGTTCTCGCGCACCGCGGTGACGGTCACCGAGAAGAAGTTGCTCCGCACGGCGAAGTCGCGCCCCGGGTCGATCGCGTTGCGCAGCAGGAACCCGGTGTCCCGCAGCGAATCGACCTTCTGCGTCAGGTCGTTGACGCTCGCGTAGGCGTTGCTCGTCTCCTCCTCGGAAGAGGTGGTGGTGGTGGTCGTCGCCGCCGCCTCCTCCTCCTCGCGCGCCTTCCGGTCCTCCTCGCGACGCTCGAGGTCCTCGGGGGTGTTCAGGTAGCCGCCGCGGCCGGTGAAGATCGCCTCGGCGACCTCGCGCTGCCCCTGGTCCTCGCGGAACAGCGCCCGGAGCACCTGCACCGGCGCGGTGTTCGGGTTGATCGCGGTCGTGCCGTGCACGGTCAGGAAGTCGGCGAGGTCGGGCATGCGCTGGTTGCTCGCGAGGTCGGTGAAGCGCTCGAGCAGGCGCTTCTCGAGGAAGAGCCGGTGGCAGAAGACCAGGTCGCGCACGGTCAGCACGCCCTGCTTGGTGTCGGACGTCGGCGCGGGCAGGTCGGAGGCGCGCACCCGCTCGTCGCGCTCCTCGCCGCGCAGGAAGTGCACGATCGCCTCGGCCACCTCCTTCGCCTCCTGGTCGTCGAGGTCCCACTCGCTGTCGGAGAAGTCGCCGAAGCGCGGGTCGCGGAAGAAGTCGAGCAGGTTCTTCAGCACCTCCTGCGCCCGCGCGCGGCGCTGCGCGTCGTTGTGCCGCAGCAGGTTCAGGTTGAACTTCCCCTGCTCGTCGGTCACCTCGGTGTAGAGCGTGATCGAGTCGCCCGCCTCCTCGTCGCCGCGCTTGACGACGAGGCTCGTGCCGCCGCCCTCGGTGTCGGGGCCCCAGAGGTCGCTCGCGTGGTCGGCGGCGCCCTGCTGCTGGCCCATCTTCTCGTCGTCCACGAGGTCGCGCACGAGCCTGAGCCGCATCTGGTGCACGCGCGCGTGGATCGCGAACTTGAACTGCTGCGTCGCGAGCAGGTTGTTCGCGAGCTGCTCGCCGATCGTCACCTCGAAGTCGAGCTGCGTCATGATGATGGCGACGAGCGGCAGGATGATCAGCACGAGGATCAGCGCGATCCCGCGCTCGGAGGGGCGGGCGGCGCGCGGCGCCGCCGACCCCCCGGGAGGGTCCGGCGGGGGCACGGGAGGCATGATGGGGATCCCACTCCGACGCCTGCGGGCGCTCATTTCTTCCTGCTCCGGAGCAGATAGAGGCGGTCGGGCCGGCGGCCCGCGCCGCGGTAGTGCAGCAGGATATCGGAGATGCCGTCCCCGTCGAAGTCGAGCGCGCTGCTCTTGACCGAATCGAAGTCGGCGCAGTCGGGCACCGCGATCCGGAAGGCCGCCTCCTCCCGGTAGACGATGCCCGCGGCGCCCCGGCGGACCGCGAGCTCCCTTGTCCCCTCCGTCACGAGCAGGTCCTTGCGGCCGTCGCCGTCGAGGTCGCCGCCGTACTCGACGATCACGAGGCCCGAGATGCGGATGCGCCCCGCCTCGTCGGTCGCCACCCTCACGCGGATCGGCACCGTGATCTGCGACGTCGCGCTCGGCGGGATGCAGGCGGGGCCGCCCCGGTTGACGAAGAGGGGCACGAGCACGAGCACCTCGCCTCGGGCGACCACGCGCACGGCGTCCTGGATCGTGGGTCGCGCGACGTAGGGGAACGCGAGGTCGGGCAACCCGTCGCCGTCGAGATCCTCGATCACGGGATGGCGCATGTCGCCCGGCAGCGAGAGGCGGATGCGGTGCGCCTCGCGCAGCCCCTTCTGCGGGTGGGCGACGAGCACGGTGATCTTGCCCTCCCTGCGCCTGACCGCGACGAGGTCGGTCTGGCCGTCGCGGTTGAGGTCGACGAAGTTCAGGTCCGCGTCCGCCGCCTCGTCGATCGCCAGGTCGAACCGCCGCGCCGCGTCGAAGCGCCCCGCCGCGTCGCCGGGGTAGACGCGCAGCCCCGTGCGCGTCAGCACGGCGAAGTCGGGCCGGAGGTCTCCATCGAAGTTCCCGTCCTGCCAGAGGCCGAACGCATGCCGCGCGACCACGCGCTCGCTCGACGCCTCCGCCCAGGTCTCGCCGGTCTCGTCGACCTGCGGCGGCAGCGCGATCGTCCCGCCGGAAGAGAGCGTGAGCGCGTAGCCGTCGAGGGAGGTGTCGATGAAGTCGGGCTGGCCGTCGCGGTCGAGGTCGCGGAAGAACCCTCGCCAGAGGAGATTGAGGGGGCGCGGGGGCAGCCCCGGCCCGCTCGCGTAGGCCAGACGGCGCGGGCCCCCGAGGAACGGCAGCGCCCAGTAGGCCTCGGCGGTGCGCGCGACGACCTCCAGCGCCCGGCCCTCGCCGGTCGGCCCGAGATCGAAGAGGGCCGTCCCCTGCGGCAGCGCCACCCGCGCATCGGGCGCCGGGGCCAAGGTTCCCCCGCGCCCCCTCCAGAACCACGCCTCGCCCGGGGCGACCGCCACGAGGTCGTCGCGCCCGTCCCCGTCGCAGTCGCGCGCGATCGCGTAGGTGACCACCGGGGGCGAATCGAGCGGGACCACCTCGTGCTCCGCGAAGGCGACGGCGGCCGCGGAAACCAGCAGCAGCGCGCCCCTCACCGGCCACCGCCGACGAGGAGGATGCCCCGTGCGCCGGGCACGGCCGCCAGCGTCCTGCCCCGCGCGACACGTCCCGGCGCCGGCCACTCGGCCTTGCCCTTCTCGTGGAAGGCGCCCGTCGCGTCCGCGGAGAGCAGCGCGACCCCGGTGCCCAGCGAGAGGGCCTCCGGGTGGCCGTCGCCGTCGAGGTCGGGCAGGAAGGTCACGGGAGGGCGCGGGTTCTCGCTGAACGCGCTCAGCGGCACCGCCTCGCGCAGCGTCCATGCGGGCTCGCGGGCGAACTGCCCCTGCTCGAAGCGGAAGCCGTGGTAGTGGCCGGGCGCCGTGCCCGTGGCCGCGGCGAGCAGCGAGGTGTTGATCGTCGCGAGCACGAGGTCGAGATCGCCGTCCCCGTCGAGGTCGAGCAGGTCGGACTTCAGCAGGGCGCCCGCGAGCTTGAGCATGCTGGCCGGGCGGTGGAACCCCTTGCGCTCGAGGTCGTAGAGCTTGCCGTTGGGCCAGTGCATCGCGGTCGCCTCGAAGGCGCCGAAGAAGCCCGTGCTTCCCCTCGCGGTGACGACGAGCACGTCGAGGCGGCCGTCGCCGTCGATGTCGCGGAGGAAGACGTGGTTGCGCCGGATCTCCTCGGCGGCCTGCCCGCTCGTCGCGAGGGGCAGCGAGACGCGCGCGCTCTCGGCGGCGCCGCGGAAGGCGACGATGTCGCCGTTCTGGAAGAAGACCAGCTCGCGCCCGCGGCCCGACCAGTCGCCGACGACCGGCAGCGGGATCTCCCAGCGGACGGCGAACTCCTCGTTGCGCTTGATCTCGAGCGATGTGGAGGGGGCGAGGGGGACGAGGGTGCCGAGCGCGTCGAAGCCGTCGCGGCTCGCGAGGATGGGGTCGTCGCGGCCGTCGCCGTCGAGGTCGCCGGGGGAGGCGAGCAGCACCGGATCGCCGCCCCCGAGCATGGCGAGCAGCGACGCGGGGCCGCCGTCGGCCTCCTCCCACGCGCCGAACGGATCTTTCACCGCGCGGTAGCGGCCCGCGCGCACGACGCCGAGGAGGCCCCGCCCGACGACCGCGAGCGGCGGCGCGGGGCGGCGCAGGATGGCGGTCGTGCCCCCGCGGCGCAGCAGGATCTCGCGCTTCGTCACCGCGACGAGGTCTTCGAGGCCGTCGGCATCGAGGTCGGCCAGGCGCACGTCGAGGACGGGCTCCTCCCACGGGAGCGGTTCGAGCGACAGGGCGAGGAGCAACAGCGCGGGATGCATCGTCAGTCGGTGAGGTCGGCGCGGGAGAAGAGGAGCGCCGCGAGCAGCGGGAGGCCCAGGGCCGCCCCCAGCGCCCCGAGCGCGGCGCCCGCGCCGTACTCGGGCCAGTGGCGGGTGGCGAGCATGCGGCCATGCTCCTCGAGTTGCGCGAGGAAGTCGCCCGCCGCGCGGAAGGGGAGCAGGCGCGCCGCCTCCTTCGAGAGGCCGAGCACCTCGGGCAGGAAGTTGAGCGGGACCGCGACGGCGAAGGCGACGATCACCGCCGCGGCCGAGCCCGCGACCAGCGCGGAGACGAGCAGGCCGATGCCCGTGGCGGAGAGCAGCGCGGGCAGCACCGCGAGGACGGTCGCGTAGAGCCGGCCGCGCATCGCGCCCGCGGCGAGGTCGGGCGAGACCTCCGTCTCGCCGACGAACTCGAACCCCTCGGTCTCAGCCTCGAGGACGAGATCGCCGAACGGCTTGCCGGCGGCGGTGCCGAAGGCGGCGAGCGTCACGACGGCGAGGAAAAGCAGCGCCGCCGCCGCGAGCGCGCACGCCTTGCCGAGCACGAAGCCCGATCGCGTCACGGGCCGCGGCAGGAGCCAGCGCACGGTGCCCTGCGTGCGTTCGCCGGCGACGGAGACGGCCGCGATGCCGAGCAGGAAGAAGCCCGCCGTCTTCGCACCCGCCCCGAGCGCGGCGCCGAAGACGAGATAGCCGTTGCCGTCGAAGGGCGCGTGGCGCCCGAAGGCCCAGGTGATCCCGGCGGCGGCGAGCAGCCCGACGGGCAGCATCGGGCGCGTGAGGAGATCGAAGAGTTCCGCGCGGAACGCGGGCAGGAAACCCTTCACCGGGTGACCTCGCTCAGGTAGAGCTCGTCGAGCGTCATGCGCAGCGGGGCGAGCTCGTAGACCCGGAGCCCGGCGCGCACGCAGGCGGCCGCCGCCTCGGCGCCCGCCTCGGGGCCGCCCTCGAAGACGAGATCGCCGTTCTCCCCCGGGCGGGCGGTGTCGGGAAGCAGGCCACGGACGATCGCGCGGGCGCGGGCGGGGTCGCTGACCGCGAGACGGTAGCGCGGGCGGTCCTCCCCGAGGAGCGTCTTCACCTCGCCCGAGCGGGCGATCCTGCCCGCGACGACGATGGCCGCATGGGTGCAGAGCCCCTCCACCTCGGCGAGCCGGTGCACGGAGACGAGCACCGTGGCGCCGCGCCGGTGCTCCTCCGCGAGGATCCCGCGGATCGTGCGCAGCCCCGCGGGATCGAGGCCGTTCTGGGGCTCGTCGAGCACGAGCAGGTCGGGCTTGCCGAGAAGCGAGCAGGCGAGGCCGAGCCGCTGGCGCATCCCGTGCGAGAAGCCGCGCACGCGGCGGTCGGCGGCGGCGGAGAGGCCGACCCGCTCCAGCGGCTCCAGATCCGCGGCCACCCCCATGAAGGCCGCGGCGCGGCGGAGCGCCTGGCGGGCCGTCAGGTGCGGCGCAAAGACGGCGTTTTCGATCAGGAAGGATGCCCGGCGGGCCGCGCCGACATGGTCGCGCACGTCGATGTCGAAGATGCGGGCGCTCCCCTCGTCCGCGCTCACGAGGCCCGAGAGCACCCGGAGCGTCGTCGACTTGCCCGCGCCGTTGGGCCCGAGGAATCCGTAGAGCGTCCCCTGGGGCACGGCAAGGTCGAGTCCCGCCAGCGCCACGTGAGGCCCGTAGCGCTTCTTGAGCCCCTCGCAGTGCACGGCCGGCCGCTCCATCGCGCCCAGAGTCTAACCCGCAGCGGCAGCAGGACCGGCGGGGTCGGGCCCGCGCGGAGCCCCCGATCGCGGCGGTTTTACCTGGCACCCGCCGGTTCGTCCGCACCGAAGCCCCGCGCGGGGGAGTCCGTGCGCAGGCGGAGATCGCCCGCATCCGCAGCGCGGAATCGCGGATCCCGGCCGGAGACCGCGTCGCGCTCGACCGTCGGGAGCCTGGGTGCGCTGCGTTCGGGGTCGTCGAGGCAGTACCACCAGTTGCGGGAGAAGGTGAACGACGAGGCGTCGGTCGAAGGACCCACATTGACGCCCCCTTCGCGCCAGTGGGCGGAGCTGAAGACGACGATGTTGCGCGTAAACTCCCCGCCACGGCAGGCGACAAAGCCCTGGGCCGTGGTCTCCTGCAGGATGCGCAGCGCCCAGCGGCGCGGGAGATAGACCGTGTTGGCGCGGACGACGGCACCGTCCACCCCGACAAGGGCGAACGGTGCGTCCGAACCGATCAGCGTGTTGCCCTCGACGAGAATCGACCGCGCCTCGGCGTGCGGGGGCGGCCCGAGGGGCGGCCGGAAGAACCCGAGCCCCGTGCTCCCGCCGATGTTGATCGCCCGCGAGCCGGCATCTTCGAACCGGTTTCGCCGTACGGCAATCTCCGCCGAGCCGCCCTTCATCTGGACTCCGCTGCCCCCCTTCCCGTCATGGCGCAGCGTGTTGCCCTCGACCCGGCCGTGGTGGCAGCCGACCATGTCGATGCCCGACCCCTGCGAGCCCCACCGTTCGATCGTGCACCCCTCCACGAGGAAGTCGTCGAGGCCCGAGAGCTTGATGCCGTCGCAGTTCCCCTGCGGGCCCACGTCGCGGATCACGAGGTTCCGGAGGACCACGTGGCGGGAGGGCCTCTCCCGGACGCCGCCGTCGTCGAGGTTGAGGCCGTTCCCGGTCGCACCCACGAAGACGAGGTCGCGCAACTCGACATGCTCGATCCGGCTCAGGTGCAGCCCGCTCGCGCCGCCCCGGAAGAGAGGCGGCCTGCCCGCGTCCGCCGCGGCGACCACGATCGGTCGGCCGCTCGCCCCCCGCAGGCCCTCGATGCGAAGGCCACCGGCGTACTCGCCGGGCGCGACGAGGATCGTCGTTCCCGCCCGGGCCTTCGCCAGCGCCTCCCGAAGCTGCTCGCCGGTTGCCACCCGGAGCTCTGTCCCGAGCAGCGCGAGCACGCCAAGCAGGACCAATCCGGTACCCGGCCTTCGGGACGGGCCTCAGCCCGCCACCGACGGATCGACGACTCTCCCGAGGAAGAGGATGCACCCCGTCGTGCGCTCGCGGATCACGAAGAGGAAGGGGCGGTCCGCGCGGAAGACGAGGGGCTCGCCGGGCTCCGCCTTGAGCTCCATCAGCGCCGCGGTCGCCGCGGCAGCCTCGGTGCCCTTCTCGTCGACGGCGACCAGCGCCTTGTGGGCGACCGCCGCGAGGAAGAGGTCGCGGCTGGCGTTCATCCCCGAAAAGTCGGCATCCTTCGAGAAGGCCAGCTTGATGCCCAGCTCCTGCAAGGGGCCCGCGAGCGCGAAGGAGGACGTCACCGTGAACCTCGGCAGGAAGACCTCGACCTCGCGCTGACGCGCCCCCTTCAACCATTCGGCCAGCTTCCCGGCCGAGAGCAGTTTGGCCACCTCCGCGGGCCCGCCCTCGTGGAGAAGGATCACCATCGAGAGCTTGTCGGCCTCGTAGCGCAACTCGAGCAGTTCCACGCCGTCCGCGGCCGCGTGCAGGAACGACTCCTGCTGGTGCATCATCGGGACGGGGACGCTCTTGCCCTCCGCGATCCGGAAGGGCATCTCCGCCGTCTCCTCGGCATCGAAGGGGCGGGCCCACGGACCGCGGAAGTAGAGCGCGTTCGCGAGCACGAGGCGCGTCTCCGCGGAGAAGGATCCGGCCGAGACGAGATCGCGGATCCGGTCGTGGGTGGCCTGCGCCACCCAGCCGTTGACGGCGGCCGCGGCGTCCCCCGGCGCCCCCCCGAAATCGACCCGCTCGAGGTGCGCCCCGAACCGGTCGCGCAGCGCCCCGATGAACGTCGCCTGGAACGAGGTGTCCTTCTGCCCCCAGAGCGCGTTCGCGATCGCGAGTTCCGCCTCGCGTCCGCTGGACGCGAGCAGCCTGCGTCGCAGCGACTCGTGGGCGAGGTCGGGCGGAGGCTCCGCCGGCAGGTAGAGCGCGTTCCTCATCTCCGCGGCGGTCTCGCCGGCGGCGCCCGCGTGCACCATGGCCAGCGCGCTTGCAATGCTGTACGGGGAGAAGGCGAAGTTGCCTCCGGCACCGGCGGACCGGGCGTAGAGATCGAAGCCGAAGAGATTGATCGCCCGGGCGATGGCGGGGTCGACCTCCGGCGCTTGGGCCTGCGCCGGCACGCCGAGAAGCCCGGTCAGCACGGCGAGGAGGAAACGGTGGCGGCTCATCGTGTCCCCCACGATACTCCCGCGCGACGACTGCCGGGCCCGGCCGCGGGGGCGCCGTACGCGGCCGCCTCGTGGCGCGAGGTGGCCGCCTCGAGTCCCGCGAGGCGTTCGGGGCGGAGCGGCAGCAGGCGCGCGCGGGAGAGGAATTCGCGCGGCGTCTCGCCCGGGGCGAGCGCGAGCCCCGAGCGGCGGATCGCGCGCCGGTAGGCGCGCTCGACCGCGGGAGTGCGCAGCGCGCGGCGCAGGCGGAGGCCGGCGAGGAGCGCGAGCAGCGCGAGGGCGGCCAGCCACGCGTGACGCCCGGCGAACGCGAGCGCCCGGAGGCGGCCCTTGCCGCTGAAGCCGGTCACCCGCTCCCAGAGCGCGCTCCCCCAGGCCCGCAGCCGCCGGAGGAGCCAGACCCCGTCGCTCGCCTCGGTGTCGTCCGCCGCGGGGGTCGCGTCCGCGACATACCAGCCGCTCTCGGGGTCGAGCACCTCGACCCAGGCGTGCGCGTGCTTCTCGCGCACCGTCAGCGTGCCGGTCTCCTCCTCCCACTCCTCCGAGCGGTAGCCGGTCACGAGGCGACAGGGGATCGCGAGCGACCGCAACATCACGGCAAGGAGGGTGGCGAAGTACTCGCAGTGCGCCCCGGCGCCCCCGTGCACGAACTCCTCCAGATCCCGCGCGGCCTCGGGGGAGCCCGCGGGCAGGTAGCGGTAGCGGGAGGCGAGCATCGAGCGCAGCCGCGCGACGACCTCCTGTGGACGCGCCGCGTCGCCGGCCTGCGCCTCGAGCGCGAGCTGGCGCGCGAGCGGGGGCACGTGGCCGGGATCCACCCGGAGGTGCGTGGCCACGTTGTGGCTCCAGCCCGGGGGCGCGCGCAGGGACTCCCGCCGGTCGGCGCGCACGAGATCGACCTCGTACGCGACGGGCCGCGGCGCCTTCGAGCAGTGCAGCGTCAGGTCGGCGCTCTCCTGCACGAGCAGGTCCCGCTCCGGTTCCCTCACGCGCACGGCGGCGCTGCTGAGCGGCGCGAACAGGCGGCCCGCGGTCGCGCTGGCCAGCTCGACGTCCACCGTCGCCCCCCGCGCCCCCCCCGCATCGCGCTCGAAACGGTTGGGTCCCGTCCGGCGCCACGGTCCCTGCGCCACGACGCGGCCGGCCGGTTGCCAGTCGCTCCCGTCGAAGTGGTCGAGCGTCGCGCCGCGCCAGTAGGGGGGCACGTCGGCGCGCACGCCGCTCTTCAGGCGGGCGCGGAAGACCACGCGCTCGCTCGCGCGCACGCCCGCGTTCCGGTCGAGACTCACCTTCTCGCTGAAGTCGACCCTGCCCGCACCGGCGGCGTGGCGGAGCGCATCGCCCAGCAGCCCGCGCCGCTGGAAGTCGCGAGGCACGAGGAGGAACGCGCCGAACGCGAGCGCCAGCAGCAGCGCGGCGCGGCCCAGCGCGGGCAGCAGCGGCGCGCGCCCTGTGGCCTCGACCTCCAGCGCGACGACGAGCAGCGGCGCGTAGACGAGGAAGACGAGGCAATAGCCGAGGTCGAACGAGAGAAAGCTCGTCACGACCGCGATCAGGAAGGAGTTGAAGTAGAGCAGGTCCGGCTTCTGGCCGCGCCCGAGGTTGTTGATCAGGTGCACTTGGCAGAAGCTCGCGAGCAGGAGCCCGTCCTCGAGCAGGTGCGCCGGGCCCGAGGCGCGCAGATGCAACACCAGCAGTCCGAAGACGCCGAGCACCGCGAGGTTCCAGACCGCGCGGAACGAGAGCCGGTGGGCGAAGCGCGCGAGCAGCGGCGAGGCCAGGGTCAGCGCGGCGAGCGCGAGGATCCACGAGGGGCGCGCCGCCTCGGTGATGTGGACGAAGGCCAGGCTGGCGAGGACGAGGCCGAGGAGCGAGAGTCGTCTCATAGCCGTCGCGTCCCGGGCGAGGTGGGGGGGGGCGGGGGGGCGGAGAGGGGGAGGCATTGCGCGGAGGCGAGGAAGCGCAGGCACTCCTCCCAGGGCCGATGGGTGTCGCCGAAGGTCGCGGCGAGCCCTTGCGTGTGGATCGTGAGCGGCTCCTTGGACGCCCTCGCCTCCAGCACGAGTGCGGTCAGGAGCGCGAGCGCCTGCTCCAGCGACTCCGCGTCGCGGCGCCGGTCCAGGACGGCCTCGCGCCCAGCCGCGGCGGCCCCGGCCCACTCCTGGACGACGAAGGCGCCGCGCCGCGCGCTCGCCTTCCAGTGGATGCGCCGGGGGTCATCGCCGTCGCGGAACTCGCGCAGCCCGCTGGGCTGGAGGCCGCCGTCGAGGTCTCCCGCGAGATCCGCGTCGCGGCCCGCGGCCCCCCCGGTTCTCGACTGGTCGGCGGGGAGGGGATAGACGACGAAGTCGGCGGGGGCGCGCAGCGGCACCGAGAGGCGGAAGAGGCCGGTGGGCCAGACGGACTCGAGTGCCGCCCGGCTGACCCGGTAGATGCCGCGTCCGAGGGGCGGAAGCTGATCGAAGGCCACGCCCCGCGTCCCCCCGGGCCCCTCGAACACCACCCGGAGCCGCGGCGCGCGAAGTGCCCCGGCACCCTCCGCCGCCACCCGCATGCTCGCCCCTACCCCTGCCGCCGTCGCGGGGATCGCCCCTACCCCTGCCGCCGTCGCGGGGATATCCAGGTGCCAGGTAATTCCGCCGCGGCCGGTGCGGGCCGTCCACCCGAGAGTGCGGGCCGTCCACCCGAAAGAGAGCGCTCCGAGGAGTGTGAGGAAGGTGAGGAGAAGGAAGAAGAGGTTGCTGTACGGGGTGGCGAGAAAGGCGGCGACGAGCAGCAGCCAGAAGAGGAGAAACTTCACCCCGAGCGCCGTGGGACGGGGCAGGTTCACAGCGCCACGGGGACGCTGGCGACGATGCCCGCGAGGAGCTCATCCGCGTTCCCGCCTCCCTTGAGGACGAGGCGGTGGGCCAGCGCCGGGACCGCGACCGCCTTCAGGTCGTCGGGCAGCACGTAGAGCCGCCCCTGCAGCAGCGCCCGCGCCCGCGCCGCGCGGAGCCAGGTAATCCCGCCGCGGGGGCTCGCGCCGAGCGCGACGGCTTCATGGGAGCGGGTGGCGTCGATGACCTGGTAGGCGTAGGTGGCGATCGCTTCCCGGACCGCCACCCCCTCCGCCTGGCGCATCAGTTCGAGGAGCGTGTCCCGACTCAGCACGGGCGCGAGCTCGGCGAGCGAGGCTTCGGGGTCTCGTCCCGCGTAGAGGCCGACCTCCTCGTGCGCGCCCGGGTATCCGAGGCGGACGCGGACCAGGAAGCGGTCGAGCGCGGCCTCCGGGAGGGGATAGGTGCCGTGGAATTCGATCGGGTTTCTCGTCGCGAGCACGAAGAAGGGATGGGCGAGCTCGCGCGGTGCCCCCTCGACGGAGACGCGGCCGCTCTCCATCGCCTCGAGGAGGCAGGAGAGCGTGCGCGGGCTCGTGCGGTTGATCTCGTCGGCCAGCACGAGATGCGAGAAGAGCGGCCCCTCGACGAAAGTGAACTGCTCTCGCCCGGGGCGCCACACCGAGGAGCCGACGATGTCGCTGGGCATGAGATCGTTCGTGAACTGGATGCGCTTGAAGTCGAGGTCGACGAGCCGCGCGAGCGAGCGCGCGAGCAGCGTCTTGCCGGTGCCGGGGATCCCCTCGATCAGGACGTGCCCGCGCGCCAGCAGGGCGACCAGGATCGGCTCGATGACCTCGTCGCCGAGAGCCATCACCGACCGCAGTCGCTCCCGGATCGCGCTGCCCGCCTCGGGCGCCGATAGCCCGAGCCCCGCCCCTGCGCTGCTTCGGCTCATCCCCACCTATCGGCGCCGCTCGGTGCCAGGTAAAGCCGCCGCGCGTGGGAGCCCCGCCGGAAGCGGGAGCATGAGCTTGGGTTGCATTGGAGCTTGGGTTGCATTGAGGCTGAGTTGGGGGGCCAGGCCGACGGGTGCGGGCTGCGTGGCGGATTCACTGCCGCCATCCGGCGCCTCCGCCCAGGCAGACGGCGTGCTGGTCAGACGGCGCCCTCGATGGCAAGCGCGCCCCGACTTTGGGAGTGACGCTCGCGCGGCCATGCGTAGACGGGCCACGGCCAAGTCGTGCGGGGGGGCCCGCACCCGGCGCCGCGGCGTGACGGGAGACAGCATGCGAGGCCCCAGCAAGTCGGGCCCCGCGTTCGCGTCGAGGGACGACCCTAGGCGCGGGCAGGCACCTCGCCCGCGTCCACGAGGTGTCTTGGCGCGTGGCCGCGCCGCGCCGCGGCGAGGGCCAACGCCGCAAGTCGGGCGGCGAGGTTCTCGTAGCGGGCATGGTCGCGGAGAAGCCTCGCGTGGTCGCGCACGTCCCTGCCGCTCGTGCCGGGGTGCCGGCCGCCGCGCATGCCGATCTCGTCGTGCGTGGTGCCCGCGAGCATGCGTAGCAGGCCGGCGCGCAGCGCGTGCCATGCGTCCTTGGTGGCGCTCTTGAAGAGGCCGAGGATCGGCCCCAGCTTCCCACGGGCCTTCCGCAGCAAGCGGTCCACGCGCGCAGCGATGCAGACCGGGCGCCAAGGCCGCGTGCCGTCGGCGAGTTTCGCCTTGCGGAACCCCCAGCGCACGACCCTCGCGTTGCCGGCGTGTGCGAGGACGACGTCCTCGATCTTGTCCGGCTGGCGCTCCCGGAAGCTCCGCTCGATCCACTTGCGGAAGTCCTCCTCGACCTTGATGGGGAAAGCGGAGAGCAGGCGGTCCCTTCGGGTCTCTCCCTTCCCCCGGGCCCCCATCTCTGCGTCGGTCCAGGAGGTCTCGAGCCAGACCGGCCGCCTCTCCCTCGTCAGGTGCGCCGCGCTCGACCAGCGGTGGAGCGTCGAATCGGCGAGGACGGCGGCCGCGACCGGGTTGTCGTGGATGTAGGAGACGACGTTGCGGCGGTGCTCGAGGGTTTCGACCGGGAAGGAGCGGAAGCGCCCCCGGAAGAGGGGGCCATCGCGGCCGCGTGTGCGGTTGAAGTGGCGGGTGTATCGGTGCTGGATGCGGCGCATGGCCTCGGAGAGTTGGCCGTTGACGCTGCGCACGAGGATGTGGAAGTGTGTGAGCATGTTGCAGTAGGCGTGGACCTCGATGCGCCCGGCGCGGACCTCGCGGGCGACGAGAGAGAGGAAAAAGCGGTGGTCGGCGGGGCCTTCGAACAGGGTGCGTTTCGCGAGGGCGCGGTTCATGAGGTGGTGGAAGGTGTCGGGGGCGTCGCGGCGGGGGAGACGGGGCATGCGTGGACCTCCACCTAATAAAGACGCGCGGTGGTGTCACGGCCGCGGCGGCGTTACCTGGCACGGTATCCGGCACGGTATCCCCGGCGGCGGCGGCGTTACCTGGCACCGTAGTGCCGGGACCGGCGTTCGGAGCCGGCCCCGGCGGGGGCGTCGTGGACCGGGAGGAGGAGTCCCTACTCGGTCTCGACGCTGATCAGTTCGGAGCGTTCGCCGTCGTCGTTCGTCTCGAGCACGCGGCCGATGCCGGGGGCGTAGTACTTCCGCTCGGCGACGCCGGGCTCGAGCGGGGTGAAGTCGCGCGTCTTCAGGCAGTTCGCGAAGGTGCCGTGCGGGACGGTGACCGTCTCCCTCAGCGACTCCACCGCGCCCATGTCCTCCGCGACGCCCGCGTAGAACTCCTGGCGGTAGGCGAGGCCGACGATCGGGCCGGCGAGCATGATGATGCCCGCCACCGCGCCGTCCACGCCGGCCTCCCAGGAGCCCTCGGTCGAGACGAGGACGCCGTTCTCGTAGTCCTTGCTCTCCTCGCCGAGGTACCAGACGTTTCCGAAGAGGTCCTGCGCGAACCAGTCCAGCGTGTCCTCGATGAGCTCGCCGTCGAGCGTCACGATGTCGCGCACGACGACGCACGTCACGCCGAGGATGACCTTGGTGGCGTGCAACACCTCGACCTCCGTCGTCTCGGTGCCCTCGTCGGTCTCCTTCTCGTAGGTGAACGTGGTGCCGGGCACGAGGGGGAAGAGGGGATTGTCGACGCCGGGGACGAAGAGCGCCGGGTTGAACGGCGGGTTGTACTCCACGTAGACGAGCTCGATCCGCGACCCGTCCTGCTCCACCTCGAGGACCGTGCCGATGCCCGGCGCGTAGAACTTGTTCTCCACGGGCCCGGGATCGAGCGGATTCCAGTCCTCCGTCCTCACGCAGCCGGTGAACGCGGCCAGCGGCGTCGCGGCCGTCGCGCCCACGCCGACCACCTTGGCCTTGTCCTCGGCGATCCCGGGCGCGTTCTCCTGCGAGTAGAACATCCCGACCTGCGGAAGCGCGGGCATCACGATGCCCGGCTCGGCGCCACCCACGCCGGCCTCCCACGAGCCCCCGGTGCTGACGACGACGCCGTTCTCGTAGTCGCGGGAGTCCTCGCCGAAGTACCAGACATTGCCGTCCTTGTCCTGGGCGAACCAGTCCTCCGCGATCTCGGCCAGCTCGCCGTCGATCGTCTCCGTGAAGCGGGCGACGACGCAGAGCACTCCGGCCACGGTCCGCGTCAGCGTGGTGACCTCCACCTCGATCACGACGTGGCCGTCGGCCGTGTCGCCCTCGTAGTGGAACTTGGATCCGGGCATCAGCGGGAAGAAGGGGTTGTCCACCGGCGAGCCGAGGAAGTTCGCCGCGGAGAAGGGGATGGCGACGGCGATCTGGCGGACGCCGCCGCGGTTCGTGCAGGCGCCGAGCGCGCCGAGCGGAACGAGAAGCAGGAGCAGTCGAAGGGTGCGCATGGGGGTCTCCTTGTTTGTGTTTGAATCCACGCGCAGGCTAGGGGCTCAACCTGAGCGGTCGCTGAGGCGGACGCGAGAATCCGCGCCACCGCCGCGACCGCAGGCGACGCGGCGCGCCCCGACGGCGCTACGCGCCGGCAAGCCGCGCGCGCGCCCACCGCAGCAGTTCGTCGCGCGCCCAGACGAGCAGGTAGTGCGTCGGCAGGTACTTGCCCTCGTGGAAGAGGCGGCGGCGCCACTCCGAGCGCGCGAGCGCATCGACGAGGCTGCTCCCGAAGGTGCCCACGCGGAAGGCGTGCCCCCCGTTCTCGACGACGCGCCGGCGCATGTAGGCGAGGCGGGGGCTCACCTCCTCCATGCGCGGGTCGTAGAACCAGCTGCTCCCGAACATCCCGCGCACGCGCGGCGCGCGCTCCAGCATGTCGGCGATGCGCGCGCAGCAGCGGTCCCAGCCCTCGGGATGGAATTCGCCGAGCGTCTCGAGATGCGTGTGCACCTCGAAGAACGGGGCGAACCCCCCGCATCGCAGGAAGAAGCGCGTCGCGCGCGCGCACTGCCGCGCGCCGCCGCGGAAGAGGATGCCCCGCGGGACCCCGGAGGCGATCTCGACCACGCGCGCGCCGCACGGATAGAGCCACAGCGCGCACGTGGCCAGATCCTTCAGGAAGCTGTCGCACTCCAGCCGGTGGAATCCGGGGCGCCCCTCGCGGATCCGGGCCAGCATGCGCTCGAACTCCGACTCGAACACCGCACGCACCGACGGCGGGATGGGCACCGCCGGCATCCTCCACGGGAAGTCGCGGATCAGGACCGCCTGCGCCAGCCGGTGGTACTCCTCGAGGACCCCCGGCCCCTCCGCCGCCTCGATCCCCGCGCTCACGTCGCGCACGCGGTCGGCGATCCGCCCGTACCCGCTTCCCCCGCGCGGCGGGCAAAGCCGCTCGATCCAGTCCGCGAGCGGCCAGCGCCGCAGCAGGGCCGGCGCCGCGGCGCGCAGGCTGCCCTCCAGATCCGCCGCCACCTGGTGAGCGCTCATCGCGCCCCGGAGCCTAGTCCTATGCGCGGCGCACCGCAAGCGCAGGGGGGCGGATGCGTGGGGGGCTCGGGGGCGGTCAGGGGCCCTTCGGCACCACGACGCCAAGCCGCGCGAGATAGACCGACGTGCGGTCCTGGTCGCGCGCCGCCTGCGCCACGAGGAACTCGAGGTCGGGCGCCACGGGCGCCGAGTGCACGACCGCGCCGTTGACGCGGACCGTCAGCGGCTCGCCGAAGTCGACCAATCCGTCCGCAAGGTAGAGATCGAAGGCGGCGATGCGGCGCGCGCGCACGTCGATCGTGTTGCCTTCCACGGTCGCCTCGATGCTGCCGTGGGGCTTCGCACGCGGGAACGCCGGCTCGGGCTTCCCCTCGGGGAAGACGCCCTCCAAGGCGAGCGTCTCCTCCCCCCGCCGCACCCGGACCGCGAACCCCCCTCCGTGCGAGGCGCCGCCGAGGAGGCGGCGCAGGTCCGCGAAGGTCGCGACGGCCTCCTGCCCGTAGCCGACGATCACGTCGCCCGTCGAGAGGCCGAGCGCCGCCGCCGGCGATCCGTCGGCGACGGAGGCCACGCGGACCCCGGACCCCTGGTACTCCTGATCCACGACGATGCCGATGCGCACGCGGCCTGGCGGCAGCATCGGATTCACGTCGGGGAAGTCGGCGTCGTTGCCCCGGTCGCCGACCTCGGTGACCGACAGCCAGTGCACGCGACCGGGCCCCGTGCCCTCCCAGAGGATGTGCTTGGGGTGGGGATCGCGTCGCGTCCGGTCCATCCATCCGACGATCCCCGGGATCTCGCGGGGCAGGTAGCTCGGATCGTGGCCGTATCCCTCGAGTTCGTTCCAGACCACCGGCGCGCCCAGTTCCTTCAGCGCCGCGAAGATCGGCTTCACGCCCGCCGACGGATAGAGCTGGTCGCCGTCGGTGTTCACCGCGTAGATCGGCGTATTGACAAGGCCCCGAAGATGCACCTGGAATCCCGCGGCGCCCGCGACGCCGGGGTGGCCGTTCAGAGGCACGAAACCCGTGAACGGCGTCGGCGCGGCGAGCGCGAGGTAGAAGCAGCCCGATCCGCCGTCGGAGAAGCCGGTGGCGAAGAGGTCGCCCTCGTCGAGGTTGTAGTTGCGCCGCGTCTCCCGGACGATCGACAGCACGTTTCCCGCGCCGACCTCCGTCCACCACTCCGCGCCCCGCTCCCCGCTCGGCAGCGCGAGGAACCAGCCGAACTGCTCCGCGCACTCCGCCCAGAAGTACTTCATCTGCTCGAGCCCGGCGTGGTCGAGCGGCTGCGCCCGCCCGACGCCGCCGTGCATGTCGACGAGCATCCGGTGGCGCCGTTCCGGCGCGTATCCCTTCGGCACGTACAGCAGGTAGGGGCGCTCCCTGCCGTCGCTGCCGCGCACCGTCTTCTTCAGCCAGCCGGTCGGGAGGCCCGCCGCGTAGGCGCGCCCCTCGGCGAACAGCCGCGCGACTTCCCGGGTATCGGGGTTGAGCGCGACCAGTCTCCCGGCGGCCGAGGGGTCGTCCAGCGCCTGCCGGACGAGGTCACGCATCTCGTCGGCGACGGCGGGGAGGCAGAGGGCGAGGAGGAGGATGGCGGGTCTCATGGGAGTGCTCGGGGGGGCCGGGGGCCGCGGAGGCTATCGTAGCCTGCCGTTGGACTTCTTCGGGCGGCAGCAGCAGGCGCGCAGGCGCACCCTCGTGCTGGTCGGCCTCTTCGCCCTCTCCGTGGCGGCGACGATCGCGGCGCTCTATCCGGTGGTGCGGCTCTTCCTGCTGCTCGGCGCGTTCTGGAGCACCGACGTCGCCTCGCGCGACATCGAGGTCTGGCGCTGGTGGAAGCCCGAGCTGTTCCTCTGGGTCTCCCTCGGCACGCTCGCCGTCATCGCCGCGGGCACGGCATGGAAGCTCGTCCAGATCTCGAAGGGAGGGGCCGCGCTCGCGGCACGGCTCGGCGGGCGCCTGGTCTCGCCCCGTACGCGCGACCCCGCGAAGCGGAAGCTCCGCAACGTCATCGAAGAGATGGCGATCGCCGCCGGCATCCCGGTCCCGCAACTCTTCGTGATCGAGCGCGAGCGGGGGATCAACGCGTTCGCCGCCGGCTGGAGCCCCGGGGACGCCGCCCTCTCCGTGACGGGAGGCTTTCTCGCGGTGCTGCGCCGCGATGAGATGCAGGGCGTGATCGCCCACGAGTGCGCCCACATCGTCAACGGCGACATGCGCCTCAACCTCCGCCTTCTCGGCGTGCTCTTCGGCCTCCAGTCGATCGGCATGCTCGGCAGCGGCATGATGCAGATGTCGGTCTCGACCGACGACGAGACTCCCGGCATCGGGAGCTTCCGGCTGCTGATCTCCGGCGCGCTGCTGGCGTTCGTCGGCTACGCGGGCCTCTTCTTCGGCCGGCTCATCAAGGCGGCGATCTCCCGCGAGCGGGAGTTCCTCGCGGACGCCACCGCGGTCGCCCGTGCCCTGAAGAAGATCGGCGGCGCCTCCCGCGGCTCCTCGGTGCGCGGGCGCTGGTCCGAGGAGGCGAGCCACATGTACTTCGCGAGCGGCGTCGAGTTCGCGCTCTTCGACGGCCTGCTCGACACGCACCCGCCGCTGCGGAACCGGATCCTCCGGCTGGACCCCTCCTTCGACGGCCGCTACCCGAAGGTGAGCCTTCCGGTCGACGAGGAGGCGCTCGCCCGCGCGCTCGCCCCCCTCCCCCGCGCCCCCACCCGCATCCCCCTCGACGCGGGACGCGTCGTCGGACTCGTCGGCGCCCCTACCGTGGACCACCTCGCGCAGGGGGCGGCGCTGCTCGCCGCCATTCCGGCGGAGTTGCGCGAGGCGGCCCGGGGGGAGGGTTGCCGGGCGCTCTGCGAGGCGCTGCTCGGTTCCCGCGAAGCGGCGCCGCACCTGCTGCCCCACCTCGAGACACTCGACGCCGGGCTGCGCCTGCCGCTGGCCGCTCTCGCCGCGCCCGCGATCCGGGCGCTGCCGCCGGCGGCGCGGGAGGAGTTCTGCGCGTCGCTGGAGCCGCTCGCCCGCGCCGACGGGCGGATCGACCTCTTCGAGTTCGCGCTGGCGCTGCTCGTGCGCCACTGGACCGCCGCGGCGCGGCCGCGGGTGGACTTCTGGGCGATCGCCGCGGTGCGCGAGGAGGTCGGCCTCGTGCTCGCGATGCTCGCGCACCACGGCCACCACGATCCGAAAGTGGCAGGTCTCGCCTTCGAGGCGGGGTCCTTGCCGCTCGCGACGAAGGGGCGGCAGATCCCGCTGCCGCCGCCCGAGATGCGCTCGTTCGCCGCCTTCGAGGGAGCGATGGATCGCCTCGGGCGCGCCTCGCCCGCCGTCAAGCGGCGCGTCGTGGAGGCCTGCGCCCGCTGCGTGGCCCACGACGGCGCCACGACCGTCGCCGAGGCGGAGCTACTGCGGGTCGTCTGCGACCTCCTCGACTGCCCCCTCCCGCCACTCGCGCGGAGCCAGGCTCATTAGTATCGCTCTGGTTACCCCGTGACCACGTGCGGGGCGGTTCTGGCACAGCGGGAGTAATGAGCCAGGCTCCGCCTAGTAGTTCTTGGCGGGGTAGGGCAGCCTCTCGAGGCGGCGGACCTCGTCCGTGGGGGACGTCGTGCCGTAGAAGCTGACGGCGGGGATGCCGCCGTCCACGAAGGCGGCCATCACGTCGAAGACGTGGGCGAAGGGCACCTTGTGCCCCGCCTTGATCTCGCCGACGAGGGTCCATCCCTTCTTCAGTTCGGGCTCGACAGCCCTCTTTGCCTCACGGATCCACCCGGCCAGGGTCTTCAGATCCTCGGTCTCCCGCTCTACGAGCCGGTAGACGACCGTCATCGGGGCGAAGACTTTGCCGTCGTTCCACTCCCGGGGCCGCTCCATGCGGGCCATCAGATGGACAGAAACGAATGCCTCCTTGGGCGGCTTCTTCGCCTTCGGTGAGAGCCCCCGATCACAGGGCAGGTAGGTCAGCATGCGCCGCGTGCCGTCGATGAGTTCGAGCTTGTGGTACTTCTGCTCCGCCGCCACGATCATCAGCCACTGGAGATGCTGCCAAGGGGCTACCGGGTCCGCTTCGATCGAGAGGAAGAGCTTCGATACCTTCTGGCCGCCCTCCAACTTCTCGTAGCCCTCATCGCCGAGCCGCTGCAACTCTCCCGCGAGCGCCTGCCCGACGTCCTTCAGCGTGGCGACCTCCCACTCCTCGCCGCGCTTGATCTGGAGCGCCCCTTCGTCCGCGAGGCGCACCAAGAGGGCCGGCTGGTCGCGCTCGCCCAGCGAGAGGCGACCGATCGGTTTCGAGGAGACCTCCTCGATCTCGACCACCTCCTCCTCTTTGTCCTGCGCGAGCAGCGGAACCGCCAGCGCCAGCGCGATCAACCCGAGGAACGGTCTCATGGGCTTCCCTCCGGCGCCATTGTAGCGGGCCGGAAATGAGAGGGGCGGCCCCTGATCGCTCAGGCGCCGCCCCGGAAGTCAGCCGTCTCCCAGAAGGAGACCCGTCAGTCGTCCCTCAGGAGGACGGCCTCCATTTCGGACTTCCGATCACTTGATCACCTCCTTTCCTAGTGGCCTCGCCGGTATCGACCCGAAGTCCTTTAGATTCGGCCGATCCGACCTTCGTGCCCGTCACACCCGTCGGCGTGACCCAGGGTAAGGTGGCGTCCATGGGACGGCACCTGATGTCTCCTAAGAGAATAATCGGTCGGCGCGAAGACTCACGCGGAAAATATCGCGTCGAGCCGCGCGCTCGCGCTCGCGACGTAGGAAACGTCGGAAATGCGCGACAGATTCAGGCGCGCGGTCCGGGTCGCGATCTCCACCGCGGTGCGGGCGAGGCGCAGGCCCGCGTCGAGGTCGCTCGCCATCGGGGGGGCGACCTTCCCCACATGAGGCGCCCCGAGCTGGACGACCTGCCCCGCCGCCTCCGCGATGAGCAGCGGCGCGTCGGTCGCCCGGCGGAGGCTCGCCTCGTCGCGGGCCAGCAGGTGGGCGGCGAACGCCGCGGCATCCTCGTTCGCGAGGCTGCGCAGCCTCTGCCGCAGCGCCTCCGCCTCCGCGCGCGCGCCCGTGACGCCGACGGTCATCGCCACCAGCGCCGCGCCCATCGCCCCCGCGTAGGCCGCCGCCGACGCGCCCGCCGGGGCCGGGTTCGTCGACGCGAGCGCATCGAGGAACCGGGGCGTCTCCCGGAGCACGCGCAGCGGCGCCCCGCGCAGCGCCTCCGAGAGCCCCGCGTCCACCGCCTCCTGCGGGATCATGCCGACCACCTCGCTGTCGCG
The DNA here is from genome assembly GCA_964570285.1 of uncultured Planctomycetaceae bacterium. GTDB lineage: Bacteria > Planctomycetota > PLA2 > PLA2 > PLA2 > CAZMXP01. The sequence goes on from CAZMXP010000026.1 coordinate 51,190, forward strand.
CACCGCGATCCCCCGCACCCCCGCCAATCGCTCCACCTCCTGCAGCGCCGCAAAGGGCGACGTCTGCCTCCAGTCGAGCAGGTTCATCGAGATCTGCACGCAGCCGCGGCTCTTCAGGGGAAAGGCGAGCGCGCGCAGCGCGGGCAGGTCGCGCACCTCGTGGGCGATCTCGCGGGCCGCGTCGAGGTCGGTCGATTCGAGCTGGACATTGAACGCGACGAGCGCCTCCCGGGCGCCGATCGTGACGACGTCGCGGCGCCCGCGCAGGCGCCTCCGCACCTCCGGCAGGCTCTCGGCCGTGGGGCTCGCCGCGCCGTAGAGCGCCACTTCGACGCCCGTGACCCGCTCGGCGAGCTTGCGCGCGAGGCGCGCGCAGTCGTCAAGCGTCGCCCCCGAGAGCGGCACGAACGGGACGACGTCCACAGGCCCGCGCCACGGGTGCACGCCATCCTCGTCGGGCGCCCGGATCAGCCGCAGCGCCGTCGTGATGCAGGCGTGCGCGCCGTCGACGATCTCCTTCGGCGCGCCGACGAAGGTGAAGACGGTCCGGTTGTGGTCGACGTCGCTCGACTGGTCGAGCAGGCGCACGCCGGGCACCGCCCGGATCGCCTCGGCGATGGCCGAAATCGTCTCCGGCCGCCGGCCCTCGACGATGTTGGGGACGCACCCGATCCATTTCGTCAACGTGGCGCGGTATCGTACCGCCACCGTGCTGCGCGCCGAAAGACGCCGCCAAGGGAGCTTCTACACTCCGCCCGCGCTGGCCGACCTGCTGGCGCGCGAGACGCTCGGCCCCCTCTCCGGCCCCCTCTCCGTCCTCGACCCCGCCTGCGGCGACGGCGCGCTGCTGCGCGCCGCCCAGAGGCTCCGTCCGGACGCGGCGCTCGCCGGAGCCGACCTCGACGAGGCAGCGCTCGCGCACGCGCCGGGCGAGCGCCTCCGCGCGGATGCGCTGCGCCACGACTGGGGCGCCCGCACCTTCGACGTCGTGCTCTGCAACCCGCCCTGGGTCAGCTTCAGCGGGCGGCATGGCAAGGCGCTCGGGCCAGACGAACGCCGCGCCCTCGCGACGCGCTACCGGAGCTTCCGGCGCTGGCCGACGCTGCACGGCCCCTTCGTCGAGCTGGCGATGCAACTTGCAACACGCCGCGTGGGCCTGTTGCTTCCGGCGCAGGTCCGGGAATTCGCAGGCTACGCTCCGCTGCGCAGTGTGGTGGGGGCGCGGGGGAGGAGCGCTACGTGGATCGACCTCGGCGAGGATGCGTTCGAGGGCGTCGTGCAGCCCGCCTGCGCGCTGATCGTGGAGGTCGGGGAGGGCGCGGCGGCGCCGGGCTCGCCGCCGCGGCCCGGCGGCGGCCTCTTCGCTGACATCGGAGTCCACACTGGCAACTGCGCCGCGGCGCTGCTCGACCGCGGCGGCGCGCCGATCCGCGAGGGCCGCGACATCACCCCCTACGCGCTCGCGCCGCCGAGGCGCACGCTGCGCACCGATCTGGTGCCGGCGCCGGGAGGGTACTTTCGCATCGCGCCGCTGGAGCGCTACACCGCCTTTCCGATCCTTCTCCGCCAGACCGCGCCAAGGCCGATCGCGGCGCTGCACAGCGAGCCTACCTACTTCCGGAACAGCGTGCTCGGCTGCCGCGGCATCCCCGGGGTGCCGCACGAGCTCGTCGTCGCGTGGCTCAACAGCAGCGCCGTCGCCGACTTCCACCGAAGCCATGTCGCCGAGTCGCGCCAGCGCGCCTTCCCGCAGATCAAGCTGCGCCACCTGAACGCGCTGCCGATGCCGCGCTGGGAGGAGGCGCCGCCAGAGGTCGTCGAGCTTTCGCGGCTCGTCGCGCGGGAGGGGCGCGCGGACCTCGCGGGGCGGCTGGATGCGGCGGTGGGGCGCTTCTGCCTTGCAGGCGGTGCGTGAGCGAGTGAGGATACTCCTACATAGGCATGAGGATCAGCGTCCACATCCCGAAGCCGCTGCTCGAGGCGCTCGACCGGCGCGCGGAGGCGCTGCAGATCAGCCGGAACCGGCTGATCCTGATGGCCCTGGAGCGGGAACTGGCGCCGGAAACCCGGTGGAGCGCCGGGTTCCTCGAGAGCTTGGCCGCTGCCGACGCGCGGACTGTCGAGGCCGTCGACGACCTGACGAAGGCGGTCCGCGCGGCGAGGCGTTCGAAGGCGCCGAGGCCGCTGTGAACCTCCTGCGCGACACGAATGCGGTCGCCGCCCTCATGAAGGGAGACCGCGCGGTGCTGTCGCGCCTGAGCGCCCTGCCCAAGTCGAGCGTCGCGGTGCCACAACCTGCGCTAGCCGAGATCGCCTACGGGATCGAGAGGCTTCCGCGCTCCAAGCGGAAGGACGCGCTGCGAGAGAAGCTCGCACTCGTGCGGTCGGAGATCCGTGCCGCCGAGTGGACGGAGGCAGTCACGGACGCGTTCGGCGCGATCAAGGCGGACCTCGAGAAGAGGGGGAAGCGCATCGAGGACTTCGACGCGGCGATCGCGGCGCATGCCCATGCGATCGGCGCGACTCTGGTCACCGCGGATGTCGGCGACATGGTTCGCATCCCCGGACTCGTCGTCGAGGACTGGTCGCGCCCGCCGACGTGACGGCGCCTCCGCGCGCCTCGGCACGCAACCGCGGAGGACCAAGGGGCGGTCGCATCGAGATCTGCGATCTGGTCGCCACTCGACTGCGGTGCCACGTGATCCTGCTGCGATTCCTGCGGTTCCCGTTTCCGCAACAATGTTACGCGGCACCGTACGAGACGACCGTGGCGCCGCCGACGTGGCGGAAGCGGCCGGGGGTGCAGGTGAGCACGATGACCTGGCAGCGGTCGCCAGCCAGCGCGAGCATCGCGCCCATGCCTTCGAGGCGGGCGGGGTCGGTGTGGCCGAGGGTATCATCGAAGATCAGCGGCACGCCGTCGGTCTCGTCGACAAGCAGCGCGGCGGCGAGCCGGGCGACCAGCGAGAGCTGCTCTCGGGCGCCGCCCGAGAGGCTCCCGAACGGGACGGTGCGCCCCCCGAGCGTGCGCGTGGCGATCGCGAGGCTGTCGTCGAGTTCGACGCGGAAGCTCTCGTCGAACACGAGGCGCCCGAGCTGTTCGATCTTCTCCCTGAGCGGCGCGAGGTAGGCCTGTCGCGCCTCCTCGTGCTTCTTCTCCATCGTCCTGTAGAGCCGTTCCGCCGCCGCCGCGCGCCGCACCGCCGCGTCGCGCACCCGCTCCGCCCGCGCGAGCCGGGCGCGCGCCTCCTCTGCCGCCTCGAAGAGCCCGCGCTCGCCGCTCAATTCGAGTTGCGCGCGCACCCCGTGAGCCTCCTTCTCGCGGTCGGCCAGCCCCTGCTCGGCGCTCTTCAGCGCGCGCGCGGCATTCTCCGAGAGGCGCGCGACGTTTTCGGGGTTCAGCGCCTGCCACGCCGCGCGCTCCCTCGCCAGCGTCTCCTGGGCGGCCGCCTCCTTCGCCACCGCCTCCGCGAGCGCGTGCGCGAGCGCGTCGTCCGCCCTCTTCGCCCTCGCCGCCGCAAGCTCGCGCTCGGCCGCGCGCTCCGCATCCGTGCCGACGCGCAGCTCCACGCCGGTCTCCCGCGCCCTCTCCCTCTTCCCGCGCAGATCCTCGTCCGCGACGCGCCAGCGCTCTCGCGCCGCGTCGAGCGCCGCCTTGGCCTCCGCCTGCGCGGAGTGGGCGGCCTTCTTTGCCTTCTCCGCCGGGTCGTGGTCGGCGATCAGGGGGGGGCCCGGGGGCCGCTCCTCCGGGTAGCTCTTCCACACTTGCAGGTTGCGGATCTTCTCGTCGATCTGCGCCGGCGTCAGGTCGCGGCGGTGCACGCGGATCTGCTCCTCGGCCGCGGCGAGGGAGGCGCTTGCGGTGCGAACGCTTCCGAGGGCGGCTTCCGCGTGCTCCAGGTCGCGCACGCCGGAGGCGTCGAGCAGGCGGCCGAGGGTCGCGCGTGCCCCGTCGCGGACCGACTTCAGCGTGTCGCCGCCGACCCCGGCCCGCACGGCAATGCTCAACTGGCCGGGAAGCAACAATTGCAACGCATCCGCCACCGGGAGGCCCACCTGCTCGCCGGAGGCAAGGCGGCGCTCCTCCCCGTTGATCTGCACTTCGACGTCGCGCAGCGCCCTGACCTGCACCTGCGGCGCCTCCACCTCGAGTCGCGCCTCGGCCTGCATCAGGGCGTCGTGCGCCTTGCGGATGGCCCGGAGGGCCTCCTCGGTGATGCGGACCTCCGCGAGCGTGCGTCGCGCCGCGGCCGCCTGCTCCTGCGCCTTCTCGATGTAGCCCTTGCGTTCCACGAGGCGCTGCAACTCGAGGATCGCGTGGCCGTACTCGAAGTCCTTCGAGCGCAGTCGTGCCAGTTCGTCGGCCTCGCGCGCGCGCGCCTCCGCCTCCGCCAGCGCGGCGCGCGCTGCCGCCTCGCGCTCCTCGGCCGCCTTCAGGGTCGGCGAGCCGCGCGCGGCGTCCGCCTCGAGCGCGATCCGCTTGTCGCGCGCGGCCGTGAGGCGCGCGATCAGCTCCTCGCGCTCCCGCTTCTCGCCGCTCGCGATCCGCAGCCCCATCGTCACGCTCTTCGCCTCGAACTCGAAGTGATGGAGCGCCTGCTGGCGACGATCGACCTCCGCCTTCTCGGCGGCACGGCGCGCCTGCGTCTCCGTGTGCTGCGCCACCTCGGCCCGCAGCGTGGCGATCGAGCGCTCCAGCTCGGCGCTCCGGTCGACGAGCGCCTCGAGGGCGCGGAGGTCGGTCTCGAGCCTCTCCACCTCGTTGCGCGCCTCCGCTGCATCGGTGAGGAGGGTCGCGTGCGACTTGGCCGGGCGCCCCGTCTCGGTGAAGTAGAGGAGGTACTCCTGCTTGACGCGCTCGAAGAGATGGGTCTCCCGCTCGCCCGCCGTCTCCTGCCCGGCGGCGCGCTCGAGGGAGTTCAGCAGCGACCGCGCGTCGCGCAGGTCCGCCTGACGGATGGCCTCCCCTTGATCGACTTGCAGCGCGTTCCATAGGGCGACGTCCATCGTCTCGGCGAGGATCGCCGCCGCCCGTTCGTGCGCCTCGCGTCCCGTGAGACTCTCCGGGCGCGGGGCGCTCACCGTGAGCTCCGTCTCCGCGCGCTTCAGGAAACGTTTCCGGTAGAGGAAGCGGTAGGGGCCGGTCGAGAGGTCCGCCTCGACCTCGGGGCCGACGTCGCGGTCGACCGGCTTCGTCGATCGCACCGCCTCCTTCCTGCTCGAATCGAGTTCGTAGAGGAGAAGGCGGAGCCCTTCCGCGAGCGATGACTTCCCGACCTCGTTGGGCCCCTCGACGATCGTGACGCCCTGGGCCGCGAACGCGACGGCGCACTCGGCGACGCCGCGGAAGTCGCGCAGGCGGATCGAGTGGATCCTCACGCCCCCGCGCCCCCTGAACATCGATAGAGCAGTTGCAGCGCGTCCCGGGCCACGGCGTCCTCCGGATGACGGGCAAGCTCCTCCGCGGTCGCGCGCGCGAACCCCGCGAGACCGAGGTCGCCGGCGAGGATCTCGTCGGGGCGGAGGACGAGATCGCCGTCGCGCTCCTCGACCGCGGCGAGCAGGTCCCGCGCGCGGTCGAGCAGGCCGTCGAGGCGCGCCCGCTCGGCGAGCGTGAGCGATCCGACGAGGTCCGCCTTCAGGATCGTCGTGTCCTTAGACTCGAGTGCCGCGATCTCCGCCTCCGCCTGCTCGAGGTCGGCGGCGCCGTTCAGCGTGAACTCGCGGCGCAGGAAGCGCCAGCGGCCGGTCCGGTGCTTCCGCACCGCGCATCCGCCGCCGTCGAGCGACACGACGAGCGCGTGGCCCGAGTCGGTCTCGCCGTAGTCGGTCGCCTCGGGGGCGCCGCTGTACCAGACGCGGGGTGCGACCTCGGTCGTGCTGTGCCGGTCGCCGAGGGCGAGGTAGTGGATGCGCCCCTCGTCCAGCGCGCGCCGGGCGCGCGGAAGGTCGATGCGCTCGGGCACGTCGTCGCCAAAGCCGGTCACGGTGCCGTGCGCGACGAGCACGCGAACGCCGCCGGGCAGCGGCTCGAGCTTCGCGCACGCCTCCGCGACGAGGTCGCGCCGCGGCCGCTTGCTCGCCCACGGCGCGCCGACCACTTGCAAGCCGGGTCCGACCTCGTGGATGCGGTCGTCGGCGAGAACCGTGATGGACTTGCGGTCCGCGAACTCGCGCCGGCGCCAGATCGACCCCGCGTCGTGCGGGTCGTGGTTGCCCGGCAGCAGGAAGAGCGGGCAGGGGAACGCCGCCATCGCCTCGATCGCTCGGCCGAGCGTGCGTCGGTCCACCTGGTTGTTCTCGAAGAGATCGCCCGCCGCCACCGCGAACGCGCACCCCTCCGCGCGCGCGAGGTCCGCCATCGCCCGCACCGCGTCGATGCGCGCCTGCATGAAGCGGTGGCGCGCCTCCTCGCCGAGGAAGTGCCGTCCCATGCCGAGCTGCCAGTCGGCGGTGTGGAGGAAGCGCATCGGAGTAGTTTGCAGCCGGGACGGCGCCGGCTGCAAACTATTCCTGGGCGACGTGACATGCCGCCGTGGTATGTTCGGCGGCATGATCTCCCGTCGACGCTGGCTCGCGATCGCGGGTGGGGTGGGGCTTCTGGTGGCCGCGCCGCTGGCGTTCAGGGGCGGGACCGACAGCGCCACGGGGGGAGCGCGGTTTCGGCGGCGCAAGAGGTCGAAGGCCGCGAAGCCGCTGGTCGGGCCCACGGAGAAGAAGGCCATCGAGCTTGCGAAGTCCGGAGGCCACGAGGAGGCATTGAAGGCTCTGCTGGGCGAGATCGAAGCGGACCTGGGTCGCAAGCAGAAGGCAAGGCCTGCGCGAGCGCCCGGTTTCCACCTGTGGGATCTCTATGCTCTCATCGCCGCCCGTTGGGGTCAGACGCCGGAACACCTCGGCCCGCTGCTCGCCCTCGGGCGGCGCGCCTTGCCGAGCTACGCACACGACCAGCGCGTGCACGGAAGTATTGCGACGCGACTTGAAAAGTGGTCAGATCCGGAGAGCGAGTGGTGGCGTGAGTGGACGACTCCGGAGAAGCGAAAATCATGGGCCGGTATTCCAATCTAGGATTCCCGTTCTCGGGCGATGGACGTTCGAATCGTCCCCGGCCCTTCCTACGCCGCTTGAGCCTTCGTCTTGATGGTTGAAAGAAGGAACCCAGCAACCAGGAACCGAGGAAGAGGCAGACTCGATCGATCCGGATCCCGGGATGCGGCCCCTTGCACTCATGGGTTCCTTGCTTCCTGGGTTCCTTCTAAGAACTGCTGACCTTGATCCGGACCGACCGCAGGTCGTGGCGAAGGCTGGCAGCGCCCGAGGTTTGTACGACCGGCCGGCGATCATCTGCGGCGGAGGGGAGACGCACGCGGCCCCGCGCGGCGCGCGCGTCACCCGGCCCCGGCCGCTCCTCGCTCGGCGTGTCTCGCCGAGCCCCGGTCCGGGCGACGGGGAATCGGGATGGCTGCATGCGCAGCGCGGCCATCGGCAGGCGCTCACTGTGGTTGTGGCATGGAGCCGCGCTGCGGCAGGGGATGGTGTTCGGCCCGCCCGCCGAGCGCGAGGAGCTTCGAAGCGACCGAGCCTCCGCAGGCGGGCAAGAACGTGGCCCCGCATTCCCCCCGTCCTTGGAGGCGCCAGCGCCGGGCGGCGAGGATTCGCGCATATGATGAGGCCGGAGGTAGACATGAGGTACTCCTCGCTCCTTGTCTTGCTCACGCTGCCGTCGCTGCCGAGTACGCCAGTTCATGCGGAAGTGAATGACGGGGACAGCGTGGAGTGGCTGACCTGTTCCTCCGAACTCGTGGTCCTCGGCCGCGTCGAGAGAATCGTCACCACGTCCGGCCCGGGCGACTTCTACTACGAGGACTGTACCGTCGCGGTGGGCGAGGTCATCCAAGGAGGGGCGGTCGGGGAGCGAGTGACGTTTTGCCTGCGGTCCTCGGGCCCCGAGTCCCGCGTGCGGGGCTGGATGAAGTCGCGCGAGTCGATCCTGCATTGATCGCCCGCAGCGTGCTGCTCGCGGTGGTCCTCCTCGGGTGCGCCGCGCCTCCGAGGAGGGTGGCGGGAGCCTATCCCGATGCGGAGGCGCTGTTCCGCAAGGAGCCGCGCTGGCTCGGGGCGGATGCGGCGCTGTCGGTCCCGCTCGGGCCGGGGCGGACGCTCTGGCTCTTCGGGGACACGTTCGTCGCGACATCGGAGGCGCTGCTGCGGTCGCAGTCGCGCATGGTGCGCAACACGGTGGCGATCCAGCGCGGCGACGATCCGCGCACGGCGTCGATGAGTTTCCACTGGGGGACCGGGGCCGACGGGGGGCCGGCGTCCTTCTTCCCCGAGCAGGGCGAGCGCTGGTTCTGGCCCGGCCACGGCATCCGCCTCGCGCGCGGGCCGCTCGTGCTCTTCCTGTACGGGCTTGTCGCGACGCCGGGGCAGGGGCTCGGTTTCGCGAGCGCGGGCTATGCGCTTGCGATCATCGACGACCCGGACCTGCCGCCCGAGCGCTGGAGGCCGCGCATCGTCGAGGGCCCACCGCTAGCCTTCGACGCGATGCCCGCGTCGGCGGTGGTCGAGCAGGGGCCGCACGTGGTTGCGATCGCGATCCGCATGCAGGGCACGCACGCCGGTGCGCTCGTCCGGTACCCCGCGGCGTCGCTCGCGAAGGGCGACCTGGCGAGTGCCGAGTGGTGGGCGGGGGAGGGGCGGGGCTGGGTCACGGCCGCCGTCCTCGGTGCGCAGGGCCCCGCCTTCGTCATCGACGACGCCGGCAGCGAGTGTTCCGTCCACTGGGACGAGCGCACCCGCTGCTTCCTGCATCTCGCGAGCTATGGTTTCGGCGCAACGACGATCGGCCTGCGGCGCGCCCCCGCGCTGACCGGCCCGTGGAGCGCCCCCGCCACCGTCTACCGGCCCCCCGAGTCGGACCGCCCGCGGCCCTTCGTCTACGCGGCAAAGGCCCATCCGGAACTGGCCGGGCCGGGCAAGTACGACCTCCTCGTCACCTACGCGACCAACAGCTTCGACTTCGGCGACCTCTTCACCGAGGAGGGGCGCCGCGACCTCTACTGGCCGCGCGTCGTCGCGGTGTCCATTAAGAGCCTATCCGAAAACCCCTTCTGGATTCGGCTGGCTGCGACTGCGCCGGGACTGCGTCGCGGCGGCTCGCCGCATCTCTCCGCTGATGCGGGTCGCCGCCGCTCCTTGCCCGGCTTGTCTCGCTCAGCCTCGGTCCGACGAAGGGGTTTTCGGATAGGCTCTAAGGAGGCCCCATGAGGTGGATCACCCGCGAGCGCCCCAAGATCGACCGCGTCGCCTGCCCGTGGCTGATCGCCCGCTTCATCGACAAGGAACCCGAGTTCCTCTTCGCGCCCGCGGCCGAAGTCGTGCGCCTCGCGAAGGAGCAAGGTGCCACTCCGTTCGACATCGAGGGAGTCGAACTCTCCCACGTGGGCCCGCTCTGCTCGTTCGACGCGCTGCTCCGGAAGTACCGTCTCGACGACCCGGTGCTGCACGAGATCGCCGTCATCGTCCGCGGCGCCGACACCGACCGCCTCGACCTCGCGCCCGAGGCGGCGGGGCTCTTCGCGATCTCCCTCGGCCTCTCGCAACTCTTCCGCGACGACCACGAGCAGTTGCGCCACGGCTTTGTCGTCTACGACGCGCTCTACGCGTGGGCGAAGCACGCCCGCGGCGAGACGCACACGTGGAACCCGCAGCGCGGTCCTCAGTAGCCGCGCCGGTCGTCGCGCCGCTCCCAGAGGCGGAAGGCCTCCTCCGCCGCCGCGCAATGCAACTGTTGCATTTGCACGGTCGCACCCCGGTGGAACTCCGCGTCGGCAAAGCCGATCCGCGCCGCGTCGTCGCGCGTCAGCGCGTAGACGACGCGCCCGATCCGCGCCCACTGGATCGCGCCGACGCACATGGGGCAGGGCTCGCAGGTCGCATAGAGCGTGCAGTCGGGGAGGTGGAAGGTGCCGAGGAGGGAGGAGGCCTCGCGGATCGCGACGATCTCCGCATGGGCGGTCGGGTCCTTCGTGGCGAGCACGCGGTTGCACCCCCGCCCGACGACCGCCCCCTCCCGCACGACCACGGCGCCGAAGGGCCCGCCGTCCCCCCGCAGCACGCCCTCCCGCGCGAGGCGCGCCGCCTCGGCGAGAAAGCCCCCGTCTCCTACGATGGACGCCATGATCCGCGCCATCCTACTTCGCATCATCGGCCGGGACGAGAGGCGCCTCGGCCAGTCGCTCGACTATCGCTTCGCGGAGGGGCTGATCGGGGGCGCGGGGGAAGAGGGGGGGCTGCGCGCCGAGGTGGTCCGCGGTTTTGGCGACGAGGGGCTGGTGGAGATCGCGCTCGCGATCGCGTCGTTGCGCTTCTTCCCCTCCGTCAAGCGGACGCCCGGTTACGCGACATCCTGTGCGCATGTCCCACCGGTCACCTGGGGCCAGACCTGGGGCGTTCGGCCGAGCCGGCGATCAAGGATGCCAGTTCCTGGGGCCTGGTGCGCTCCTGCCCGGCTTGGCGAGCAGGGCATTCAGGCTGGCGATGTCGAGACGCGACGGTGTCGACATCTCGATTCCGATTGCCCTGCCGTCGCCGGCATAGTCCGCGAGCAGCCCTCCCTTGCGGAAAGGCGCCGATCCAGACGGTGTGACCGGGAGGCTTTTCTGCCCGCGCCGGGATGATCGACCGCTCCCGGGACCGGAACCCTTACATGGAATGGACGGAGTCAATCGTGGCAGACCACCTCTGGGTTCCAGCGGTTGCCACAGAAATGTGGGTCTTTCTTGACGCCAAGTCCATCGGCCTCAGATATGAGGATGGGCGAGAGGAGACGTACCATGGCGACCTGCAAGAACTGCTCCGGAACCGGAGCCACCAAGTGCCCCCCCTGCAAGGGCAAGGGGCGCATCTACCACTTCTCGTCAAGCCAGACGTGCAAGAGCTGCGACGGCTCGGGCGAGGTGAAGTGCGGCGTTTGCAAGGGGAAGGGCCAGGTCTAGCGCGCGTCGGGGTTGGGCACGAGGACTGGGCGGAAGCCGCACGACCAGTTGAAGTAGCCGTCGCCCACGCCGTCGTGGAACGATGCGCGGAATAACCTCTGCTCCCCATCCGCCCACGAACCGCCGAGGAGCGCGGCCGTGGTCCACTCCCGGCGGGAGCCTGCCATGTCGAAGACCCCGAATGGAGACTCGTCGCGCGGCTCGAATCGGCCACGCTCGGCCGCAAGCCAGCGTTTCTGACGATGCAGGTTGACGCAGAGTGGATCGGGCTCATACCGGTCATTGCCCCAGGGGTACACCCTGCCGTCCGCCCCCCGCGCAGCCCTTTGCCACTGTTCGCAGGTGGGTTTCGCCCAGAGCCACCGCTCCCCCCGGGCCCGGTCTCGCGCCGCGCGCCACTCGAGATAGGCCTCCACGTCTTTGCCGCTGATACCGAGGAGTGGAGCGTCCTCGGAATGGACCGGACCGTACTTCCCGTCCGAATCGACATCGTAGAGCTCCTTACGATCCTGATAGTGGCGCGGGAGGAGGGCCAGCCAGCCACTCCGGATCGACTGCTGGATCCGAATCACCGTTTCGGGATCGTTGATGAACTCGAACCACTCTCGCAGCGTCATCTCGGTCCGCCGAATGAAGAACCCCGGCACAGTCCTGGGCAGGGGCTTCGGCTCCTCCGTTCTGGGGCGCCGGAATTCGGGATCGCCGTCGAGCAGGCTTGTCCCGGGGGGGATCCATACAAAGCTCTCCGGCGTGGAGCCCTCGGCCAACAGATGAAGGTCTGCTTCCACGCTCCCGTGCCGCGGCACGACGATGGGGAAGCGAAGCTGTTCGAATCCGTCCCGCCTTGCCACCAGCAAGTAGCTCCCCGGGGCAAGTCGCAGGATCCCGTCGCTGGAAAGCCGGTTTTCGGCGGAGAGAATCAGGGGGTATGCAGTGCGTTCGCATCGGACGCCGGCAGCATCCGGTGACAGTACGCGGACAACGTGCGCCGCGCCGCGAATGAGCACAAGTAGCTCCGACCCCTCCGGCGCTGCTGGTTGACGCAAGACATCCTCGACGGGAACGGCGTCGACTCCCAGCTGAGCCCGCGCCGACGGGCCTGACCGAAGCGAGAGCCGCCGCCCGCCCAACACTACCGCCAAGGGGCCCCCCTCCGGAGAGGAGAGTGCGTCCTCCCAGTCGAACGCGTTCAGGATGGAGACTCCGCCCCATTCCTCGATGCGATCCCAAGCGCGGATGCCAGCCCGCGCAGCCTCGCTGCCGGGTCTGACGCGTGACACGAAGCAGCCATTCCCGCATGGGCTGCCGTTGATCCGGAGTACGAGGTCACCCGCGCGGACGCCCTGAACGAAGGCGGGTGAACCCTCTGCAACGGCCAGGACTGCGAGGCACGGGTCTCCAGGAAAGAAGCCGGGTATCCACTCCCCGCTGCGGCATCGGCCAGCAGCACCCCACGGCACCGGCACCAGACGCGGAACCTGTGGCGGAGCCGCGCGCAGCTCAGAGTAGTCCTCGTAGCGGAAGAGGGAGACTTCGGCGTCGGCCGGCACCACGCGGTAACGCAGCGTTCCTGAACCCGCAAGCTGCTCGGCGTGGACTCCGCGGCGGTCATGCGCAACAACCGCTGAGCGCGCCAGAGAGACTTCTTCCTCGTCGCCGGCCTCGACTGCCCGCTCGAAGCGGAAGAGGTGAAAGCGCGCGAGCGCCTCCTCCGTCTCGCGCGTCAGCTCCCCCCGCCCCCCCTCGATTCGAGCAGCCCTCTCGACAGCGCCGCGGGCGTCCTCCATCGTCGCCGCGAGCTTGCCGTGCAGCTCGCGGAGGTGCTTGTGGTGCCTCGCGAGCTTCGCTGCTCCTTCGGAGTCACCGTAGTCCGCGATCACTTCCCGTGAGGCCGCGCGCCCTCGCGCGAGTTCCGCCGCGAGCGTCTGGTACTCCGCCAGCTTGAGGTCGAGGTAGGACCGCTCGGAGGCTGCCTCGCGGCGCGCGGCGGCAACGTCCATCGCGCGGAGCACGGGGAATGATGCCGTCAGCATGACGAGCAACACGACGGCGGCAAAGGCGCGGACCGGGTGACGGCGGACGAGGGAGCGGATTACGGTCGAGAGTGCCGGCTGTCGTGCGAGCACGGGCTCTCCGGCTACGAAGCGCCGCAGATCGTCGGCGAGGTCCTGTGCCGTTGCGTACCGCATCTGCGGCTCCTTTGCGAGGCACTTCTGCACGATCCACTCGAGGTCGGGCGGGACGCCCCGGTGCAGCAGGCGGAGTCGGGGCGGGGGATCGACAGAGACCTGCCGCAGGATCTGGAAGGACTCCCCGATGAAGGGAGGCCGCAACCCGACAAGCTCGTAGAGCACGACGCCGAGGCTGTAGACGTCGGAGCGCGCCTCCGCATACGCAGACCCGCGCGTCAGGACCTCCGGCGCGACATACGCCATCGTCCCGATGACGGCCTCGGTCCGCGTCACCGGCGCCTGCTGTTCGATGCGCGCGAGGCCGAAGTCCACGACGCGCACACGCCCGTTCCGGTCGAGGATGAGATTGGATGGCTTGAGATCGCGGTGGAGGACGCCTCGCGAATGCGCGTGCGCCACCGCCTCGGCGGCCTGGGCGGTCCACTCCGCGGCGGCGTGGAGGTAGCTGGCAGACGCACCTCCCGGAATGGCGACGGCGGCGCCCATCCCCGGTGACTCCTCGTCGATGGCCGCCACGACTGCGCCGAGCGAGACATCTTCGGGACGACGCCCCGCGAGCCGCATCAGGAGCCGATGGAGCGGCACGCCGTCAACGAACTCCATGACAAGGTGGCGTTCGTCGCCCTCCGCGCCGGCGGAGTGGACGGCGACGATCCCCGGGTGGTCGAGGCGTGCGGTCGCCGTGGCCTCTTGGCGAAACCGCCAGACTGCCTCGGCGTCGAACGTCATGTGAGGCGCGAGAAACTTGATGGCCACGCGACGCTGGAGCTCCACATCCTCGGCGAGCCACACGACTCCCATGCCGCCGTACCCGAGGCGCCGCACCAAGCGGTAACCGCCGACGACCCTGCCAGCTCCCGTCGCGGCAGAGGCGGAATCGGACTCCTCCTCGCGAAGGATCTCATCAGCCCGCGCGAGGAATCGGCGATCCGCAGCGTTATCTTCCGGGGTCGTCATCGCGCCTCCGGTCCGCTCGTCCCAACACTACCCGCCTCGTAAGGGGCGCTGGGTGTGCTTGGGTCACGCATCAGAACTGCTCTCCGCCGAAGCCGTCGAGGCGGCGTGACACAATCTCGAAGACCTCGCGAAACTGCCGCTTGGCACGCTTGAGGTGGCCCCGAAAGGCGTCGGTCGTCATCCCGAGGCTCGCGGCCAAGGTCGCGGCGAGACGCCCCTCCTGTTCCATGTGCAGCTTCAGCACGTCGTGAGATCGCACATTGCTGCGCCGGATCCGCTCCAGCGTCTCGCGACACGCCGCGAGGCGCCACTCATCCTCGAGGAGGATCTCCAGGGGGTCGGGGGACGCGGGCTCCGGGGCCTCGTCGGCGCCGGACTGCGCCTCCGGACGGTTGGCGCGGGCCGCCGCCCGCTTCTCCCGCAGGAAGAGGGTCAGCCGCTTCACGAAATAGGGCCGGAACTTCCCACGCGCGGGGTCAGGCTTCCGCAGCCACTCGGTCGTTCCGATCCGTAGGAAGAACTCCTGTAGCAGGTCGTCGCGATCGTCCATGCGCAGCGGGCGGAAGTCGCCGCGGTGGAGCCGTCCCCCGATGTAGTTCGAAACAGCGCGGCCATAGACCCGGAATAGATAGTCGAGAGCCTCGCGCGGCGGGCCCTTGAGCCGCGACCAGTGCGTCGTGATGTCGCGGAACAGCTCGTTGCCCTCGATCACAGACTCCTCCCTGCAGCCCGCCCAGAGGCGGGTAGCCACTGGCGCCAGTCCGTCCGGGAGAGAACATAGCAGTTCTATCACTCCCCGGGAAGGGCGATGACCTAAGGTGCGCGGAGCGGCCTTAAGTAGTGGGAGAGGGCGGCTAGGGGGGCGGAGAGGTGTGTAGCGAGGAGTTGTCGTGCTTGGGAGGTCGAAATGAGCGCACTCGGGAATCTCGTCTGGCTGGTCTTCGGCGGCCTGATCTCGGCATGCGCATGGGTGATCTGCGGCATCCTGATGTACGCAACGGTGATCGGCATGCCTTGGGGACGCGCGTGCTTCACCTTTGCGAGCCTGGCCGCCCTCCCCTTCGGTCGCATCGCGATTCCCCGCAAGGACTTGGGTAAGGCGGACATAGGAACGGGGCCGTGGGGGACTGTCGGCAACGTCGTGTGGTTCCTGCTCGCCGGGCTCTGGCTTGGACTCGGCCATGCAGCGGTCGGCGCCCTCTACTGCGCAACGATCATCGGGATCCCGTTCGGCATCCAGCACTTCAAGCTCGGCAGCCTCGCTCTGGCCCCGATCGGCAAGCAGATCGTCCCCGTCGGAGTGGCCCGCCTCGCGGCCGATGACGCCGCGAAGGCGAAGTATGGGGAACTCCGCGGAAACTGAAATTCGAAAGGAATCGCACACATGATTAGCTCGCGCTCGGCACTTTGCTGCCTCGTCGCCGCCATGCTCGCATTCGCCGCCGGCTGCGCCTCGAGCAAGCACACATCCGGTCACCCGATCGAGCAAGCGAAGGTCGACAGAATCGTTAAGGGGACGACGACCATCGACGAGATCATCGAGTGGTTCGGCGCCCCGACCTCCCAGACCGACATGGGCGGAAACGTCCTCTACACCTACGCATACACCGTGAGCAAGGGCTCCGCCTTCAGCATCGGCTACTACTCCTCCGGGACCGGCAAGGAGGAAAAGGACGAGCTCACGATCACGTTCGAGAAGTCGTCGGGACGGGTGAAGACGTACAGCTTGCAGCGAGGGATCGGGGCGCAAACGAAGTGAGTGCGCATAATACGAACCAGAGTGAGCAACTGACGATCTGCGGTCGCAATCAGATCTGGAGGAAACCATGCTGCATCGCAACCTTTGCCTTCTGACTGTAGTCTGGGCGCTCACGTCGTGTCACGAGCATGTAAGGCCGATCCCCGACACGGCAACCCAATCTGTAAAAGCACTGCAGCGCCTCCTTGCTGAGTCTGGCACGCCGGAGGACGCATGGGCGGCGCTGCAGAAGTCCCTCGCCACGCACTTGGCGGGGGCGACAGACCTCCGGTCGGCGCTCGATGAGCTTGAAGAACACTTTGCGGCGCTGCTTGAGTCCCCTGAGGACCTGCGCGTCCTGATGGAAGCAAGCCAGAACCTCGCGGGAGCGACGTTTCTCGACGGTCCCTCACTCTCAGCGACGGCAGGGCACTCGCAACTCGCTCAGCTTAGTCCTGATGTCGAGACTGTTGTGCTCTTCGTAAACGGCATTTGGAACACCGCGCTAGAAGCGGCGGTGTCGCGCGGGGCTCTGCGTGCGGCGGTGCTGAAAGACGAGCGGGATCCAAGCCGAATTGCGGTCGGTGGGTACTACAACCGGAGCAGCAAGCCTGACCCCGAGGAGTGCGTCGCCGTGCTCACCGAGAACGGACGCACGCGGCTCTTCCGCTGGATCCTCAGTAAGGTTGACTGTATCGGGAGGGGCGTACTCAACAATCTGGTCCCGGCGCTCCGAGACGGTCTGGCCGCGGTGGCTGCGAACTGCGACATCCCGGATGAGTCCCAGCTCATGGACGCGGACAACCTCGCGTCTGTACTGCGCGCGATCGAGCAGCAGGGGAAAACAGTAGTTGTCGTCGCGCACTCCGATGGCAACAACATCGTACGCCTGGCACTCGATCGGCTGGAACGGCTGAATCCCGAGGTCCGCGCCAATGTCGGGGTAGTCATGGTTGGATCCCCCCTAGCGCCTTTCCGCATGCCTGTCGTGGGGTCCAGCGCGGGTGGCGAAGGACCACGCCTCGGCTGGGTAGCCCTAGACTGCGACCCCGTCGCCCGCATAGGCGCGTTCGTGCAGTGTCTCGCCGGGGGTGCGATTCCCTCGTCCAAAGCGGAGCTGGTTTCTCAAGCGCTCGCAGTGGCATGTTCGCGCAGGGACCTGCAACCCGAGTTCGGTTCGTTTATCAGCGAACTCAGACGACTCTCGCTCGAGGATCTCGCCAATAACGTTAGTGGCTTCGATTCCTGTCTAGACCTGGGACAAGCGTGATTTCGCAGCGCGATTTCGCGGAATAGCCCGAAACGCCGT
>CAZMXP010000027.1:0-66157 GCA_964570285.1 uncultured Planctomycetaceae bacterium
ATCCGCACGAGTTCAGCGGCGGCCAGCGGCAGCGCATCGGCATCGCCCGCGCGCTCGCGCTGAGCCCGCGCTTCATCGTCTGCGACGAGGCCGTCTCGGCGCTCGACGTCAGCGTGCAGGCGCAGGTGATCAATCTCCTGATGGATCTCCGCGAGGAGTTCGGTCTCGCCTATCTCTTCATCGCCCACGACCTCTCGGTCGTGAGGCACATCAGCAACCGCATCGCGGTGATGTACCTCGGCGAGGTCGTGGAGACCGCCCCGTCCCGCGAACTCTTCCGGCGACCGCTTCACCCCTACAGCCAGGCGCTCCTCAGCGCGGTGCCGATCGCCGATCCGACCCGCGAGCGCAATCGCATCGTGCTCGAAGGGGACGTGCCGACGCCGATCAACCCGCCGTCCGGCTGCCACTTCCACCCGCGCTGCCGCTTCGCGGAGGAGATCTGCAAGCGGTCGGCGCCCGGGGTGACCGACGCCGGCGGGGGCCACTCCTTCCGCTGCCACGTCGTCGCGCGGGAGTTCCCCCCCTCGGCGACCACCGCCGCCGCGGAGTCCCCGCCCCAGCCGTGAGGTCGCTGCATCGGGCCGCGGGGCTCGTCTCCGCCGCCACCTTCGTCTCGCGCGTGCTCGGCCTCCTGAGGGACGCGATCCGGGCCGCGCTCCTCGGCGCCGACCGGCTCTCGGATGCGGTGAACGTCGCCTTCAAGGTTCCCAACCTGTTGCGCGATCTGTTCGCCGAGGGCGCGTTCAGCGGGGCGTTCGTGCCGACCATCGCCCGCACGCGGGAGACGGAGGGGGTCGGGGCGGCGCACGCGGTCCTGAACCGCGTCATCTCCACGCTGCTCGTCTACCTCGGCGCCGTCGTGCTGCTGATGGTCTCCTTCGCGCCGCAGATCGTGCGCGTGCTGACCGCCCCGGAGTTCGTGGCCGACGCGGAGCAGTTCGAACGCACCGTCCTGCTGGTCCGCCTTCTCGCCCCCTTCCTGCTCTTCATCAGCATCGCCGTCGCCGCGATGGGTGCGCTCAACGTCGGCGGGCACTACTTCCTGCCCGCGCTGAGCCCCGCGGCGCAGAACGCGCTGCTCGTCGCGGGCGGCCTGCTGCTCTACTTCCTCGCGAACCGGAGGGGGGTCGAGGCGGCGGTGCCCTGGGCGCTGCTGCTGCTCGGCGGGGGCATCCTCCAGTTCCTCGTGCAGCTTCCGACGCTGTGGCGGGAGGGGTGGAGGCCCCGCTTCCTTCCCGACGTGCGCCTGCGTACGCGCGAGACGCGGGAGATCCTCCGCCGGATGCTCCCGGTGGCCGCCGGCCTCGCGGCCACGCACGTCTCGATCCTGATCAACACGCGCCTCGCAACCGCGCACGAGGGAGGGCAGTCCAACCTCGACTACGCGTTCCGGCTGATCCATCTGCCCGTGGGACTCGTAGGCGTGGCCGTCGGCACGGTCGTGCTCGCCGAGGCCTCGCGCCGCGCCGCCCGACAGGAGGGCAAGGAGGTCGGCCGCCTGCTCCGCGAGGCACTCCGTCTCAGCTTTGCCCTCTCCGCACCCGCCTGCGCGGGGCTGCTCGCGCTCGGCGTCCCGATCGCCCACATGCTCTTCCGGTGGGGCGAGACCTCGCTCGAACGCGCGACCGAGATCGGCGTGACCATCCGCTGTTTCGCGCCCGCGGTGATCTTCTACTGTGCCGTCAAGGTCGTCGTGCCGGTCTTCTACGCGCAGGGCCGCATCCGAGTCCCGCTCGCCGCCTCGCTGACCGCGGTGGTCGCGAACGTGGTGGCAGCCCTCAGCCTGCACCCGACGCTCCAGTGGCGAGGCCTCGCGCTGGCGATCGGCATCGGGCAGGCCGCCAATCTGGCGGTCCTGCTCTGGATGTCGCGCCGCGTCCATGGAAGGGAGGGCGAGTCCGCCCGGGGGGGGGCCTCCCGCATCCTCCTCGCCGCCGCCCTCTGCGGCCTCGCCGCGTGGGGGTGTGCCGAACTGCTGCCGGCCGGGGAGTCGGCCGTCCGCCGCCTCCTCCGCGGACTCCTGCCGGTGGCGGTCGGCGGGGGCGCCTATGTCGCCGCCGGAAGCCTGCTCCGCTCGCCGGAGATCCTCGGGCTCATGCGCCGCACCCTCCGCTCGCCTTCGCTGGACAGCAAGGGCGCGCCGCCGTAAACTCGGAGGTTTGCTCCCGGGTGGCTCCAGCCGTGGTCGCACCCGGAGTGTCCCCCCCAACCCGCGAAGAAGGCAGATGGATTTCCGCAAGATCCAGGAAGCGCAGGAGCGGTTCGGTGGCCCGTTCGCCATGACGGCGATGCTGCAGAAGAGGGTTCGCGAACTGATCCAGGGTTCCCGACCGCTCATCGAGACCGACAAGACGCGCCCCATCGACATCGCCCTCGACGAGCTCCTCGCCAACCGCCTCACGCTCGACCCCCCCGAGCAGGCGGACCTCCCGCAGGCTCCCACCGACATCTTCGGCAGCGACGCCTGAAACGTCAACCACGCGACTCCCGCCCGGTCGCCCCGCCGCGGGCGGCGCCTTCGACCCTCGCCCACCCCCGCGCACCCAGGCTGACGCTCGGCTGCACCGGCCCGCTATCGGGTAAGGGCAAAGTAGACGACGTAGATCCAGGAAAGCAGCCCGTGGAGGATCGCCCAGAGGATCGACTTGTTCACGCTCCACGAGATGGTGATCGCGAGTGCGCTCCCAAAGCCGATGCCCACGCTCGCGGCGCGCTGTGCGACCGGCACAGGCCGCGCGTCCTTCTCGGCGCTCATCCTTTTGCCTCCGTCTCCGCGCCTCGTCCGGCGTCGATCACCCTCGCGCGCACGATCTTGTCCCCGATGCGGATGCGATCCACCACCTCGAGACCGCCGACGACCTGCCCGAAGACCGAGTACCTGCCGTCGAGGTGGGGCGTCGGCAGGTGGGTAATGAAGATCTGGCAGCCGCCGGTGTCGTCCACCGACTTCGGCATGCCGACGGTGCCGCGCACGTACGGCGTCGTACCGATCTCGTCGGGAAGCGCGTAGCCCGGGCCCCCCCAGCCGTCCCCGCGGGGGCAGCCGCCCTGGATCACGAAGTCCGCCACGACCCGGTGCCATTTGAGCCCGTCGTAGAAGCCCCGGCGGGCGAGTCGCGCCACCGTGACGCAATGCACGGGCGCCTCCTCAGGGAGCAGGACCATCTCGATCGTTCCGCGGCTCGTATCGAGCAGGAGGCGGGCGCCGCGCAGCGTGGCAGCCTCCGCGGCGATCCCGGCAGCGTCGAGGCCGAGCAGCCGGAAGCCCGAAGGCGGGGGGGCCGGGGGGGGCTCCTTGCCCAGGGCGACGAGCGCGTCGCGGGCGGCGGCGCGCACCGGAGCCTCGCCGTCCTCGCGCGCCGCGACGCGAAGCCACGGGTCGAAGTGCCCCAGAGCCTTCAGCGCTCCCGCCGCTTCCACGCGGATGTCGAGGTTCGCGCGGGCCACTGCATCCTGCGCCGCGGCCACGAGCGCGGGAACGTGGCTCGCCTCGCCGCGCTTTCCGAGGGAGGCGATCGCCGTCGAACGGACGGTGAAGTCCGGATCGCCGAGCAGCGCGAGCAGTTCGCGGAGCGCGCGCTCCTTCGGTACGCGCTCCTCGCCGCAGACCTCCGCGGCGGCGAGGCGACCCTCGGCGGTCTGCGGGCCCTCGGCAGGCAGGCGCGCCGGGAAGTGGGAAAGGACCCTCCACTGCCACTCCTCGCGCGCACCCTCCGTCCACGCGGGCGCGCCCTCCGGCAGCACGATCTCTTCCTCCCCGGCCGCGGCGGCGGCAACCGCCGCCATCGTGCAGAGGCGCGGCCTGGAGGCGAGACCTTCGAGTGCCTTGCGCAGCAGCGGTCCGCCCCCCTTGCCCCCCGCGATCAGGTACTCGAGCGCCACCTCCTGGAGCAGGGCATCGTCGTGGTCGAGAAACACGAGCACGCGGTCCGCGACGGCGGGATCCCACGCGCGTGCGAGCGCGCGGATCGCGGCGACGACGACCCTCGCGTCCGCATCGGCGAGGAGCGCAAGCAGGCGTTCCTGCGTCCCCCGCATCTCGCCGAGGGCCATCGTCGCGAAGACGCGCTCCTCGAACGGGCGCCCGGGGGTGGTGGAGGCGTCGAGGATGCGCGCCCACGCCGCGTCGGCCTCGACGGGGGCGCCCGCGGCGCGGGAGCGCTCGCGAAGCAGTCGCGCGCACGCGTAGGCGAGAGGCCAGCGGGCTTCGGCATCCTCTTCCCGCGCGAGCGCCGCGATCAGGTCGGGCACCACCGACGTGTCGCGAAGGCGGAAGAGTGCGAGCGCGGCCGCGGCGCGCACCTGCACCTCCCCCGCGCGCAGTCCGGCGACGATCTCGGAGGCGGCGCGGGTGTCGCCGCACTTGCCCAGCGCCTCGAGCGCGAAGGGCATCTCCTGCACACCCAGGTCGGGCAGCGAGGCGCGGATCGCGACGACAGCGCCAGGCGCGGCGATCTGGCCCAACGCGAACAGGGCGGAGCGGCGCACGGCCTTCGCCTCGTCGCGCAACAGCGGGAGAAGCCACTCCACCGCGCGCGGCTCCCGCGCCCGCCCCGCCGCGCGGGCCGCGGCGCGACGCAACCCGGGGTCCGCGCTGCGTGCCGCCGCGAGGAACGTCGCCTCGTCGTACTCCCGCCCGAGTTCCGCCGCAAGCAGCGCGACGGTCGTCGTGCCGGCAGGCGCGACCCCCTCCTCGGCGGGGGAGGCGTGCGCGGCCAGCGGAGAGAGGAGAGAGAGCGTGAGGGCCGCGAGGGCGACGCACGCGCGGGCCACCCGGGGGCGAAGATCGGTGCGGGCGCTCGTCAAGGCGGGCGGATGTTAGCACGTTGGCCGTAGGGGAGCGGG
Source organism: uncultured Planctomycetaceae bacterium (assembly GCA_964570285.1). Lineage (GTDB taxonomy): Bacteria > Planctomycetota > PLA2 > PLA2 > PLA2 > CAZMXP01. Next base: position 4,849 of record CAZMXP010000027.1, read on the forward strand.
CCGCCACGAAAGGTCGTGATCGCCGCGGGACGTCCGGGGAGGTCTTCGAACCTTACTTCGATGCAGCCGTCGCGTGCGCTGGTCAACACGAGGGCGCGCCCGTCCGGCACGTAGTCGCGGAGGGCCGTCGGATCGGCGAACCCGCTCGTGCAGGAGACGAGCAGCACGCGAGCCCGGGCGACGAAGCCGAGCGCGGCCGCGAGGCGGCAGGCGCCGCCGTGGTGGGGGGCGACCAGGATCTCGCAGCGCGGGATGCCGACCCCGAGCAGCGCGGCGATCCCCTGCTCCTCCCGGTCGGACGGAAGCAGGAGGCGCGGGCGCCCCTCCACCTCGAGAAGCAGCACGAGCGACCTGTCGTTGCGCGGTGCGCGCTGCCCTTGGGGCATCTCGCCGGCGTCGAGCACCCGCAGGCGGGCCGAGGGCGAGGCGAGGAGAATGTCGCCGCCGGCCGCGCGCCGGTGTGGCACGCGGTTGCGACCGGCTGCCTCGAGGAGCGGCGCGGGCAGCTCGGTGCCGTAGACGAGGGAGCCGACCGGCAGCGCATCGAGCAGGCCGGGAAGGGCGTTCCAGTGGTCGGCGTCGCCGTGGCTGAGAATCACGCTGTCGATGCGGCGCACGCCGAGGGCGCGCAGGGCCGGCAGCAGCAGGGAGCGGCAGGGATCCTGCTGCCCCCTCGACCCGGCGTCGAGGAGCGCGACGCCTCCACCGCGCAGGCGCAGCAGCGCGGCTTGGCCGTGGCCCACGTCGAGCATCGTGAAGGAGTCGGGCCCGGGAAGGGCAGGCCGCAGCATCCAGAGCGGCGCCGCGAGGAGAAGGGCCGCCGCCGTCCGCGGACGGTAGCGGAGGAGCAGGAGGCCAAGGGCCCAGACCCCCACGGCGACCGTGCCGATCGCCGGGAGCGCGACGAGCGCGCCGGGCCACTGCGCGGCGTTGCCGAGCAGCGCCTGGAGCGCCCGCACGAGCGGAACGGCGACCGTCGCCGCGGGTTCGCCGATGCAGGCGACGACGCCCGCGAGCGGAAGCGCTAGGCTGACCAGCGGTCCCGCGAGCAGGTTCGCGACCGGCGCGTAGGGGGTCACGACGCCGAACGCGTGCGCGACGAGGGAGAGCGTCGCGAGCCACGCCGCGAGCGTCACCGGCAGCGCGCGCCAGAGGTGGCCCCAGATGAGGAGGCGGACCCGCCGGTCCTGTTGCACGGCGGGGAAGCGCGCGAGAAGGCGGTGGCGGCGGCTCCAGGCGGCGTGCCACGGGGGCGCGAGGTAGGCGATGCCGATCGCCGCCGCGAAGCTGAGCTGGAAGCCGACCCGGAAGACGTCGAGCGGATCGACCAGCGCGATGAACAGCGCGGCTCCCCCGAGCGCGGAGGCCGCGTCGGGGGGACGACCGCGCAGCAGCGCAAGCGCGTAGCAGGCGACGGCGGTTGCCGCGCGTCGGACGGGCGGACCGCTGCCCGCGATGGGCACGTAGAGCAGCGTGGCGCCGAGCGTGACCAGCGCAGCAAGCCTCGGGCCCGCGCCGAGAAGGCGCAGCGCACCGTGCAGCAGGCCCGCCAGCAGCACGAGATGCATGCCCGAGATCGCCAGCAGGTGCGACGTGCCGGTACGCTCGAACATGCTGCGCTGGCGGGGCGAGAGCCCCCCGCGCACATCCAACAGCAGCGCCGACATCAGGGCGGCGACGTCCGTGGGGAGGTAGCCCTTCAGACGGCGCGCGGCGGCCCGCCGGACGCGCCCCAACGCGTGCGCGAAACTGCCGGGCGCGGCATCGAGCACCGTCAGGTTGGCGAGGTCGCGGAGATCCACAAAGCAGGAGGCGCCCCGGATCGCGAGGCGGCGCCGCGCGTCGCTCTCCCCCGGGTTGCGCGGACCGCGCGGTGGCGCGAATCGCCCCACGACGCGCACTCGCGCGCCGGGCCCTACCGAGTCGGGCAGGAACCCGGGCCAGTTGCAGTGGAAGCCGGAGCCGTCCGAGCGGACCCCGAGGAGCCAACTGCGGCGGCGGAACGGATCCTCCCCGCACTCGCGGACCCGCAGTTCGAGCGCGCCCGCCGTGCGCGAGGTCGAGGGCGACTCCGGAGGGATCGCCGCCAGATGACGCGCGGCGACCGCCTCGGCCCGCGCGCCCGCCGAGAGACCGGCGGCGACGGCCATGCCGAAGACGCAGGGGGAGGCGCGCCGCTCGACCGCGATCCATCCGACCAGCGCGAGCAGGCAGGCGAGAGCACCCCAGACTCCGGTCTGGCTCAGCGCTACGCCGAGGACCGCCCCCGTTCCGCCGATGGCCAAGGGGCGCACGTCGATGCGGCTCCGCATACCCAATAAGACGTGGGGTGGTGTCACCGGGGCCCCCCGAGGGCCTCAGCGCTTGCAGAGAAGGCCGACGCGGCGTACTAGGGAGTCATGCGCACGCCCCCCCTGCATCGCGGGCTCCTCCTGCTGGCCGCCGCAGCCCTCCTGCTCCCCCCGGCCCCCCCGATTCTCGCGGGCGAAGAGGCGTCCCTCGAGGCGATCGGCACCGAAGGCCTGCTCGGCCATCTGCGCCTGCTCGCCTCCGACGAGTGGGAGGGGCGAGGGACCGGCTCGCCCGGCGAGGAGAAGGCGACCGCCTACATCGCGGCGAGGTTTGCCGAGTGGGGACTCGAGCCGCTCGGGGAGCAGGGAGGCTACTTCCAGCGCGTGCCGATCGCCGACGGGTTCACCCTCGGGCCAGGCTGCGCTCTCGTCTCGAGCGGCGTCGACGGGGTGCCCGACGTCTTCGCCGTGGGCACGGAGTTCACGCCCTTCGGCTCGTCCGCGAGCGCGACCGTCGAGGGGGAGGCGATCTTCGCCGGCTACGGCCTCTCCCTGCCCGACGCGAAGTACGACGACTATGAGGGACTCGACGTCGCGGGCAAGGTCGTCGTCGTCTTTCGCCATGCGCCGCATGGCATCGCCGAGGGGGCGCGGGGGACGGCGCTCTTCCGCCGCGCCGCGTTCTCCTCCAAGCTGGAGGAGGCGCAGAAGCGCGGCGCCGCGGCCCTCGTCGTCGTCAACGATCCCTACAACTTCCCTGCGACCCCCGGGACCGCCGCCGACGGCAGCCGGCGGTTGCCCGATGCCCTGCACTCCGGCGAAACCGGCGGCGGCCGGGGCAAGATCCCCTTCGTGCACCTGACACTCGCCGCGGGCCGGAGACTCTTCGCGCAGATCTTCGGCGCGACGCCGGAGGCGTGCGAGGCCTCGATCCACGAGGATCTGGCCGCGGCCCCCGCGCCGCGCCCGGTCCCGCGGCCGGGCAAGGGCGTGCTTCGCCTCGTGACGGCGGTCGAGCCGCGCCTGATCCACGGTCGGAATGTCTGCGGCCTGCTGCGCGCAGGGGCGCCGGACGCAATCGATGAGGTCCTCGTCGTCGGCGCGCACCACGACCACCTCGGGCGCGGCGCGCCGGGCACGCTGGCGCGCACACCGGAGGAGCGGCGGCAGATCCACAACGGTGCCGACGACAACGCCTCAGGGACGACGGGGCTGCTCGAGATCGCCCGCGCGCTCGCCCCCCGGCGCGACCGGCTCCGGCGGTCCGTGCTCTTCCTCACCTTCACCGGCGAGGAGCGCGGCCTGCTCGGCTCCCTGCACTGGGTCGAGCACCCGACGCTCCCGCTCGCCCGCGTCGCCGCGATGGTCAACATGGACATGATCGGGCGTCTCGACGGGCGCAAGCTCTTCGTCGGGGGCGTCGGGACCTCGCCCGCCTTCCGCCTCATCCTCGAGGAGGGCAGGGCCGCCGTCGGGCTCGAGGTCGCGTACGGGGATGGCGGTCGCGCCCCGAGCGACAACACCTCCTTCTATGCGAAGGGCATCCCGGTGCTCTTTTTCTTCACCGGCCTCCACGACGACTACCACCGGCCGAGCGACGACATCGAGCGCGTCGATCTCGCGGCCATGGCGAAGGTCGCCTCCTACGCGGCGCGGACCTCCCTCGCCCTCGCGAACCTCCCCGACCGTCCGGTCTTCGTGCGTGCCGACCAGGGGGGCTTTGGCCCGCCCCGCGTCGTGCTGGGGATCAGTGCGGGCGTCGATGCGGCGGGGGTGAAGATCGAGGGGCTCGCGCCCGGAGGCGCGGCGGAGGCCGCCGGCCTGCGGCCCGGCGATGTGATCGTCGCGCTCGGAGGCGAAGCGACCCCGGATCTCGGTGCCCTCGGCGCGCTGTTGCGCAAGCGCGAGGCGGGGCAGCGGACGACCGTGAGGGTGGTCCGCGACGGGGTCGCCCGGGACGTCGAGGTGACGCTGGGGCAGGGGTAGCCCGGATGCCTCGGCGGGTCCTGCTCGCGGCGTTCGCTGCTCTCTGGCTCCTTGCGCGCGTCGTCGGCGGCCAGGAGAAGCCCGAGGCGCCGGGCGTGCGCATCACGCTTCCGGAGGTGATGCAGTGCGAGGATCTGAGCGACGACTCTTCCGGCAAGGCCTTCGCCGTGCTCGGTCCGGTCGAGTTCGCCGTCGAACAGGGGGAGGCGCTGCTCTTCTCCGTCCGCGCGCGGCGCGTCGTCCTCTGGCTCGACCCCGCCTTCGACAAGACGATCTTCGCGCTCGTCGGACAGCTGCGCAAGGACCCGGACATCGTGCCGCTCTGGGCGGTCCGCGCGCTCTATGCGGAGGGGGGGCAGGTCCCCGCTGTCTTCCAGACGGCGGGGAGGATCTTCCGCTGCTCGTCGTTCTACTACGAGTTCACGACGCACCGCGGCCTGATCGTGGATGCGGACCTGCGCTTCCCGAAGAAGGGGGCCTCGGGGGACGGGATGGCCGACATCGTGATGCGCGCGCGGCGCCTGCACGTGACCGGTCCCGGCGCGATGGTCGCGCAGGAGGCCGCCTTCTTCACGACCCCCTACCACGAGCCGGACGTGGCGATCACGGCGAGCCGCGTCACGCTCGAAGAGCGCGAGGTGGGCGCCGCGCTCGGCAAGCTGATCCGCCTCTCCGCCGACCGGCGCGAGGAGGGGGGGCCCTCGCGGGAGGAGGTCGAGGCGCTGCTTCGCGAGATCGAGCAGAAGGGGCTCACGCGGGAGGGGCGGCTGATGATCGCGGAGGACGTGCGCGCCCGCGTGCTCGGGATCCCGTCGCCGAAGTTCCCGCGGGTCAAGAGCGACGGCGACAACCCGCCCATGCGCTTCGCCGTCGAGATCGGCGGGCAGGGCTCCCTCGACAGCGGGCTCAAGCTCGGCGTGGGGCTCGACAGCCGTCCGGTGAGCTGGCTGGTCGGGGCGGGCTACTACGACGGGAGGGGGCCTCTCTTCGACTTCCTCGCGGAGACGGCGACGGAGGATGGCCGCCTGACCGGGCGCACCTACGGTGTCTACCTGCACGACGAGGGCGACGACGGGGGCGTCGTGCCGAGCACGAAGAACCGGTACTGGACGAAGAACCAGTACCGCTTCCGGATCGACGATCGCTGGCGCCTCGACGGCGAGCTGGCCGACCTCTCCGACGCGACCTGGCTCCGGAACTTCGACGAGCGCGAGTTCAAGGAGGAAAAGGAGCAGGAGACGCTGCTCCACCTGCGGCACCGCGGGACGGCCTCCCATTTCTCGCTGACCGCGAAGGTACAGTCGATCGGCTTCCTCGACACGGTCGAGGAGCTGCCGCGCGCGAGCTACGCCTATCCGGCGCTGACGCTGCTCACGCTCGGCGAGGGCTCGAACGGCGAGCCGCTTCGGCTCCAGCTCGGGCTCACGGCGGAGGCGGCCAACCTGGACTTCGAGGACGGCGACAGCGACGGCGTCGCGACCCCCGGGTTCCGCACGGGCCGGGTGGACGTCGATCCGACGCTCTACGTCTCGTTCGATGCGGGACCCGTGCGCGTCGTGCCCTTCGCGGGGTTCCGGGCGACCGCCTACGAGAACGACCTCACGGGAGGCTCCGCCGGCCGCTTTGCCGGCAGCGCCGGGATCCGGTTGGACACGCAACTCCAGCGCGTCCATGCGCGCACGCGCCACGTGATCAACCTGAGCGTCGAGTACCTGGACCTCTACGAGGTGAGCGAGAGCCCGGCCGCCCTCTTCCCCTTCGATGCGATCGACCGCCTCGAGCCCTTCGAGCGGGTCGCGGCGCGCGTGCGCAACCGCTGGATCCGCGGAGGGCGCACGCTTCTCGACGTCGAGCTCCTCGCCGCGTGGTTTCCGGAGGGCCGCCAGCCGTTCGGCGCCCGCGGCGATGGGCTGCTGGAGTTCGACCTGCGCTGGTTCCCCACGACGCGCAGCACGGTGCTGGTGCGCGCGCAGGTGGATCCGGACACGCAGACCCTCGACACCGCGAGCCTCGAGCAGCAGTGGCAGGTCACCGAGCAGCTGGCGCTGCTCGTCGGCCTGCGCCATCTCGACCGGGACAGCGACATCCTCACCGGCCAGGCCGAGCTCTACGTCGACGAGCGCTGGCGCCTGCTCGCCTTCTCGCAGTACGACTTCAAGAACGAGGACTCGCTCGACCAGGCGCTGCTGATCCAGCGGCTGGGCCAGACGGTCGTCGTCGGCATCCGCATCGCGTACGACCCGGGCGACGACAACTTCAGCTTCGGCTTCAAGTTCGACATGCTCGAGAGCTTCCGGCGCCAGAAGCGGCGCGAGAAGGAGTGGGACGCCCGCGGCGAAGTGGGCTGGCGGTAGAGGAGCGCCCCCGGACCCCCTGTTATCATCGCGCGGGTGGCGCTCGCGATCTACCCGGGGACCTTCGATCCCGTCACGCTCGGCCATCTCGACCTCGTCCGGCGCGGCGCGGCCCTCTTCGGGCGTCTGCTCGTCGCCGTCGGCACGCGGGTCGACAAGAAGACCCTCTTCACCGCCGAGGAGCGTGTGGCGCTGCTCCGCGAGGCGGTCGCGGGGATCCAGGGGGTCGAGGTGGAGGCGTTCGAGGGGCTCGTCGCGGACTTCGCGCGGGCGCGCGGCGCGACGGTGCTGCTGCGCGGCGTCCGCAACGGCGGCGACTTCGAGTACGAGGGGCGGATGGCGGTGACGAACGCGCGCCTCGCGCCCGGCCTCGAGACGCTGCTGCTCGTCGCCGAGCCGCAGACCGCCTTCCTCTCTTCGACCCTCGTCCGCGAGATCACCGCGGCGGGGGGAGACCTCGACGCGTTCGTCCCCCCCTGCGTGGCGCGCGCGCTGCGCGGGAAAGGGCGGCGGCCCCCGCGTGAGACTCGTACCTGAGGACTGGGGACCAGAGCGGGCCTTGCGGGGACAGCGCGACGCGAGGGGGGGGCCGCCGCCACGGGAACGGGTTGGAGATGGACTTCGGGAAGTTGCCGCGCTGCCTCACAGGGGCAGCATGACCTCGCGGCCGCGGCCGCGCCATCGGCAACTCGCCTGATTCGGCGGGGGGCTCGGGGGGCGCCCCGCCGTGGTACGCTCCGCTCCCGCCATGCGAAACCTCGCCCTTCTCGCCCTTCTCGCCCTGGCATCGTGCGGAGAAGACGACAAGCCGTCGCCCAAGGCTTCGTCGAGCCCGCAACGGCAGTTCAGCCCCGAGGACGACTCGTGGAAGTCGGTGCCGCAGGAGCTGATCTTCAACAACAACGCTGATCCCGAGACGCTCGACCCCGCGATCATGACGGGCGTGCCGGAGCACTCCCTCGCGCTCGCGCTCTACGAGGGGCTGACGAGCCACGACCCGAAGACGCTGGAGCCGGTGCCGGGGGTCGCGGAGCGCTGGGAGGTGAGCGCCGACGGCCGCACCTACACGTTCCATCTGCGCGCGAACGCGAAGTGGAGCAACGGGGACCCGGTGACGTCGCAGGACTTCCTCTGGTCGTGGTACCGGGCGATCGGCGAACCGGAGTGCGACTACGCCTACCACTTCGACTACATCGACGGCGCGATCGCGTGGCGCGCCGGCCTCGGCGCCGTGAAGCGGCCGATGGAGGAGTTCCAGCGGCAGGTAGGCGTGGCGGCGCCGGACCCGCGGACGCTCGTCGTGCGTCTCGCAGCCCCGTGCGCCTACTTCCTCGACCTCTGCGCGTTCGAGACCTTCATGCCGGTCCACCGCGCGACCTTCGAGAAGCACGGGGAGGCGTGGACGAGCAACGAGAACTGGGTCGGCAACGGCCCCTACAAGCTGCAGAACTGGTCCCGGCGGCAGCACATCGTGATGGTGAAGAACCCGCATTACTGGGACGTCGGATTCCTGAAGCTGACGAAGATCACCGCACTCCCGGTGGACGACATGGACCAGGCGTGGAACAAGTTCCTGAAGCGGGAGGTGCACTGGATCCGCTCGGTGCCTTCCGCCAAGATCGACGAGGCGAAGCGCAACCCCGAGTACTTCGTCCAGCCCTATCTGGGCACCTACTTCTACCGCTTCAACGTCGGCAAGTGCGCGCACCTGGCCGACAAGCGCGTGCGCAAGGCTCTCTCGATGGCCGTCAACCGCGAGACGATCACGCGCGACATCCTGCGGGCGGGCCAGATCCCGGCGGAGTGGTTCTGCCCCGCGGTGGCCGGGTACGAACCCCCCAAGGGCTTCCGCTACGACCCCGACGCCGCGCGGGCGCTCCTCGCCGAGGCCGGCTATCCGGGCGGCAAGGGCTATCCGCCGCTGACGCTCTTCTACAACACGCACGAGGACCACAAGAAGGTCGCGGAGAGCGTCGCGCAGATGTGGCGCGAGAACCTCAACCTGCACGTGACGCTGCAGAACTCCGAATGGAAGGTCTACCTGAAGCAGGTGGAGTTGCTCGACTACCAGGTGGCCCGCGCGGGATGGATCGGCGACTACGGCGATCCGATGAGCTTTCTCGACATGTGGCTCACCGGCGGCGGGAACAACAACACCGGCTGGAGCAACCCGCGCTACGACGAGTTGATCGCGAAGGCGCGCGTCGAGATCGACCACGGCAAGCGGCTCGAGTACTTCGGGGAGGCGGAGCGGATCGTCGTCGAGGACGAGTTCCCGATCCTCCCGCTCTACATGTACGTGAACCAGGGGATGAAAGTGGACCGGCTGCGCGGCTGGTACGAGAACATCCGCGACCTCCACCCCTTCCAGTACATGTACTTCGAGCCGGAGTAGGGTTTGCACGGCCCGCTCCCGTACCTGATCGCCGACCTCGGGCCGATCGCCGCCGCGGCGCTCCTTCTCGGCGCGCTCGGGGTTGGCGCCGTGGCCGCCTTCTCGCCGCGGGGAAGGACCGGCCGACGCCTCGCGGCCCCGCTCCTCCCTCGGGTTCCCCTGGCCCTTCCCCTCTCCCTCCTCCTCGTGCTCTTCTGCCACTTCGCGGTCCCGCTCGGCGTCGGCGCCGCGACGGGCGCGATCCTCGTCTTCGTGCTCTGGACCGCGCGGGAGATCGTCGTGCAGGGCCGCGCGATGCAGCGCTATGTCCTGCGGAGGCTGCTCGGCGCGCCGGTCGTGCTGCTCGTGCTCGTCACGATCACCTTCTTCCTCGTGCGCCTCGCGCCGGGCGGCCCCTTCGACAAGGAGAAGCGCCTCGACCCCGAGATCCAGAAGCTCGTCGAGGCGAAGTACGACCTCCACCTGCCCCTGCACCGGCAGTATGGCCACTACCTGTGGGATCTGCTGTGGGAGGGCGACCTCGGCCCCTCCTTCAAGCAGAAGGGGCGCTCGGTCAACGACGTCATCGGCGACCACATCGGGCCGACGGCGCTGCTCGGCCTCTGCGCGCTCGCGCTGACGCTGCTGATCGGCGTGTCGGCAGGTCTGCTCTCGGGGCTGAAGCAGAACTCCTTCTTCGACTACGCGAGCATGACCGTCGCGATGGTCGGCCTCGCGCTGCCGACCTTCGTCGTCGGGCCGATGCTCGTGCTGCTCTTCGCGATGAAGCTCGACTGGTTCGCCGTCTCGGGCTGGGAGCGCTTCCCACGCGACCTCGTGCTGCCCGCCATCACGCTCGCACTGCCGTTCGCCGCGCGGGTGGCGCGCCTCACGCGCGCGGGCATGCTCGAGGTGGTCAACCAGGACTACATCCGCACCGCGCGCGCGAAGGGGCTGCCCGAACTGACGATCGTGCTGCGCCACACGCTGAAGGGGACGCTGCTGCCGGTCGTCGCCTTCCTCGGGCCCGGCATCGCGGTCATGCTGACCGGCTCGCTCGTCGTCGAGATGATCTTCGGGGTCCCGGGGATCGGCCGGGAGTTCGTCGAGAGCGCCACGAACCGCGACTACCCGGTCGCCCTCGGCCTGACGATCCTCTTCGGATCGCTGATCCTCGTGATGAACCTGCTCGTCGACATCGCCTACGCGATGCTCGATCCGAGGATCCGCCATGGATAGCGCCTCGGGCCGCGGCCAGAGCCTCTGGCGCGATGCGTGGCGGCGGCTGCGGAAGAACCGGTTCGCGATGGGCGGCTTTGTGGTCGTCGTCGTCGTGACGGCGCTCTCGGTCTTCGCGCAGTGGATCGTCCCCTTCGAGCCCGACTACGGCCAGCCCTGGCTGCTGGCGAACCCGCCCGGCTTCAGCCACCCGGCGGTCCTCGCCGAGTTGCGCTTCGACAGGGGCGAGCGCCCCGTCGTCGCCCCGTCCGTTCCCGCGCCCGTGCGGCGCTCCATCGTCGAGGATGGACGGCTCGAATACGTCGTCCACGAGATCGGGGACACCGAGTACCGGCTGAAACTGCGCCGCGGGAGGATCGAGAGCATCCGCCGCACCGAGGGGGCGGAGTCGGTGTCCGCGATCGCGGTCTCGGGACCCCGGGAGTTCGTGCAGCGGCTCGCGAGCGCCGGGCCCGCGGGCCCCGAACTGCGCGATGTCGTGCTCGAGACCGACGGCGACCTGCCCGCGGAACTCGCGCCCGACGGGAGCATCCTGATCCTGCTCGTCCGCCGCCCCCGGACCCCCCGGCCGGAGACGCTCCGGATCGAGATCGCGCAGGGCCGGGTCGCTTCGATCGACCGCGACGGGAGCGCCCTCGACCGCGTGCGGCTCGAAGGGCGCGATGTGCTGCGCGTGACGAAGGACGGGCGCGAGGCGCGCCTGACGCACCCTCTCGGGACCGACCTCGTCGGCCGCGACGTGCTCTCGCGCGTGCTCTACGGCGGGCGCATCTCGCTCGCGGTCGGCGCGATCGCGACGCTCGTGACGGTCCTCGTCGGCGTCGTCTACGGCGCGCTCGCGGGGTACCTCTCGCGCACGCCGCTGCGCTGGGCGGGGCCCCTCGCCTTCCTCGTCGCGCTCGTCGCGGGCGTGGTCGTCGGGTACCGGGAGAGCCTCTGGGCCGGCGCCCTCGCGGGGGTGGCCTGCCTCTTCGCGGCGCGCGCGGCGCTCCACCGCATCGCGCTGCTGCGCAGGCCGCTGACGACCGTCGGCGAACTGCTGATGCGCATCATCGACATCCTGGACGCGATCCCCTACATGTTCCTCGTGATCCTGCTGATGATCTCGTTCGGGCGCGACATCCTGACGCTCTTCATCGCGCTCGGCCTCGTGCAGTGGCTCACGATGGCGCGCATCGTGCGCGGGCAGGTGCTCTCGCTGAAGGAGAAGGAGTTCATCGAGGCGGCGCACATGGCGGGCGCGGGCCATGCGGCGATCCTCTTCCGGCACCTGATCCCGAACACCCTCGGGGTCGTGATCGTCTACGCGACGCTGACGGTGCCCGCGATCATCCTGCAGGAGTCCTTCCTCGCGTTCATCGGCCTGACCGTCGAGTCGGGCGGACGCACGCTCGACTCCTGGGGGTCGCTCGTGAACCAGGGGAGGCAATCGCTGACGTCGAGCGGCGGCAACTGGTGGGTGCTGCTCTTCCCGAGCCTCGCGATGGCGCTGACGCTCTTCAGCCTCAACTTCCTCGGGGACGGCCTGCGCGACGCGCTCGATCCCAAGCTGAAGGGGAGGAGCTGATGGCGCTTCTCGAGGTCGAGGACCTGCGGGTGGGCTTTGGCACCGACGACGGCTCGGTCGAGGCCGTGCAGGGGGTCAGCTACGCGCTCGATCGCGGGGAGACGCTCGGCATCGTCGGGGAGTCGGGCTCGGGCAAGAGCGTCTCGACGATGGCGCTGCTGCGCCTCCTTCCCGAGCCCCCCGCGCGCATCAGCGGACGCGTCACCTTCGACGGCCTCGATCTGCTGCGGCTGCCCCCGGGGCGGCTGCGCGACGTGCGCGGCAACCGCATCGCGATGATCTTCCAGGATCCGATGACCTGCCTCAATCCGTTCCTGCGGATCTCGACGCAGATGCTGGAGACCATCGAACTGCACACGGCGCTGCGCGGGCGCGCGGCGCGCGATCGCGCGGTCTGGTCGCTGGAGCGGGTCGGCATCCCGGGGGCGGGCGACCGCCTCGACTCCTATCCGCACCAGTTCAGCGGCGGCATGCGCCAGCGCGTGATGATCGCGATGGCGCTCGCCTGCGAGCCGGAGATCCTGATCGCGGACGAGCCGACCACCGCGCTCGACGTGACGATCCAGGCGCAGATCCTCGACCTGCTGCGCGTACTCGTGCGCGAGGAGGGCATGGCGCTGATCCTGATCACGCACGCCCTCGCCGTGGTCGCGGGCCTCTGCGAGCGTGTCGCGGTCATGTACGGGGGCCGCTTCGTCGAGACGGCGCCCACGCGCGACCTCTTCCGCGAGCCGCGCCACCCCTACACGGAGGCGCTCCTGAAGGCGCTCCCGCGGGTGGACCAGAAGGCGCAGGCGCGGCTGATGGCGATCCCGGGCCTGCCGCCCCGGCTCGACGTGCCCTTCACCGCCTGCCCCTTCGAGCCGCGATGCGCGCTGCGCGAGGCGCGCTGCCTCGACGGCGTGCCGGATCTCCGGGGGGCGCCGGGGGGCCGGGCCCACGCCTGCCGGGTGCGGCAGGAGGCGGCGCCGTGAGCCTGCCGCTGCTGTCCGTGCGGGGGCTCAAGCTCCACTTCCCGACGCCGCGCGGGGTGGTGCGTGCGGTGGACGGCGTGGACCTGACGCTCGGGGCCGGCGAGACGCTCGGCCTCGTCGGCGAATCGGGCTGCGGCAAGAGCACCACCGCCCGCGGCATCGTCCATCTGCTGCGGCCCACCGCGGGGGAAGTCCGCTTCGAGGGTCGCGATCTGACGACGCTCGCGCACCGCGACCTCCGCGCCACGCGGCAGCGCATGCAGATGGTCTTCCAGGATCCCTACGCGAGCCTCGATCCGCGGATGACGGTGCTCGACATCGTCGGCGAACCGCTGCGCAGCTTCGGCCTCGCGCGAGGGGGCGCGCGCCGCGAGCGCGTGCGCGAACTGCTCAGCACGGTCGGGCTCGACCCCGGCTTCGACCGGCGCTACCCGCACGAGTTCAGCGGTGGCCAGCGGCAGCGCATCGGCCTCGCGCGCGCGCTCGCGGTGGAGCCGACGCTGATCCTCTGCGACGAGCCCGTCTCCGCCCTCGACGTGAGCATCCAGGCCCAGATCGTGAACCTCTTCGAGGACTTGCAGCAGCGCTTCGGGCTCGCCTACCTGTTCATCAGCCACGACCTCGCCGTCGTGCGCCACGTGAGCGACCGCATCGCGGTGATGTATCTCGGACGAATCGTCGAGAACGCCCCGGCCGCCGATCTCTACCGCGAACCGCTCCACCCCTATACGCAGGCGCTGCTGAGCGCGGTGCCGATCCCCGATCCGGAAGTCGAGGCGCGACGGCAGCGCATCATGCTCACCGGCGACGTGCCGCGCCCCGACCAGCAGATCGTCGGCTGTCCCTTCCGCTCCCGCTGCCCCGTCGCGTTCGACCGTTGCGCCGTCGAGGATCCGCCGCTTGGGGCGACGCGCCCGGGCCACGAGGTCGCCTGTCATCTGCACGAGGTCGCGCCCGCGGCGCGCGGCGCGTAGAATCGCGACCGCCATGGAACGCATCCAGACCGAAGGCGCCCCCGCGGCGATCGGGCCCTACGCGCAGGCGATTTCGTGCGACGGCCTTCTCTACTGCTCGGGGCAGATCGGGCTCGACCCGAAGACGCAGGCGCTCGTTCCCGGGGGGGTGCGCGCCGAGGCGGCGCAGGTCATGAGGAACCTCGAGGCGGTGCTGCGCGCCGGGGGCAGCGGCCTCGACCGGATCGTGCGGGCGACGATCTACCTCGCCGAGATGGGCGACTTCGCGGCGGTGAACGAGATCTACGGCGCCGCGCTGCGCGACCACCGCCCGGCGCGGTCCACGGTCGCGGTGCGCGCGCTCCCGAAGGGGGCGAGCGTCGAGATCGACGTGATCGCGAGGCTGGCCCGGTGAGGCCGCCGGAAGCCCTGGTCGGCGCGCTCCGTTCCGCGAAACGGATACTCGTGGCGACCCACAGCCCGATGGACGGCGACGGCCTCGGATGCGGCCTCGCGCTCCAGCGGGGTCTGCGCGCCCTGGGCAAGGAGTGCCTCTTCGTCACCGAGGGCGCCCTGCCGCGCGCCTACGCCTTTCTCGACGGCTATGGGGGCATCCGGAGACTGGGCCCGGGACCGCTCCCGCCCTTCGACCTGCTGCTCGGTCTCGATGCGGGCGACGCGCATCGGCTCGGCCGGCCCTATGCCGAGCGCCCGAAGGGGAGCCTTGTCTGCAACATCGACCACCACGTGAGCAACGAGCGGTACGGCGATGTCGCGTGGGTCGTGCCTGAGGCGGCCGCCACCGGCGAGCTGGCCTTCGCGCTGCTCTCCGCCCTCGCGCTCCCTGTAGATCCTCCGATGGCGCAGGCGCTGCTCGTCTCGCTGATGACCGACACCGGCCGGTTCTGCTATTCGAGCACGAGCCCGGCCACGCTGGAGACCGGGGCGGCGCTTCTGCGCCTCGGGGCGGATCCCGATGCCGTCCATCGCCACCTCTACGCGTCGGTCCCCCTCGGCATCCTTCGCCTGCACGCGCGCGCCACGGAGGAGATCCGACTGCCGGCGGGAGGGCGCGTCGCGCTGCTCGTCGTGCCGCGGGGCTACGGCGGCGATCTCGGCGCCGAAGAGGAGGACGTGAAGGATCTCGTGGATCTCGTCATCTCGATCCGCGGCGTCGTTGTCGGCGCGCTCGTGCGGGGGCTCGAGGGCGGCGGCTGCAAGGTGAGCCTGCGCAGCAAGAGCGACCGCGCCGACGTGGCGGCCCTCGCGGGGCGCTGGAAGGGCGGGGGCCACGTGAGGGCGGCGGGCTACACGTCGTTGCTGGCCGAGGAGGCGACGGCCGCGGAGCTGCTGCCGGCCCTCGAGCGACTTGCCGCGGCTGCCGGGGTGCCGTGACGCAACCGGAGGAGATCCGCAGGCGCGTCGCTCGCACCTTGCGGGCGCGGGCGCTCTTCCTGGGAGCGAAGCGGGCGCGCAAGAGGGCGACCGTGGGGGGGGCCGCGGGGGGGGGCGGGCCGGCCACCGACTCGCTCGGCTGGGAGGACCTTCGTGCCCGCGCGCTTGGTTGCACCGCCTGCCGGCTGTGCGAGACGCGGACGAAGGTCGTCTTCGGCGAGGGCGATCCGCGGGCGGAGTTGATGTTTGTCGGGGAAGCGCCGGGCCATGACGAGGACCTGCAGGGCCGGCCCTTCGTCGGGCGCGCGGGCCAGAAGCTGACGGAGATGATCGAGGCGATGGGCTACGCGCGTGCCGAGGTCTACATCGCGAACGTGCTCAAGTGCCGCCCGCCGGAGAACCGCGATCCCGCCGCGGACGAGGCGGAGAAGTGCCGCCCCTACCTTCTCCGGCAGATCGCGCTCGTGTCGCCGAAGGTGATCTGCGCCCTCGGGCGGCATGCGCTCAAGGCGCTCACCGGCTACGAGGGGCCGATTTCGAGGGTCCGCGGCCGGCCGATGGAGTTCGAGGGCCGGATCGTCGTCCCGACCTGGCACCCTGCCTACCTGCTCAGGAACCCGCCGTCCAAGCGGGAGGCGTGGGAGGACCTGAAGGCGATCCTCCGGATTCTCGGTCGTCCGGTCCCAGGGTCGAAAAAGCAGTCGGGGTGACGCGGCGATGACACGGTTCGCCAAGGCTCTACCTCCGGCCCCCCCGGCGCCCCCGGCGTGCGGGGAAAGGTATTGCGGCCTTTGCGCCGCGTGTGGTAAGTAGGGCGGCTCCGGGCCGGAGGGCACAGGTCCGGGCGTCACATCGGAGGCTCGCTGGGAGGCCTCCGCGGCAGGGTTCGGTATTCAGTCCCCCTGGTAGGCAGGGGGGAGGATTGAGGAAACGCGCATGCGTAGAGCATTCAGCCTTTGCATCCTCGTCGCGGTCGCCGTGATGTTTGGCGCAGGTTGCGCCAAGAAGAAGACCTGGGTCGACGAAGACGCCAGCGCCGGCAAGAAGGCCCCGGCCGAGAGCACCGAGGGCTGCGGCTGCGCCGCGGCGTCCGAGGAAGCCATGCCGGAGTCCTGTGGCGAGGCCTGCGCGGACGGCTGCGGGGAGGCATGCGCCGAGCCCTGCGCGGAGCCGTGTGCCGAGCCGTGTGCCGAGCCGTGCGCCGAGCCGTGCGCCGAGCCGTGCGCCGAGCCGTGCGCCGAGCCGTGTGCGGAGCCGTGCGGATCTGGCGAAGCGGAGCGGGCCGTGCTCGATGCCGACGGAATCCCCGAGGGGGCGGCGGCAGGGCAGCAGGAGACCAAGGCACTCGTCGCCCGCTTCAAGGCGCTCGCCGAGTCCAAGTACAAGGCGGGCGACGTGGTCGAGGCGCGCGAACTCTACAAGCGCGCGCTGCTGCTCGACAGCGGTGACCAGGAGGCGCGCGACGCCTACATGCGCCTCAGCATGGAACTCGGCGAACGCGGCGCCATCGCCGACGACACCGTCTCCCGCGAGAGCGACCGCATGGAGGCGCGCAAGCAGGCGACGATCGTAGCGCTGAACCAGCGGCTCGCCGAGGCGCGGGCGGCCGAGCAGGAGGGGGACTACGAGAAGGCGGCGCGCAAGTACGAGGAGATCCTCAACATCCTCAACTGGTACAAGTACCAGACCGACTTCCCGATCAACTCCGAGCAGGCGCGCGCGCTGATCGACCGGGCGCGCGAGCAGGCCCGGCTCACCGAGCAGCGCGAACGCGAGAAGCTCCAGTCGGAGATCCTCGAGGCCGAGAAGGCCCGGCACGAGCGCCAGCGCGACGAGGAGCTGCGGCAGATGAACGTCTTCCTCCGCGTGGCGCGGGACGCGTACGACCGCGGCAACTACGACCTCGCGCTCACGAACGCGCAGAAGGTTCTCGCGCTCGACCCGCACAACGAGGCGGCGAAGGAGCTCGTCCGCATCGCGCAGGAGACGAAGTACATCGCGGAACGCAACGAGATCCGCGAGCAGTTCAACGACCAGTGGCGCACGGTGATGGAGCGCCTCGAGATGGACGCGATGCCCCATCCCGAGGTGATGAACTACCCGAAGAGCTGGGGGGAGATCTCGCAGCGCAAGCCGAAGGTCACCGGCTCCTCGAACGTGTCGGCGCCCGATCCTCGCGCCGATCAGATCCTGAACACGCTCCAGCAGAAGAGGGTCTACGACCTCGCGTTCACCGCGGGCGACATCACCCTCGCCGGCGCCATCGACTACCTGCGCAGCGTCACCGGGCTCAATTTCGTGATGAGCCAGAAGGTGAAGGAGGAGAAGGGCGAGACCGAAATCGAGCTGAAGATCGACAACGTCAGCGTCGCCCAGGTTCTCAATCTCATCACCGAGCCGAACGAGATGGCGTGGAAGATCCGCAGCGGCGTCGTGATGATCCTCAGCAAGGAGGAGGCGATCGACAAGCCCGTCCTCCAGTTCTACGACGTGAAGGACCTCGTCGCGAAGATCAGCGACTTCCCCGGCCAGGAGATCAACCTCGTACCTTCGAAGTACCAGCCGCCGGAGCCGGCCGATGCCGACGCCGAGCCGGTCTCCCCCTTCGAGGTGGACCAGTTGACCGAGGTGATCAAGCAGACGATCGACCAGGAGACCTGGGACACCGTCGAGGGCGCGGAGATCCAGGTCAAGAACAACGTGCTCGTCATCACGCAGACGCCGGAGACCCACCAGCGGATCGCCCAGTTCCTGAGCGACCTGCGCAAGAACACCGGCCTGCTCGTCAGCCTCGAGGTCCGCTTCCTGACGGCCGAAGACCGCTTCCTGCGCGACGTCGGCGTCGACATCCGCGGCCTCGGCGACCAGACGGGCGGCGTCGGTCTGCCCGGCCTCGGCACGGGCACGAACTTCGACGACAGCTTCTCGGGCTCGACCGCGAATCCGTCCGGCTCGGCGTCGGGCACGATCCCGGAGCCCTCCTCGATCGGCACGGCGAAGACCCCCGGCGCCTTCTTCTCCGACGGCGGGGACGGCGAGTACAAGGGCCGCGTCGAGAACCTCTTCGACTTCATCCTCGGCTTCGACGAGCGCGGTCAGGCGACCGCGTCCGCGGCGTCGGGCGGCGTCCGCGGGGCCAACTCGGGCGGCTTCACGCTCCAGCACACCTTCCTCGACGACACGCAGATCGAGGTGATCCTGCGCGCGGTCGAGAAGAGCGAGCGCATCGAGGAGATCAGCGCGCCCCGGCTGACCGTGTACGACACGCAGCGGGCGAACGTCTCCGTGATGAAGCAGAACTCCTACGTGCAGGACTTCGACGTGGAGATCGCGCAGTCGGCCGCCATCGGCGACCCGATCATCCAGACCATCCGCGACGGCATCATCCTCGACGTGCGTCCGATCGTGAGCGCCGATCGCCGCTTCATCACGATGGAGATGCGGCCGACGGTGGCCGACCTCGTCCGTCCGATCCCGACCTTCCTCACCTCCCTCGCCACGGGCCCGCCCGTGACGATCCAGGTGCCGGAAATCGCGATCTCGCGCGTCCGGACGACGGTGACGATGCCGGACGGCGGCACGCTGCTGCTCGGCGGCATCAAGTTCTTCCGCGATCTCGTGGCCGAGTCCGGGCTTCCCGTGCTGAACAAGGTCCCGATCCTCAGCTTCCTCTTCGGACGCAAGGCCAAGACGGTCCAGCGGCGCAACCTGCTGATCCTCGTCAAGGCGGAAGTCGTCGTGCCGGAGGAGCACGCTCCGAACTTCGGGGCGCGCTGAACCTCCCCCGTACCCCCATCCATCCGCGAGGGGCAGGCCACGCCTGCCCCTCGCTCTTTTTTTGCAGTTGACGCTTCCACCGCCACCGGTACGATCGTGATACCCCTCTGGTCTGCGTGAACGCTGCGCTGCGAAGAAACAACCGAGATGCGCCGCGTCACCTCGACGGCCCGCCGCCTCCCCGGACGGCGGATTGACTCCGACCCCGAGCCGCGTACACTCTTGGACTTTCCGGCCCCTGCGCGGGGACCGGATTGGCCTACGCGTGCGCATCGGCCGGCGTCGTCGTCTGCGCTCGTTGCGTGTCTCGAAACTGGAGTGGAGCCATGAACACACGCTGGACCTTCGTCGCGCTCCTGCTTGCCGGGAGCGTCTCCGTCGCAGCCGACGCGGAGCAGGAGCTGCGGTTCGCACAGGCGCTGGGGGCCCGGGGGCTGACCGCGATGGCGGACCAGGTGCTCGACCGGCTGATCGCGAGCGGCGGCGAGGAGGGGAAGCGGGCGGGCGAGTATGGCAAGGCGCTGATCCAGAAGCAGCTCGCGAGCCGCGCCCGCGGGCTCTTCCTGTACGACCTCGACGAGGGTCGTCCCCCGCGCGTGTCGCGCGAGGAGGTGCTGCGGCTCTACGCCGAGGCGAAGCCGAAGATCGAGGCGTACGTCAGCGGGCGCGCCGAGGCCGGGGAGGCCGCGTTCCTGCTCGCGGAACTGCTGATGGAGTACGCCGAGTTCCTCACCGGCGCCTCCTATCCCGACGAGATGGTGGCGGAGCGCAAGAAGCTCGTGGACGAGAACAAGGACGCGGCGGCGAAGCTCTTCGAGACCGCCGTCGCCAACTTCGAGAAGGTCTACCAGGAGGGACGCAAGGCGCTCGGCAAGGACGAGTCCGGCGACCCGACGAACCCGCTCTACGTGCGCACCACGCAGGCCGACCTCTACCGCTCCGTGGCGAAGTTCCGCTGGGCGCTGATCTACCCCGGCGGCGTCCAGTTCACGCACAAGATGGACACCGCGGAGCTCGAGCTGGACGAGCACTCCAACCGCCACTTCAAGGAGCTCTCCGGCGCCTATGCGTACATCTACCTCGGGCGCGCCAACTACGAGAAGGCGATCCGGACCGGCGAGGCCGAAGGGGGCGAGATCGCGCTCAACTACTTCGGCACGCTCTTCCGCGAGGTTGCCGAGGATCCGACCATTCCCGACACGATGGACGTCATCGGCGAGGCCTTCTACTGGTATTGCAGGACCGCCAACGCCCTGGCCATGAAGGAGGGCGCGCTCAAGAAGGCGCAGCCGGTCTACCTCGAGAACAGCATCAAGGCGGGAACGACGCTGAAGCAGACGCTCAAGCACGGCGTGCGCAGGCCGTGGGCGCTGCTGGCGCTGCTGGAGGTGGGGGACGCCCACGCCGCCCGGGGCAACTTCCAGGCGGCGGTCGAGATCGCGGGCGAGGTGCTCGCCGCGGCCCGCACGGAGGGGGACAGGCGCGCGACCAAGCGCGCGACGAACAAGCTTACGGAGTGGGTCGGCAGCGTGGCGGGCGCGAGCGTGCTCGATCCGGGGCTGCTCTTCCAGATCGGGGAGTCGCTCAACGCCCAGGGGCGCCTCGCCAACGCGATCACGTTCTACGAGAAGACCGTCGGCGCGTGCCGCACCGAGGAGCAGAAGGAGCGGTACAGCCACAGCGCGCGGCTGCGCATCGCGCAGGCCTACCGGCGCGACTCCCGCTTCCTCGCCGGCGCCGAGGTGGCCTGGAAGCTCGTGGCGGACTACCTCCAGTCGAAGGCGAGCGAGGAGTCCAGCTTCCACACGACCGCGTCGGAGGCGTGCAACACGGCGCGCGCGTGCTTCAAGGCGATCGCCGATGCGACGAAGCGCCCCGCGGACGAGCAGCGCTACCGCGAAGTCACCGAGACCTTCCGCGCGAAGTTCCCCGATCACCCCGACAACAGCGACGCGGCCTTCAGCAACGCGCTCGAGCTGATCAACCGCGGCAAGCTGCAGGAGGCCGCCGAGAATCTCAAGGACATCAATCCCAACTCGCCCAACTACTGGAGGGCGCAGCGCTCGGTCCCGACCTGCTACCAGAAGCTCGCGCGGGAGCAGCCCGAGAAGGCGGCGGAGTGGAACGAGAAGTTCCTCGAGGCGTCGCAGACGCTCGCCAAGACCGCGGCGGAGCGCGGCGACGACCCCGCGGCCGTGAAGAGCCGGCAATACGGGAGGCTCTTCACCGTGATCGCGCTGGCGGAACTCCTGCGTTGGCCCGAGGCCTTGACGGCGGTCGACAAGTACCTCGCCGACTATCCCGACGACTTCCTCTACCGCGGCCTCGAGCTCGACGTGAAGATCCACGCGCACCTCGCGGCCGGGGAGATCGAGAAGGCGGAGTCCACGCTCGCGCAGCTGAAGGAGAAGCTGCCGGGCTCCGACTCGCTGATCCGGCGCAACAACCAGGATGTCTTCGACGCCCTCCGCAAGGCGTACAAGGAGAGGGAACCGGGTCCCGTGCGCATCGACATGGCGGCCCGCGCCGCGAAGCTGTGGGGAGAGAGGATGGAGGGCGAGTCGAATCCCTCCGCCGCCTACTCCTGGCTGCTCGGGGATGTGCTGCGCGACGCGCAGCAGTGGCAGGAGGCGGGCGAGGCCTTCGAGACCGCCGCGAGCAAGGCCGAGGATCCCAACGTGAAGAGCGCCTGGACGCTGCAGGCCGCGGAGATGCGCTTCGAGGCCATCCTGCACGATCCCCGGATGCCGGGACCGGAGAAGCAGAAGGTGCTCGCGCTCACGCGCGAGAACTACACCGACGTCCTCATCCCCGACAAGGCGCAGCAGGAGCCCCTGCTGAAGGTACTTTCCACCTACAACGCGTGGCCGAGCAAGGAGATGTGGGAGCAGATCCGGCGCCGTCCCGACGCGCTGTTGACGGCCGCGAAGGTGTTCAAGGAGTCGAGCCCGGCCGGGCTCGACGGGCGCTGGATCGGCATCCGGCTGCTCAACCACCTGCACAGCTTCACGAAGCCGAACAAGGACCCTTCCAACCCGAAGCTGGACGAGTTCATCCCGCTCTGGTGGAACGGCACCGAACTGATGCTCGAGCTCTACCTGCAGATCGCCGAGACCGGCGGCGGGCAGATGGCCACGACCGCCGCCCAGAGCGGTGCGGCCTTCTCGAGCAAGATCCTCTTCGAGAACCCCAACGCCGATGGCCCGGACCGCCTCACACGGCTCAAACAGCTCGACGCGAGCCTCAAGGCCCGGGTCGGAGGGAGGTAGCGCGATGATCCCCAAGACGACACTCCGGGCCGCGACGCTCGCGATGGCGCTGCTGCCGGCGCTGGCGCAGGGCGCGGAACAGCTCACCTACGCCGAGGAGGACGGGACGATCAAGTCCGTGCAGGTCGAGAGCGTCACGAAGGTGACCGACAAGGAGTGGAAGGGCCTGATCGACGTGGGCGGGCGTCGCAAGTCGTTCACCGTGCCCATCCGCCGCATCGTCACCTTCCGCCGCGGGGACGCGAGCGACATCAACCAGTGGTCGAAGCTGCTCGCGCAGGGGCGGCGCCTCTTCTCGGCGGGGCAACTCGCGACGCAGGGGGTGGTGCCGGGAGCCGAGGAGACCTTCGCGAAGATCGCCTACAGCACCGAGAAGGGGACGAAGGGCCAGGAGGACACCGAACGCATCGAGACCTGGCACAACATGTACGCGACGCTCTACCTGATCGAGACGCGCCTCGAGATGGGACGCAAGGGGGACGCCACGAAGCTCGCCGCGGCGCTCGCCACGATCCAGGAGTTCCGGACCCGCACCGAGAACAAGCCGCCGAAGGAGATCCAGGTGCAGGTCGTCGACCCGAAGGGGGTCCAGAGGGCGCAGAACGTCTGGTGCTGGGGGGAGAACTCCCTCGTCGCCGACGTGGGTCTCCTCGAGGCGCGCGTGCTGGCGGCGCAGGGACAGGTCGATGCCGCGAAGGGGGTGCTCGACAAGCTGATCGACGAGGCGAAGAAGGGCGCCCTCTCGCCGCAGATCCTCACGGACGCGATCATCCTGAAGGGCGAGGTCGAAGCCGGCGGCAAGGCGTCCGAGGAGCAGGAGGGAATCTACCGCTCGGCGGGAGTGAACCTCTCGAGCCTCGCCCGCAACCAGCCCGACCTCTTCGGCAAGAAGGTCCTCTCCCGCGCCTCGAACATGATGCTGCTGCGCGGGGCCGACCTCCTGCTCGCCAGTGCCGAGCAGCAGAAGTCGACCTACGACCCTCCGCTGGCGCGCTATACCGAACTGCGCCAGACCGAGGGGAAGAGCGACCCCGTGCTCGCGATCGGCGCGACGGCGGGGATCGGCATCTGCCTGACGGAGAAGGGGCAGGGCGAGGCGGGCTACCGCGCGCTGCTCGAGGTGGTCACGCAGGGCTACGAGCATCCCGAGCAGATGGCGCGGGCCCTCTACTACCTCGGCAAGGCGGCACCGGTCTTCGCGAAGGAGATCGATGCACAGGGCGGAGACGGCAGCTTCCTCCGCGCGGAGGCGGCCCGCTGGTGGGCGGATCTTCGCGAACGTTACCCGACTTCGGACTGGGCAGCGAGGGCCAAGGCCTAGTAGAATCTTCCGTCTGCCCGGGGCTCCCCCCCGGACCGACTTCCTGAATTCGAATTCAACGCGAAAGGAGTGGGACGCATATGAAGGCCATGCGCATGGCTTCGCTGATGATGCTCGCGGTGCTGGTCGTGGGGGTCCTCGCGGGCGAGGCTTGGGCCCAGGAGACCCAGGCCGAAGAGGTGAGCTGGTTCCAGCAGTACATCGGGGCGGGCGGCTGGATCGGCTACGTGATCGTCTTCTGCTCGTTCGTCAGCGTCGCGCTCAGCATCGAGCACGCCGTCAACATCAAGCGGGACAAGATCGTCCCTCCCCAGCTGATCGACGAGATCGAGGGGATGTTCGAGAACGAGGAGTACCAGGAGGCGCTCGAGCTCTGCGAGGCGGAGCCGAACTTCCTCACCAACGTGCTCGCGGCCGGCCTGCCCAAGATCAATGCCGGCTTCGACACGATGAAGGCCGCGATGACCGAGGCCGCCGAGATCGAGGCGATCCGGCTCAGCCAGAAGATCAGCCTCCTCGCCCTGCTCGCGAACCTGGCGCCGATGCTCGGCCTCTTCGGCACGGTGTCGGGCATGATCGGGGCGTTCGCGACGATCGCCGCGATGGGTTCCGCCGTGACCCCGGCCGACCTCGCGACGGGCGTCGGCCAGGCGCTCGTGACGACCTTCCTCGGTCTCCTCGTCGCGATCCCGACGATGGTGGCCTTCTTCCTGTTCCGCAACCGCGTCGTGCGCGTCACGATCGAGCTGACCGGGATCGCCCATGACCTCGTGGAACGTTTCCGCGGCAAATAGACCGGCGCGTCCCCGCGCGAACCCGTCGACCGGGAGTTACGAATGAGCAAATTGTCCGAGATGTCCCAGGATTCCGGCGAACTCGACATGACGCCGATGATCGACATCGTCTTCAACCTCCTGATCTTCTTCCTCGTGGTGAGCGACCTCAACCAGAAGGACCTCGCCGAACTGACCCTTCCCATCGCCTACATGGCGCTGGAGGACAAGGGGAACGATCCCGATGACCGCGTGATCCTCAACGTGGACAACCGCGGCCAGATCCTCTTCCGCGGCCAGCGGAAGAACCTCGACGAGCTCGGCACGATCCTCGACCAGGCCGTGCGCGTCTACAACATCAAGACCAAGGGCGAGGGGTTCGTCGAGGTCGCCCCCGGCGCCAAGGCGAGCAAGCTCTTCGTGCTGCTCAGGGCCGACAAGGACACCCCCTGGCAGCATGTGCAGTACCTCATGACGATCATGGCGGAGCGCAAGCTCTACAAGTGCCAGTTTGCCTGCTCGAAATTCATCGGGAAGGGCTATGGCAAGGAGGAGGGCCTGAAGGAGGCGCGCATGATCGGCGGCATCACCCAGGACGAGTGGAAAGCCCAGGGAGGTCAGTAGCCATGGCCAGCAAAGCAGCCAGGGAACTCACGAACCAGAAGGCGGCCCTCGAACTCACGCCGATGATCGACGTGAGCTTCCTGATCCTCATCTTCTTCATGTGCCTGCCGTTCAAGACCCTCGAAGGCAAGCTCCTCGCGTACCTGCCCACCGACAAGGGCATCAACCCGATCCCGCAGCCCCCTCCGAACGAGATCATGGTGAGCGTCCACATCATGGCGCGCAACGAGACGCCCCGGAAATGGGGGCCCGACGGGAGCGAGATCACGGTCCACATGCCCACCAGCGTGATGTACAAGTTCGCCGATCGCGAGACCGACGACTTGAAGCGCGTCGGGCAGTGGATCGCCGACGCGAAGAAGGCGGCGGCGAGCGGCGGCGGCACCGCCGTCGTCAAGGGCGAGATCAAGGCGGGCCACAAGACCCCGCACAAGTTCGTCGTCGCCGTGCTCAACAAGTTCTCGGAGGCGCAACTCGAGAAGGTGGACTTCTACGGCACCGCCATCCCGGGCCCCGAGCTCCGGCGGCTGCCGCTCCTGCCTTACCCCGCGAAGAACTATCTGACGACGGGCGACTAGGTTGATTCGAATCAGGGAAAAGGTGGCGATCCTCCGGGATCGCCACTTTTTCGTAAGGCTCCTCGCGGGTCTCGCCGTCGCGGCGGGGATCTGGTGGGGGCTCGGGGGAGGGGAGCACGCGCGCCCTTCCGTGCTCGTCGTGACGGTGGACACGCTCCGCGCCGATGCGTTCGACGATCCCGAGACGCACGCGCTCAGGGCGCTCGCGGCCCGGGGGACGCGCTACCGGAAGGCGCGGACCGTGGCCCCGTTGACGCTGCCGGCGCACATCTCCCTCTTCACGGGCCTTGCCCCCTGCGAGCACGGCGCGCGCGACAACACCGCGGCACCCCTCCCCCCCAGGGGCGAGCGGAGCTACACGCTGCTCGCCGAGGAGTTCGCCGACGCGGGATACGCGACCGCGGCCTTCGTCGCCGCAGGCGTGCTGCACGCGCGGTATGGCATCGATGCGGGCTTTTCGACCTTCCGGTCGCCGCCCGACCCGTCGCCGGGCGATCCGCGCTTCCCCTGCCTCGACGGGGAGGAGCAGGTGGAGCGGCTACGGACGTTCCTCGCCCACCGGCCCGCCGATCGGCCCTGGTTCGCCTGGGTGCACCTCTGGGAGCCGCACGAGCCCTACGAGAGCTGGGCCGGGGATGGCCGCCGCTCCGGGACGGAGGACGTCGATCCCCCCGCGGAGCGCTACCGCGGCGAAGTGCGCCGGAGCGACGCGCTGCTGGAGCGGATCCTCTCCCTCGTCGATCCCGAAACGACCCTCGTGCTGTTCACCTCCGACCACGGCGAATCCCTTGGCGAGCACGAGGAACCGAGCCATGGCGTGCTCTGCCACGGCGCCACCATGGACATCCCGCTCGTGATCGCCGGACCCGGGATCCCGGAGGGGCGCGAGATCGAGACCGCCTGCTCCCTCCTCGATGCCGCCCCGACGCTGCGGCGCCTCTGCCGGCTCGCGCCGCGCAGGTCCGACGGCGCCGACCTCTTCGCGCTGCCCGATGGGCGCATCCTCTGCGGGGAGAGCCTCTATGGCCACCGCCTCTACACGTGGGCGCAGCAGTCGGTCGCGACCGACGGCCGGATGACGCTGATCGACGGGGGGCCGAGGCTTGAGCTCTATGATCGCGCCGCCGATCCAGGCGAGCTCTCCCCGCTCCCCGAGCCCCTCACCCATCCCGCCTATGAGCCGCTCGACCGGGCGCTCGCCACCTACCGTGCGCGGCGCCCCGGCGACGCCGGGGGGGCGGAGTCCGCGGCCCCCGAGTCCCCCTACGGGTCGATCCGGCGGCCGGAACGGGACTACCTCCGTCCCGCCGAGAACCGGGCGCTCCCCGATGCGCGGGAGCGCCTTCCCCGGACGATGCCGGTCCTGCAGGCGATGGCGGCGGCTATCGCGGCCGGGGATCGCGCCCTGGTCGCCCGGCTGATGGAGCCGCTCGAACGGATCGAGGCGGAGGAGTTGGGCAATCCCGCTGCTCCCCTCGAACGGGGCAGGGCGCTGCTGCTCGTGCTCGGGGATGCGGGGGGGGCCGTGGAGGCGCTGGAGGAGTCGATCCGCCGGGGCTACCGCTCCCAGGATCTGGAGCGCCTTCTCGAAGCGGCCCGCAAAAAATCCGGGCGGTGACGGATGCGTGACAGCGCGCGGTTGCTCTAGTGCCCGGACGTAAGTCCGGCCTATTGAACGGCTGGAGCCGTTCGGGTAGTCTTCGCGCCTCCTGGTCCGGAGGGTATGGGTCCAGGGCTTCGAGAAGTCAAGTTCGGCAGGGATCGCGCGGGTTGGAATCGGGTGGGCCCCGGTCGCCCGGGCGATCTTCCACGCGGCGGATTCTCATGGGAGGGAACCGCCGCAGGAAAGGCCAGAGAATGAGAGATCTACGGCATGGTTTCGAGCGGACGCTGCTTCTTGCGGGCATGCTCATGGTTCTCGTTCCCGCGTGCAGCTCGGGGAAGAAGAAGGAGGCCCCTCCCGCGCAGCCGCCGGAGGCGGTGCGCGACACCGGCGCCGAGGGCGTGCTCGACGCCGTGGAGGACGAGGCGCGCCTCAAGGGCCAGTTCGACGAGTACATGTACCGCAAGCTCTACGACCAGGCGGTGCGGCAGCGGAAGGCCCTGCAGCTTCCCGACGCCCTCGAATCGGTCAACACGGCCCTCGGCTACAACCCGACCTCCGGCGAGGCCCTGACGCTGCGCTCGGAGATCCAGCGCATGATGGGCGATCGCGCCGGCGAAGTGCGGACCGTCGTCGATGACCAATACGACTCCTACCTCGTCAAGCTCGACGAGCAGAAGGTCTCCGTCCGTCGACTGCTGGCCGACGCGGAGAGCTCGATGGGCGCGCAGGACTGGGACGCCGCGCGCCGTGCCTACGAGAACGCGAGCTTCATCGTCACGACGAGCAAGCTCTCGCCGCTGGGGGAGGACAACGAGCTCACGCAACTCGGCGAGAAGGCCGAGAGCGGCCTGAAGGAGCTCGACCGCGTCGTCGCCCAGGCGCAGGCGGAGCAGGAGCGTCGCGACACCGAGGCGGCGCTCATGCGCGTCGCCGAGGAGGAGGAGCGCGCGCTGATCGAGGGCCGCGACCGCCGCGCGCGGCTGCTCAGCTCCGCGATCGACCAGTTCAATCTCGAGAACTTCGACGCCGCCTCCACCTACGCGCAGCAGGTGCTCGCCGAGGAGCCGGACAACACCGTGGCCCGCGACATCCTCGACAACTCCCGCAAGGCGCGCCACGTCTACGTGAACGAGAGCATCCTGCGCGACATGAAGGAGTCCTACCGCCGCTGGCAGGTGGACATCGAGCGCACGAAGACGCCGTCGAGCGCGATCCTCGTGTGGCCCGCGCAGAGCTTCTGGGACCGCATCACCCAGCTCCGCGCGGTCCGGACGTCCGCGGCGGGCGGCGGCAAGGAGATGAGCCCCGAGGAGCAGAACGTCCTGAACACGCTGAAGAGCCGGAGCGTGGACCTGCGCTTCGACGCCACGCCCTTCCCCCAGGTGGCGAGCTACCTGACGGCGGCCTCCGGCGTGAACTTCGTCGTGGACGCCCGCGCGCGGGAGGACCTCGACGCCGCCGAGATCACGCTGCAGGCGCAGAGCGTGACCGTCGCGGATGCGCTCGACCTGATCATGAAGCAGGCCTCGGCGGAGGGCGAGGTCGTGCACGAGATCGTCGGGAACATCGTCCGCTTCATCAAGCGCGAGCACCAGAAGAAGAACCTCGTGCTGCGCATCCACCCCGTCGCGGACCTGACCCTGGGCCTCACGGACTTCATCCCGCCGCAGATCACGCAGGTGGGCGTCAGCGACGATAGCGACACGCCGCTCTTCGGCGGCCAGGCGGAAGAGGCGCCCCAGCCCTACGGCACCATCGAGGAGCTGATGGAGCTCGTGCGCGGCGCCGTGGGCCAGGCGTCGTGGGAAGACCCCGCGACGATCAGCTCGCAGGGCAAGAACCTCGTCATCTACAACTCGCCCGAGGTGCAGAACCGGGTGAGCCGCTTCCTCGACGACCTCCGCTCCTTCAGCGGGCTCGTCATCACGATCGAGTCGCGCTTCCTCACCGTCACCGACGGATTCCTGCGCGACGTCGGCGTGGACTTCCGCGGCCTCGGCGGCACGAACGGCGGCCCCCTCGCGGTGCTGGACGACGTGACCTCGGGCCTCGAGGACAACGCGTCCGCCGGCATCGACAACGGAAACCCCGGCGTGAACTCGGGCGGCGCGGCGTCGGCGCCCTCGTCGGGCTTCTTCTTCAACGACGGCGGGGACGGCGATTTCCGCGGCCGCTCCGAGAACATCTTCACGAATCCGCTCGGCGAGATGCTGAGCGCGCTCGGCGGAGGGTCCTTCGCGGTCACCTTCCTCGACGACCTCGGCCTGAGCCTGATCGTGCGGGCGACCGAGAAGTCGAAGAAGGCGCGCGAGATGACGGCGCCGAGCCTCACGGTCTACAACACGCAGCGCGCGAACCTGACGGTCGTGAACCAGATCAGCTTCGTGCAGGACTTCGACGTCGAGGTCGCGCAGACGGCCTTCATCGCCGACCCGGTCATCGGCGTCATCCAGGACGGCCTGACGCTGGACGTGCGCCCGACGGTCAGCCACGACCGCCAGTACATCACGATGGAGCTGCGGCCGACGATCGCCAACCTCGTGACCCCGATCAGCACCTTCCAGACGCTGCTCGGCGCGTCCACGCTGGGCGTCGTCAGCGCGCAGAACCCGGTGACGATCCAGCTCCCCGAGATCGACCTGCGCGTCGCCGAGAGCACGGTCAAGATCCCCGACCGGGGCTCGATCCTTCTCGGCGGGCTCAAGAGCATCTCGATCGCGGACAAGAAGTCCACGACACCGATCCTCGGCAACATCCCGATCCTGAGCTTCCTCTTCAGCCGCCAGGGGAAGTCGCAGGAGATCGAGCACCTGATGATCGTCGTCACGGCGACGATCACCGACCTGCAGGAGCAGGGGGAGCGGATGCGCGGGTACTAGGCATCCCCGCGCGGAAAAATGCGGTAACGTACGGGCTCCGGCGCAAGCCGGGGCCCGTTTCCTGTTTCGGCCCGAGGTCGCCATGACGCTCCGCGCGGTCCTCTTCGACATCGACGACACCCTCTACGGCTCGACGGCCTTCGCCGCCCAGGCGCGGCGCCGCGCCGTGGAGGCGATGGTCCAGGCCGGGCTCGACTCCCCCGTGGATGCCGCCTACGCCGAGTTGCAGAAGGTCGTCCGCGAGTTCACGAGCAACCACGGCCAGCACTTCGACAAGCTCGTGGCCCGCCTCGGCGACCGGCTCCGGCCCGGCGTGCACCGCGGCATCGTCATCGCGGCGGGGGTGTGCGCCTACCATGCGACGAAGGAGCACCTGACGCCCTTCGCCGACGCGACGCGCGCGCTCGAGGCGCTGGCCCGCACCGACCTGCTCCGCGGCGTGCTCACGAACGGCCTCACGGTGAAGCAGTCCGAGAAACTCGTGCGCCTCGGCCTGCAGAACGCCTTCAGCCCGGGGGCGATCTTCATCAGCGAGGAGATGAAGATCGCGAAGCCGCACCGGGAGATCTTCCACCGCGCGTGCGCGAGTCTCGCGATCCGACCCGAGGAGACCTTCTACGTCGGCGACAGCGCGGAGAAGGACATCGATCCCGCCCACGAGGCGGGGCTCCTCACCTGCCTGCGCCGCGGCGAGGGCTCCCACGCGCGGGAGACCTCCGTCCACGCGCCGGACCTCGCCGTCGACTCCCTCGACGACTTCATCGTCCATCTGCGCGAGCGGTACGAGGTGCGCTTCGATCCCAAGCCGCTCCTGCGCGCCCGCGGCGAGAGGGGCTCCTGGGGCGCGGCGGTCTGACGGCGCGTGCTCGTCACCGTCGTGCTTCCGTTCTACAACGAGGAGGCTCTCCTCCCCGCTCTTCCCGGCACCCTCTCCCGCATCCGCGGGGCGCTCGCGGGCCATGACGTGCGCCTGCTCGCGGTCGACGACGGCTCGAGGGACGGGACGGCGCGGGGGCTCGCGGCGCTGCCGGGCCTCGAGGTGCGGACGCACGAGACCAACCGCGGCGTCGGCGCGGCGATGAACACCGGCCTCCGCGCGGCCTCCGGCGACGCGGCGCTGGTCTACGATCCCGACGAGCCCTATCCCGCCGAGTCGCTGGCGTCGCTCGTCGCGGCGCTCGCGGATGCCGATGTCGCGACGCTGAGCCCCTACCATCCCGACGGCGGCGTCGAGGGCGTCGGAGCTTTCCGGCTCTTCCTGTCGCGGGTCGCCTCGCGTCTCTACCGGTGGCGGCTGCGCGCGCCGATCCACACCTTCACCTGCGCGGTGCGCGCCTACCGCCTGCCGCAGGCGCTGCGCCTGCTGCCCGCGCCGGACGACTTCACCGCCTCGGCCGCGCTGCTCGCCCGCGCGCTGCGCGAGGGGATGGCGGTGCGCGAGGTGCCCGCGCGCCTGCGCGTGCGGCGGGCGGGGAAGAGCAAGATGCGCCTCTTCCGCACGATGCGGGCGCATCTGCGCCTGCTGCGTGACCTCTCCATGACCGCCCCGCGGCGATAACCCCGCGGTGCCTGTCGTCACGATCCCCGGCAGCGGCGAGTCCTTCGACCTCGAGCGCCCGGGAGGCGTCGCCGCGTGGAACCGGGCGCTCAACCGCCGCTTCGCGATGGGAAACCTGACGGGGCACACGAGCGGGCTTGTGCGCCGCATCGAGAGGCGCAGGCGCGCGCGCATCGCCGCGCTCGTGCCGCCCTTCGGGCGGGCGCTCGACCTTGGTGCGGAGGACGGGTCGCTCGCCGCGATGTGGAGGGGCAAGGGGAGGTACCTGCTCCTGCTCGATCTCGACCCCGCGATGCTCCGCCGGAGCGGGGAGTCGTCGGTCGCGGCGGACGCGGCGCGCCTGCCTCTGCGGGACGCCTCCTTCGACCTCGTCGTGCTCTCCGCGCTGCTCGAGCACGTGCTCGACCCCGCCGCGGTGCTCGCCGAGTGCCGCCGCGTCCTGCGCGAGGGCGGGCGGATCGTCGCCTATGTGCCGTGGGACGCGGCGGTCGTCCCGCTGAAGCGCTGGGCGCGACGTCTCGGCTTCCCGCTCGGCCCGCTCCATGAGGGGCTCGCGCCCGGGCACCTCCGGTGTTTCCGGCGCGCAGGGCTGCACGCGCTCTTCGCCGGGGTGGCGAGGACGGCGGCCGTGCGCCTCGACCCGCTCTCCCTTGGCTACTACGTGGAGGCGGTCGTCTAGTGTGCGGCATCGCGGGGGTGCTCGGGAACCGGCCGGCACCGGTGCGGCGCATGGTCGCGATGCTCGGCCACCGCGGGCCGGACGGCAGCGCGGTCGCGGCGGGGGGACGGTCCACGCTCGGGTGCGCCCGCCTCGCGATCCGGGGCGGCGAACTCGGCGCCCAGCCGCTCCGCACCGCGCGCGGCCTTCTCGTCTTCAACGGGGAGATCTACAACACCGGCGAACTCGCGAAGGAACTCGCGGCCCACGGCGTCGAGGCGGACGAGAGCAGCGACACGCGCATCGCCGGCGCGCTGCTCGACCTCAAGGGCATCCGCGCGATCGACCAGTGGAACGGGATGTTCGCGCTCGCATGGGACGACGGCGAGGTGCTCTGGCTCGCGCGCGATCCGGCGGGCATCAAGCCTCTCTACTACACGGGCGACGCCTTCGCGAGCGAGATCCGCCCCCTCCTGCCCCCGGGCCCCCAGACCTCCCCCGACGCGCTGCGGCGCTGGCTCACCTTCCATGTCGCCTACGGGGAGCAGACCTTCTTCGAAGGCATCCGGCGCGTGCCTCCGGGGGGCATCGTCGCGCTGCCCGGGCCCCGGGTGACCCGGGCCGGCGATCCGGCGCTCGTCTTTTCCGCACCCAACCCCGCGCTGGACGAAGCGCGCCTCCGCAAGGTGCTCGTGCGGTCGGTGCGCGACGCGCGGCCCGGGGAGCCCTTCGGCGTGACGCTGAGCGGCGGAATCGATTCGACGCTCGTCGCGGCGCTCGCGCGCGACGGGGGGGGCGCGACGGCGTACCACGGCCGGGTTGCCGAGGACGGGTGCGACGAGTCGCCCTTCGCGCGCGCCGCGGCCGCCGAGCTGGGGCTCCCGCTCGTGGAGGTGCCGATCACCGCCGAGGCGTGCCTCGACGCGCTGCCCAAGGTCGTGCGCGCGCTGGAGGAGCCGGTCGCGGGTCCCGGTGCGGTCGCCCAGTGGCTTGTCGCCGAGCGGGCGTCGCGCGACGTGCGCATCCTGCTCTCGGGCTGCGGCGGCGATGAACTCTTCGGCGGCTACGCGCGCGCCGCGGCGCTCGTCCGCGAGTCGCCGCCGGAAGGTCTCGAGGCGCACGCGCCGCTCTTCGATCGCGTGCGCGGCCTCGCGCCGCCGGCGCGCGCCTTCGAACTCCTCTCGCGCCGCGAGGGGACGCTCTTCACGCGCGAGTTCCTCGACCGCCACCCGGCGCCGCGGAAGGAGTTCGAGGAGGCGTTCGCGGCGGGGGGGCTCGATCCGCTCGCGGCCGCCGCGCGGGCGGAGATCTCGATCATCCTTCCCGGGCTCCTGCAGGTGGAGGACCGCGTGGCGATGGCGTTCGGCGTCGAGTCGCGCGTGCCGCTGCTCGACCGGCGGCTCCTGCGGTGCGCCGCGCGCCTCGCGCCGGAAGCGCGGGTGGGCGCCGACGGCAGGCCGAAGGCGCTCTTCCGGGCCGCGGCCGCCCCGCATCTGCCCGGCGTGGTCCGCGCCCGGCGGGACAAGATGGGCTTCCCGCTGCCGCTCGCGCACTGGTTCCGGGGCCCCTGGCGCGCGTTCGCCCGCGAAACGCTGCTCGAACGGCGCACGCGGGAACGCGGGATGGTGGACCCGCACCGCGCGGAAGCGGCACTGGCCGCCGCCGCGCCGTACGATAGGGGGCTTTACGCCGCACTCCTGCTCGAACTCTGGTGTCGGGCCTTCCTCGATGGCTGATCTCGGTCCCCGCTCCTTCCGCCTCGGCGCGCTCTGGATCCTGCTCTTGGCGGTCCTCGTCGCGACGCTGCCGGCGCTCCGGGGCGGGCTGCTCTCCTACGACGACCGCGCGCTGCTGCTCGGCCCCGAGGGCGCGGCCGAGCGCTCCTTCCCGTCGTTCTTCACGGCGACCTACTACTACGCCTACCTGCCCTTCTACGGCCTCTCCTACTGGATCGAGTGCCGGATCGCCGGGGTCGCGCCGTGGGTCTTCCACCTCGGCAACGTGCTCTGGCACGCCGCCACCTGCTACGTGGTCTTCTGCCTGCTCGGGATCCTCCTGCGCGACCGGGTCGCGGCGCTGCTCGCCGCGCTCCTCTTCGCGCTGCACCCTCTCCACGTCGAGTCCGTCGCGTGGATCTCGGGGCGCAAAGAGCTCGTCGCGGGGTTCTTCATGTTCCTCGCGTGGCTCTGGCACGTACGCCACGAGGAGAGGCCGGGCGCGGGGTTCCTGCTTGCGATCCCGCTCTTTCTCGTGGCCTGCTTCGCCAAGGCGACCGCGGTCGTCCTTCCGGGGCTGCTCTTCGCCGCCGCGCTGCTGCTGCCGCGCTACGAGGGGGAGCGCCGCGCGGCACTGCTGCGCGCGCTGCCGCTCGCGGTCGCGGCGCTGCTGCCGCTGGCGGTCCATCTCCTCGTGGGCATGGAGAAGGGGGTGGTGCGCGAGGCGGGGGAGATCGGGAGCCGGGCCGTCACGGGGCTCGCCGCATGGGGGAACTCGCTGCGCCGGGCGCTCGTCCCGCTCGGGCTCTCGATCGACTACCCCGAGGCGCGCCGCGTCGCGCTGGCCGACGCGCTGCTGCCTGGGGCGCTGCTGCTCGGGGCGGCGGCGGCGGTTGGCGCGCTGCGCCGCCGCGCGCCGGGGGCGAGTTGCGGGATCGGGCTCTTCTTCGTCGCCCTCCTGCCGTTCAACAACGTCTTCCCGGCGACGGAGATCCTCGCCGCGGACCGCTACCTCTACCTGCCGCTCTTCGGCCTCGCGCTCGCCGCGGGGGCATTCCTCGTGGACCGCCACGAGGCGAAGGTCGCCGCGGGCGTTCTCTGCCTCGCCTACGGCGCCCTCTCCTTCGCCGGCTCCGCGCGCTTCGTGGACGACGAGACGCTCTGGAGCCGCACGCTCGACGCGCGCCCCGAGTCGGCCCTCGCCTACCTGCAGCGCGGGTTCGCCCGCTCGGAGCGGGGGCTGCTCGCGACACCCCGGGATCCGCGCCTGCTCGCGAGCGCGGTGGACGATTTCGAGAAGGGGCTGCTGCGCGCGCCGCTGGCCGAGATGCAGGCCAAGGGGAACGCCGCGCAGATCCTCCCGCTGCTGGCGCTGGGAAGGGTTACCGAGGCGATCGAGCGGGGCGACCGCGCGCTCGACCTCGTGGCGGGCAAGGAGGGGGAGGACGCGCGCCGGTTCCGGGCGGAGGTGCTGCATCACCGCGGTCTCGCGCGCACGGCGCTCGGCGATCCGGTGGGGGCGGCGCGCGATCACGCGGCGTCCTACGGGGCGTGGGAGCGGTACGAGGCGGGCTACGAGGCGGGGCGCGCGCTGATGCGCGCCGGCGCGGCGGCCGAGGCGATCGTGCTGCTGCGCAAGGCCGCCGAGCGCGCGCCGGACGCCGCCGAGCCCTGGATCGAGATGGCGCCGGCCTATCGCGCCCTCGGCGACCGCGACGCCTACGCGCGCGCGATCGACGAGGCGGCGCGGCGCGCGCCCGCGCGCGAGGAGATCGTCGCGCTGCGCGTGAACTTCCACCTCGACGCCCACCCCCCCGAGTGGCGCAAGGCGGAGGAGGAACTCGCGCCGCTTCCGGCGGCGTCGCGGGCGCGCCGGCGCCTCTCGGGCGAGATCGACAGCTACCGCGCGCTCTACCACTTCCGCCAGGGGGAGGACGACCTCGCGGTGGCGGCGGCGCTGCGGGCACTCGAAGGCGGGGAGATGGAGCGGCGGAGCTTTTTCGAGCTCGGGCAGGTCTTCCTGAAGGCCCGGCGCTACGACGAGGCGATCCGCTGCTTCCGCGGCGCGGCGGACCGGCTTGCGCCGCTGCCGGCGCACCGCGACGCGATCGCGATGGCCGCGATGCTGAAGGCGAACGCGCTCGCGCGCGGCGATCCCGCCGGGGCCGTCCTCGCGGCCCGCGCGGCGCTCGACGCGCAGCCGGAGATGATCCATGCGGGCGGGGGGGCGCTGCGCGGCGAGATCGCCATGCTGCGCGAGACGCGCAACGAGGCGATCCTGATGCTGGCGGTGGCGGTCGTCGCGGGGGATCCCGTCCGCGCCGGACGCCTCTCGACCGACCTTCTCGCGTCGGAGCCCGCCGGCAAGGACCGCCTCCTCGTCTACCGCCTGCGGGCACTGCTGGAAGTCTTCGTGACCTTCGACTTCCGCAGTGCCGAGGACGACCTGCGGCAGGTGCTCGCCGTCGCGCCGGAGGACCGATGGGCCCGCTTCCGCCTCGCCGAGGCGTGGGCGCGCAGCGGCTCCGCATGGCTCGTCACGGCCGACCAGATCCGGAGCCCGGCGCGCCGCGAGGAGGGGGAGGCGCTGCTCGACCGCGCCATCGCGCTGCTGGGCGAGTTGTTGGTCGAGGATCCCGACTTCCACGTCGCGAGGCTGCAGCGGGGCGAGGCGCACTTCGCGCGCGGCGACCTGATCGGGGCGAAGGCCGACTACTCCTACGTCCGGGACCGCGACGGAGGCCTGAAGGAGGTCTACGTCAAGGAGGCGGCGCTGCACCGCCTCGTCTACGTGCGCGGCGGCGAGCGGTCCAACCTCGAGGCGGCGATCCCGATCCTCGATCGCGCGCTCGCGCTCGATCCCAACTACTTCGATGCCCTCTTCGAGGCGGGCAACGCCTACCACCTTCTTTACGACCGGCAGGAGGATCCGAGCGCCGCGCGCAGGACCGCGTTCAACCAGGCGATCCTCTGGTACCGGCGCGCGATGGCGATCGATCCGCACCGCAAGGAGCCGCGCCTCGAGTGGGCCCGCCTCTGCCTGAAGGCGATGCGCGAGGCCGTCGCGGGGGGCAAGATCGTGCAGGCGCACGAGGTGCTGCAGCGCGCGGAGTCGGAGGCCCCCGACGTCGTCGACGTGCACCGCGAACGCCTCCAGCTCGCGATGCGGCCGGACTTCGGCGAGCAGTGCAACGTCGCCCCCGACGCGGTCTTCGCGTTCGGCAAGAACGCGCTGGAGGCGATCGAGAAGCTGGCCCCCGGGACCCCCGACCTTCCGCTGCTCCGCGCGCTCTACCACCGCCGGCGCGGCTACAGCTTCTACTGGACCTGGGTGAAACTGCGCGAGGCCCCCAAGCGCGACCGCGCGCGGGAGCTGGCGGCGGCGGAGTGGGTGCTCGCGCTCGCGGCGGCGCCCGACGACCCCGAGAACGTGCCGGTCCGCGACAGGCTGCGCGAGATCGCCCCCGAGTTCATCGAGCACGACAAGGCGCGCGCCGAGGCCGCCTACAAGGCGGGAGTCGACCACTACGGGAAGGGGCTCTTCCGCGAGGCCGCCGACTCCTTCGAGGAGGCGGTGCTGCTCTTTCCCGAGTCGAGCGATCTGCGCTTCTACCTGGGCATGGCCTCGGCCCGCGCGGGGCGGCTCGAACGGGCGCGCCGGGAGCTGGAGCAGGTGGCCAACGGGGAGGAAGGCGACCGCTATCCCGAGGCCCTCTACGAGCTCGGGAACCTCTCGCTGGTCCAGCGGGAGCGGGCGACTGCCAAGGTGTGGTACCGTCGCTTCGTCGCGCGGATGGAGGAGGTGGGGCGCGGGGAGGAGGAGGCGGTGCGCCACGCCCGAAGGGAGCTCGCCGAGGAGGACCGGTAACTAGGGAACCTTCGCGGCTGGATGCGCGTCTATCCATGGCCTGCGGCGTGGCCCTCGCCGGCGTGGAAAACCCATGATCAGGATTGTCTGCGACGGTGTCCAGCACCGCTTCTCGTCCCTGCCGGTCACGATCGGCCGGGACTCCGACAACGACCTGCCCATCGACGACGCGAAGCTCTCGCGCCACCACTGCCGCATCGCGCGCGGGCCCGAGGGGATCCTGATCGAGGATCTCGGAAGCAGCAACGGCACCTACGTGAACGGCGGGCGGGCCAGCCGCGAGGCGCTGCGGGCGGGGGACAGCGTGCTGATCGGGATGACCTCCCTCAGCATCGAGTGGGATCCCTCCGTCGAGCCGCCGCCCAAGGGAGCGAACAAGGGCGCCCGGGCGGGCAGCGCGCCGCCGGCGACCGAGATCGAGCGGGAGAACCAGAGGCTCCGGCAGCTCCTCGCGCTCACGAAGGCCGTGGCGTCGGAACGCGACGAGGAAGCGCTCCTGCGCCGCATCCTCGACAGCACGATCCAGATCACCGGGGCCGGGCGCGGATTCCTCTTCCTCGTCACGCTGCACGGACTCGACATCCGCGCCGCGCGCGATAGCCGCGGGAACGACATCGAGAACCCGCAGGACAAGATCAGCCGCTCGATCGCGACCAAGGCGGTGGAGTCGGGCAAGCCGGTGCTGACGGAGGACGCCGAGGGGGACGCGCGCTTCGCGAGCGGCCCGTCGGTCGCCTTCCTGCGGCTGCGCTCGGTCCTCTGCGTGCCGCTGAAGGTGCCCGACGGCCCCGTGGGGGCCATCTACCTCGAGCACAGCACGATCACCGGGCAGTTCGCCCCGGCCGACTTCCCGCTCGTGACGGCCTTCGGAGAGTTCGCGGCGGTGGCGCTGAGCACGGCGCGAAACCTCGGGGCCCTGCACCGGCGCGAGGAGCAGCTCCGGCGTTCGCGGGAACGGATCGGGCGGCTCAACACCCGGCTCAAGGGGTTGCTGCGCCGGCAGTCGAGGGAGCTGGCGGGCGTGCGCGCGGACTTGGACGTGAGCCGGCAGGAACTCGGCCTCCGGTACGACTATGCGGCGATCGTCGGCCAGAGCCCGGCGATGCGCAAGGTGCTCGCCCTGCTCGACCGGGTCGTCGAGGCGCAACTGCCCGTGCTGATCCTCGGCGAGAGCGGCACCGGCAAGGAGCTGCTCGCCCGCGCGATCCACTACAACGGCGCCCGGCGCGAGGGCCGATTCATCGCGATCAACTGCGCGGCGATCCCCTCGCACCTGATCGAAGCGGAACTCTTCGGGCACGAGTCGGGCGCCTACACCGGCGCCGACACGCAGATCCCGGGCCTGTTCGAGCAGGCGGACAAGGGGACGCTCTTCCTCGACGAGATCGGCGATCTAGCGATCGAGGCCCAGGCCAAGCTGCTGCGGGTCATCGAGAGCGGCGAGATCCGCCGGGTGGGAGGCACGGAGACGCGTCGGGTCTCGGTGCGGACCGTCGTCGCGAGCAACCGCCCGCTGTCGGAGCTGATCAAGGCCGGGAGCTTCCGCGAGGATCTCTACTACCGCCTCAACGGGGTGACGATCCAGCTTCCCCCGCTGCGGGACCGGGCCGAGGACATTCCCGCCCTCTTCGAGCACTTCCTCGAGGCGATCTGCGCGGAGCGGGGGATCGACCCGCCCTCCCTCGATCCCGAGGTGATCGACCGCCTGCAGGCCTACCCGTGGCCGGGTAACGTGCGGGAGCTGAGGAACGAGGCGCAGCGGCTGATCGCGCTTCAGCGCGGGAGGATCACGACCGATCTGCTCTCTCTCCCGATCTTCAGCGGGGATCCGGAAGCCGTGCCCCCCGTCAGCCTTCCGGAGGGCGGGCTGAAGGAACTCGTGGAAAACCTGGAGCGGAGGCTCATCCTCGACACGATGCGCCGCCTCGAGGGAAACAAGACCAAGGTGGCCGCGGCCCTCGGATTGAGCCGCCTCGGGCTGCGCAAGAAGATGGACCGGTATGGGCTCGACGGGACCTAGGAGCTTGTCCTGGTAATGGCCTTCAGCCACGCTTCGGGGCCAACCGGAGCCGGACAAGCTCCTAAATCGACGCGACGCGGGCCCAGGGTCTCCATGAGCCACTGCCGCGATCGAGGTCGTGGCGGACGGGATGCCGCACGAAGTGGGCCAAGTGCCTCTCGGGCACCAGATCCTGCACCGTCGCCGGCAGCCTCCAGACCTGCTCCACCTCCCACGCCCGGAGTCCCTTGGCCACGCGCGCCACCTACGGCCGGGCACCGACAGCGAACCCCCTTTCACCTAGGCGTTTGTCCGGCGAAGAGTCGGACAAGCTCCCTGCGCAGGTGGCGGTGCGGGCCGAGGGAGGAGGGCCGCCGCCGGTTGGGGCCCCCGCGCCCCCTCGATTACGGCGTTGCTGTGGTTGTAAAGGTCTGGAGGGGAATCGCTTCGGGGAATGGCCGATCGGCGGGACTCTCGGCGTCTGGAATACCTGTTGCGCGTAGGATCGCGCGTGACCTATAATCCCCCAACTCAATTCCGGACGACAGAAACCTCGCGTTTTCAACGGGTTAGCGCATTCCGGTGGCGCGAGGAGAGGGCACCGCGTCCGGCAGATCCGGCCACCCCTGACGGGAAGACGAGATGGCAAAGCTGATACTGCGTCGAGGAGACGGCAGCGAGCAGGAGGTTTCGCTCGACGAGAAGGGCTCCGTGACCATCGGCAGGTCGCCTGACTGCGACCTGCCGATCGACGAGACCCAGTCGTCGCGTCGCCACTGCTCGGTCGTCAAGCTGCAGTCGGGCTACGAGGTGAGCGACCTCGGCTCGACGAACGGCACGCTGGTGAACAGCCAGCTCGTGAAGCGCAAGAAGCTCGCGCACGGGGACGTGATCCGCATCGGGAAGGCGGAGATCGTCTTCTCCGATCCCGGGTCGGCCGCGGCGGTGGGGGAGATGCAGAACTGCTTCCTGGTCTACGCGAAGGGGGAGCGCAGGGGCGAGCGCATCGAGCTGACCCAGCCGCGCACGACGATCGGCCGGCGCGAGACCAACACGGTGGTGCTGAAGGACAACGTCGCCTCCTCCTACCACTGCGAGATCGTCCGTGACCTGAACGGCTACACCGTCCGCGATCTGGGCTCGACCAACGGCACGCTCGTGAACAACGAGATGGTCACCGAGGCGCAGCTCGCGCACGGGGCGCGCATCCGCATCGGGAACATCCGGTTCGTCTTCCAGGATCCGGCCCTCGCGGAGGTGGATCTCGAACTCGCGGGGGTCGACGACGACGAGACCGAATGGGGCATGATGCGGGAGCTGGATCTCGCCGCGGTCAAGCGGCGGAATCCGGCCACGGTCGTCTACGCGCTGCTCTTCGTCGCGATCCTCGGCGGGGGCGGCTACATGATGACGCTGCAGGGCGCCAAGAAGGGCGCGGTGGGCCCGGTCGCCCCGGCCGGAAACCTCCATCTCCCCTGGTCCTTCGAGTCCCGGGCTTCGGTCTACTCGTGGGACAGCGAGTCCCCGGGCGCCGTCTCCGTGCGCTCGGTCGCCAAGCCGCGGGGGGACGGCGAGTTGGCGATGGAGCTTCAGAGCAACGTCTCGGAGGTCGACGTCTACTACGTCGACAGCCACGACGGCCGCGAGAAGCGCTTCGAGCTCTCCGCCAAGGTCGGCGCGTCGGGTGCCCGGGCGACGCTCGGCATGCTCTGGCTGGGTCTCGGACTGAGCGAGTGGATGCCCGCGGCGACCGTGGGCGGCTCCGGCTCGGCGCTGACGCAGGTGACGCTGGCCCGGAGCGCTCCGCCGTGGGCGAACTCGGTGCGTATCGGCGTCCGGATTGAGGGCAAGGGCGCGGTCTACCTGGACGACGTCTCGTTCGTCGCCAAGGGTGGCCGCGACCTGACCGAGGTGCAGCAGTCGGATTTCCGGATCACGACGGTGGACGGCCGCTCCCTCGACATGCAGCACGCGGGGGCCCCGATTCTCGCGAAGGGGCGCCTCCTGCTGCGCGGCGAGGGCGGCAGGGAGCTCGAGGCGACGGGGGCGACCATCTCCGTCGCGGAGCAGGACAAGGAGCATGTGCTCGTGACCCTCGAGGGGGCCGGCGAGGCGGCGCTGGCCGGCGTCGAGCTCGAGGAGGTACGCGGCTACCTCACGCGCGGCGGGTTCCGGGCCTTCGGCTATGCCGGCGCGGGCGAGGACGAGACCTACTTCCAGGGGAGCTTCCCCGAGAGTGGCGCGCCTCCTCTGCGGGAGGTGCGCAAGCTGCTGCTCGGCGATGCCGGCCGCGCGTTCGCGGTCATCGGCGCGACGGAGGCGGAACGCCTGCAGAGCGAGACGCGGGTCGAGGGCCGGCGCAACTTCTGGTCGATCCTCGGCGCGCCGAAGGACGGGAAACTCTCGTTCCGCATCAAGACCGACCTCCGCGGGGAGAGCGTGACGGCCGGCGAGCGTATCAGCGAGGCGCTCCACCTGCACAAGTCCAACCGCTGGGGCGAGTTCCTCGTCGCCGCCCAGCGGACCCGCGCGGAATTCCCGTTCGCACCCAAGTCCCTTCTCGACCAGCTCGCGGGGCTCGAGCGCGCCGTCAACCAGTCCTACGGCGAACTCGACCGCGAGGCGGACGCGATGCTGCTCGACTACGAAGAGTTCAACGACATGCAGAGCCTCGACCGGGTCGCGGAGATCGTGGCCCTGCTCCAGGGCACCTACCAGATCGTCCCGGGCCAGGGGCCGCGGGGCGAGCGGCTGGAGAAGCTCGCGCAGGCCGAGGCGCAGAAGCGTGCGAAGGCGGAGCGCCAGCGCCAGGGGGAGATCGCCAAGCCGCTGTTGGAGCTTGCCCTCTATGTGAACCTGCCCGAGGGCGAGACCTACTCCGCCGCGGTGTTGCTCGCCTACATCCGGCACTACCTGGACCAGAGTCCGCAGGCCGCGGAGGCAGCCAAGGAGATGGCCAAGATCGAGAAGGCCCACCCGGAGGTGGTCGCGGTGCTCGACGGCCTCGGGATCGGGGGGAAGTAGCGATGGCAAGCCAGGCGATCGGCATCGACATCGGCTCCCACGCGGTCAAGGTGGCCGTGCTCCAGCGCAAGGGCGGGGTCACGCGCGCGCTTCGCCTCTACCGGTCGACCCTCGCGGGGGACCAGGACATGGAGCGCGCGAGGGGCGCGCTCGTGCGCGCCGGCGTCACCGGCGGGCCCGGCCTCATCGGGATCACCGGCCGCGACCTCATCATCCGCTACACGCATGTGCCGCCGGTGCCCGATTGGCGCCTGAAGCTGCTGATGCAGTTCGAGATCAACGAAGTCTCGGGCCAGAGCGGGGGCGAGGTTGCCGCGGACTACCGCCGCGTGCAGTT
Organism: uncultured Planctomycetaceae bacterium; assembly: GCA_964570285.1. Taxonomy (GTDB): domain Bacteria; phylum Planctomycetota; class PLA2; order PLA2; family PLA2; genus CAZMXP01. Next base: position 47,968 of record CAZMXP010000027.1, read on the forward strand.
GCCCGGGGCGAGCGGCGAGGAGACGGTGCTCGTCGCTCTCGCGCGCAACACCTGGCTGAGCCCTCGGCTCGAGGCGGCCCGGGCGGCGGGGATGAAGGTCGCGGGAGGATGCCCGAACTCGGTGGCGCTGTTCAACGCGTTCCTCGCCCACGGCAAGTGGAAGGAGGGCGAGACGACCTACCTCGTGAGCCTCGGCCGCGAGAACATCGACATGGCGATCCAGCGCGACGGGGAACTGCTGTTCGCGCGCAACATGTCGGGGGGCGGCCAGTCGTTCACCGAGGCCATCATGAACGCGTTCGGCCTCGCGGAGGCGAAGGCGGAGAAGAACAAGGTCACGAAGGGCGACATCACGCCGAAGGCGCACGCCCGCTACGCCGACGCGACGCAGGAGAAGCTCGCCAACGCGATGCAGGGCCCGGCGGGCCAGCTCATCCAGATGATCCAGTCCACGGTCATGATCTGCCGCGCGCAGACCAAGATGACCGACCTGAACGTCGACCGCCTGCTCCTGACGGGCGGCGGCGCCCAGATGCCCGGCCTGCGCGACTACTTCCAGGCGAACATGAGCGTGCCGGTCGAACTCTTCGACCCGGTGGGCTCCCTCGATCTCTCCGCGCTGCCCGCGGCGGACCATGAGGAGCTCGGAAGCGCGCCTCTCGACTTCGCCGTCGCCGTCGGCCTCGCCGAGAGCAGGCTCCAGCCCAACGGTTTCGCGCTGGAAGTCCTGACGGAGAAGGAGAAGAAGAAGCGGCACTTCTCGGAGCGGACGCTCTGGGCAGTGCTCGCGATGGCCGCCGCGCTCGTGTTCGTCGTGCTGCTCTTCAATACGCGCTCCTCCGCGATCCAGCTGCTCCAGCAGAACAACCAGGAGCTGGAGCGCCTGCTGGCCGACAAGAAGAAGGTCGAGGACCGGCAGAAGGCCGCGCTCGCGGGCGAGCAGGATGCCCGCAAGAAGGAGGTGGCGCTCCGCGCGCGCCGCCTCGCCGGGGACTTCACCCGCGCGGTGCACGACCTGCTGCTGCAGAACCACTCGGAGGCGATGTACCTCGTGATGGAGCGCATGGAGACGCTGCCGAAGGTGAGCCTCGACCTGCTCGGGCGCCCCGGCGACACGCGGGCGACGATGGGCGCCGAGGACAAGGCGACGGGGCTCCACGAGCAGCAGGTCTGGCCCGTCGTCGAGGTGCTCGGCGTGGTCCAGCCGGAGTACGCGCCCAATCCCGGGCAGACGCTGAACACCTACTACGCGCGGCTCGAGGCCGCGCGAGCGGGACTCTCGATCGACGGGTGCTCGGTCAAGCTGGACACCACGGCGCTCGACAAGAACAACCGGTTCACGATGACCTTCCGCCTCCTCCCGGCGGAGGCACAGAAGCAGTGAGGAGCTGAACGTGGATTTCTGGGCCCAGCACAAGGACTTCGTTCTCCGGGTGCTCGCCGGACTCGGCGTCTTCCTCGTGGCGCTGATCGCCCGCGGCATCGTCTACGGGGACGATCTCGAGAAGGCGAAGGGGGACAATTCGCGCCTCTCGTCCGAGTTGCGCAAGAAGAGCATCGCGACCATCCCCGACATCGCCGCCGCGGAGGCCAACGCGAAGAAGCTGCACGCGAACGCCGTGGCGATCGCGAACGAAATCGGCTTCCCGGCCGGGGACCCGGACCTCGAGGGGGCGCTGATCCGGCGGACGCTCGGCTACCTGCGCCGCTTCAGCGGGGAGGGTGCGGCCGACCTGGAAGCCGAGGCGGTCACGGCCCGGCAGTCCATCCGCGACAACCTCAATGGCGGTTTCGGCCAGCTCCGGCTTGTCGTTCGCGACGAACTCGCCGAGGAGGCCGACATCCAGAACATCAAGGTCTCCGAGGGACTCGGCTTCGAGAACGTCACGGAGATGGAGAGCGGCGAGCTGCTGAAGTACCTCATGCAGCTCGAGCTCGCCGCGCGCGTCGTGCGCTACGGCATCGATGCCCGGGTGGGGATGATCGAGGAGATCCGCATCGACACCGGGCGGGAGACCGAGGTGATCCCCGGTGCCAATCCCGAGTTCCTGCGCGAGTACCCGGTGGAGATCCGCATCCGCGGGACGCAGGAGGCGGTCCTCAAGGTGCTCAACCGCCTGGAGTCCGAGCCGCCCACCGTGCCGTGGCGAGGGCTCCGGATCGACCGTTCCGAACGCCCGGCGGACCATGTGATCCTGACGATCGCGCTACTCGCGGTGGCCTCCCAGCCCGCGGTCGAATTTGCCCCGAAGGAGAAGGGCCCGTGAATCGAGAGAGACTTCTCTTCGTCGCCGTGCTGGCGATCGTGGCGCTCTGGTTCGTCGCGATCCGGGAGACTCCCCAGCTCGCGGGCGACGTGGCCACCAAGGTGATGCCGCTGAACCTGCTCCCGGTCCGGGAGGTGTCCTCCTCGAGGCGACAGCTCCAGCCCGTGTCCCCGGGCCCCTTCACGCTCGTCACGAACGAGCGGCCGCACAGGCGCCCGGACCTGCCTCTCGTCGCCGTGCGGGATCTGCCGAACGTCTGGCCTCCCACGTCGCGCTCCCTGAGCCTGCCGTTGCTGAGCAGGCTCCGTCGCGATTCGGCAGCGCCCAGCGCCGACGCCGCCACCTTGACGCTGCCCGACCCCGGAACCGGCGGCGCGGGCGCGGCGGGAGAGACGGGCGAGGCGCGGCAGGACCTCTGGCGCAGCTTCGACCGGGAGACGCGGGGGGTGGTCACGGCGATCTACCTCTCCGGGCGGGCGCAACCCATCCGGGAGCCGAAGGAGGTGCCTGCGCCCGGCCCGGTCGCGAAGGACTCCTTCTACCGGCTGCTGCTCCTGCTGGAACAGCAGGAGGCCGCGCAACTGGAGGGGATCGTGCGCGTGGAGGTCTCCTTTGCCCAGGGCGGAAAGGTGATCCAGGCCTTTCCCGAGGAGATCCACTCCTTCCGCACCGGCCTGCGCGGCACGCAGAAGGGGTACCTCGACGGGTTGCGCCTCTACATGTCGCTCGCCGAGCGCGTGATCGAGGCGCGCCAGAAGGCAGGGGCCGACCTGCTGCAGCAGGGGGTCAATACGGGCGACCGGGCGTCGCTGCTCTGGGCGCGCGTCGTGCTCGACGAGGCGCGCAAGCTCGTGCCCGAGGCGAATCTGACCGCGCTGCGCGCGATCCTGCTGCTCGAGATCGAGGTGGCCAATCGCCTCAAGAATCTCGAGCGGGTGCTGGAACTTGGCTTCACGCACCTCGCCCGCTTCCCGAAGGAGGACGAGGTGCTCGAACTCGTCGGCGGGGTCATGGCGAGTCGCTCCTTCGGCCTGCTCGAACTCGCCTCCCACTGGCTGGAGCGCGCGAGCACGAGCGCGAGCGCGCAGCGCAAGCGCGTCGAGGTCGAGATCCGCCGCGGGCGCTTCGACGTGGCGCGTTCCATCCTCGAGTCGGGGCGCGCCGGCTCGGGGGCCCAGACCGACCTGCTCTTCGCGCGCGTCGCGCTGGCGCAGGGCGACTACGCCACCGCGGAGGCGAAGGCGCGCCCCTACTCGGGAGGGCAGGACGCGGCCGAGGCGAGCCAGATCCTCGGCGGCGTGGCCTACGCGAAGGGGGATGCCGGCGGCGCCGAGCAGCACTTCAAGCGGGCGGTCGAGGCGGAGCCCAGGCGCTCGACGGCCTACAGCGACCTGGGACTGGCGCTCGCGGTGCAGGGGCGCGCGGCCGATGCGCAGCTCTGCTTCGACCGGGCGGCCGCGCTCGACTTCGAGAATGCGGTGGTCCCCAAGATCGGGGCGGCGTTCCTCCGCTTGGCGGGCAACGAGGTGGGTGCGGCGGCGGGCATCCTCGCCGATCTCCAGAAGGACAATCCCCAGGACCTGCTCGTCCGCTACTACGCGGGCTACGCGAAAGAGCGGGCGGGCGACCTGGCGGGGGCCGCCCAGACCTACCGTTCGGTCATCGACGGCAACCACCGGTACCGGATCGCGATCGCCCGGCTCGGCCTCGTGCAGGCGCGCCGGGCGGAATCGGGCGACGGCAACGATGCAGCGTCGGTCAAACAGGCCGTGGCCCACCTCCGCAAGGCGGTGGCGCTCAATCCCGACGACGTGCTCCTCCCCTACATCCTCGGGCGCTTCCTGATGCAGCAGCACATCCAGGCGCGTCTTGCCGACGAACTGTTCGCCGCCTGCCAGGGCGGCAGGCGCCCCGAGTCCGACCGCGACCTCCCGTTCTGGGCGGCGGCGGCCCGGGCAGCGCTGCTCTATCGCGATGACAGCGTGGAGGAGCTGACGGTCAAGTCCGCGTTCAACCGCGTGCTCGGCGACGTCAAGGACCTCGTGCGCCGGGACAACCCGCCCGACCTCAACCGGGCGGTCGAGCAGCATCCCGTCGCGCAGTACGCGAAGACCTGCCTCGACATGGTCTCCGAGAACGAGATCAAGGTCGACCTCACCTGGACCTTCCCGACCCGCCCGCGCGACTGGGTCATCTACCAGAAGGACCCGATGCGCGTGACCTTCGAGAAGGGCAGGGGGGTCCAGTTCGGAGGGCAGGTCAACTTCGGCGGCCAGGAGCGCAACTTCGTCAACATCCTCGAGTTCTGCGCGATCGAGTACACCGAGGTCAAGGTGACGGGACAGACCTTCTTCGAGATCATCTGGGAGGGCGAGATCCCCGACCTGCGGGGGGTCGACGTCGGCTTCGGGGTCGTCGGGAAGCGCGGGGCCACCAAGGAGGGGCCGACGGGCATCCAGATCCGCCGCAAGTCGAGCACCGGCAACGCGGACGTGCGTCTCGACGGGGGCGAGAGCGAACTCTTCAAGCGGATGCGCTCGAAGGACTTCCTCGAGATGACCTCGGTCCCCTGGGCCGCCGGGAAGTTCCAGGTGCGGGTGGCCGTCACCGACCGCGACAAGGGGCAGTTCCAGCTCTGGCTGAAGTCCGGGGATGGACCCGAAGTGAACGTGTTCGGTGCGCAGCTGGGCCAGGACTGGGAGCGCTGCTCCGTGTTCGGCCGGGGCCGCGGCACCTCGCCGCTCTCCTTCTACATGTGGGTGGAGGGGCAGGACGGCGAGAAGTATGAAAAGATCTACCTGAACAGGGTCACGCTCACCAAGAGCAAGTGAGGCGTTTCATGATGCGGCAGAATGGCAAACAGGCGGGATTCACGCTCATCGAGGTCCTCGTCGTGGTCTCGATCCTCGGCGTGCTGATGGGGCTCGTCTCCATCCTCGTGCTCCGGGCGGCGGACAAGCAGAAGACGAGCCAGAGCGAACTCCTCGTGCGCTCCTACCTCCCGAACGCGATCGAGCGCTACCTGCTCGAGTTCAAGCGCCTCCCGCCGATGACGGTCAAGGAACTGAACGAGAGCACCCCGCGCTTCAAGAGCCTGAGCCTGACCGACAACGCGATCAACGAGTGCATCGAAGTGCTCGCGGTCGCGCTGCGCCATCCCGACCTCTCCGCCCCTCTCGCGGAGGACGACCTCGGGGTCGAGAAGCCGTTCGTGAACACGGACGAGGATTCCTGGAACCAGACGCCGGAGGGTTCGGCGCGGAACGACGCGTTCGCGATGGAGATCGCCGACTCCTGGGGCAACCCGATCGTCTACATCAGCAAGAACGCGTACGGCAAGCCCGTCACGATCCGCAACCACAAGGGGGAGGATGTGACGGTGGAGGCGCGCAAGCGTCCGAACGGCGACTACTACAACCCGACGAAGTACCAGCTCATCAGCGTGGGCGACAACGGAATGCAGGATCTCGACGACTCCACGGGCGGCGACGACATCATGAACTTCAAGCTCGAGGAGGAGTAGTCGTGGTGCGTAGGGTCCGCGCGTTCACTCTCATCGAGCTGCTCGTCGTCCTGAGCCTTCTCGGCGTGCTGATGGGCCTCTCCATCGGCTTCATCCAGCGGGCGGGGAAGGGCAACCTGCTGCTGCAGACGAGCAACTCGGCGGCGAGCCTCTTCGCTTCCGCGCGGGCGCAGTCCTACGGCAACGACCGTGCGTACGTGCATCTCTTCGCCCAGCCGAACGGGGCGACGATCATCCGCTCCTACCGCGACCGCCAGGTCTTCCACTGGCCCTGCGAGGACTTCGAGCGCGCCTCGGAACTCGGGGTGCTGACCCCCAACAACGGCGTGAAACTCGCCGAGGGCGGCGTCTCCAGCCGCGAGGGCCGGCACGTCGTCTTCACGGGGGGCGGGACCGTGAGTCTCGGCGATCCGCCGTGGCTCCGCTGGCGCGACGGCTTCAGCCTTCGCTGCCGCCTCTTCCCCGACGAGAAGTCTTCCGCGAAGATGCAGCTCTTCCGGAAGGGGAACTCCATCCAGGTGAGCCTGGTGCGCGGCGACGAGGGACGCCTCGACGTCGAGGCGGCGATCCAGCTCGACAAGGAGGACGGCAGCGTCGACCTCTACGAGATCCGGACCGGCCAGCGCGGCAGGGTCACCCGGGTGGCGGACGCCGTCCAGGAGGCGCTGGAGACCGTGCCCGAGTGGAAGGGCCCGGTGCTGCCCGGCCGCTGGTACGACCTCCGCGTGAGCTACGACCGGAACAGCTTCGCCATCTTCGTGGACGACGGACTCCGGGCGATCCGCGAGTTCAAGCGCTCCCCGATGCGGCCCAACGCGGATGCGCCGTTCGTCATCGGTGGGGGGTACGCGGGGGGATTCGACAGCCTCGTCATCGGCGGCATCTTCGAGGACGACGAGGACCGGTACGAGATCGCCGAGAACGTCACCTGGATCGACGCGAACGGCACCCCGATGACCGGCTCGACCTACGTGCACTTCGCCAACCGGGGGCTCGACCCGCGCTACCACAGCTCGGGCGTGGAGTTGCACTTCCAGCTCGACGCCGGGGAGGCGCAAGCCGGCGCGCGGCGCACGCTGCAGATCGCGCTCTCCGGCGAGGTCTTCATCAAGGACGTGGGACAATGAACAAGCATCGCCGCGGCTTCACGCTGCTCGAAGTGCTGATCGCGATGGGACTCTTCACGGTGATCGGGTTCGCCGTGGTGCTGCTGATGCGCACGGGCGTCGACATGTGGCTCGCGGGCAACCGCGGTTCGCAGACCGAGGACCGCCTCGAGCAGAGCCTGCCGCGCTTCGAGGAGGATCTGCGCATGGTGCGGATCCCCGAGCAGCGCGATTCGATCCCCTTCGACCCCAAGAACCCCGATCCCGACAAGGAGCCGGAGGCGCGTCTGCCCTCCAACCGCTTCCTGTCGAGCTATGTCACCTACAAGTTCGGCGAGAAGGAGACGCGCTGCCGCTACGTCGCCTTCGTGCGCGACATCACCGGGTTCGGCGAGGTCGGCACCTACGCCCAGCGCGCGGGCACCAATCCGAAGGCCGACGCCTACATCGACGGGAAGGACGACGAGGCGGAGTTCATGGCCAACCGGCACCTGCCCCACGGCGGGGCCATCGAGGTGCTCTGGATCTGGATGCCCGACGAGAACCGCCCCGGCGTGGGCGCGGTCTACCGCGCCTACCGCGCGCCGGTCGGGGGGGCCGAGACGCTGCTCGACCCCGCGAACTTCGACACCGTCGAGAAGCTGACGCGCGGGCTCAAGGCCCAGCCCATCTTCCAGAACGTGCTCCTGTTCGATGTCCTCTTCTGGACCCAGTACACGACGCACTGGGAGTGGTCGAAAGGGGAGCCCTCCGTCGTGGCACGTCCCACCGACCCCGCCCAACTCAAGGCCGGTCGCCCGCCCTGCGGCCCCTCGCGCACCTGGGACTCCACCCGCGGCCTGCTGCCGGCGGGGGAGGACGGCTTCCGCCTCTCGAAGGGCCCCCGTTCGGCCCGGTTCTCGGCCGACGACATCTGGCCGCGCATGGTGCGCATCGAGTTCGCGATCGAGGAGGAGAACACGACCCTCAGCAACGCGATCGGCGCCTCCGATGTCTCCTTTGCCGTGGACGCCGTCGGGTTCGCCACCGGACGCGGCGAGATCAACGACGTGCTCTTCAAGATCGGCCTCGAGTGGCTGACCGTCGCGGGCCGCGACGCCAGACTCCGGGACACGTTCAACATCGGCGCGAGGGGGCAGCGCGGCACGCCCGCCCTCGCCCACCCCGCGGGGGAGCGAGTCTATTTCGGGCGTGTCTTCGACTTCACGGTCTCCATCCCCTCCTTCCGCGACGACAACAACTAGCGCCGAACGCCCCTCCGCGGGCGCCATTCGGTGATATAAAGGCAGGCGAGGACGAGCGATGAGTCAAATCCGCAGGCAGTCGGGGTTCACCCTCCTCGAGGTGATGATCGCGATGAGCATCCTCGTCGTGGGTGCGACGAGCATCCTCGGGATTTTCGTCGCGGCGATCTCCTTCCACACGCAGCGCGTCGAGGAGAACCGGAAGACCGACATCTACAACTGGGCGAAGGACCACGCGCAGATCACCTTCGACGCGTTCGACCCGTCCACGGTGAAGCAGGGCGACAAGCCCTTCCCGAAGACGATCGTCGCCGACTTCACCGACATCGCGACGGCCTCGAAGAGCCTCGACGCGATGATCCGCGAGGGGGCGAAGAAGTTTCCCGGCTTCAAGTACGAGGTCCGCTTCGAGGAGAACCCCTTCGCGGTGCAGGGCTCGAGCGTCGTGGCCGACATCCGGGTGTACCGGCTCAGCGGCCAGGTCGACGAGGAACTCGTGAGCAAGGAGTTCCTGACGCGCAGCGGCACCCCGATCCACGAGTTCTTCAAGAGCCCGACGCTGGAGAAGCGCGACGCCGGTCGCGGCCGGCCCGGTGCCGGCTCCGGGAGGAAAGGTTGACGTGCGTCTCGTCCGGCATCTGATCCTCGGCCTCGCGATCCTTCTTCCTCCGCGGGCGCTCGGCGCCGACGAGGTGGAGCCGGAGGAGGCCCGCCCCGTCATCGTCCAGCTCCAGGACGGGTCGCGCATCGTCGGGCGCCTCGTGCTCGAGGAGTGCAGCGACACGAGTCTCGTGCTCCGGGAGATGCGGACCAACGCCAAGCGGACGATCGCCTGGGAGGACGTCCTGCCGGAGATGGCCACGCAACTCCGGATCCAGCTCGGCTTCGAGGTCGCCGAGGCTTCGGGCGGCCTGCGGATGGAAGGGCACAGCATCAAGAACCGCGCGGGCATCACTTTCGTCGGCCTGCTGACGAACGAAGGGACGGCCGAGGGGGACGGCGAGTACGTGCTGAAGACGGCCGACGGCGAGCGTCGCATCCGCCTCGAGGACGTCCGCGAGGGTCCCGAGGCGGTCGAGGTGGATGCCCTCACCGTCTACACGCCCCGCGAGCTCTATGACCGCCGGGTCAAGGAGGCGAAGCCGGAGAGCGCCGAAGACCACTTCAAGCTCGCGGAGTTCAGCCGCCTCATCGGCGCGCTGGACCAGTCGAAGGCCCACTACGAGGCCGTGATCGCGCTCGGAGACCCGAAGTATCCGCAGGCCCAGATGGAACGCCTGCTGGCGCGCGTGCTGAAGCGCCTCGGCTCGCGCGAGATCGACAGCGAGCTGGCCGAGATCAAGCGCGCGATCGTCTACAACAACTTCGACCGCGCGAGCGAGCTGATCGCGACGTTCAAGGGCAAGTACCCCGACGACGAGGACCTCCAGAAGGAGGCGGTCGACCGCGAGCAGGAGCTCACCGAGAAGCGGGCCGACTACTACAAGCGGATGGTGCCGCGCTACCTGCTGAACAAGGTGCGCGACCTGCTCGCGAAGAAGGCGCGCGAGGACGAGCTGACGCTGCGGCAGGCGCAGCAGTACGCCGGCGGCGAGCCGAGCGCGGAGAACGGCGTCTCGAACGCGGCGATCAAGGAAGTGGCCGAGCGCCTCGGCATCACGCCGGAGGACCTCCTCAAGTACTGGAACGACCGCTCGAAGGGGACGCCGAACAAGGCCTTCTACCGAGACGGGACCTTCATCGTCGCGGACAACCTGAAGGACGCCCTGGCCGAGGCCCCGAAGATCAAGAACGACAAGAACAACAAGGGGCCCAAGCCCCCCAAGCCCACCCCGCCGAAGACCCCCGACAAGTGGTGGGAGGGCAAGCGCGAGGGACGCAAGTACTCCGATCTCCGCGACTGGCTCTACGCCTGGTGGGCGGAGAAGAGCGGAATGGTCGAACTGATGGAACCCAAGGAGGAGAACTGTCCCACCTGCGTCGGGAAGGGGTACACGCAGACCGTGCACACGACCCCGCAGGGTTCGGTCCCCTTCTTCAACCGCTGCCAGAACTGCCACATGGCCAAGGTCTGGCGCGTCGTGCGTTTCAAATAGCATGAACATCGCGCGCGCCACCCTTCCGCTGGGCCTGCTGCTCGCCCTCCTCCCGCCCGCGGCGGCCAAGCCCCCCGTCCTCCCCGGCTACGCCCGCATGGACGACCTCGAGAGCGACCTCGTCGCGAACGCGCAGCGCATGCGCGAGGAGGAGGAGTTCGCGGCGAAGCCCTTCGCGGAGCGCCTCATCCTCAAGTTCCAGGAGGGCGCGACGAGCTACGAGCACGTGAAGCGCCTCGACGGGGAAGACCTCGCCGAAGAGATCCTCGAGAAGTGGAAGGAGGCGCAGGCCGAGGAAGTGGGCAAGGAGGTCGCGAGGATCCTCGCGATGCTCCCGGAGGCCCTGCGCGCGCGCTACGACGTGAACCCGATCCCGAAGCGCGAGCGGTTCAAGGCAAGCAAGCCCCTGGTCGACGCGCTCACCCACAAGTACACGCCGATCCGGCAGACGGCGATCGACTGCCTGAAGGCGATCTACGGCCAGACCCGCCTCTACCAGCCCGACCTGCCGCTGAAGAAGCGGATCGACATCCAGAAGGACTGGAAGAAGCAGATCGAGAAGCTGTCGAAGTGAAGGGGGCCGTGGCCGCCGGCGCTTCGCGCGGCTGAACGGCCCAAAGGTGGGGGGGCGCGGGGGGGTGAGCGGGCGTGGCGGGGTGATCGTCGCGGTTCTCGCCGCTTGCGCGAGCCCGGCGCGCGAGGATCCGTGGCCGGCGCCGGAGGCGGGATCGGAGGTCGTCGGGTATCTCGACGGCAAGCCGATCGCCCTGCAGGAGGTCGCGCGCTACCTTAGATCGCGCGATCCGGAGGCGTTCTCGCGCAACCTCGAGGCCTACCTCCTCTCGCGGCTGGCGCGCGAGGAGGCGGGGGCGCTCGGCATCGGCGTGGCTCCGGCGGCGTTGCGACAGGCGACGGAGCGCCGCATCGCCGAGTGGGAAGCTCGGGTCCGGGCCGCCTCGAGGCAGCAGGGCGGCGAGGAGATCGCGCCGGAACTCTGGCTGGAGCGGGTCTCCGGCCTGTCGATGGCGCGATTCCGGGAGGAGGTCGCGCGACACACCGAGGCCGAACTGCTCGAAGACCGCCTGCTGCGCTACGAGCAGCGGATCTCCCCGAGCGTGGAGGTCTCGATCCTCGTTGTCGAGGGGATCGCGAAGGCCGAGTCGGCGCTCGCGCGACTCCGCGGCGGCGAGCCCTTTGTCGCGGTCGCGAAGGACCTCTCGGTCCATGAGAGCGCGAGCGGCGGCGGGCGCATCGACTTCCGGCTGCTCGCGGCCGACCTCTCCGACTCCGCCGTGCGCGAGGCGCTCTTCGGCCCGGGGGCCCGAGCCGGGCAGACGCCGGGGCCCTTCGCGGCGCCCTCGGCGAAGGGGGAGTTCCAGCAGATCTACCGCATCGAGGCCCTGCACGCGGCCGACGGCAGGCCCTACGCGGCCCATGAGGAGTCGATCCTGAGAGACCTCGGGAAACGTCCCGTATCCGTGGCAGAATATGAGCGCTGGCGTCGGCGCATCCTGCTGCGGCACGGATTCACCGCCGCCCCGCCGCCGCGAGAGTAGGACCGAGCACCGATCCGGGAGTCTTGATGATCCAGCGCACGAGCAGCGACCCCGAACCCGAGGCCCTCCCTGCCGCGCTGTCGCGGTCGAATCTGACCGCGGCGGGGGCGGGCGAGGGTGCGGACGGACCGGTGGCGCCCGAACCCCTCCCCGCGCCCCTCCCCACCGCCGCCCCGGCGGAAGCTCCGGCCACGGGGCTGTCCGCCCTCGTCGAAGCGATCCTCTTTGTCGCCCGCGAGCCGCTCTCGACCGGGCGCATCGCCGACGCCGCCGGGGAAGAGGAGAGCGCGGTCGCCGAGGCGATCGCCGAGTTGCGGGGGCGCTACGACGGCAGCGCGAGCGGCATCCATCTGGTCGAGATCGCGGGCGGGTGGAGGCTGTTGACCAACCCGGCCTGTGCCGAGGCGGTAGCCCGGATCGCGGGCGGCAAGAGCGGCGACCGGCTCAGTCCCGCCTCCCTCGAGACCCTCGCGATCATCGCCTACAAGCAGCCGGTCAGCCGCGCGGAGATCGAGCGGATCCGCGGCGTGGGGGTGGGGCCGGTGCTGCGCGGCCTGCTCGAAATCGACCTGATCCGCGTCGCGGGACGCGAAGAGGGGCTCGGGCGGGCGCTGCTCTACGGCACGACGCGCCTCTTCCTCGACCGCTTCGGCCTTGCCGGCGTCCGCGATCTGCCCGCCTCGCTGGAGATTTGAGCCGGGAGGGGCCATCGTTTGACGGATCGGCGATCCGGGCCGAGAATGGGCCGTTTCGCGGCCCGCGATCCGCGGGCCGCCGGCCCGGAATACCCTCCATGCGAAAGCTACGCAGACTCATCGAGCGCAACGAGCGCTGGTTCATGCTCGGCCTGCTCATCGTCATTCTCGTCATCTTCACGGTTACCGACCAGATCACCGCCGCGCTGAGCGGCCGGGGGGGGGAGGGCCACCTCGACCCGAAGACCGTGGCCGGGAGCTTCGATCTTCTCCCGGGCGAGCGCGTCGAGGTGACCTGGGAGCAGTACGAGCAGGCGCGGTCGAAGTACGCCATCTGGCACGGCCTCTTCTCCGGCGACCGGCAGAGCCGGATCCGTCCCTCGGAGGTCTGGAGGGAGATCCTGCTCTCGGCGGCCGCCGCCCACGAGGGCATCACCGTCTCGAACCGCGAACTGGTCACCTTCCTGAAGGCGGCCATCCCTCCGCAGATCTTCGGCGACAGGGAGACCTATGCGCGCCTGATCCGCGAGCAGTTCGGCGGCATCGGCCTCGCGCAGTTCGAGGAGGCGGTGCGGGCGCACCTGGTCACGGAGCGCGTCCGCATGCTCTACGTCGACGCCTTCAAGCTGGCGCCGCCCGCGTCGCGCGAGGAAATGGTGAAGCAGTACACGAGCCAGAACATCGAGTTCACCCGCGTAAGCTGGGGGGCGCTCGACGCGGCGCTCTACCTCGGGAAGGCCGAGGACGAACTGAAGGCGGACGCCGACCCCGATCGGGCGCTGCGCGCCTTCTTCGAGAGCGATCCGGCCGTGAAGGCCGACACGCAGTTCCGCTTCCGCCACCCCCGCCGGTGGGCCTTCGAGGTGCTCTACACGATCCATCGCAACCTCCTCACCGACGAGGCCTTCCAGCGCCTGCGCAGCCTCGTGATGCGCGCCTTTCCGGAGATCGGCCCCGAGCGCTACGAGAGCACGAAGGCGGAGGAAGACGAGTACTTCGGCTTCTACACCGACCGCATCCTCGAGCAGGCGGGGACGAGCCTCGCGACGATCAGCGTGCCGCCGCCGCCGGAGGAGCCTCGACCCCCGGGCGAGGAGCCCGGGGACGGGGAGGGCGAGAAGAAGGAGGGCGAGAAGAAGGAGGGGGAGGCCAAGGAGGGCGGCGAGGTCGAGGTGAAGCCGCCCGGGGGGCCCGATGCCGCCGTCCTCGCCGACTACTACGCGAGGACGAGGTACGCCCGCGGGCTCGAGATGACGCGCGAGCAGATCAAGCGCGAGATCGCGACGCGGAAGATGTTCGAGGCGATGCACGAGGTCGCGCGCACGGACGAGAAGAAGTCCCTGCGCGAACTCTACGACCGGCTGAAGAACGTGGACGATCCGGAGCGTCCGGTCTGCGCGACGGAGCCCAACCCCGCCCCGGCGGCGGGCGAGTCGCCGCCCCCCGGCGGGCCGCTCGTGATCTTCCGCGTCTTCGAGAAGCCCCTCTCGGGCGAGGAGATCGAGGACCTCGCCGACACGGGCATCCGCTTCACGCACAACGTCCGTGCCCGCATCGTGGGCACCGGCGACAAGGAGTTCCCGAAGCTCGGTTCGAAGGCGGACGTGCTCGGCACCGCCGGGAACGGCCGCATGATCTGGCGCGTGCTGTCGGTGGAGCAGGAGCGCCGCAAGACCTTCACCGAGCTGACCGACGGCGAGAAGGAGTCCCTGCGCACGGACTTCTACCTGCCCGAGCGCGCGCGCGCGCGCGCGAAGGAGGCGCTGGAGGGCGTCCGGAAGCAGGCGGAAGAGAGCGGGATGAGCGGCGAGGCGCTGCGCGCCACGCTCGAGGCGATGGGCGCGCGCTACTTCGAGAACGAGGCCATCACCGCCTCCTACGACCCGCAGGAGGAGCCCGACCGGAAGCGCTACTGGCCCGCCGAGTTCCTGCACATGCGCGATCGCTATTTCCTCCGCGGCAGTCTCGCGCGCATCCTCGGCAGCGACCGCTCGAAGAACGAGATCAAGCCCGGGTCCTTCCTCGAGGTGCAGGTCGACAGCGCCCGGACCGACGCGAAGGATCCCGGCGCGGCCTATCTCGTGCTGCTCCTCGACCGGCAGCGGCCGACGGCCGAGTCGATGCCGCTGGCCGAGTTCGACCGCTTCGTCTTCGTGGAGGCGAAGAGGCGCGAGGCCGAGGACCAGCGGCGGTGGGAGGAAAACCTCGTGCAGCTCCACCGCGACTTCAACATGGAATTCCGCGGGGAGATGAAAACGCAGATCGAAAACGAGATCTCCCAGCGCGCCGAGGCGGAGAAGCGGCGCTAACGGGGGGCGTGGGGGTCCGGCCCCGGGAGACCGTCGCCACGGGTGGGCGTGGGGCGCCAGCGGCCGCGCTCCGGCACCGGATCGAAGGTGCCGCCGCGGGTGAGGGGGTTGCAGCGGAGCACGCGCCAGGCGCTGAGCAGGCTGCCCTTGAGCGCACCGTGCCGCTGCAGCGCGGTCCTCGCGTAGCAACTGCAACCCGGCTCGAAGCGGCAGAGCGGGGGGAGCAGCGGGGAGAGCCAACGCCGGTAGAGATCGACGAGGAAGATCAGCAGCCGGCTCACGCGCGCCGCCTCCGCATGTCGAGAGCCCTGCGCACGAGGAGATCCATCTCGCGGGCCACCTCGCCGAGGGGAAGCCCCCGCCCGGCTCGCCGCGGCACGAGAATCACGTCGAGCGGCTGCGGAAAGCCGTGGCGCAGGCAGCGGAACGCCTCGCGCAGGTGGCGCTTCATCCGGTTGCGGTCGTGCGACTTTCCGAACTTGCGCGAGACCGACAGCCCGAGGCGGCTCGCCGGCGGCCGGCGCGGCAGCACGTAGCAGCCGAAGCGCTCGGAGGAGGCATGGAACCCGCGCGAGTAGACGCGGCGGAACTCCCCGAGCGTCAGGATCCGGTCGCGCTTGGGAAACTCACCCGTGCGTCCCGGTCGCGCCGTGTGGAACCGCGAGCTGTCGAATGCGTCCGGAGCCGCCATGCGGCGGTCCAGCATAATCCAGGGCATGGGAACCGGCCCGCTGCCCTCTGGCCGAGCGAGGGTGGCCATCGTACGATCGGACGATGTCGTGGCGGGCAGGTTGCCGGCACCGCATGAGACATCTCCTGCTCCTTGGCCTCTTCGGCCTCCTCTGGGCGGCCTGTGCCTCCACCCCCGTCGAGAAGGAAGGCGAGGCCCCTTCGCCATCCCCTGCGGCCCCCTCCGTCCCCGAAAGCCCCGTCCTACCCCCCCCCGCGGCCCCCCCGGAATCGCCCGCCTGGGCCGACGTCGACCTGCCCGCGTGGGTCGCCCCGCCGTCGCCGGCGTTGCTGACCGAGATCATCGAGCAGACGGGCCGGCTCACTTCGGAGGACTTCGCGGAGCATGCGAGGGCCGCCCGCCGGCTTGTCGCGATCGGCAGCGTGGCTGTCCCCTTCCTCGGTAGTTTCGGAGACCGCGAGGTGGAGGAGAAGGGGGCGCGGGGGCGCGCCCGCCTCGTGCTGGCGCCGATCTTCCGCCGGATGGAGCCCGCCGAGGTCGGCCTGTGGATGCGCTCGCCCCACGCGACGACGCGCGCCGCGGCCGCGCGCGCGGCGGGCCACGGCCCCTATCCCGAGCATGCCCGGGCGCTCCTCGAACTGCTGGAGGACGGCGATCTTCGCGTGCGGCGCGAGGCGGTGGCCGCGCTCCGCCGCATGACGGATCGCTTCTTCGGCTATCGCCCCGAGGACTCCCCCGAGAGGCGCAGAAAGGCGGTCGAGCGTTGGCGTGAGTCGTGGGGGCCGGGATAGCATGAGGCGGTGGGCTTCAAGGCCGCGCATCTCGTCGATCTCTGGGACGCGCTCCCCTACGGCGTCGCGCTGCTCGATCGCGACGGGGTCGTGCTCTTCGCCAACCGTTCGCTGCGCGCGATCCTCGGTCGCGGCGACGCGCCGGTCGAGGGGAGCGAGGCGGGGGGGCTGCTCCATGGGCTCGGCGACGGCATCGACTGGCCGCGCGCGGCCGGAAACGCCTGCGAGCGCGGCCGGACGCTGCGTCTGGCCCGCCAGGCCGCGGGGGAGGGGCGCCACGTGGACGTGACGCTGGCACCCGCCGCCCTCGGAGGGGGGGCCTGCGCCGCGCTGCTGATGGTGGAAGACGTCACCGAGACCGTGGCGGGGGAGGCGAGGCTCCTGCTGCATGCGCGCACGAAGGCGATCGCCAACCTCGGGGACAGCGTCGCCCACGAGATCCGCAACCCCTTGAACAGCATCCACATGAATGTCCAGCTGCTGCGCGAAGGACTGGCCCGGCAACCCCTCGACGTGTCGGCCCTCGATGCGCGGGCCGCCTCCGTGCAGTCCGAGATCAAGCGCCTCGACCGCGTCGTGCGGGACTTCGTCCAGTTCTCGAGACCCCCGGCCCTCGCGCTGGAGGAGGGGTCGATCAACCACATCGTGCGCGCCGCGCTCGACCTGCTCGACGGCCAGCTGCGCGCGAAGCGCCTTCGCGTGGAGACCCACCTCGAGTCGGCGCGGCCGGTGCGCATGGACCGCGACCGCATGCAGCGCGCGATCTACAACGTGCTGCTGAACGCGGCGCAGGCGCTCCCGGAGGCGGGCTCGATCGTCTGCCGCAGCCGGGACGAGGAGCGGCACTGCATCCTCGAGATCAGCGACGACGGCCCCGGCCTCGATCTGGGGCGGTCGGCGCACATCTTCGACCTCTTCTATACGACCAAACCGGGGGGGACGGGCCTCGGGCTGCCGATCGCGAACCGGATCGCCGAGGAGCACGGCGGCAGCATGGCGGTCGCGAGCGAACCGGGGCGGGGGGCGACCTTCGCCTTCTTCCTGCCCTTCGAGGGGCCGCAGGGGGCGGCGGAGGGCGGCCCGACCGCCGTGCGCCGGATCCCGGAAGGGTCGGGCGGCGCGTGAGCACGCAGCGGCTTCTGATCGCGGAGGACGATCCCGGGGCGGGCGAGGCGCTCCGGACGGCGTTCGCCGGCGAGGGTTACGAGGTCGAGCTGGCCACGAGCGGCTCGCAGGCACGCGAGAAGTTCACCGGGGGACGCTGGGACTGCGTGCTCACCGACGTCGTGATGCCCGACGTGGACGGCCTGACGCTGCTGCGCGAATTCGTCCGCTCGCCCGAGGCGCCTCCGGTGATCGTGATGACCGCCTACGGATCGGTCGAGCGCGCCGTGCAGGCGATGAAGGACGGCGCCCACGACTTCCTCGAAAAGCCCCTCGACCTGCATGCGCTGCGCGCGCTGGTCAAGAGCGCCATGGCGCAGCGCGCCCTCGAACCGGAGAACCGCGACGTGCGCGTGCGCCTGCTCGGCAAGGGCAAGACGCTGCTGCCCGGCTCCAGCGCGGCGATGCAGCGCGTCGTGGAACTGGCGAAACGGCTCGCGAAGACCAACGCGACCGTGCTCATCACCGGCGAGAGCGGCACCGGCAAGGAGCTTCTCGCGCGCCTCATCCACCACGAATCGCTCCGCGTGCGGGGGCCCTTCGTGCCGGTCAACTGCGCGGGCCTCGCCGAATCGATCATCGAGAGCGAGCTCTTCGGCCACGTGAAGGGCGCCTTTACCGGGGCGGTCCGCGCCAAGAAGGGGAAGTTCGAGCTCGCGGAGAACGGGACGCTCTTCCTCGACGAGATCGGGGAGATCCCGCGCACGATCCAGGCGAAGCTGCTGCGCGCGTTGCAGGAGCGGGAGGT
>CAZMXP010000028.1:0-65322 GCA_964570285.1 uncultured Planctomycetaceae bacterium
CCCCAAGGCCGAGGGCGCGCGCAACTACACGCAGTGCGACTCGATGCTGATCGGCAACGCCTGCGGCGCGCACACCTTCCCGTACATCGAGATCGCCAACAACACGGCGACGCTCGAGCACGAGGCCAGCACGAGCAAGATCGGCGAGGACCAGATCTTCTACTGCAACCAGCGGGGCATCCCGACGGAAGATGCCGTTTCCATGATCGTCAACGGATTCTGCAAGGAGGTCTTCCAGGAGCTGCCGATGGAGTTCGCCGTCGAGGCGCAGAAACTCCTCGGCGTCAGCCTCGAAGGCAGCGTCGGATGAGAGAGAACATCATGCTCGAGATCAAAAACCTGAAGGCCCGCATCGAGGGCAAGGAGATCCTGAAGGGGCTCACCCTCACCGTGAAGGCGGGCGAGGTCCACGCCATCATGGGGCCCAACGGCTCCGGCAAGAGCACGCTCGCGAGCGTGCTCGCCGGCCGCGACGCCTACGAGGTGACCGGAGGCAGCGTCACCTACCGCGGCGAGGACCTGCTCGACCTCGACCCCGAGGAGCGCGCGGCGAAGGGACTCTTCCTCGCCTTCCAGTACCCGGTCGAGATCCCCGGCGTCAACAACGCCTACTTCCTCCGCACCGGCCTCAACGCGATCCGCAAGTCGCGCGGGGAGGAGGAGGTCGACGCGGTGGACTTCCTCGCGATCGCCCGCACGAAGATGAAGCTTCTCGACATGGACGAGAGCCTCCTCAAGCGCGCCGTCAACGAGGGATTCAGCGGCGGCGAGAAGAAGCGGAACGAGATCTTCCAGATGGCGGTCCTCGAGCCCACGCTGGCGCTCCTCGACGAGACCGACAGCGGCCTCGACATCGACGCGCTGCGGACCGTCGCGCAGGGCGTCAACGCGCTGCGCGGCCCCGACCGCGCGATCGTCGTCGTGACCCACTACCAGCGGCTGCTCGAGCACATCGTGCCGGACTTCGTCCACGTGCTGCACGACGGCCGGATCGTCCGGAGCGGCGACAAACGGCTCGCGCTGGAACTCGAGGAGAAGGGCTACTCCTGGGCGGAGGCCGCGGCCCGATGACGACATCGATGACGACGATGATGGAATCGCTCGCGACCGGCTTCCGCGCCCTCGAGCGCGAGCACGGCGAGGATCGCCTGCAGCAGATGCGCCGCCAGGCCTTCGCGCGCTTCCG
Source organism: uncultured Planctomycetaceae bacterium (assembly GCA_964570285.1). GTDB lineage: Bacteria > Planctomycetota > PLA2 > PLA2 > PLA2 > CAZMXP01. Next base: position 1,187 of record CAZMXP010000028.1, read on the forward strand.
CGAGCTGGGGCTGCCGACGAGCGGCGACGAGGCGTGGAGGTTCACCCCTCTGGGACCGATCACGAAGGCGGAGTACGCGCTCGCGCGCCCCGGCCAGCGGAGGGTCACGGCGCGCGATGTCGCGCGGGCGGGGCTCGGCGGACCGCGCTCGGCGCTGCTCGTCTTCGAGAACGGCCACTTCCGCGCCGACCTTTCGGAGCGCGGGGAGTTCGCGGCGTCGATCGCGGAGGCGCCGCCGCCGGGGCTCTTCGAGGAGATCGACGGCAGCGCCTTCGTCGCGCTGAACGCCGCCTTCCTCGAGGACGGCCCGAGGGTCCGCATCCCGAAGGGGGCGCGGCCCCCGCACCCCCTCCACATCCTCCATCTGGGATATGGCGCGCGCTCCTTCCCCCGCACCGTCATCGAGATCGAGGAGGGCGCCGAGGCGCGGATCGCGGAGGTCCACGCCTCGCTCGGCGAGGAGGGCCACTTCACGAACGCGGTCGCCGATGTCGCGGTCGGCCGCAACGCGAGCCTCGAATACGCGCGCCTGCAGGTCGAGAACGAGGCGGCGGTCCACGTCGGCGCGCTGCGCCTGCGCCAGGAGCGCGACAGCCGCTTCACGAACCACCAGATCACGCTCGGCGGCGCGCTCGTGCGCAACGACCTGACCGCCTCCCTCGACGGGGAGCACGTGCTCTGCACGCTGAACGGCCTCTACCTGACGCGCAACACGCAGCACGTGGACAACCACACGACGCTGCTGCACCGGATGCCGCACGGCGAGAGCCACGAGCTCTACAAGGGAATCCTCGACGGCCGCTCGAGCGGCGTCTTCACCGGGAAGATCCACGTCTTCGAGGGGGCGCAGAAGACCGACGCGAAGCAGTCGAGCGGCAACCTGCTGCTGACGGACACCGCCGTCGTGGACGCGCAGCCGCAGCTCGAGATCTACGCCGACGACGTCAAGTGCACGCACGGCGCGACGGTGGGCCAACTCGACCGGAACGCGCTCTTCTATCTCCGTTCGCGCGGGATCGCGGCGGATGCGGCGCGCGGCATGCTCGTCGCCGCGTTCGCCGCCGACGTGACCGGGCGGATCACGATCGAAGCCGCCCGCGAGAAGGTCGACGCGCTGCTCCGCGAGCGGCTGCCGGGGGGGGCCTAGGGGGCCATGGGACGCACGGCGGCCGCGTTGGCCTTCGACGTCGAGCGGGTCCGCGCGGACTTCCCGATCCTTTCGCGGCAGATCCTCTGCAAGCGGCTCGTCTACCTCGACAACGCCGCGAGCGCGCAGAAGCCGCAGGCGGTCCTCGACGCGGTGCGCCACTTCTACGCCGAGGAGAGCAGCAACGTCCACCGCGGCGTGCACTACCTGAGCACGGTCGCGACGAAGGCGTACGAGGGGGCGCGCGACCGGATCCGGGACTGGATCGGCGCGCGCGACCGCGGCGAGGTGGTCTTCACGCGCGGCACGACCGAGTCGATCAATCTCGTCGCGCAGAGCTTCCTGCGCCCGCGCGTGCGCGAGGGGGACGAGGTCCTGATCACGCACATGGAGCACCACAGCAACATCGTGCCGTGGCAGATCCTCGCCGAGCAGACCGGCTGCCGGCTCGTCGTCGCGCCGATCGACGACCGCGGGGAATTGCAATTCGACGAGTTCGAGCGACGCATCACGGCGCGCACGCGGCTCGTCTCCGTCGTCCACGTCAGCAACGCGCTCGGCACCGTGAACCCGGTGCGCGAGATCTGCGCCGCGGCCCGGGCGCGCGGCATCCCCGTGCTGATCGACGGCGCGCAGGCGGTGCCGCACCAGCGCGTGGACGTCGGCGCGCTCGGCTGCGACTTCTACGCCTTCTCCGGCCACAAGCTCTACGGGCCCACCGGCATCGGCGTGCTCTACGGACGCCGGGAGCTTCTCGACGCGATGCCCCCTTGGCAGGGCGGCGGCGACATGATCGCGAACGTGACCTTCGAGAAGACGACGTGGAACGAACTCCCCTACAAGTTCGAGGCGGGCACGCCGCACGTCGCGGGGGCGATCGGCCTCGGCGCGGCGGTGGACTACGTGCGCGCCCTCGACCTCGGCGCCGCGGCGGAGCACGAGGCCGACGTGCTCGCCTACGCGACGGCGCGCCTCGCCGAGGTGAATGGGCTGCGGCTGATCGGCACCGCCCGCGAGAAGATCGGCGTCGTCAGCTTCGTGCTGGCCGGAGTCCACCCCCACGACATCGGCACGATCCTCGACCAGGAGGGGATTGCGATCCGCGTCGGCCACCACTGCGCGCAGCCGGTCATGCAGCGCTTCAAGGTGCCCGCGACCGCGCGCGCGAGCTTCGCCTTCTACAACACCCGCGAGGAGGTCGACGCACTCGTGCACGGCCTCGCCCGGGTCCGGGAGCTCTTCCCGCAATGAGCGACCTGCGCGAGCTCTACCAGCAGTTGATCCTCGACCATAACCGGAGCCCGAAGAACTTCCGGACGCTGGAGGAGCCGACCGGCCACGCCGACGGCCACAACCCGCTCTGCGGCGACCGCGTGACCGTCTATGTCCGCCTCGAGGGAGATCTCGTCGCCGACGTGAGCTTCCTCGGCGAGGGGTGCGCGATCAGCAAGGCGAGCGCGAGCCTGATGACGCAGGCACTCAAGGGCAAGACGCTCGCGCAGGCGCAGGATCTGCTCGCGAAGTTCGTCGCGATGGTGACGACGGACGCGGCGCCCGACGAGGCGCTCGGCAAGCTCGCCGTCTTCAAGGGGGTCTGCGAGTTCCCGATGCGCGTGAAGTGCGCCACGCTCGCGTGGCATACGCTGGAGGCCGCGTTGAAGCCATGAACACCGAAGAGACCAAGCAGAAGATCGTCGAGGCGATCCGCACGGTGTTCGACCCGGAGATCCCGGTCAACATCTACGACATGGGCATGATCTACCAGATCGATGTGGAGGGGTCCGGGGAGGCGTACGTCAAGATGACGCTGACGAGCCCGATGTGCCCCGTCGCCGGCACGCTGCCCGGCGAGGTCGAGATGAAGGTCGCCTCGGTCGAGGGGGTCACCGCCGCGAAGGTGGAACTCGTCTGGGACCCGCCGTGGGGCATGGACAAGATGTCGGAGGCGGCGCGCCTTCAGCTCGGAATGATGTGAGCCGGCAGGGCGCCCGCCCGGCGCAGGTTGCCCACCGCCGCCGTGAAGAGCCTCTCGTCGCGGGGGTTGCGAAGGCGCACGGAGGTGCTCCGGAGGCTGCCATCCTCGACCCTCCATGTGACCCGGAGCGACCGGAAGGGGCCTCCGAGCCGTCCCGCAGGCGTGCGCTCGATGACCGCGACCAGCACCAGCCACGCGGCGTAGAGGATGGCCCCGAATCCGAGCCACTTGGCCACTGTGCCCGAGAAGTCGCCGAAGATCCCCTTCACCAGGAGCGGCGCCACGATCAGCAGCAGGACGCCGGAGCAGCCGAGCAGCCCGCGGCGCTCGCGGACCTGCACGACCTCGACGATCGCGTCGAGCGGGATCCGCTGTGCGGCGACGAGGACGGCACCGCCCTGGATCGACAGTTCCACGGCGGAGCCGTTGTGAGTCTGCGCCGGCAGGACTCCCGTCTCGGTGATCCCTTCGGGCGCCGGGGGCACGAGGCGGTTCTTCAGGAGCACGAGGAGGCGCTCGATCCACTGGATCCTGACCGGCTGGAGCCCGGCGTCGCGGTCGAGGCGGAGCGAGTTCCAGTAGACGAAGAAGAAGCCCGTGAAGGTCAAGAACGCATCCAGCGCGTAGGCCGAAAGCGGCGCGCCATCCGGGTAGTGCTTCTCCATGTGGAAGGAGACCCCGATGGCATGGAAGAGCATGGTGCCGAAGAAGAGCCGCCAGTAGTGGCGGAAGGCGCGGTAGAGGGGGCGCCTCCCGAGCCTCGCCTCCAGCCGGCGCGCGTACAGGTAGACGATGAGGCAGGGGAGCATCATCGCGAAGACGAGCCCGACGAAGTTCATCGTGCCGCCCGGGTCGAGAGTGGCCGACCCGACGAGGAAGGCGATCAGCACCGCGAGGCCCGCGACGGGGTAGACGCAGAAGCTGACGACGAAGGCGCAGAAGGCGATGATCACGAGGATCGCCACGAGCACGATCCCGGCGCCTCCGCCGGCCCCCCCGGCCCCCCCCGTTGCGCCTCCCCCGATGGGCCCCCGCGCGCGGCGCTCGCGCTCGCTCGCCCCCGCCTGGTAGTCGGGGGAGTAGACGTCGTAGCCGACCGTCTCGCCCCTGAGCCCGCCCTCGTAGTTGTCCGGCGCCATCGTGGTCCTGTCGCGTTGGCGCCAGACACTACCCAAGCCGAACGGCGCTGCCAAGACCGTTCCGGCCGCGGCGGAGAGCGCATCGCCGGGGGGGTACGTTCTTCGCAGGGGGGCGCGGGGGGACGATCGCGCTACGCGTAGTTGGACGGGAAGAGCCGACGCTCGACGCTCTCGATGACGATGTGGAGGATCTGGATGTGGACCTCCTGGATCCGGTCGGAGGTCTCGGCGCGGGGGACGACGATCGCGAGGTCGACCTGGTCGCGCAGCCGCCCGCCCCCTTTGCCCAGCAGCGCGACGGTGCCCACGCGGCGCTCCCGGGCGGCGGCGGCTGCGCGGAGGCAGTTCGGGGAGTTTCCGCTCGTCGACAGCAGCACGAGCAGGTCGCCCGCGCGACCGTGCGCCTCGACCTGGCGCGCGAAGACCTCGTCGTAGCCGAAGTCGTTGGCGATGCAGGTGAGCTGGCTCGGATCGGAAAAGGCGAGGGCGGGCAGCGCGCGGCGGTTGGCGCGGAAGCGGCCGGTCCACTCCTCGGCGAAGTGCATCGCGTCGCACATGCTGCCGCCGTTGCCGCAGGCGAGCAGGCGCCCTCCGCCGGTGAGCGTCGCGTGGCTGAGGTCGGCGAAGCGGCGCACGAGGGCCACGCCGTCCGGCATCGCGAGAAACGCCTCCTGCGTCGCGCGCACCTCGTCGAACGCCGCCCGGATGGGGTCCATGCGGCGGATTCTACAGCCCAAGGACGTCACCCGGAGGGCTCGCGCCGGTCGCCGCAACCGGTTACCGTGGTGCGCCGTGGAGTTGACCGACCATCTGGAGGCGCTTCTGCGCGGCGAGGAGTCGGCGGTCGATGCCCTTTGCGTGCTCGGACCGCAGGCGGCCCCCGCGGTGCCGACGCTGAAGGATCTCGTCGCGAAGGGGCCGCGGCCCGCCCGAGCCGCGGCGCTGCAAGTGCTCACGTCGATCGGCGCCGGGGCCCGCGCCGCCCTCCCGGAGCTGCTCGGGGCGCTCCGCGGCGGCGACGCCGAGCTTCGGACGCTGGCGGCGGACGCCCTCGCCGCCCTCGGAGGGGACGCCGTGGGCCCGCTTGTCGGCGAGCTCGCGCGCGCCGACGAGCGCGTGCGCCTCGCGGCGGCGCGCGCGCTCGGGTCGATGGCCGCCGCCGGCCGCGGGGCGGTCCCGGCGCTGCTGGAGCGGGCGCTCGACCCGTCCGAGGAGGAGGAGGTCGCACTCCGCGCGATCTGGGCGCTCGGCGAGATCGGCGACCCGGCGATGCTCGCCCCGCTGGCGCACCTCTTCAGCGAGCGCGGGGGCACTGTGGGCGTCTGGATCGCGGAGGCGTGCGCGAAGCTCGGCCGGGGGGCGCGCTCCGTCGCCGACACCCTCCGCGCCGAGCTCCACCGCGACGACCCGTGGCTCGCGCTCGCCGCCGCGCACGCGCTGGTGTGCATCGGCGAGCACACCGACGCCGCGATCTGGGCGCTCGTCGCCTGCCTGCAGCAGGGCGAGGCCGACGTCCGCCTCGAGGCGGCGATGAGCCTCGGCGAGATCGGGCCGGCGGCCGCGGCGGCCCTGCCCGCGCTCAAGGCCGCCGAGCGCGACGACGACGAGGAGATCCGCGCGCAGGCGACGCTCGCGCTCGCGAAGATCCGCCCCGAGGCGCTGCTGCGCCCCCGCTCCTGACCCGTGCCACGAGGGGGTCTTGACCTCGAAGGGTGTTCGGGCTTCTGGGGCGAACGCGCGTTGAAGGATCAGATGAGGAACCCAGGAACTTAGGAAGCGCGGAAAGGGCGCCTTCGATCCATCCGAGTCCCGGGACGCTCCCCTCTCCTCTCATGGGTTCCTCTCTTCCTGGGTTCCTTATCAAATCCGATACCCTCGTCCCTGATCGCTCGTCCTACATGCCCGCAGACTCCGCGCCGCTTGCGCGGATCCCGGCGAGTCACTGAATTCGAGCGGGGAGAACGAGAACCACGGAGGCACGAAGACACGAAGGAGCCCCCGCCACCCGGTGCGCGCGCTGCGCGCAGGCTCGTCGCGTCCCATCCTCCGTGCCTTCGTGCCTTCGTGGTCATCGCTCAGGATGACCCGCGCAGCGGCCTGCGCTCATTTGGTTGCGGCGTCGAGCCGCGCTGTACGACGAGTGGGACCGAATCTCGAAGGGTGTTCGGGTCTCAGGGACGAACGCGCTCGGAGGCGCGCGCCCTTCTGGGTGCAGTGGACCACAGCCTTCGTCGTGAGGTTGGAAGAAGGAACCCAGGAACCTAGGAACCGAGGAAGGGGCGCCTTCGATCCATCCGAGTCCCGGGACGCTCCCCTCTCCTCTCATGGGTTCCTCCCTTCCTGGCTTCCTCATCAGAGAACCGCTACGCACGATCCGGATCGGCCGAAGGCCGTCACGAAGGTGCCCAGCGCCCGAGGCCTGTACTACCAACTCCCGGAGTTCGCGCTCTCTGAGCACACTTCGGCGCTGCGTTCATGCGGCGGCCCGGAGACGGATCCGGCCGCTCGACTCCGCGGTACGCGACCGGGGTCGCGACAGCACCTCCGTGCCTCCGTGACTTCGTGGTAGTCGTCTCAGAAGTTGAACTGGAACCGCGTGAGGAAGGTCGTCAGGTCGCCGCCCGTCGCGGCATCCACGTCGGTGAAGAGGATGTGGAACATCACGCGCGTGTTCGGGTTGAGGTACCAGTTGAGCCCGAACGCCGCGGTCTCCTGCTCGCCGCCGGTGATCGCGCCGTCGTCGAGGTCGATGCGGTCGAGGCGGGCGACGAGTTCGAAGGCGCCCCATCCGCCGGACTCCCCGCGGAAGTTGCGCTTCGGCTTCGGGCTGCCGAAGACGCCCGTCTTCGCCTTGTACTCCCTCGGCTCGCCGGTCAGCGTGTAGGCGACCTGCACATACCACCCGCCGAAGGAGAGGCCCGGCGATCCGGCCGTCCCGTCCACCTCGACCACGATGAACTCCCCCTGGAAGCTCAGCGCGTTCCACGCGACCGCGAGTTCCGCGTTCAGCAGCAGCACGCCGTCGGCCGTCTTGATGTCGCCGGTGTCCACGAGCCGCGGGCCGGTCCCGACGCCCGGCCTCGCCTGGTAGCGGACCGTCTCGTCGTCGGGATCGCGCAGGCTGGCGCCTCCTCCCACGTGCACGAGCAGGCCGCGCTCGCGGTCGTGCACCGGCAGCCCCGTGACGCGCAGCGTCACGCTGTAGCCGCCGTCCTCGCGCGTCTGCCCCTGGTCGTCGGTGTTGCGGAAGAGGCCGATCGACCATGTGAGCCGATCCTCCAGCGCCGCGTTCGAGAGCGCGATGCCGACGTTCCGGAAGGGCGCGAACGCCTCCACCGCGGCGGCGCGCTCGGGGACGCTGATGTCGTTGGAACTCTCCATCACCTCGAGCGTGAAGGGCTCGCGCATGTGGCCGACGCGCAACGTCCCCAGCGCCCCGAGCCCCCGGAGGCCGACGAAGACATCGGTGAGCACGGGCGTCGACTTCGCGAAGTCGAGTTCGATCTTGAACTCGACGTTCTTGTACACGGTGCCCTGCGCGCCGAGCCGCACGCGCCGGAAGAAGGTGCCGTCCTCCGTGACCGCCGCATCGAACTCGTCGGAGGAGATCCAGAAGCTGTCCGCGTGGAGCCGTCCGACCAGCGCGACGGCGAAGTTCCCGTCCGCCGAGGTCCAGCGCGGACCGTCCTTCCACACCCCCTTCAGCTCCGGAGGCCCCGACTCCGCGGCGGGCGACGCCGTCGCGAGGTAGTGCTCGACCTCCTTCTCGAGCGAGAGGTCCTTCGTCTCGGCCGCCGCGACGGCGCATGCCAACGCCAGAGACCATGCCATCCTTCCGAGGTGTCTGCTCACCGATCGTCCTCCTCCGCCGCGCGCCCAGGGCCTGTCCGAGAACCCCACCTGGAGTCCGCCGGCTGCGGCTGCGCCGGGACTGCGTCGCGCCGGCTCCCCGCCTTTCTCCGTGAATGCGGGTCGCCGGCGCTCCTTGCCCGGCTGTTTGCCTTGCCAAAGCTCCGCAGGAGCTTTGGCATCCTGGCGGGGCCAAGCCCCGCCAGACCGGCAAACAAGCTCGCTCGGCCTTGGTCCGACGGCGGGGTTTTCAGACAGGCCCCAATGCCGCTACGATACGGTCTTCGCAAAGTGCGCGCCAGAGTGTGCGGCGCCGCGTCCGTATCGCCGGGGCTACGCGTCGCTACCTCCCGTTCCTGTCGGACGCCGGCCGGTCCGACTCCCCTGTCATCGGGACGAAACGCACCGGCAGGTCGCGCCGCACGAGGAAGCCCTCCTGCGTACGGGTCACGACGATCAGATCCTGCTCCTCGTCCCCCACCGGCGCGACCAGCACGCCACCGACGCGCAACTGCTCCTTCAGCGGCTCGGGCACCTGCGGCGGCGCCGCCGTCAGGATGATCGCGTCGAACGGCGCCGCCTCGGCCCAACCGCGGTAGCCGTCGCCGCAGCGCACGTGCACGCGCCCGTACCCGGTTCGCGCCAGATCCTCCTGCGCGCGGTGCGCCAGCGGTTCGAGGATCTCGATCGTGTAGACCTCCGCGGCGATCTCCGCGAGCACGGCGGCGCCGTACCCCGACCCGGTCCCGATCTCGAGCACGCGTCCCTCCCGCGGGATGCAGGCAAGTTCCGCCATGTAGGCGACGATGTAGGGCTGGCTGATCGTCTGCCCCTCGCCGATCGGCAGCGGACGGTCCTCGTAGGCGCGCGCGCGGAGCGCCTGGGGCACGAATTCGTGGCGCGGCACCTTGCGCATCGCGGCCAGCACGCGGGGATCGGCTACGCCGCGGATCGCGATCTGCGAACGCACCATCCGCTCCCGGGCGGATCGAAGGGGGTCGGGGGGATCGGGCTGCCGGCGCTCCTTGTTGCACGCGAAGGCGAGCAGCGCCGCGACGCACAGGGACCGGACCGCCGCCCCCGCGCCCCCCATCAGTGTTTTTTCGCAGGCGGCGCGGCCGGCTTCTTCGGCGGCGCCGGGGGAGGAGGCGGCTTGCCGATCTCGGCGAGGGCCGCCGCGTGGCCGCGCTTCTGCGCCAGCACGGACTTGAGCAGCGCATGGACCCGGGCGTCGTCCCGCACCAGGTCGAGTTCGCGCTCGATCTCGGCGGCGGCCCTCCCGGTCTGCTCGGCGGCGAGGCGCGCGAGATAGCGGACGTCGAGGTAGTTGAGGTCGACGTTCCAGTAGGGGAAGACGCCGACGGTCGGCACGCCGTCGAGGGCGGCGATCAGGTCGGTGAGACGGTGCGAGGTCGCCGTCTCCTCGTCGCGCATCGTCCGGAGCGCCGACATCTGCGCGTCGAACCCCGCGGGGACGTAGGGCACCGCGATCTCGATGTACTGCAGGACCGAGTTGACCGTCTCGTGCAGCACGCGGTTCAGCACGTCCACCTTCGCGGCCGCGTCCATGGCTAGAAGACCCCCCGCGTGAGCCCCTCGGCGAGCCCCCAGAGGCCGCCGAAGGCGAGGCCGAGCACGAGCACCGGCACCGTCACGGCGAGCGTCAGGCCCCGGTCCACGCCGGCGAAGGCCACCGTGACGGGCGGGACGCGCTCGGCGTCGAAGAGGTACATCACCTTCAGGAACCGCGCGTAGTAGTAGAGCGAGACGACGCCGTTCAGCAGGCCGATGACGCCCCCCCAGAAGAAGAGCATCGAGCCGTGGGCGCCGCTGTAGTTGAAGACCTCGCGGAAGAGGAAGAGCTTGCCGACGAACCCTCCGGTGGGCGGCAGGCCCGTGAGGCCGATCAGGCAGGTGGCCATGCAGACGCCGAGCAGCGGGGCGCGGAATCCGAGCCCCTCGAACGCGTCGATGTCGGTGCGGCCGGTCGCGCGCTCGACGATGCCGACGATCGTGAAGGCGCCGAGCGTCATGAAGAGGTAGACGACCATGTAGAAGACGACCGCCGCGGCGCCGCTGTGCGTCGTCACGCAGACGCCGAGCAGCAGGTAGCCCGCGTGGGCGATCGCGCTGTAGGCGAGAAGCCGCTTGCTGTTGTGCTGCCGCAGCGCGGCGACGTTGCCGACCGTCATGGTGACGAGCGCCATCAGCAGCAGCACGGTGCGCACCGTCTCGTTGTTGGCCGCGAGCGCGTCGGTAAGACCCTGGCCGCCGCCGGTGACGGCGCCGACGACGCGGAGCACCGCCGCGAACCCCGCCCCCTTCGCCGCGACGGCGAGGAACGCGGCGACCGAGGTCGGCGCGCCCTGGTAGACGTCGGGGCACCAGAACTGGAAGGGGGCCGCCGCGATCTTGTAGGCGAGCCCCGCGAAGACCATCACGATCGCGACGAGGAACGCGGGCGACGCGCTCGCCGCGCCCGCGACCGACTGCAGCGAGCGGAACGACTGCCCGTCGGGCGTGGAGATCGTGGCGGTGCCGGCGAACCCGTAGAGCAGGGTCATGCCGTAGAGCATCAGACCCGACGAGATCGCCCCGAAGATCACGTACTTCAGCGCGGCCTCGCTGCCCTGCACGTCCGACTTGCGGAAGCCGGCGAGCAGGTACCCCGCGATCGAGAGCAGCTCGATCGACACGAAGAGCATCGCGAGGTCGTTGCTCGCGGCGGTGAAGCAGGCGCCGAGGACCGCACCGAGCAGCACGACGAAGAACTCCGTGCGGGAGCGCCGGACGTCGCCGCGGATCGCCGCGACGGCGGCGATCATCCCGGTGCCGAGCACGAGCACGCGGAACGCCTTCGCGAGGCCGTCGGCGCGCAGGAGCTTCGTCGTGATCGCGCCCTCCGACCAGGGCTGGCCGAGCGCGACGAAGAAGGCGAGCACGAGGGAACCCAGCGCCAGCGCGCTCGCCACGCCCTCGCGCCGCCCGCGGCCCGCCAGCAGGTCGGCGAGCAGGATCAGCGGCACCGCGGCGCAGAGCAGCGTCTCCGGCAGGAAGTGCCGGAGGAGGCCGGAGAGGTCGGGGATGAGCTGGCTCGCGAGCATCCGTCCCTACCGGAGCAGCCCCGCGACGAAGGGCTGGAAGATGTCGATCAGCGGCGCCGGGTAGACGCCGAAGAGGATCGTCGGCACGAGCAGCGGGAGCATCGACCAGAGCTCGCGGCCGGAGGCGTCGTCGAAACCGGCGCACTTCGGGTTGGTCTCGCCGAGGAAGACCTTCTGGATCGCGCGGAGGTAGTAGGCCGCCGTGAAGACGAGCCCGAGCGTCGCGAGCACGGTCAGGAGCTTCGCGCCCTCGTAGAAGCCGGTCTTGTAGGAGCCGAGGAAGGTCATGATCTCGCCGATGAACCCGGACAGGCCCGGCAGGCCGATCGACGCGAAGATCGCGACGCCGCTCACCGCGGCGTAGATCGGCATCCTCCACATGAGGCCGCCGAAGCGGTTCAGGTCGCGGTGGTGGGCGCGGTCGTAGACGACGCCCACGACGAGGAAGAGGAGGCCGCTGATCGTGCCGTGGTTGAACATCTGGAGGATCGCCCCCGAGACCCCCTCGCTGGTCATCGCGGCGAAGCCGAGCAGGCAGAAGCCCATGTGCGACACCGACGAGTAGGCGATCATCTTCTTGAAGTCGGTCTGCGCCATCGCGACGAGCGCGCCGTAGATGATGTTGATGACGCCGAGGAGCCCGATCCACCACGCGAACTGCTCGAGCATCTCCGGGAAGAAGGGGAAGTTGATCCGCAGCATCCCGTAGCCGCCGAGCTTCAGCAGGATGCCGGCCAGGATCACCGAGATCGGCGTCGGGGCCTCGACGTGCGCGTCGGGCAGCCACGTGTGGAACGGGAAGACGGGCACCTTCACGGCGAACGCGATGAACATCCCCCAGAAGACGAGCTGGCTGATCAGCACGGCGTTCGCGCCCAGCCCGGCGAGGATGCCGCCTTGGCCCTTCATCGAGGCGGCGTAGGCGGTGATCTGCGGGATGCTGAACGCGGAGTCGCCCTGGAAGCCCGACCCCTCGGCGGTGAGCGAGAAGTAGACGACGAGGATGCCCGCGAGCAGGAAGATCGACCCGAAGAGCGTGTAGAGGAAGAACTTGATCGCCGCGTAGATGCGGCGCGGGCCGCCCCAGACGCCGATCAGGAAGTACATCGGGAGCAGCATCACCTCCCAGAAGACGTAGAAGACGAAGAGGTCGAGCGACGCGAAGGTGCCGATGACGCCGGTGTGCAGCAGCAGGAACATCGCCCAGTAGCCGCGCACCCCCTCGCTGATCTTCCACGAGGCGATCGCCGCGCAGACGGCGAGCAGGCCGGTCAGGAAGATCAGCATGCCGGAGAGGCCGTCGACGCCGGTGTGGAAGTCCACCTTGAACTTGCCGCCGAGGTGGATCCACGCGTGCGACGTGTCGTAGGCGTACTCCCCCGACGGGAGGCTGTAGCAGTTGGCCGCGACGACGGTGCAGCAGAGGAACGTCGCGATCGTGAAGAGGAACGCGAGGCTGCGCGTCTGGCCGGGGTTCTCCTTCTTCGTGAAGAGCACCGCGACCATCCCGACGAGCGGGAGGAAGATCGAGAGTGTGAGGGCGTTCATGCGTCCTGCCTACATCCAGAGGAGCACGAGGAGGACGAGGGCCGTGGCCCCGACCGCCATCGCGACATAGTTTCGGATCTTTCCGGTCTGCGCGGACGCCACGACGGCGCCCGCGCCCTGCGCCGAGTCGGCGGTGAGATGCACGAGGCCGTCCACGACCACCTTGTCGGTGTCGCCGCTGACGTCCCCCAGCAGCAGCCCGCCTCGCCCGGAGACGTTCACGAGGCCGTCCACGATGTTCGCGTCCGCCCACGCGCACGCGGCGGCGGCGCGGTGCGAGGGCGCCACCCATCCGTCGAGGTACATCTCGTCCATGTAGAACTTCCCCGCGGAGAGATCGTGGAGGGGCCCGGGGAGGAGGACGGACTTCTCGTCGCGGCGGCCGGAGGCGAAGAGCGCGAGGCCGACGCCGATGCCGACGCCGCCGAGGCACATCGCGAGCGCGGTGAACCAGCCCGGATGGGCGTGGTGCTCCAGGTGGGCGCCGGGCGCGACGTAGGCGTGCGCGTTCGAGGCCGTCGCGGGGAAGTCGCGGTAGTGCGCGGGCGTGCGGAAGAACTTCTCCGCGAACCCCGTGCTCTGGAAGGTGATGCCGAAGGAGAGCACCGCGAGGATCACGAGAGGCACGGTCATCGCCGCCGGCGACTCGTGGGCGTGGTCGTACTTGTGCTCGTTCTTGGGCTTGCCGCAGAAGCAGAGCCAGACGAGGCGCGTCATGTAGAAGGCCGTCAGGAAGGCCGCGAACACGCCGGTCCAGAAGAGCACGGAATGGCCGCCCTCGAGCGCGGAGAGCAGGATCGCGTCCTTGCTGTAGAAGCCGCTCATCAGCGGCAGGCCCGCGAGCGCGAGCGTCGCGATCGCGAACGTGACGAAGGTGACCGGCATCTTCTTCCGCAGCCCGCCCATGTCCTTCAGGTCCTGGGCGTGGTGCATCGCGTGGATCACCGAGCCCGACCCGAGGAAGAGGCACGCCTTGAAGAAGGCGTGCGTCGTCAGGTGGAACATCGCCGCCCAGGGGGCCCCGCACCCCACCCCCATCATCATGAACCCGAGCTGGCTGATCGTGCTGTAGGCCAGCACCTTCTTGATGTCGGTCTGCGTGACCGCGATCAGCGCCGCGAGCAGCGCCGTGACGCCGCCGGTCCACGCGATGAAGCCGAGCGCGTCCGGCGTGAAGATCGGGAACATGCGCGCGGCGAGGTAGACGCCCGCCGCGACCATCGTCGCCGCGTGGATCAGCGCGCTCACCGGCGTGGGGCCCGCCATCGCGTCCGGCAGCCAGACCTGCAGCGGGAACTGCGCCGACTTGCCGACGGCGCCGAAGAAGAGGCCGATGCCCGCCCACGTGAGCAGCGAGCCGCCCAGGCTGCCCGCCTTGACCGCGGCGAAGATGCCCTCGAACGAGAGCGTGCCGCAGCTCGCGTAGAGCACGAGGATGCCGAGCAGCATGCCGACGTCGCCGACGCGCGTCGTGATGAAGGCCTTCTTGGCCGCCTCCGCGTTGGCGAGGTCCTCGCTCCAGAAGCCGATCAGCTTGTAGGAGCAGAGGCCGACGAGCTCCCATCCGATGAAGAGCAGCAGCAGGTTGTCCGCGAGCGTCAGGATCAGCATCGCGACCGCGAAGAAGGAGAGCCAGAAGAAGAAGCGGTCGTACTTCTTGTCGCCCTTCATGTAGGCGGTCGAGAAGATGAAGACGAGCGCGGCGACGAGCGTGACGACGCAGAGCAGCGCCGCGGTGAGGCCGTCGACGAGAAGGCCGATCTCGAACTTCGCGCCGCCGGCCAGCTCGAACCAGGTCCACGTGGAGCGGAAGTAGCCGCCCGCGGGGAGGCCCGCCCAGGCCCCGAGCGTCACGAGGCTGAGCAGCAGCGAGACGAGGATCCCGCCGACGACGACGAGGTCGCCCTTGCGCGGCAGCGACTTGCCGAAGAAGTTCTGCACGAGCCCGGCGAGCGCGGGGGCGAGGATGATCCAGGGAACGTAGCCGGGAGTGGGTTGCACCGTCATCCCCTGAGCGAGTTGGCGCGGTCGACGTCCACGTCCCGCCGCTTGTCGAAGAGTTGGAGGATGATCGCGAGGCCGACGGCGGCTTCCGCCGCGGCCAGCACGATCACGAAGATCGCGAAGACCTGCGCATCGAGGCCTCCCCCGAATCGGCTGAACCCGACGAGGTTGACGTTTGCCGCGTTCAGCATCAGCTCGACGCCGATCAGGAGTCCGATCGCGTGGCGCCGCGTGACGACGGTGAGCACGCCGGTCGCGAGCAGCGCCGCCCCGAGGCCGAGGAAGTGGTAGAGGTTCACGCCTCCGCCCTCCGCACGAGGTAGGCGGCGCCGACCAGCGCGACGAGCAGCACGATCGACGCGAACTCGAACGCGAGGATGTAGTCGCCGAGCAGCAGCGTCCCGATCTCCTCGGTCGAGTCCGCCGCGGCGGGCGTCTCGCCCGGGTGGAACTGCGAGGTCGCGGCGATCGCCTTCATGAGCCCGAGGAAGAGGATCGCGGCGATCGCGAGGCCCGCCTTGCGGTTCTTCACCTCGGCGGCACCCAGGGTGAGCGCGGTCCGGCCGGTGAGCAGCACGCCGAACGCGATCAGCACGAGCACGCCGCCGACGTAGACGACGATCTGCGTGATCGCGAGGAAGGTCGCCCCGGCCATCGCGTAGATCGCCGCCACGCCGACGAACGAGAGCATCAGGCTGAAGACGGCGTGGACGATGCGGGGCAGGAGCGCCGCCATGAGGCCCCCGGCGACCGCCATGCCCGCGAAGATCCAGAAGAGCAGCGTCTCGATCCCCATGCCTATTTCCTCGCGTACGTAGCCAGCGGGTAGGGGATCTTCTCCTCGCCGCTGAAGGTGCGCGGATTCTCGCGGTCGGCGTAGTCGATGATGCACTCGTCGCGGGTGTAGCCGACGAGGTTGAAGGTCGGGCCCATGTGGATGCATTCGGTGGGGCAGGGCTCGCAGCAGAGCGCGCAGAAGAGGCACTTCGTGTAGTCGATCTCGAACTTGAGCAGGCGGGCGTGCTTGCCCTTCGCCTCCGCCTCGATCAGGATGCAGTCCACGGGACAGATCTTCGCGCACTGGTCGCAGGCGATGCACTTGTCGATCTCGAAGTTGTGCAGGCCGCGCTCGGTCGGCGGCAACTCCTGGACCTCCTCGGGGTACTGGAGCGTGTAGGGCCGCCTGAAGATGTAGGGGACGGTGATCGTCAGCCCGATCCAGGTCGTCTTGAGCCCTTGGAGGACCCCTTGGGCCCAGCGGCGGAGGTGGCTCATCCGATCAACCTCAGCGCGGCCGTCAGCACGAGGCAGGCCATCGCGATGGGGAGCAGGACTTTGTAGCAGAGGTACATGACCTGGTCGATGCGCAGCCGCGGGAGCGTCCAGCGCAGCACGATCTGCGACAGGAAGAGGAAGGTCGCCTTCAGGAAGAACCAGAGCAGGCCCCACCAGAGCACCCCGTCGAAGACGGCGCCGGGGGCGGAGAGCCCCATCGGGTCGTGGTAGCCGCCGAGGAAGAGAGCCGCCGAGACGCCCGAGAGGGAGAGCATCAGCGCGTACTCCGGCAGGAAGAACATCCCGAAGCGCATGCCGGAATACTCGGTGTGGAAGCCCGCCGTGAGCTCCGACTCCGCCTCGGGGAGGTCGAAAGGCGCGCGCTTGGCCGCCGCGAGTCCCGCCACATAGAAGAGGAGGAAGGCGGGCACCATCGCGAGCGCGTAGTAGCCGTTCCGGATGATCATCCAGTTCCAGATCGGCCCCGCCTGCGCCTCGGTGATCGTCACGAGGGAGAGGCTGCCGACCGCGAGCACCGGGCACATCGCCGCGATGCCGAGGGGCAACTCGTAGCTGACGACCTGCGCGACCTCGCGCATCGAGCCGAGCAGGCTCCACTTGTTGTTCGACGACCAGCCCGCCATCACGATGCCGATCGTCTCGAGGGCGATCAGGCTCAGGAAGAAGAAGATGCCCACGTCGAGGTCGGCGGGCACGAGCCCGGGCGCGAAGGGCAGCACGACGAACCCCGCGAACGCGGCGAGGAAGACGACGTAGGGGGCGAAGCGGAAGATCGCCCCGTCGGCGCCGCGATGGACGATGTCCTCCTTCGCGAGCAGCTTCACGCCGTCCGCGAGGCTCTGCAGGAGCCCGTAGGGGCCGACGCGGTTGGGCCCGCGCCGGTGCTGCATGCGGCCGCAGATCTTGCGCTCGAGGTAGACGCCGCCGAGGCCGACCGGCGTCACGACCAGCAGCAGCACCCCGCTCGCGACGACGAGCATGCCGATCGCGTGGAAGAGCCAGTTCGACTCGAGGCCCGTCATGTCCGCGAGCAGGTTCGCGATCGAGGTCGAGAGCGGGGCCGCCTTCGCGATCACCGGTCCACCTCGCCGAGCGTGATGTCGATCGAGCCGATCAGCGCGATCAGGTCCCCGATCAGGAGGCCGCGCGCCGTCTCCGTGATCACCGCGATGTTGTAGAACGACGGCCCCCGCATGCGCACGCGATAGGGGTTCTTGCCGCCGTCCGACACGAAGTAGCAGGAGATCTCGCCGCGCGGCGCCTCGGAGGCGACATAGGCCTCGCCCGGCGGCGCCTTCCACCCGCGCGAGACCTTCGCGTTGCTGACCTCGCCCGCGGGCAGGCGCTCGACCCCCTGCCGGATGATCTTGATGCTCTCCTCGAGCTCGAGCAGGCGCTGCCGGTGGCGGTTCCACGCGTCGCCGACGACGCCGTGCTCGAACGGCCCGACCGGAACCTTGAACTCGAAGTCCTCGTAGGACGAGTAGGGCAGGTCGCGCCGCGTGTCGCGCGGCACGCCGGCGGCGCGCAGCACCGGTCCGGTGACGCCGTAGCGCAGGCAGATCTCGCGGTCGAGCAGCGCGACCCCGCAGGTGCGGTTCAGGAAGATCTGGTTGTAGGTGAGCAGGTTGTTGTACTCGTCCATGTGCGCATCGACGCGGTCGCACCAGGCGATCACGCGCTTGCGCCAGTCATCCGAGACGTCGCGCGTGACGCCGCCGTACCGGATGTAGTGGTAGAGCAGCCGCCCGCCGGTCACCTCGTTCAGCAGCGTGATCCCCTCCTCGCGCTCGCGGAACATGTAGAGGAAGGGGGTGAAGGCCCCCATGTCGAGGCCGAACTGCCCCGCGCAGAAGAGGTGGCTGATCGCGCGGTTGATCTCGCAGAGGATCACGCGCAGGTACTGCGCGCGCTTCGGCACCTCGATCTGGCCCGCCTTCTCGACCGAGAGCACGAGCCCCATCTCCATGTTGAGCGCGCCGAGGTAGTCCATCCGGTCGACGTAGGGCAGCCCCTGCACGTACGTGAGGTTCTCGAGGATCTTCTCGCAGCAGCGGTGCAGGTTGCCGATCAGCGGCTGGCAGGCCAGCACGACCTCGCCGTCGGTGCGCAGCACGACGCGCAGCACGCCGTGGGTGCTCGGGTGCTGCGGCCCCATGTTGAAGACCAGCTCGTCGGTCTGGATGTCGCGCGGCAGGAGCGGCGCGCTGCGCTCCCCCTCGTCGAGCTTGACGCCCTGGATCAGCGTGCTCATTGCGTGCAGTCCACCCCGTGGTACTCGGTCGGGAACACGTAGTCCTTCCGCAGGGGGTGCCCCTCCCAGTCCTCGGGAAGCAGGATGCGGTAGAGGTGCGGATGGCCGGCGAAGCGGATGCCGAGCAGATCCCACGTCTCGCGCTCGCCCCAGTTGGCGCTGGCCCACTCGTGCGCGAGCGTCGGCACCTCGGGATTCTCCCGCGGCACCGAGACCTTCACGCAGACAAAACCCGGCTCCTCCGAGATGCGCGCGAAGTGGTAGACGACCTCCATCCGGTCGGCGAAGTCCACCCCGCTGATCTGGTGCAGCATCTCGACGCCGCACTTCTCCCTCAGCACGCGCGACGCCGCGACGATCGCCTCCGCCTTCACGCGCACGAACGGGTGCGTCCCCTCGTCGACGACCTCCGTCACGGAGTCGCCGAGCGCTTCGCGCAGGATCTCCGCCTCCCTCATGTCGCCTTCTCCGCGGGAGGTTCATTCTGAGGGGGCTCGGGGGCCTTCTTGGCGGCGGCGGCCTTCGCCGCCGCAGCCTCGGCCTTGGCCTTCTTCTCGGCCTCCTCGGCGGCGCGCTTCGGATCGTCGTGGTGCAGCGCCTTCTCGGTCTTCCAAGGCTCCGCGGGCGAGAGGCCGTCGAGGACCGCCTGCCGCGAGCCCTTCTCCGGCGGTGTGAAGCCCGGGTCCTTGTTGTTGAGCCGCTTCCCGCGCGACATCACCAGTTCCTGCAGCCGCATCACGGCCTCGAGGAGCGCCTCGGGCCGCGGCGGGCAGCCGGGCAGGTAGATGTCCACGGGCACGATCTTGTCCACGCCCTTGACGACGTGGTAGCCGAACTTGAAGTAGGGCCCCCCGCCGACGGTGCAGGCACCCATCGCGATGACCCACTTCGGGTTCGACATCTGGTCCCAGAGGCGGCGCACCCGCGGCGCCATCTTGTGCGTCACCGTGCCGGCCACGATCATCACGTCCGCCTGCCGCGGCGTCGCGCGGAAGACCTCGGCGCCGAAGCGAGAGATGTCGAACTTGACCATCGCCGTCGAGATCATCTCGATCGCGCAGCAGGCGAGCCCAAACCCGAGGGGCCAGAGGGCCGACTTCCTGCCCCAGTCGATGAGCCACTCCGCCTTCGTCAGCAGGATGGTCTGCTCGAGTTCGGGGTCGAACCGCTCCGGGGGCGGCATGTAGGCCGGCCGACCCGGTCGCGCCGCCTTGGCTTCGCTCACGCGCCCTCCTTGCCGCTTCCCACGGGTTCCGGCTCCTGGACGACCCCGCCCTCGAGCATCGCGTCGGTGAGCGCGGGCCCCGGCTTCGTGCTCGTCCAATCGAGGTCGCGCCGCTGCCAGACGTAGGCGAGGCCGATGCCGAGCACGACGAGGAAGAGGAGCGCCTCGACGAAGGCCGCCCCCCCGGCCCCCCCCGCGATGAACTTGTCGTACGCCGCCGCCCACGGGAAGAGGAGCGCCACCTCGATGTCGAAGATCAGGAAGATGAGGCTCAGCGTGTAGAAGCGGATGTCGAAGCGGATCCACGCGTCGCCCATCGTCGGCTCGCCGCACTCGTAGGTCTCGCCCTTCGCCCCCTGGTCGGGCTTGTGCGGGCGCCGGAGGAGCAGCTTGCCGATGACAAAGAGGTTGAGCCAAACGAAGATGGCTCCGAAAACGGCAAAGACAAGTACGTTTCCGAAGCCCTCGAGGTGATCGGAGGCCGACACGAGCATGGGATGGTCCACCGCGACTTGCGCGGCGGATTATGCCACCCACGCCGCGGGGGGGCCAGATATCCGCAAGTGTCGCGCCTACAACCGCTTGAGCGATTTCCGGCGCGGCCGACAAGAGGTATACTGGGGTACCGATGAAGAGCAGCGCAACGATCGACCTCCACGTCCCCGAGCAGCAGACCGAGGGGGGCTTTTTCGTCTCCCGCCTCGACGCGCTGATCAACTGGAGCCGCAAGAACTCCCTCTGGCCGCTGCCGATGGGGCTCTCCTGCTGCGCGATCGAGTTCATGGCCGTCGCCTGCTCGCGGTACGACCTTGCCCGCTTCGGAGCCGAGGTCGCGCGGTTCAGCCCGCGCCAGGCCGACGTGATGGTCGTCGCGGGGACGCTCACCTACAAGATGGCGGACATCGTCCGCCGCGTCTACGAGCAGATGGCCGAGCCGCGCTGGGTCATCGCGATGGGCGCCTGTGCGAGCAGCGGCGGCATGTTCCGCTCCTACCCGGTCGTGCAGGGCATCGACGAGATCGTGCCCGTGGACCTCTACATCAGCGGCTGCCCGCCGCGGCCGGAGGCCGTCCTCAAGGGGCTCATGACGCTGCAGGACAAGATCGGCCGCGAGAAGCCGGGGCAGGCCGTCATCGACCAGGTCAAGGAAGTACTCGCGTAGGGCGGCCCACCGAGGGAGCCGCCCCGCGGCCGCGGGAGGGGGGATCGCATGCGTGCATGGCTCGCCGGTGCGTTGTTGTTTGGATTCGCGGGGGCAGCGGGGGCCGAGGGAGGCCCGGACGCGCCGTCCACCGAGGACCTGCCTTTCGAGTCGCTGGACGCCGATGGCGACGGGGCCTTCCGCCCCGCGGACATCGTCAAGCTGAGGACGAAGCCCTACGTGGATGCGATCGACAAGGAGGACTTCGAGGTCTTGCAGGCCTGGGCGCGCAGCTCCGCGGCGGTGAGCGTGCCCAAGGGGTGGTTCAAGGACCACTTCGAGCACGCGGCGATCTGGACCTTTCTCTCCCCGCTCGACCTCCCCGTCGGCTGCTTCCACGGCGCGATGGACGTGAACACGCCGATCGGGGCGGTGCGGAAGCTCGAGGCGCAGGCGAAAGAGGCCGGCAAGTCCAGGATGGAGTTCCACTACTTCGACGACCTCGACCACTCGCTGAACATCGGCGAGTACTTCGTCCACGGCCGGATGCCCGCGGGCCATCAGGCGATCTTCGACTTCCTCCGCCGTCAGACCGCGCCGAGGCCGGGCGCCGCAGTCGATCGCTGAGCGGGCCGCGGTTCCATGGCGGCTCCGGAGGACGAATGGCGGAGATCTACGTAAGCACAGACGTCGAGGCGGACGGCCCCATCCCGGGGCCCAACTCGATGCTCAGCTTCGCGTCGGTCGCGTTCACGGCGGCGAAGGAGCTCGTCGGCACCTTCGAGGTCAACATCGCCACGCTTCCGGGCGCCGTCGGAGACCCGAAGACGATGGAGTGGTGGCGCAGCCAGCCCGAGGCGTGGGCCGCCTGCCGCGCCAACCTGCGTGAGCCCGCCGAGGCGATGCGCGAGTACGTAGGGTGGCTGAAGTCGCTGCCGGGGAGGGCCGTCTTCGTCGGCTATCCCGCCGCCTACGACTTCAAGTTCGTCTACTGGTACCTGATCCGGTTCGCCGGCGAGAGCCCCTTCGCCCACTCGGCCCTCGACATCAAGACCTACGCGATGGCGCTGCTCGGCCGCGAGTACCGCGAGGCGGTCAAGCGCAACATGCCCAAGAAGTGGTTCGACAAGCTCCCCCACACCCACGTCGCCCTCGACGACGCGAAGGGGCAGGGGGCGCTGTTCTGCAACATGCTCGCGGAGCGGATGCGACGGGGGGGACACCCCTGACCGCTTGCCCTCCTTGGGAGTGATCTACGCCGGAAAGATCTCCGCCACGCGGATCTCGAACCCGGGAACGACATCCTCGCCGCCGAGCACATCCTGCCCGGTCAGCAGTCGCGCGCCCCCACGGCGGTGCGCTGTCACGCTCAACTTCTTGGGGTCTACAACCCAGACCAGCGCGCACCCCGCATCGAGCCAGTCGCGAACCTTGCTCTTGACCGCGCCCGCCCGGTCGTCGGGCGAAAGCACCTCCACGGCAAGATCGGGAGCACCGATGACGTAGCCATCATCCGGGGGCGCGCCGGAACGCTCCTTGCGGATAAACGCGATGTCCGGGGCACGGACGGTGTCGGGGTCGCGCGAGAGCAGGAAGCCGGTCTCGGCGGCGACGAGTACGCCCAGTCCAGCTTTCTTCACATGATTGCCGAGCAGCAGAGTGAGTTCGACGGTGATCCGGCCATGGCGGTTGCCCGCCAGCGTCATCATGATCAACCCTCCCCTCACGAGCTCGCACCGGCCGATATCGCCGGCTGCCATGAGCTGCTCCGCGGAGGTAATGTTGCGCGTCGATACCATCGCACCTACACCGAGAACGACTCCCCGCAGCCGCAGGTCCCCTTCGCGTTCGGATTCACGAACTTGAATCCGGCGCCGGTCAGCGCGTCGGCGTAGTCGAGTTCGCTGCCGTTCAGGAAGAAGAGCGACTTCTTGTCGATGTAGACGCGGAAGCCGTCCCGCTCGAAGGTCTCGTCCCCCTCCCCGGGCCCCTCCCCGATCTCCATCTTGTACATGAGGCCGGAGCAGCCGCCGCCGGCGACCTTCACGCGGAGCCCGGGGGCCATGAGCCCCGCCTGCGCCGCGACGAGATCCTTGCCGCGCTTGGCGGCGCGTTCGCTGATCGTGAGACTCGGCATAAAGTCAATGATAGCATCGGTTTCCAGCTTGGCGATCTACCTCGACCACCACGCGACGACGCCGCTCGACCCGCGCGTGCTCGACGCGATGATGCCCTACCTGCAAGGGAAGTTCGGCAACGCGAGCAGCCGCAGCCACAGGCACGGCTGGGAGGCGGAAGAGGGTGTGGAGGGGGCGCGGGGGCAGGTGGCGCGGCTGCTCGGGGCCGATCCGCGCGAGATCATCTTCACGAGCGGCGCGACGGAATCGAACAACCTCGCGATGCTCGGCCTCGCGGCGTTGGGGCGCTCCCGCGGCGACCGCATCCTCATCAGTCCGATCGAGCACCCCTCGGTAACCGACGCGGCGGAGCATCTCGCGACGCGCGGCTTCCGCGTCGATCGCCTGCCCGTCGACCGGCTCGGCCGCGTCCAACCGTTCGACGCCGGCGAGGGAACCATCCTCGTCTCGGTGATGCTCGCGAACAACGAGGTCGGCACGATCCAGCCGGTCGCGGACCTGGTCGCCGCGGCGCGCGGCGCCTTCTTCCACACCGACGCCACGCAGGGCGTCGGCAAGATCGAGTGGAGCGTGAAGGGGTCCGGCGTCCACACCGCCTCGCTGACCGGGCACAAGATGGGCGGGCCGAAGGGGTGCGGCGCCCTCTACGTCCGGAAGGACTTGCAGCTGCCGCGACTGTTGCATGGCGGAGGTCAGGAGCGGGGCATGCGGCCGGGCACGCTGAACGTCCCGGGCATCGTCGGCCTCGGCGCCGCGTGCGGACTCTGCCTGCGCGAGCGAGAGGAGGAGAGCGCGCGGGTCGCGCGGCTTCGCGACCTGCTCCGCGAGAGGCTCATGGCGACGATCCCGGGGCTGCGGCGCAACGGCGATCCGGAGCGCTGCCTGCCGGGTAATCTCCACCTGACGTTCGACGGCGTCGACAACCAGTCGCTGATCGCGGCGCTGCCCGAGGTCGCCTTCTCGACCGGCTCCGCCTGCGCCTCCGGCGCGCTGGAGCCCTCCCATGTGCTGAAGGCGATGGGCGTGCCGCCCGCCTCCGCGCGCTCGTCGGTCCGGTTCGGCCTCGGGCGCTCGACGACGCAGGAGGAGATCGAGAGGGTCGCCGCGCTGGTGGGCGCCGCGGTCCGTCGCCTCCGGGAGGGAACCGCCCCCCGAGGACGGGCTTCCTAGTCCTTCGGAATCCCGCGTGCCTCTGCCTCCGCGCGGCGGTGCTCGAGGCCCCGCGGATCGACCGCCGCGCGGACTGGAGCCGGCACCCGTGCGGGCGGCCGGCTCCAGTCTCGCTCGCGGGCCCGCAAGCTCAGGCCGCCCGGCGCCGGCGGCGCCAGTAGCAGTAGCCGCCGAGCATCGTGAGGCAGAGGGCGAGCGTGCCGGGTTCGGGGGAGGGGGCGGGCGTGAGGCGGAAGTAGGCGTCACCGCCCCGGCCCTGGCCCGAGATCACGTAGATCGAGATCTGCTGCGTGCCGTAGCCGAGCAGGAAGCTCGCGCGACCGTAGCGACCGTCGAGCAGCGTCTGGTCCGGGTCGCTCGTGTCCACGGCAGGGATGCCGCCCGCTCCCGGCGCGCTGGTCACGCCGAGGGAGACGCCCCAGTTGAACACCTCGAACTGGTCCCCGGGTTCGAAGGCGTCGACGATCGTCAGGACGTAGCGACCGGCGAAGGTCCATGCGGGATTGCCGAGGGCGACGGAGTTCCCGCCGCCGCTGGGGATCGCGAAGGTCCCCGCCGTCGCCTCGGTGCCGTTGGCACCAAAGCTGAATTCCTTCCAAGGACCGTCCTCCGGGACGATCGGATCGGCGAGCGCGAACTGGGTTGACACCAGCAGCGCCAAGGTGATTCCAAGCAGTCGCATTGTCACGTTGTGTCTCCTGTTGAGGTTGGCTTGCCAGGAGGCCGAGACTAAGTCAGGGTTTTTGGAGAGGCAACCGCGACCTGCCCCGGCGGATGCAAGTAGTCTCGAAACCGGACTCAGACTGATACGAGCGTCCCGGAATGAGACGGTCGCAGCCGCGCACGGCGCGGACCCCGCGTCGGCGGAGAGCTCGCGGGCCTGCCGCCCGGCGTCGGCCTAGACCTGCTTCACCTCCGACGCCCGGCATGTCCGCCCACGCGTGCCAACCACGCCCGGGCACCGACAGCGAGGATCCTTCGAGTCGAGGGTCTGCCCGACGATTCGTCGGCCCCACCCCTAGAACTCGTTGCGCGGCCGCGCCTGGTCGATGTAGGCCTGCCGCGCGGCGGCGTACTCGGCGGCGGTCAGCGCCTCGACGGGGAAGCCGTCGGGATCCTCCCAGATCCTCTTCAGGAAGGGGATGCACCAGCCGCAGCCGGTACCCGCGCCGAGGCACTGGCTCATCTGCGAGGCGAGCCTGGGACGTTCGCGACGCGCGTAGTGGACGAGCTTGCGCAGCGGGACGCGGTAGCAGTAGCAGATCAGCTCGTCGGGCTTCACGGGGGCAGGGGGCGCCCGCACGCGGCGGACGCCCCCGGGACTCCGGAGGGCTAGGAGCCCGCCTTCAGCTCGGCGAGCCGGGTCTCCTTCGACTTGAAGAAGCCCGCCGCCTGGGGATTGCCCCCGTAGACCGCCTTCGCGCCCTCGAGGGCCTGCTCGTAGAGCGTGGCGTCGTTGCGGAAGTCGGCATACTCCATGATCTGGAGCCAGAAGCTGCCGCGCTTCTGCTCGTCGGCGGGGATCTGCCCCTGCGCGAGCATGCCCGCGCACTTCTCGCCGACGGCGGTCTTCTGGATCTCGTCGAACCTGGCGTTCGCGAGAACTCCGCCGAGCGCCTTCTCCTGGGCCGGCGACAGCTTGCCGAGCGCGGACAGCTCCCCGTGCAGTTCCGCCACGGTCAGCCTGCCCATCTCGGCCCGCAGGATCGCGTAGTCGATCTTGGCCGTCTTGTCGCCGGACTCCGCCTTCTTGCGCAGATCGACGAACTCCATCGCCTTCCCGGCGGTCTTCGCGAAGCCTTCGGCCGAACGGTCGCCGCCATGCGTCGCGAGCACGCCGCCGTCCGCATCGAGCACGCAGACGTGCGGGAACCCGCGCCCGCCGACCTTGCCGAGCAGGTCGTCGTTGGCGCGCCCGGGGATCTGCGTCGTGACGTGCAGGAACATCACGTAGTCCTTCGAGAACTCCGCGAACTCAGGGGTGAGGAGGGCACCGCCCTCCAACGCGTTGCAGGGGGGTCATGGCGCATAGGAGCGGGTGAAGTAGGCGAAGATCACCTTCCCCGTCTCCTTCGCCTTCGCCTTCGCGGCGTCGAAGTCGGTCGTCCACGCCGCGTTGCCGACAAAGTCCTTCTTGAGCTTCTCGTCGAGCTTGTCCTCGAGATCCCCCGCCCGGGCCGCGGCCGCGAGCAGAAGCACCGAGAGACCGGCCCCGAGCAGGGGCATCGTCCGTTTCATTGGTCCTTCTCTCCTTTCTCGTCCTTGGCCGGAAGAGCGGCCAGTTGTTTCTCGAACGCCGCGGCCATCTCCGAGAGGCCGGGGGTCTTCTTCAGATCCTCGATCGCCGCCGCGAGCGTCCCGCGGTCGCCCTCCTTCACCGCCTTCTGCCCCAGTACCTGCCAGAAGAAGTACTTGAGCTCCGGCGTCGAGGGCACGCTCCCCTCGTCGTGCATCGCGGCGAGGTCGCGCAGCAGCACCGCGGCCTTCTCCGGCGTCTGCGCCCTGCCGAAGCTCTCCTGCAGCGAGGCGACGTCGCTGTCGACCATCAGCTGTCCGTACCACCGGCGCTGCGATTCGCTGAGGGTCTCCTCGTCGATCTCAAGCTCGTCAAACGGCACCTGCCCGAGCTCGCAGCCGAGCAGCGCGGCATCGATCCTCGCCGCGTCGTCGGTGGAGGCCGCGAGCGCCTGCCAGCGCTTCACCGCCTCCACGGTCGCCGCGAGCCCCTGCGGGTCGAAGGGCCAGAGCGGCTTGCCGAGCACCTTGCCCTCGGCATCCATGATCGCGAGATAGGGCGTCCCCCGCCCCCCCTTCTCGATCAGCAGATCCTCGTGCTTGCGCTCGCTGATCCGCGTCGTGATGTGCAGGAAGGGCACGACGCCCTTCGCGAACTCGACAAAGGCCTCGGAGCTGAGGGGCCCGCCCTCAACGCGCTCGCAGGGGGGTCATGGCGCGTACGAGCGCGTGAAGTAGGCGAAGACGAGCTTCTTCTCCTCGCCCGCGCGCGCAAGCGCCTTGTCGAAGTCCAACTCCCACGCGACCTTCTTCACGAAGGGCTTCTGCAGTTCCTTCGCGAGCTTCTCCTCGAGGGACTGCGCGGCCGCGAGGGCGGCGAGCGCGAGCAGCGCGATGAGCGGTCTCATGGGCGTGGATTCTAGCTCTTGGCGAAGGTTACCGAGACCTTCGCGACGAGAATCCCGCCGGCGAAGACCTCGCCCTCCGCCGCACAGAGGCGGCGACCCTGCCGGAGCAGGCGCCCCTGCGCCTGGAGAAGTCCGGGGGGTGCGGGGGCGAGAAACTGCGCGGAGAGGGAGACCGGCACGACCGCCTCCCCCACCGCCCGGGCCGCCGCGACCTCTCCCAGGGTCGTCAGCACCGCCATGTGGACGATGCCCGGGGCGGCCTCGTGGGCGGGTGCCAGCGCCTCCATCTCGATCGCGCCGGTCTCGCCGACGGCGCGCAACCCCAGCCCGCGGTTGAAGTCCTTCTCCATGTCAGCCTCCAGGCGTGAGCAGGTAGTCCCTCGAGATCTCCCGGTACCACGCGGCGATGACCTCGAAGGTGGCGGCCACCTCCGCCTCCGACGCTCGCCCCTCGCGCACGGCGGCGAGCGACTCCCGGAGCGCATCGCGCACGCGCTCGCTGCCCCGCGGCCCGTCGGCGATCGACGCCGGCAGCGCGAGGCTCCGGTCGCCCTCCACCTGCGACGAGATCGACAGCACCGCGCGGTGCACCTCCGCGGCGTAGAGTTCCACGTCGCGCCGGTCGAAACTGCGCAGCACCGACGGCACCTGGAACGCGGCGAACGCGACGACGACGAGCGCGAGGAGCGAGCGCGAAGCCCAGATCCACGCCCGGTCCACGGCCCCCCCCCACGCGCGCACCCCCGCCGCCCCCCAGCCGAGCAGGAGCCCGACACCGAAGCCGACACCGTGCGCGACGTTGTCGACTCCCGGGCGCAGGTAGCCGTAGCCGAGGATGAAGAGCGCCCAGAAGAGCATGCGGCGGCTCAGGTCGTTGTCCCATCGGCCGCTGCGGCGATACCCCCAGGCGGCGAGCGCCGTGATCAGGCCGCAGATGGCGCCCGACGCCCCCGCGCCCCCGTTGCCGGCGAGGTGGCTCCCGAGCGCGGCGAGAATCCCGGCGGCAAGGTAGATCGTCACGGTCCGGTGGCGGCCGAAGGTCGTCGCGGCGAGCGGCAGCAGCACGTAGAGCGAGACGCAGTTGAAGAGCAGGTGCATCAGGTCGAGGTGGAGGAAGACCGCCGTCACGAGCCGCCAGTACTGCCCTGCGGTGCCGATCAGCCACGGATGCGTCGCGCCCCAGAAGCTGACGGCGAGGTGCGAGGGGGCGAGCGCCTCCTGTTCCGGCTCCCCCCGGGCCGGGTCGAGCATGACCATCAGCAGGTAGAGGATCGCGTGGAAGGCGATCACCCCGAGGCCGAGGCGGGAGGTCGCCTCCGCATCGGCGGCGGGGCTCGGCGCCGCGAGGTGGCGCGCATCGGTGCCGCAATAGGGGCACTCCCGCGCCGAGGGCTCGAGAAGTGCCCTGCACTTCGGGCAGACATGGACCGCGGCCAAGGTCCCTACCCTATACTCGCGGGCGAATTGCTGCGGACTCCGCTTGCGCTGCTGCTGATGCTGCTGCCGCTCCTCGGCGGCCAGCAGGAGTTCTGGGAGAGGCTCCCGCCGCCCAAGCAGGGCGAGTGGCTCGATCTCTTCCCGGAAAGGGGCGAGACCTTCGAGGAGTACCGGGCCGCGGGCCCGACGCGCCCCACGCCGGCGCGCCGGACCCTCTATCTTCTCCCCGCCCTGACCCGCCCTCCCGCCGACCGCGAGATCCTCGCGGCGGTGGCGCGCCAGATGTCGGCCCACTTCGGCCGGGAGACGCGCCTGCTGCCCCCGAGCCCCCTTCCCGTCGCCGCCTATGACCGCGAGGCGCGCCAGTACTCGGTGCCGCTTCTCGTCCCCGCACTGCTGAAACTCCTTCCCGACGACGGCCTCTTCCTGCTCGCCCTCACCGACCGGGACCTCAAGCTGCCGAAGATGACGCATGTCTTCGGGTGGGGCTCCTTCCGGCTGCGGGTGGGGGTGATGAGCCTCGCCCGCATCCCCGACGACGCGGCGCGGCACCGGCGTCGCGTGCTCGGCCTCGCAACCCACGAGGCGGGCCACCTGCTCTCGATGGCGCACTGCACGGCCTACCGCTGCCTGATGAACGGCGCCCGGACGGTCGAGGAGGGGGACCGCCGGCCGATGCTGCTCTGCCCGGTCTGCTCGGAAAAGCTCTGCTGGAACCTCGGGTGGGAGGCCAAGGCCCACTATCGCTCGGTGGCGGGCTCGTTCGAGGAGGTGGGGCTCGGGGAGGAGGGGGAGCTTGCTCGTCGTGCTTGCGACATAACCGCAAGCAGCACAACAGGTTAAGTGCGTTTGATTCGAGCGCCCGGTTTTGCTAGAATCAGGGGCTCGGAGGCTGATGGACGAGCTCAACTACCGCCGCATCCTGAACTGTCCCAAGCGCCGCTGCGAGGCGTGCGGGGCGACGACCTACCTCGATCCCGGCGAGGTCTATCGCTGCGTGGTCTGCGACCACGACCGGTTCGAGACCTGCCTCGACTGCGGCCACCTCGTGGGCTGGTGCGAGTGCGAGCCGGTCGCCATCGTCCCCACGCCCCGGACGCGGGCCAAGCGCGGCCGGCCCAGCGTCGCGAAGTCCAAGAGCTAGCCTCCTCCGAAGAGTCGCCCGAAGGCGGGGTCGGCCCTCAGCGGCGCCAGATCCCCGTCGTGGGTGCGGGCGTGGGCCAGGTGGTCGACGGCGTCCCTCCGCATCGCCTCGAGCTCGAGCCGGCGCTCGGCGGGCGGGTCCGCCGCCAGGTCCCGCTCCACCTGCTCCAGCAGGGCTCGCCGGATGCGGGTGTCTTCCTCCAGCCATGCGAGCGCCTGCACCCTCAGGCGGCCGGCCTCTTCCCCCGTCGCCGCCGCGGAGGCCAGCGACGCGGCGCAGGCGGCGTTGTAGCGGTGGCCGCGATCGAGGTCGCCGCCGATCGCCTCGTCCTTGAGCGCCTCCGCGTAGTGGCGCGCCGCGAGGACGTACGCGCCGTGCTCCTGGTGCCAGAGCGCAAGATCGAGGTGGTCGCGGGAGGTCTCGGGAGGGGCGGTCCCCGCGAGGGCGGCAGAGCGCCGCGCGCGCCGCGCGTACAGCTCCACCTGCCGGCTCAGGCCGGGCCCGAGCCCCTCCGCGACCGAGCGGGCCTGCTGCCAGTGGAGGACCGCCTCCCCGTGGCGCCCGCTCTCCGCGAGCGCCATCGCGAGGCGATCGCGGACCACACAGAGTCCGCGCCTCCACGCTGGGTGCTGCGGCTGCTGGGCCAGCGCCCGCTCGATCGCCGCGAGCGCCTGGGTCGAGTCGTCGACGGCTCCCTCGACGTCCCCCGCGGCCCTCTTCACGCCAGCCATCGCGTGCAACGTCGTGGAGAGGCAGTCCCACCAGAAGCCGCTCCGCGGCTGCTCGCGCAGCACCGCTTCCTCGATCTCCCGGCAACGGCCGTAGCTCGCCAGCGCCTTCGCCGGCGCGCCTTCGCGCTCGAACTGCACGCCGAGCCTCTCGTGGGCCACCATCAACAGGTGCTGCCAGTCGAGGTCCTTCGGATCCTTCGCGACGAGGTCCTCGCAGAGGGACCGGCAGCGCTCGAACGCGGCCCGGCTCTCGTCGAGGAGCCCCGAGCGGAGGCAGGCGAGGCCGAGCCGGTCGCCCGAGACGACGAGGTCGCGCAGCCAGCGGTGGTTGCCGGTGTCCTGCGCGACCAGCGCCTCCATGATGCGGTGCGACTCCCGCTGCATCTCGATCGCCTCCGTGGGGCGCCCCGCATCCTCGAGCGCGATCCCCAGGTTCCCGCGCGTCGCGGCGAGGGTGTGGCGTGCGGTGGCATTGCGCGGATCCTCGCCGTAGAGCTCCTCCCGGATCGAGAGCGCCTCGCGGTAGAAGGCGATCGCCTGCTCGTGGCGGGAGCCGCTGTTCGCGAGGATCCCGAGATCCTCCAGCGTGTCGGCAAGATCGGAACGGGAGCGCCGGTCCTTCGCCACGAGGCGCCGGCGCAGTTCGAGCGCCCGGCGATGGTTCGCCTCCGCCCCGTCGAGGTCGTCCGCGCTGCGCAGCGCCGTGCCGAGCTTCGAGTGCCCCGCCGCGAGGTCCTGCTGTGCCGTCCGGGAGGTCGGATCCCTCGCCGCGAGCGACTGGCGGATCTCGAGGGAGCGTCGCACCATCGCCTCGGCCTCGTCCTTCTCTCCCCGGAGGCGCAGCAGGTCGGCGATGCGGGCGAGTTGGATCGCCGTGTGCCGCTGGTGCGTCGGCACCTCCGGCTCCAGCCAGACGAGATCCTCGAAGATCGCGAGCGCCTCGCGGTGAAGCCGCAGCGCCTCCTCGCGGTCGCCGCGGTCGCGCCTGACGTCGCCCAGGATCTCCAGCGCCGAACCGAGGCGGTTGCGGCGCGCAGGCGTCAGGTCTCTTGCAGGCAGCCCGCGGTAGAAGTCGCGCACGCGCTCGGCGGCGGCACCGATCGCGTCGAGCTGGCCCATCGACTTGAAACGGTCGTAGGACTCCCCGAGGACAAAGCCGGTCAGCTCCTCCGCGCGGATCAGGTGGCCCTCCGCCTCGTCACGGGCGGAGCGCAGGCCGACCACGTAGTAGACCGTGAGACCGAGCAGCAGCAGGAGCCCGCCCAGCGCCGCGATGCTCTCCGCGCGGTGGCGGCGCACCCAGAGGCGCGTCACGTCGAGAAGCGTCGGGGGGCGCGCCGTGACCGGCTCGCCGCGCACGAAGCGGCCGAGATCCTCGCCGAAGGCCGCCGCGCTCGGATACCGCCCGACCGGAGCGACCGACATCGCCTTCGCGAGCACGGCATCAAGCTGCCTCGGAACCGACGGGTCGCACTCCCGCGCGGGGCGCGGCTCGTCGAGGATCTCCGACGCGGTCTCGCGCGGCGGGCGGCCCGTCGCGAGATGGAAGAGAGTCGCCGCGAGCGCGAAGGTGTCGGCGCTCGGCGCGACATGCGCCTCCGTAAGCTGCTCCGGCGCCATGTAGAGCATCGTGCCGACGGTCTCGCCTCCCGGCGTCAGCGAGGTCTCCCCTTCGAGGCGCGCGAGACCGAGGTCCATCACGACGGCGCGCCCGTCGATGCTCGTGACCATGATGTTCGCGGGCTTGACGTCGCGATGGACGGCGCCGCGCTCGTGCAGGTGATGCAGCCCCTGCGCGGCGTCGCGGCCGATCTCGGCGACGCGCGCGAAATAGCTCTTGCGCTCCGCCGCGACCGGCGCCGCCGCGCGCGGAAGCGCCTCGACCTCGGGGAACGCCTCGGGGTGCTGCTGCCGCCGCTTCGACGAGGCCGACGAGACCGCGGCCTGCAAGTCCTGCCCCGAGAGCGCGCCGCGGCTCGACGCCGCGGGCAGCAGGTTGCCGAGTTCTTTCAGGTCGCTTCCGTCCACGTACTCCATCGCGTACCAGGACTTCCCCGCCGTGTGGCCCGACTGGAGGATCCGGACCACGTTAGGGTGGTCGGCGCGCGCCAGCACGCGCACCTCGCGCTGGAATCGCGCGTGCATCACGTCGTCGCCGGGCGCCATCATCTTCAGCGCGACGAGCCTGTGCAGGCTGCGCTGCCGCGCGAGGTAGACCGTCCCCATCGCGCCGACGCCGAGTTGGGCGAGCAGGTCGAAATCCC
This sequence comes from uncultured Planctomycetaceae bacterium, assembly GCA_964570285.1. Lineage (GTDB taxonomy): Bacteria > Planctomycetota > PLA2 > PLA2 > PLA2 > CAZMXP01. The sequence goes on from CAZMXP010000028.1 coordinate 33,896, forward strand.
CGAATCGCGGCGCGCCGTCGGGGGCGGGAGGGTGGGGGCGATCGGGGACCCCCTCCCCGCGCCCCTCCCCGATCCGCCGGCGCAGTTCCGGCCAGCGCGCGGCGACCAGCGACGTCGCCCCGGTCACGTAGTCGAGGTACTCGGCGGTGTCGCCCTCGCGGGAGCGGTTCAGGAAGAGAAGGCCCGCCTCGGGCGGCGGCGGTTCGCAGACGACGAGCGGATGCAGATCGAGGAAGCGCGTGCGATCGGTCACGTAGATGCGGCCGGCGCGAAGCTCGCCCGGCCAGCCCTCCTCGCTCGCGAGCAGCGCCTCGGGGCCGGTCAGGTCCCACGCCTCGACCGAGCGGCGACCGCCGGGCGCCTCGCGCACCTCGGCGACGTAGATCAGCGTGGCCCCCCCGAGCGGGTCGAAGCGAAGGAGCAGCTCGACGGCCGCCGCCAGCAGTCGCGCCCCCATCTCGCGGTAGAACGCCTCGTCGCGCAGCGATGCGTGGTCGAGCACGAGATCGCGGTAGCGGGGAAGACTCTCGAACAGGTCGGCGGGGGCGACCGCGCCCCGGCGCGGGTCAGGCAGGCCCGGAACGCGCGCGTGCATCTCGGCGAGGGCGTCGGCAATCGCCGGCAGATCCCCGGACCCCTGCTCCAGCGCGGCGCCCACCCTCCCGAGGGCGGGCAGCGGAAGCGGCGACTCCCCCGCCGGACGCCGGGCGAGGTCGCGCAGCAGCCCGGTCCAGTCCCCGAGGGCGGGGAGCGCGAGCGCGGCGAGGCGATCGTCGAGCCCGGGCTCGCGGTCGGCGCGCTCGAGGTAGGCGGCGATCTGGGCGGAACAGGCGAGCTTGACCGCCGCCTCGAGCAGGTAGAACGCGCCGTGGTGGCGCTCGAGGTGGGACTTCGCGTTGTGCGCCCGGCGGTAGAGCCGCGCCAGCGGGAGCGGGAGGCGATCCCTCAGGTCAGTCCGGAACGGCGCGGACATGCGCCGGGGAAGGTATCAGAATCGGTACCGGGGGCGCACCGCCCCGGGCGACCTGCCCTAGGCAACTGCCCGCCCAAGACCCGGGACGCTTCCCGGCGTCGGGCCCCTACCAGCGTGCGGTGGCGCGCAGGGCATCGAGGACCTTCTCGGGGGTGAGCTGCATCGCGGCCTCGAGGGCGCGGTTGAAGGGCGTCGGCAGGTAGCTCTGGCCGACGCGGGCGACGGGCGCGTCGAGGTCGGCGAAGCAATGCTGCGCGATCTGCGCCGCGATCTCGCCGCCGAGGCCGCCGAAGAGTTTGTCCTCGTGGGCGACGAGGACGCGATGCGTCTTGCGCACGGTCGCCCCGATCGCGTCGAAGTCGAGGGGGTTCAGCGACCGCAGGTCGAGCACCTCGACGGAGACCCCCTCGGCCTCGAGGACCTCGGCCGCCTTCAGCGCGTGGTGCACGGCGGTGCCGTAGCAGACCACCGAGACGTGCGTGCCCTCGCGGCGCACGCGCGCCTTCCCGAAGGGCACGACGAAGTCCTCGGGCACCGGGCAGCGGGTCGCGGGCAGGTTGTAGAGGTACTTCGGCTCGAGGTAGAGCGTCACGCCCTGGCTGCGCATCGCCGTGCGCATCAGTCCCGCGGCGTCGTCGGCGAAGGCCGGCTGCACGATGCGCAGCCCGGGCAGGTTCGCGAGGATGCCCTCGATGTTCTGGCTGTGGTAGAGGCCGCCGCCGATGTTGCCGCCGCTCGCGAGGCGGATCACGACATTCGGCGAGAACTGCCCGTTCGTGCGCCAGTACTCGTGGCTCAGCTCGACGATCTGGTCGAAGGCGGGCCAGATGTAGTCGGCGAACTCCGCCCCCTCGATGACAACGCGGATCTTCGGATCGAAGCGCGAGAAGCCGTTCGCCGTCCCGACGATGTAGTTCTCGGCGATCGGCGCGTTGAACACCCGCGCGGGCCCGAACTCCTTCTGCATGCCGTCGCTGACCTTGAAGATCCCCTCCTTCTCCCCGTTGGCCATGTCCTGCCCCCAGAGATAGGTGTCGGGATTGCGCCGGAACTCCGTCTTGAGCGCCTGGTTGATGCCCTGCCGCAGCGTGCAGACGGGCCCCTCCCCCGGCGCCCCCTCCAGAGCCTCGAAGGCCGGCGGCACGAGGAACTCCTCGATCTTCAGGGGGTCCGGGGGCGGCGCCGCGATCGCCTCCTTCATCGCGGCGTCGAACTGCGCCCGCGCCTTCGCCTCGACCTGCTCGAGCGCCGCCGCGGAGAGGTGGCCCTCCTCCTGCAGGGTGCGCCGGAAGATCGGCAGCGGGTCGCGCGCGCGGGCGGCGGCGAGTTCCTCGGGGCTGCGGTAGAGCTCGTGGTTGTCGCTGTTGCTGTGCGAGCCGATGCGCACGCAATCGGCGTAGACGATCGCGCAGCCCTTCCCGCTCTCCGCGAACGCGACCGCCTCCGCCATCGCCCGGAAGCAGTCCGCGACATCGGTGCCGTCCGCGTAGGCGATGTGCACGTTCGCGATGCCGCGGTAGTTCTCCGCGATGCGCGCGTTGGCGCTCTGCTCGCGCTTGGGCACGCCGATCCCGTAGCCGTTGTCCTGCACGACGAAGACGACCGGGAGCCTCTCGCGCGACGCGCCGTTGATCGCCTCGAAGACATACCCCTCGGAGCAGGAGGACTCCCCGAAGCTCGCGAAGACGACCGCCTTCGAGTCGTACGTCCGGACGGCGCGGCCGAGGCCCGCCGCGTGCTGCGCGTGGTTCGAGACGCAGCTGCTCACGTTCTGCACGTGGATCGCGGGCTTCGCGAAGTGGTTGGACATGTGCCGGCCGCCGCCGGCCACGTCGTCGCGGCGCGAGAGCCCGTTGAGGATGAGTTCCGTCGCCGTGATCCCCGCGGCGAGGCAGGTCGCGAGGTCGCGGTAGTAGGGGAAGAGGTAGTCGAAGGAGGGGCGGAAGGTGCAGCCGAGCGCGATCTGGATCGCCTCGTGGCCGGCACAGGGGGCGTGGTAGGACCAGCCGAGGTTCTTGCGCAGGAAGTTGGGCGCCTCGTCGTCGATCAGACGGGCAAGGAAGAGAAGCCGGTAGGCCTCCGCGTGGCCGGGGTAGCGCGTCACGGCGACCCTCGACTCCTCATCCGGGGTCTGCCGCGAGGCGGCGCGGGGGGGGGCGGTCCGGGCGCCGGATCCCTTGTCCTGGGGCATTCGTGGAAACCTCTCGATTGCAGGTACAGCCCAGCATTGTAGCCGCTGGACGGGGCGCGGCCTAACCCGGGCGCCCCGTCGGCGCCGGCCGAGGGCCGCACCGCGCCTAGAGGATTTTCACGGCCACGAGGGTGGCGTCGTCGGGCAGGGCCTCGTGCTTCACATGCGCGTCGGCCGCGGCGCAGACGGCCTCGACGATGGCCTTCGCGCTCCCCCCGACATGCTCCGAGAGCACGGAGCGCAGCCGCCCGTAGCCGAAGGGGTCGCCGGTTTCGACGCCCGCCTCGAGGATGCCGTCGGTGCTGAAGAGCAGGACATCGCCCCGCGCGATCGGCAGCGTCGTGCCCGCGCGGAACTGGAGCCCCGGCAGGATGCCGAGCGGCGGCCCGGCGCTGGAGATCAGGTGGGTCGTCTTGTCCCTCGCGCGGTACCAGACCGGCGGCGTGTGGCCCGCGCCGACGTGGGCGAAGGAGCCTCCCTTCGGATCGAGCATCGCCATGAAGAGCGTGATGAATCGACCGTCCCGCACGTCCTCCCGGACGAGGTTGTTGAGGCGGTAGACGAGGCGCTCCAGCGACGGCTCGGCGGGCACGAGCACCCGCAGCGCCGCGCGCGCGGTGGCCATCAGCAGCGCCGGGCCGATGCCGTGGCCGGTGACGTCGGCGATCGTGACGGCCAGCTTGCCGCCGTCGAGGGGGAAGTAGTCGAAGTAGTCGCCGCCGGTCTCGTCGCACGAGTCCGACCGCCCCCAGACCTCGAGGCCGGGCACCTCCGGCGGCGTCAGCGGCAGGAAGTGGCGCTGGATCGACCGGGCGATCGCGAGCGCCTGCTCGATCTTCCGCTTCGCCTCCGCCTCCCGCAGCAGCCGGATCTTCTCGACCGCGACGGCGGCGACGCTCGCGAGCGCGTTCAGGATCGCGAGGTGGTCCTTGACGAGGCTGCCGGGGCGCTCGCGGTTGTCGCCGTAGAGCACGCCGAGGACCCTCTCCTCCGCGACGAGCGGCACGCAGATGGCCGCCTTGATGCGCAGCCGGTGGATCGACCGGGCGGCGGAGAAGTCCGCATCCGCCTCCGCGTCCGACGTGAGCACCGCCTTGCCCGTCGAGAGCACCTTTCCGACGAGCGTCCGGCTCACCTCGATCTTCTCGTTCGCGGCGGCACCCGCCTCCCGGCTGCGGAAGGCCCGGACCGCCAACTCCCCCTGGCCGTCGATGATGCCGATGAAGCCGCGACGCACCGGCACCGACGCGAAGAGCGTATCGAGCACCGATTCGAAGATGTTCTCGCCGCTCCCGATCGAGTTGATCAGCCGGCGCACCTGGTTCAGCAGCGCGAAGCGCTGATCCTCGGCGGGCGGCTTCACCCCCGGCAGCGGCACCACGACCGGCGCCGGCGCGGGCGCGGGCGCCGCCACCGGCAACTCCTCGCGCACCGTCGAGACCCGCTCGGTGAAGGCCACGCCCGCCGCCGCCTCCGCCGCGAGCCGGAGCACGGTGCCGCCGATCCAGATCTCGTCCCCGCTCTTCAGGGCCGCATGCCCGGCGGGCCGCCCGTTGACGAGCACGCCGCCGCTCTCGCCGATGTCGAAGAGTTCGACGACCCCCTGCCGCTCGACGAGGATGGCCTGCTCCCGGTCCACGCCCGGGTCGGCTACAGTGATGTCGCAGAGCGCGTCGGCCCCGATCGTGACCTTCGAGCGGTCGAAGTCGAGGCGCTTCTCGTCGCCCCCGGGCCCCCTGACAATGAGCGAAATCGGCACCCGCGGAGTCTAACAACCCGCGCCACCCCCTTCATCGTAGAAAGGGAGGAGGAACCCATGCGCACGACGATTCCCCTGCTTCTGTTGGCCTTTGTCGGCGCCGCTCGCGCCGAGGAGCGTCCCTTCCTCGGCGTCAGCCTCGCGCCGATCGACGCCGAGACCCGCGAGGCGTTCGAGATCTCGGCCGACGTCACGGCCGGCGTGCTCCTCACCGAGATCACCGAGGGGAGCGCCGCCGCCGGCGCCGGCTTCCGCAAGGGGGACGTGCTGATCGCGTTCGACGGCAAGGAGATCGAGGGTCCCGACCATGTCGTCGAACTCGTGCGAGGCAAGAAGCCCGGCGACCGGGTCACCTACGTGCTGCGCCGCGGCACAGGACGCATCGAGGGGACGCTCGTGCTGGGGCTCCGGCGGGAAGTCGAGGTCGAGGTCGCGGAGGAGCCGCCGGCGCACGCGGACGAACTCGAGGGCCGGATCGAGGCGGCGCGAAAGCGCGTGCAGGAGATGCGGCGCCGCCTCGACGCGCTCGCGAAGTCGAGGGCCAAGGCGAAGAGCGCCGCGGCACCGCGCGGGCTCCAGGGCTACCTCCACCGCGAGGAGCTCGCCCGGGAGAAGGCCGCCGCCGAGGGCAAGCCCGCGACGGTCGCCTACCACGAGGCGCGCATCGACCTTCTCCGGGAGCTGATCCGCGACCGGGGCGACAGCGCCCAGCTCGACCGGATCGAAGCGGGCATCCAGAAGCTGCTCGCCGCGCGGGAGAAGTAGACTCTAGGGGTGCTGCCCGACCTCTGCCCGCCCCTGCGAAGCGACGTCGAGGTGCTCCTCGTCGAGGAGGGCGAGGAGGAGGCGCTGCTGCTCCAGGACCCGGAGCACTATGCGCCGGAGGTCGCGCGGCTCTCGCCGGCGGCCATCGCCCTGCTGCGCTACTTCGACGGCCGGCACACCTTCGAGCGGATGCGCGAGCGGCTGCACGCGCAGGGCGCCGAGGACATCCGCGCCGAGGACCTGCGCGCCTTCGCCGACGCGCTCGACCGGCACTTCCTGCTCGACAGCGCCCGCTTCGCCGCCGAGCGCGGCCGCCGCGAGGCCTACCGCTCGTCCGGCGTGCGCCGCGCGGCCCACGCCGGAGGGGCCTATCCGGCCGAGGCCGAACGCGCGCGCGCGTTCCTCGAGGGGATGTTGGGGATGGCGCCGGAAGGGGAGAAGGGGCGGCTCCGGCGGCTCATCGCGCCGCACATCGACCTGCGCCTCGGCGCGGAGACCTACGCCTACGCGCACCGGCGCCTCGCGGCCGCGGGGCGGCCCGACCTCGTCGTCGTGCTCGGCGTCTGCCACGCGTACTGCGAGGAGGACTTCGTCGCCTGCCGCAAGGACTTCGCGACGCCGCTGGGCGTCGTCCGGCACGATGGCGCCTTCCTCGACGCGCTCGAGGCGCGGCTCGGCCGGTCGCTGACCCGGGGCGACCTCGTGCACAGGGACGAGCACAGCGTCGAGTTCCAGACGCTCTGGCTCGCGCACCTCTGGCCCGGGGATCCGCCGCCGATCGTGCCCTTCCTCGTGCGCGGCTTCCACGCGCACATCGAGCGCGGCACGACCCCGGCGGAGGACGAGGCGACCGAGGCGTTCCTCGGAGCGCTGCGCGCGACGATCGAGGCCGATCCGCGCGACATCCTCGTGCTCGCGAGCGTCGATCTCGCGCACATGGGCCCGATGTACGGCCACGAGGCGGGGCTCGACGCCGACGGCGAGCGGCAACTCGCGCGCGACGACGAGAGCCTGCTTGCGCCCGTCGCGCGCGGGGACGCCGAGGGGTTCTTCCGCGCGGTGGCCGCGGGCTGCAACGGTCGCAACATCTGCGGCACGGGCCCGATCTATGTCGCGCTGCGCCTCGGCGAGGGCCCGGGACGGCTGCTGCGCTACGGCCAGGGGCGCATCCACCCCGAATCGGGCTCCGTCGTGTCGTTCGCGGCGCTCGCCTTCCCCGATTGAACGGCCGGGGCGCGCGAAGGTTCGAACACGAACCGCGCGCGGACCGCCGCGTTGCATGGAGCAGGAGGCTTCCATGCGACAGACTTCGGAACACGGCTTCGACGAGAGCGTGCGCGCGCTCGTCCGCAACTCGCCTTGGTGGATGACATCGCTCGCGTTCCACCTGCTCGTGCTGATGATCCTGTGGGGCATCACGATGCCCGCGCGCGTCGACCACGGCACGAAGGTCTTCCACGCCGAGCAACCCGAGGACGTGATCGATCCCGAGGAGGTTCCGCCCCCCCCGCCCCCCGACATCGAATTGGAGAAGGAGATCGAACAGCCGCTGCTCGTCTACGAAGAGGACGAGACGATCGAGGATCCGACCGACGATCCGGAGTTGAAGGCCGCGGGCGAGGAGGGCCTCGCCGAGGGGCCGTTCACCGGCCCGAGCGACAGCGGCGCGATCGGCATCGGCAACAGGGCCGGCGGCGGGCCCGGCGGACCGGGCGGCAGGAACCGCAGGCGGCCTCCGGGAGGGCGCCTGCCGACGGAGGACCACGTCGAACTCGGGCTGCGTTGGCTCGCCGAGCACCAGGACGTCACGACCGACGGCAAGTGGGACTGCGACGACTTCGGCAAGCACGACCCGCCGCACGACCGCTGCGACGGCCCCGGCGGCCCGCTCTACGACGTCGGCGTCACCGGCCTCTCGCTGCTCGCGTTCCTGGGCGCGGGCTACACCGACCGCGGCGACGGCGCGTTCGTCGCGAACGTGCGCGCGGGCCTGCGCTACCTGATGACGATGCAGGACGACGAGGGCTGCTTCGGAAGCCGGTCGAGCCAGCACTTCATGTACAACCACGCGATCGCGACGCTGGCGATGACCGAGGCCTACTGGATGACGCGCAACCCGCGCTACAGGAAGCCCGCGCAGGACGGTCTCGATTTCATCTCGCGCGCGCGCAACCCCTATCTCGCGTGGCGCTACGAGCCGCGCGGGGGCGAGAACGACACCTCCGTGACCGGGTGGATGGTGATGGCGCTCAAGTCGGGCATGTTCGCGGGCCTCGCGATCGACCCCGACGCGTTCGACGGCGCGCGCCAGTGGATCGACAAGATGACCGACCCCGAGTTCGGGCAGGTGGGCTACAACATGCCCGGCGGCAGCGTCGCGCGGCCCGAGGGGTTGCAGGACCGCTTCCCGCCGGAGAAGTCGCAGGCGATGACCGCCGCCGGCATCCTGACGCGCATCTTCCTCGGCGAGGATCCGCGCACGAGCGAGATGATCCGCAAGGGGGCCAACCTCTGCCTCGAGCGGCTGCCGACGTGGAATCCGGACGACGGCTCGATCGACATCTACTACTGGTACTACGCCACGCTCGCGCTCTTCCAGGTGGGCGGCCCGACGTGGAAGAAGTGGAACGAATCGATGGTGCCGGCCATCGTCAAGAGCCAGCACCCGCGCGGGCAGGGGTCGCGGGCAGGCTCCTGGGACCCGATCGACCCGTGGGGAGGCGACGGCGGGCGCGTCTATGCGACGGCGTGCATGGTGATGTGCCTCGAGGTCTACTACCGCTACGACCGCGTGGTCGGGATCCGGTGAGGGGGCCGCCTGTCGCGATTCCTGAACAGAGTGGCGTGGTACGCCCTGTGCTCTCCTCTACGGCGTGAACCAGGACACCACGAGGGACGCCGACAAGATGCTCGCCCGGCTGGAAATGCGCTACGGGGGCGACCAGAAGCTGCGCGGTCGCCTCCGGCCGATCATCGTCCGGATTCTCGAATCGGGGCCCCCCTCCCCGAAGCGGACCGGCATGCTTCGCCTCGTCGTCAACGCCTACGCGCACCACATCAAGGTGCGCGAGGTGCTCGACGACCTCCGCGGCCGCCTCCGGCTGCGCATGAACGAGGTCTACGGTGAGATGCTCGGCATCGAGCCGCCCGGGCTCGCCGCGTAGCCGGGCTACTCGAGCCCGAGCCGCTCCATGTCCTCCTCGTCGAAGCCGAGGTGGTGAGCGAGCTCGTGCTCGAGGGTGATCCGCAGCTCCTCGATCGCCTCCTCCCGGTCCGCGGCGACGCGCTCGATGTTCTTCCTGAAGACCTCGATGCGCGCCGGCATGCGGACCGCCTCATCGACGCTGCGGTGGAGGTGGTCGCTGCCGGTGTAGAGGCCGAGCGCCAGGGGATCGACATCGGGATGGGCCGCGGGAAGGGGGGCGACCGAGATCACCGCATCGGATGCGGCCTCCGCGATCTCCGCGGGCAACGCCGCGAGCGCCTCCTCGACGACGGCGTCGATCTCGCCATCCGTGAGGCGGACGGGCTCGGGATACCGCTCGGGGCAGAGGCGCACCGCGCGGCGGAAGTGGCGCCCCGGGTCCCTCTCGCGGAACTCGGCGAGCAGCCCCAGGTACCACTCGCGGTCGGCCTCGTCGTCGTCGTTGTCGGGTTCGAAGCGCGCGAGCGCCCGCTCCGCCTCGTCGAAGCGCCACAGGTGGAAGAGCGCCATCCCCTCGAGCAGGTCGTGCCCCTCCTCCCGGGCGGCCTCGACCAACTCCTCGTAGGCACCCTCGTCCCAGAGATCGTCGAGCGTTTCACTCATCGCCGGACTCGACCGACCCGCCGAGCCCGATGACCGGCCGGGTCGCCTCTTGGATGAACTGCACGAGTCGCCGCACCTCGGGCGCGGGCGAGGTCACGGCGGCGAGCCTCGCCGCGAGCGGTCCCTCCCCGCGGAAGATCGTCTTGTAGGCCGCCTTGAGCGCAAGCCGCGTCTCGCTGCCGACGCCGGCGCGCCTGAGCCCGATCGCGTTGATCCCCTCGATGCGGTTGGGCCTCTCGCCGACCACGATCGCGAACGGAGGCACGTCGCGATCCACCGACGTGAGCCCCCCCACCATCGCGAGCTCCCCCACGCGGCGGAACTGCCCCACCATGCTCCCGCCGCCGAGGTTGACCCGGTCCTGCACGAGCACATGTCCCGCGAGCGCGACATTCGTGCAGAAGATCACGTGCGAGCCGACGACGCAGTCGTGCGCGACATGGCTGTTCGTCATCATGTAGTTGTCGTCGCCGAGCACCGTCTCGGCACCCGGCGACATCGACCGGTGCACCTGCGCGTACTCCCGGAAGACGTTCCGCGCCCCGATGCGCAAACCCCCGAACGGCCCCGCCTTCCCCTTCACTTGCGGGTCGTGCCCGAGCGAGCAGGCGAACGAGACGACATTCTCCTCCCCCATCAGGAGCGGCCCGCGCAGGCAGGCGTGCGGCCCGATCTTTGTCCGCGCGCCTATGCGGACGCCCGCGCCGATGATCGCGTAGGGCCCCACCTCGACCCCCGCGGCGAGTTCGACATCCGCTTCGATGATGGCCGTGGCGTGGACGCTCAAGCGCCGCGGATTGTACGGGGCCAAGTAATTTTGCTGCAGTACAGGAGCACGGAGCAACGTGTGGGGGCGCCGGACGGGGACCCGCAGCTCAGCTCAATCCAGACGGACGGTGCGGAATCGGGATTTCGCACCGTACCTCAGTCCAGCTGACCCAACGTGCCAAATGCTCGAAGCGTCAACCAGACGACCGTTCCGACAGAAGAGGTGACCGCCCCGAAGACGGTGCGTCGCCACAAGTGTGTGCTCATGATGGCGAATCCGACCAACGTGATGAGGCAGAATCCTGCGAGACTATACAATTCGCCAAACAGCCTGCTACAAGTTTCGGGCTCGGTAAGCACGACGAGTGGGCCCAAGTGTGAAATGAGCGTGCATTCCGCCGCGAACGTGAGCCCCGGAATAGTGTGCAGCCCGCCTGAGCCCCCATAGAAGAACGCAAACATCGCGAGGGCGTAGAGAAGGTACACAGTGATCCAGATTCTCCAGCCGTGGTGCGGTGCCATGTGACATTGCTGCGCTCCCACAGCAAAGGATAGCAACGCGAGGCGTGGATGTCCTCCGCCTCGCAATCCACCCTAACAGCTCGAAGACGCTTGCCAGCGCCGTGCGTCCCCCGGATCGCGCACGCACCTTCGTGCCTTCGCGCCTTCGTGGTCATCGCTCATGCCGCTCCGACGAGGACGTTCACCCCGTCCCCGCTATCCCGTCCCCGACACGGCCAGCAACGGCATTGGCACCCCCCGCGCAGCCCCGGAATGCGTTACGCTCATGCCGTGGACGAGGACCTGAAACGGCGCATCGCGGCGCTCGTCGCCGAAGAGGAGGGGTCGTTCGACCGCCTCGTCGAGGCGCTGCGGCGGGCGACGCTGGACGCGGTGGCGGCGTGCGCGGCGCACGACGATACCGACGTGCGCCACGCGACGGCGGAGGCGCTCGCGCTGGACGCGCGCGCCGACGCCGTCGCGATCGCGGCGAAGCTCGCGACGGACTCCTCCGGCCGGGTCCGCCTCGCGATCGCAGCCGGCCTGCGCCGCGCCCCGTCTTGGGCCCTCCCCCACGCCGCCCGCTCCTCCCTCCTCAAGGACGACGACAGCGACATCCGCTCCGCCGCGGCGGCGGGTTGCTCCGGCCTCGCCGCGTTCACCGCGTCTCTGGTCGAACTCGTCGCCGACGATTTCGCCTGGGACGTCCGCCTGGCCGCGGGCGAGGCGCTCGAGGAGGCGCCCAACGGCAAGATCGCGCTCGCGACGCTCGTGACGGCGCTCGGCACCGACAGCGACCGCGACGTCTCGCGCGCCTGCGCGCGGTCGGCCGAGGCGATCCTTGAGCGCTGCCGCGGCTGGCCCGCCGACGCCCCCCTCCCGCGGCCCTCCCCCATCGGCGCTGCGCGAGAGCGCCTCGACGAACTCGACCCCGCCCGCCACCCGCGGCTCGCCGCGTGGCTCAAGGAACGCACGATGCACGACATCGACCGCGAGAAGCTCGCCTCGTTCGGCACCGACCTGACGACGGAGGCCGAGGCGGGCCGGTTGCCGCGCGCGTTCGGCGTCGAGGCGCCGGTCGCGGCGGTGCTGCGCTGCGTGCGCGGCGCGGGCTCGCGCTCGGCGGTGCTGCTCGGGCCCGCGGGCGTCGGCAAGAGCGCGATCATCCACGAGGTCGTGCACGCGCTGCGCGCCGACGGCTGGCGCGTGGTGCGCCTCACGCCCGGCGATTTCCTCGCGGGCACCGTCTACCTCGGCGAGTGGGAGACCAAGCTCAAGAACCTCGTCCAGGCGATCCGCGCGCCCAAGCGCGTGCTGCTCGTCGTGCCCGACATCGCCGACCTCGCGACGGCAGGCTCGACCTCGAAGAGCGACCGCAACGTCGCGTCGATGCTCGCGCCGCACATCGAGCGCGGCGAGATCGCGCTGCTCGGCGAGACCACGCCGGAGGCGTTCCGCGGCGCGCATGCCCTGCAGCGCCTCTTCACGACGATCGAGGTGGCGCCGGCGACGCACGCGGAGACGCGCGCGCTGCTGACGCAGGTCGCCGGGGATGCGCGCGCGAAGGTCGAGAGCGAGACGCTCGACCGGCTGATGGACCTCACCGATTTCTACATGCCGGGGGTCGCCCTGCCGGGGCGCGCCGTCGGCCTGCTGCGCCGCGTGCTCGAGGGCCACGGCGGCGGCGCGCTGACGCCGCGCGACATCCTCGCGACGATCACCGAATCGACCGGCGTGCCCGCCGAGTTCCTCGACGACGAGGTCCCGCTCGACCTCGCGCGCACGCGCGAGTTCTTCGAGGCGCGCGTGATGGGCCAGCCCGACGCGATCACGGCCGTGCTCGACCTCGTCACGCTGATCAAGGCCGGCCTCACCGACCCCGAGCGCCCCTGCGGCGTGCTGCTCTTCGTCGGCCCGACCGGCGTCGGCAAGACCGAACTCGCGCGCGCGCTCGCCGAGCTGCTCTTCGGCGACCCGGCGCGGCTGCACCGCTTCGACATGAGCGAGTACGCGAACTACGCCGCGTACGAGCGTCTCAACGGCAGCGAGGGGCGCCCGGGCACGCTGACGCGCGCCGTGCAGCAGCAGCCCTTCTCGGTGATCCTGCTCGACGAGATCGAGAAGGCGCACGGCAACGTCTTCGATCTGTGCTTGCAAGTGTTCGACGCGGGCCGCCTCACCGACGGCCAGGGGCGCACCGCCGACTTCCGCCGCAGCATCGTCATATTGACAAGCAACATCGGCAGCGCGGTGCGCACCGAGGCGGGCGTCGGCTTCCTCGGCGCGCCCCCGCCGCCGCCGGACCGCGAGACGATCCTGCGCGAACTCGCGCGCAGCTTCCGCCCCGAGTTCCTGAACCGCATCGACAAAATCCTCACCTTCCGCCCGCTCGCCCTCGAGACCGCCGAGAAGATCGCGCGCCGCGAACTCGCGAAGGTGATCGAGCGCGGCGGCCTCGCGCGCCGCCGCATCGAGGTCGATCTCGACCCGAAGCTGCTTTCCTTGCTGCTTCGCCACGGTTACAGCCCGGCGTTCGGCGCGCGCCCGCTCAAGCGCACCGTCGAGAGCCTCGTGCTGCTGCCGCTCGCGCGCGTGCTCGCCTCGGGCGACGCGAAGCCCGGTTCGGTGCTGCGGCTCGGCGTCAGGGGAGACGGCGTCGCCGTCGAGATCGTCTCCCCGGAGGAAGAGGGGGAGGGGCCCGGGGAGGGGGAGAGCGCCGATCTCGCCAGCGTGCGCGCGCGCGTCGCCGCGCTGCACGGCAAGGCGGCGATCGCCGAGGCGCGCAAGAGCCATCTGCTCGCCCGCGCGAACGCGCCGGGCTTCTGGGACGACCGGACCGCGGCGACGCGGGACCTCGACGAGGTCCACCGCCTGGATGCCCTGCTCGAGGCGTTGCGCGACCTCGAGGACGGTGTCGCGCTGACCGCGGGCAACCCCGATGCGAAGCGCGCCGCCGAGTTCCTCGCCCGCCACGACGCCGAGGCGCGCCGCCTCGACTTCCTGTTCTCGTGCGGCGACCTCGACGACGCGATCGTCACCGTCACGCTGGTGAAGGCGCAGGGCAGGTCGATCGACGGCGTCGCGCAACTCGCGGCGATGTACAAGGGGCTCGCCGAGCGGCGCGGCCTCGACTGCACCGTGCTCGACGACCGGCGCGGTAACGAGGACACGATCACGCTCTCGATCGAGGGCGCCGGCGCCCACGCGCTGCTGCGCACCGAGGCGGGGCTGCACCAGATCTCCCGCCCGCTAGGCACGGACCGCAAGATGACCGACCGCTCGACCCTTCGCGTCGAGGTGCTGCGCGCGCCGCACGACGAGGGCCCCTTCCCGAAGACGGAGGTCCGCGTCGAGAGCAAGCCGCTGCGCGACGCGAAGGGACGCATGCTCTTGCGCCCGCGCACCGAACTCTCGCTGCTGCACCTGCCGACGCTGATCTCCGTACACGCGTGGAGCGAGGCCCCCGCCGACGAAGCCGTCCGCCTGCTGCACCCGCTGCTGCGCGCCCGCGTGCTCGCCCGCGCCGACCTCCCCCCCGCGCCCCCCCACATCATCCGCCGCTACCGCTTGGGCCCCTCCCCGGTCGTCCGCGACCGCAGAACCGGCCTCTCCACCGGTCGCGCGGACCAGGTGCTCAAGGGCGAGATCGACCTGTTTCTAGGCCCGAGCCAGGCTCGTTAGTACCGCTCTGATTCCTGCTCCCACTCCAAATTGTTCGAGTATATATTGGAGTGGTGTCCAAACTGCGACGCCCATTGCAGGACGTCACGCGACGCGCGGAGGCGCCCGTCCTCGACGATCTGGACTCCAAGATGGTCCTCCTCGCTGGCCCCCGCCAGTGCGGGAAGACGACGCTCGCGCGCCGCCTCCTGCATCGACTGGGCGGCGAGTACTTCAGTTGGGATGTGGCGGCCCACCGCAAGTCGCTTCGCCAGCATGCGTTGCCCGAGGACAAGCGACTCTGGGTCTTCGACGAGATCCACAAGTTCCGCGGATGGCGCAACTGGCTCAAGGGGGTCTACGACACGCATGGCGAGCGGCACGCGATGCTCGTGACGGGAAGCGCCCGCCTCGCCGCGTACAGCCGCGGCGGGGACTCGCTCCAGGGCCGGTACTTCATGCACCGTCTGCATCCGTTCACGCTCTCCGAATTTCAGGGGATCGACGTCGCGGGCGTCCCGGAGGAGATCCCGGCGCTGCCGGTCGAGGCGCCGACGGGCGCCGCTTCGGCGTTGGAGGCACTCGACCGCCTCGGCGGCTTTCCCGAGCCCCTCCTGTCCGGTTCCGAGCGGACGGCGGCCCGCTGGCGGCTCGGCTATGGGGAGCGCCTTGTGCGCGAGGAGATCCGCGATCTCGAGGACTTCCGCGACCTCGACCGGATCGAGGCGCTCTACGACGCGCTGCCCTCGACCGTCGGCTCGCTCCTCTCGATCAACTCCCTGCGGGAGGACCTGGAGGTCGCGTTCCGCACCGCGGCGTCGTGGCTCGCCGCGCTGGAACGCCTCTACGCCGTGTTTCGCGTGGCGCCCTTCGGCGCGCGGAGGCTGCGCGCGCTGAGGAAGTCGCAGAAGCTCTACTTCTGGGATTGGGCGCGCGTGGAGGACGAGGGGGCGCGGGCGGAGAATCTCGTGGTGCTCCACCTGCTGCGCCTCGTGCACTGGCTCGCGGACGTGCACGGCGAGAAGGCCGAACTCCGCTTCTTCCGTGACGCCGCGGGGCACGAGGTGGACGCGATCGTCCTGCGGCGCGGCAAGCCGTGGATGGCGGTGGAGGTGAAACTCTCCGACGGGCCCCTCGACCGCGGCATCCGCTATCTGGTGGAGCGCGTGCCGATCCCCTGGGCCTTCCAGGTCGCGCTCCGCGGCACCGTCGACCGGCGCGTCCCGGCGGGCAAGGGGATGGGCGTGCGCCTCGTGCCCGCGGCGCGTTTCCTCGCGAACCTCCCGTAGGCCGCGGGGAACCTGCGTCGGTCTTGCAACAGTCTCACGCGGCACCGTACTACCGCGGGAACGCCTCCTTGACGCCGCCGTCCACGGGCAGGCAGGCGCCGGTGATGCGGCTGCTGCGGTCGCTCGCGAAGAAGAGGGCGGCCTCGGCGACGTCCTCGGGGCGGACCGCGACCTTGAGCAGGTTGCGCTTGGCGTAGAACTCCTCGAGCTTCTCGGGGGCGACGCCGTGGGCCTTCGCGCGCTCGCGGCGCATCTCGTCCGACCAGAGGCGCGTGCCCTGGAAGACCGCGTCGGGGTGCAGCGTGTTGACGCGCACGCCGATGTCGGCGCCTTCCAGCGCGAGCACCTTCGCGAGCTGCGCCTCGGCGGCCTTCGACGCGCTGTAGGCGGCAAACCCCTTGCCGGGCGCCATCACGTTCTTGCTCGCGTTGAAGACGATCGAGCCGCCGAGCCCCTGCACGCGGAAGTGGCGCAGCGCGGCGCGGCCGACGAGGAAGTGCGAGCGCGCGTTGACGGCGAAGGAGCGCTCCCACTCCTCGAGCGTCAGGTCCTCGACGTTCGCCGGCTTCGCGATGCCGGCGTTGCTGACGACGATGTCGATGCCGCCGTACTCGCGCACGCCGCGCTCGAACGAGGCCGCGACCTGCGCCTCCGACGTCACGTCGCAGTGCACCGCGACCGCGCGCCGCCCGATGCGCTGCGCCGTCCCCCGCACCCCCTCCAGATCGATGTCCGAGAGAAGGACGTGCGCGCCCTCCGCGGCGAACCGCTCCGCGATCGCCTTGCCGATGCCGCTCGCGGCCCCGCTGATCCACGCGACGCGCGACTCGAGTTCGCCCTCGCGCCGCGGCCCCTCGACCTTGCGATGCTGCAGCGCCCAGTACTGCGCATGGAACAGGTCGTCGCCCCCGATCGGCGCCCACCCGGGCCCGGCGCGCCGCACCATGCGCAGCGTGTGGCGCGCGATGTCGAGCGCCGCGTCCGCCTCCTCCCGGTTCCTGCCCGCCCCGAACACCCCGACACCCGGGGCAAGCAGCACCCGCGGCGTGGCATCCCCTTCCGGCAGCCCCTCCCGGTCGCCGCCCCGCGCGTGCAGGCGGAACCGCTCGCGCCAGCGCGCGATCCCGTCGGCGACGCAGAACCATGGCCCGGTGCGCAGCACATGGTCGCCCGTCGCGGGGCCGCGCAGCGAGGCCGCCAGCAGAGCCTCGTCGGCGAGGATCGCGCGCAGTTCCTCGCTGCCGTCGAGGGTGAGGACGTAGCCCTTCCCGAGCACGCCGCGCAGCAACGGGGGCGATTGGGGGGGGCCCGGGGGGGGAAGGTCCCGCGGCGGCGAGGCCTCTTCGCAGCGCGTGACGATGTCGATGTGGCGCTCGTACGCCTCGCGCGCGTCCGCGCCGAAGGTCAACAGGCCGTGTTGCATCAGGACGATGGCATCGAGGCCCGGACGGCTGCGGTAGGCGGCCGCGACGTCCGCGGAGAGGCGGAAGCCGGGACGCCGGTAGGGGACGAGCGCGACGCGGGTGCCGAGGAGGTCCGCGAGGCGCGACGCCCCGTCGGGCCGGTTGCCGATCGCGAGGAGCGCGTCGGCGTGGCTGTGCAGGATCCAGCGGTCGGGCAGGAAGGCGTGCAGGAGCGTCTCGAGCGACGGCCGCCGCTGCCGCGGATCGACCATCGCGCGCAGCACGAAATCTTCGAGTTGCGCGTCGTCGAGCTCGCCGCGCTCGGCGAGCGGCTCGAGGTCCGCAAGCCGAAGCGTCGTGAAGTCGGTCGCGCGGATGCCGGCCAGGTCCACCCCGCTCGGCTTGATCTGGAGGAGGTTCCGCCGGCGACCCAGGTGGTCGGTCTCGACGGTCTTGACCGAGGTGTTGCCGCCGCCGGGAAGGACGAGGTCGGGCTCGCGTCCGATCAGGCCGCTCACGTATGCGAGCAGTCCGAGCGGGTCCTCCCCGGTCGGCGCTCCGGTCCAGCGGCTCTCCATCGACCGCATTATTCCCCACCACACGGGTGCAGCGCGAAGAATCCTGCCCCCGACCGCGGCGAAGCCCCCCCCGCCCCCCCTCACGCCCACCGCGTTAGGGCCAGGAGCTTGTCCGGGTAATGGCCTTCAGCCACGCTTCGGGGCCAACCGGACCCGGACAAGCTCCTGATTCGACGCGACGCGAGTCGTGGGTCTCCACGAGCCAGCGCCGCGATCGAGGGGGGCTCTTGCGCGAGGTGCGGCGCTCCGCGTCACGCCTTCGCGGCTGCCAGCTTCAGGAGGTTGTGTCCGGTGCTCGAGACGTGCGCAGCCACGATCACGCGGCTTGCGGCGTCGACCGCCACTTGGCAGTTGTACGCCTGCACGAAGCCGTCGGGTCCCTTCATGATCCCGCTCTCCGGGTCCGTGAAGTTGCGCTGCGCCTCGTCGCGGGGCGTGGTCCTCGGCGGACGGCCCGGCCCGGGCGGCTCCTCGTCGCGGTCCGATGGCCGCTTCCGGAAGTCGCTGATCGTCGGTGGTCCGGCGCCTGTCGGCCGGTCACCGCCATGAAGTCCACCCGCTCCTCGCATGCCGTCTCGATCTTGCGGGAGCTGCGCACTCCCCGGCTGTAGCCGTACAGCAGCAAGGCCGTCATCATCGCGGGGGGATAGGGCGGATCGCCACGCTCCTCCCCGTAGCACGCGAGGAGGCCGAGAGATCGAGGTCGTGCCGCACGGTGTCCCGTACGAAGTGCGCTAGGTGGCCCTCGGGCACCAGATCCAGCACGGTCGCCGGGAGCATCCAGACCTGCTCCACCTCCCACGCCCGCTGTCTTGGCAATGCGCGCAACCTACGGCCGGGCACCGACAGCGAACCCCCTTTCACTTAAGAGTTTGTCCGACGAATAGTCGGACAAACTCCTAGCCCTCAAGGTTAGCGGAGACGAAGTTGAGAATCACGCGTTGCATGCCCGCGACGCCCTCGAGCGTCCCCCGCTCCTGGAAGAAGTGGCCGAGCACGTGGGCGACCCGCCCCTTCCCGATCCCCTTCGTGAACGCGACCACCTCGCTGCCGAACCGCCGCTTCATCTCCGCGCTCGCGACGAGCACCTCCGCGCCGCCCGTCAGCCGGAAGAAGACGCTCTCGTCCTCGAGCCACCAGAGCAGCTTCTTCTTGCTGTCGAGCGCGCCCTGCAGGAGCCGGTGGCCGGGGACGGCCCCGGCGATCTCGACGACGACGTCGCGCTGGCGCGGGACGCCCTGCATCACGCGGACGAGATCGGGGAACGCGTCGGTGACGTAGGGCTCCAGCGCCCAGTCCGACGTCATCAGCCAGCCGCCCTCGCGCACGAACGCCGCGAGGCGCTCCGGCTCGAAGCCGAGCGGCGCGCGCCCGCAGTTCACGAAGAGGATCTGGTCGGGCCGCAGCGTGCGTCCCCGCAGCCCCTCGACGACGGTGTGCGGCACGCCGAACACGTCGAGCACGACCTCGATGCGGTCGAACAAGCCCTTCACGACGAGGACGCGGTCCTTGGCGATCGCGCGGATCTTCTGCAGGCCGTCGCCGAAGCCCTGCGTCGCGAGCTTCGCCGCGGCGCGTTGGGCCGTATCCGCGTCGGCCGGGAGAGGCGTGCCGATCTTGCCCAGCCCGAGGATCGGCGCGGTCAGGTCGGGGCGCTCCTGCTCCGGCGGCGGCTCGTCGACCGGGTCGGGCTCCTCGGGCGGCGTGTCCTCCGCGAGGGCGCGTTCGATCAGCGAATCCTCGGGGGGCAGGTCGGGCAGGTCGGGCTCCTTCTCCTCGAAGAGCACCGGCGGCGGCAGCGCGAGATCCACGGTCGCGTGGAGGAGGGGAGGGTCCGGGAGGGGGGCGGCGGCGCCCGTGACCAGATCGAGCAGGAGCAGCAGGATCGCGTGGACGACGAGCGACACGGCGTACCACGGCGCGCTGCGGACCAGCGTTCTCAGTTCCGTCGCGAAGTCGGGGTCGACGGGCTCGCGCACGCGCAGCGCGAGGCGGTGGCGGAGGCGGTCGAGCGCGCCGTCGGGCAGCGTCATCGCGCGCAGCGACGCGACGTCGTCGAGGAAGGGGACGAGCGCGGCCGTCCCCCGGTCGAGCAGCAGGCGGGCCGTGCCGAGATCCGCGCCGAGCATCGACGCGACCTCGTCGAGGGGCACGCCGTCGAGGTCGTGCAGGACGAACGCGATCGCGGGCGGGTCGGGCAGGCGCGCGAGCTCCTTGCGGAACGGCAGGATCCTGCCGCCGCGCTCCCGCAGGGACTGGAGCGCCCGGGCCGCCACGGCGCGTTGCGGCACCGGCGCCGCCGCCCTGTCGCGCGCGACCAAGCGGTGGAGATCGGCGACGATCCCCTCCGCCTCGGCGGCCGACCCGGTGATCCGGAGGGCCAGCAGCAGGAGCGCGTCGGATCGCGGGAGCATGGCGTGGTCGGGGGTCATCAAGCGCCTAGACAGGCTATACTCGAAAGCGGGATGCGCCGCCTCGCACCGCTGCTCGCCCTGCTCCTCGGGGCGGTTGGGCTCCTGCCCGCCCCGCCGGCGGCGCATGCGCGTCCGGAGTTCGCCCGGCGCGAGGTGAAGGCGTGCGGCTATTGCCACATCAACCCGCGCGGCGGGGGCCCGCGCAACGACAACGGGCTCCTCTACGCGAGGAGCGAATTCTCGTTTCCCGTCGTCGCGGGCAACCTGGGCAGCTTCCGCAAGGATGCCGACCGCGAGCGCATGGTCTACGCGCGCAAGATGATCGACCTCGACCACATCCCGGCGGCCATCGACGGCCTCGCCCGCCTGTCGAAGGTCGTCAAGGACGAGGGGGCGAAGAAGCTCGTCGAGGAGGAGATCCACGGGATCGAGGTGCGCGGCAGCAAGATCCTCGGTCAGGCGCGGCTGCTGCTGCGCGGCAAGCCGCAGGAGATCGACGAGGGGGTCGAACTGGTCGTGCTGCTGGTCACCGAATACAAGGGGCTCGCGATCCACGAGGAGGCGCTTGCCGACCTCAGGGAACTGCGGGCCGACAAGGAGCTTCGCGACCGCGTGCGGAAGGAGGAGGCGGAGGCGAAGGCGCGCCTGCTGCTGCTCGACGCGACGCGGCAGGACTCCGACGGGAGCCGCGACAAGGCGAAGGCGACCCTCGACAAGCTGATCAAGTCCTCTCCCGCCTCCCGCGCCGCGGAGGAGGCGAAGAAGCTTCTCGAGGAGTGGGCGAAGCCCGCCCCCTCGGGAGGATGAGCGGGCGCCCGGCGACCGTCCTCGGTTCGGCCGCCACGCCCATGATCAGCCTCGCGTCCGCCGCGGCGCATGCCGGCGCACGCGGCCGCCGGGCGATCTAGTGCGCGGTGATCGGGTTCGTCCCGTTGTGCCTGCTGACCATCGCGGAACTCCGGGGACTGGCCGTGATCGGACTCGGCCTCGCTGCACTCGCCGGGCTGCTCGCGCACCACGACCGGAGGTACGCAGCGCAGAACGGGCGCGCGGTCTCCCGCTCGGCGGCGCGCGCCGCCGAGCGCCGACGGCGCAGCGGCCTGCCGCCGGAGTGGGTCAGCGTCTACGAACCCAACAACCGCCCGACGCCTCCCGCGATGCGGGCTGCGCAGTCCCCCCTTGCCGAGGATCGCGCGCGGGATCGGCCGGACGGGTGAACGAGTGCCACCAAAACCGAGAGACGCAAGGGCGCCTTCGTGCCGCGCGGCCCGCACTCTGTTCGACGAGTGGGACCGAGTCTCGAAGGGTGTTCGGGTCTCGGGGACGAACGCGTTCGGAGGCGCGCGAGGATGTTGCCGCGCGCGCCCTTCTGGGTGCAGTGGACCACAGCCTTCGTCTTGAGCCGGGAAGAAGGAACCCAGGAACCTAGGAGCCGAGGAAGAGGCGGACTCGATCCATCCGAGTCCCGGGATGCTCCCCTCTGCTCTCATGGGTTCCTCCCTTCCTGGCTCCCTCATCAAGAGAGCCGCTACGCACGATCCGGAACGGCCGAAGGCCGTCGCGAGGGCGCGCAGCGCCCGAGGCTTGTACTACGAGCCCGCAGACTCCGCGCTGCCTGCGCACATTCGGGTGCTGCCCTCGGGCGAGGCTGCGCGGCCTGCGGAGCCGACGGATGCCGACCGCGACCGGCAGGGCCCAGCCGGCGCGCTACCGCTGCTAGGATGGGTCGATGCGTCGGGCCGTCGTGCTGCTGCTCGTTTCCGTGGCCGCGGCGGACACGGACCCCTCCGCCCTGGCGATGGCCTACCTCGCGGATCCGAGGCCGTCGCACGTCGCGTTGAGCGAGGAACTTCGGTCGTCGGCCCCCGAGGCGGCTCCGCGCATCGTCGAAGGGTGGGCCACCGACGACCCGAAGCGCCTCGAGCGCATCGAGTACTTCTTCAAGCGGACCTACATGACAAGGATGCGCGACGCGATCGTCGCGGGGATGAGGCATGCCGACCGCCGCGTCAGGATTCGCGCCGCCCTGTTCCTGGTGCGCGAGGCCGACGCGGGCGCGCCCGCTCCCGATGCGTTGGCGGTCTCGATCCTGCACGCCGCCGTCGGGGAGAGCGAGGCTGCGCTGCGCGACGCCGCGATCGAGGCGCTCAGCGCGCTCGGGCTTGCCGCGGACCGCGTCGTTCCGGTCCTCCTCGAACTGCTGCTGGCCAGCACGGGCGAGGTGCGGTTGCGCGCGATCGAGGCCTTTCGCGCATACGGACCCAAGGCGGCGGCCGCGATCCCGGCCCTTGCCGAGCGCGCCGCGCGGGAGCGGGAGGTCTTCGCGATCGAGGCGGTGCGCTCGCTCGCCTACCTCGGTCCGGACGGATTCGCGCCCATCCGGCAGTGCCTGGATCGGCCTGAGCCGGAGCTGCAGTACTGGGCCGTCCGCGCGCTCGGGGACAGCGGAACCAACGGCCGGGGCGCCGTCGATCGTCTCGTCGAGATGGCGCAGCGTCATGGGACGAAGGCCGAGGTGGCAGCGCTCGACGCCCTGGTCCGGATCGCGCCGGAGGAGGGGCGGGTGCAAGCCCTCGTCGCAGCCGACCTCGCGAGCGGCGACGCGGTCCGCGTCCGGCGCGCCGAAGGGATCGTCACGCACGAGAAGATCGGCCGCCACTTCGTGGAGCCGAACCGGGCCCTCCTGCGGGCCCCGCGCGCTGCGACCCGCGTCCGCTCGGCGCGGATCCTCGCCGGGGCGGGGCTCGCGCGCGCCGAAGTCCTCGCGGCGATGACGGAGGTGGCTCGGGGCGAGGAACTCGCCGACCAGGCGCTCGAGCTCATCGGCGAGTTGGGACCGATGGCGGCGGACGCGTTGCCGCAGCTCTGTGCCAGAGTCGGCACCCAGCGTCAACTCCACGGGCCGCTCGGCCGTTGCGCGGCCGGCATCGGAACGGCTGGCCTCGACGCCCTGGCGGGTGCCCTGCGCCACAAGGACAAGGAGACCCGCTTCGCGGCGCTCGTCTGCCTTCATGGTTTCGGTCCCCTCGCGAAGCCCGCCCGCGCGGGCGTCGCCAAGCTTGCCCAGGATCCCGATCTCGCGGGGGCCGCGAACGCGGTGTTGCGGTCGATCGACGGCGACGCGATCCCCGAGCCGAGCGAACAGCTCTCCCTCGACTCGCTCGCCCACGACGATCCTCGCCTCCGTCGACTCGGCGTCGACCGACTCCGCGGCAAGGGCTATTCGCCGCTCAGGCCCCAGATCCTCGCGAGCCTCGAACAAGCCGCGAAAGAGGACGCCGACGAGGTGACGCGTGCGGGAGCGCTTCGTGCGTTGACCGACATGGTGGACGCGGACCGGCTGATCCCGATGGTGCGGCACGCGCTCGAAGCGGGACGGTCGAACGAGGCCCTCGAGATCCTCGTGTATGCCGCGCGCGACCTCGGCCCCGCAGGGAGGGTGCTGCAGCCGGACCTCGAACGTCTCCTCTCCCGCCAGGAGCCCCCCGTCTTTCCGATCATGCTGGTTCTTGCCCTCTATCCGGACGCCGCCGACCGCTTGCTGGCCCGACTCAAGGCGGCGCCGGAACATGAGCGCCAGGTCATCGTGGTCGGGCTCGGCCACTCTTCGATGAGTCACACCGACCCCGTCCGGCGCGCGCTCTTCGACCAACTCTTCGACGATCCCTCCGAGATCGTGCGCGGCGCCGCCTTCGATGCGCTCTGGCGGGTCGGCTCCCCGCCCGAGGGACTGCCGAGGGTGCTCGCCGCACTCGAGAAGAAGTCGGAACCCCGGTTCACGAGCGCGCTGATGGCCGCGGGAGGCTACCCGCAGGCGTACGGCCAGATCGCCCCCCACCTTCTGCCGCTGCTCGACAAGCCTGCGCGGCAGCAGTTGGTGCTTGTCACCCTTGGGCGGTGGGGAAGTGCGGCGAAGCCTGCCCTTCCGCGCTTGCGCAAGATGAGGAAGGCCGCGACCGGCGAACTCAAGGGCCTCCTCGACGAGGTCATCGCGGAGATCGAGGGCTAGCGGTCCCGGTTGATCGTTGTGATCGTCGCGCAATGCAACGCGGGCATCGGGTTCCGGGGGTGTCGACTCGCGCCGCGCTACCGCCGCAGGCGCTCGAGCTTCTCGACCGTGCCCTTCGCCGCGGGGCACTCCTTCTCGCCGCAGCAGTTGCCGGAGGCGCGACGGCGGCGCGCACGGAGGACGAGGTAGCCGAACGCGAGCGCAACCACGACGGCGACGGCGGCCTCCTGCACGCTACGCCCCCCACCCCAGCGCGAGGCCGCCCTGGTAGACGAGGAGGCTCCCGACATAGGCGAGCACGGTCATGTATCCGAACATGAAGAGCGGCCAGCGCCAACTGTTGGTTTCGCGCTTGACGACGGCGAGGGTGGACATGCACTGGCAGGCGAGCACGAAGAAGACCATCAGCGAGACCGCGTTGAGCCAGGAGAAGCGCGGCCGGCCGTCCGGCCCCCGCGCCCCCCTGAGCTTCTCCCGCAGGGCGGGCGACTCCTCGTCGGCGTCGCCCACGCTGTAGACGATGCCGAGCGTCGAGACGAGCACCTCGCGGGCGGCGAAGCTCGCGATGACGCCGACGCCGAGCTTCCAGTCGAAGCCGAGCGGCTCGATGGCCGGCTCGATGAAGCGGCCGAGCCGCCCCGCGAAGCTCTGCGCGATCTGCTCGCCCGCCTGCCAGTGTTCGACCTCCTCCGCCGCCTCGCCGGCCGCGACCCGCCGCTGCGCCTCGGACGCGATCGCGCCGCTGCGCGGGAAGTAGGCGAGCACCCAGAGCACCACCGAGATCGCGAGGATGATCGTGCCCGCCTGCGTGACGAAGACGCGCGCCCGCTGGAAGACCGTCGCGAGCACGTGGCGCCACGCGGGCAGCTTGTAGGAGGGCAGTTCGAGGATGAAGGTGCTCGCCTCGCCCCGGAAGAGCGTGCGCCGAAGCACCCACGCCGCGAGCAGCGCCACCGAGACCGACAGCGCGTACATCGCCAGCAGCGTCGTGCCCTGCCACGCCTCGGGGATGAACGCCGCGATCATCAGCGCGTAGACCGGCAGCCGCGCGCTGCACGACATCAGCGGCGCGACGAGGATCGTCACGAACCGGTCGCGCCGGCTCTCGATCGTGCGCGTCGCCATGATGCCCGGGATCGCGCACGCGAACGACGACATCAGCGGGATGAAGGCCTTGCCGTGCAGCCCGACGCCGCGCATCAGGCGGTCGACGAGGAACGCCGCGCGCGCGAGGTAGCCGACGTCGTCGAGCAGCGTCAGGAAGAGGAAGAGCAGGCAGATCTGCGGCAGGAAGATGACGACGTTCCCGACGCCCGCGATCACGCCGTCGACAAGCAGGTCCGCCAGCATGCCGTCGCCGAGCAGCCCTCGCACCTGCGCGCCCACCCAGCCGGTGGCCGCCTCGATCGCGTCCATGAAGGGCGTCGCCCACGCGTAGACCGCCTGGAAGAGGACGCCCATGACGATCAGGTAGAGCAGCGGGCCGAGCACGCGGTGGGTCATCACGCGGTCGATGCGCTCGGAGGGGGAGGGGCCCGGGGAGGGGGAGAGTTCGCGCGCGCCGCGGGAGATGTCGTTGCAGAGCGCGTAGCGGCACTCCGCCTCGAGCGCGGTGCGGTCGATGCCGGCGAGGCGGAGCGCCTCGCGCGCCCGGTCGAGGGCCCGCCGCAGCGGTTCGCCCCCGCGGTTCAGGAAGGGGTCGTCGTCGCGGCCGTTGGAGATGAGCCTGAGCGCCTCGCCCTCGTCCGCCTCGCGCGGCACGATCGCCGCGGTGGAGACGGCTTCGCGCAGGCCCTTCAGCGCGTCCTCGCCCGCCGCGGGCATGCACCAGATGCGCCCGGGCGCCCGGGCGCGGCCGATCGCCTCGCGCAGCGCCGCGACATTGCGGCCCGTCCGGGCGACGACCGGCACCACCGGCACGCCGAGCGCGCGCTCCAGCGCCTCGGCCGAGACCGGCACGCGCGAGCGCTCCGCGACATCGACCATGTTCAGCGCGACGACGAGCGGCAACCCGGTCTCCATCAACTGCGTCGCGAAGTAGAGGTTGCGCTCGAGGTTGGTCGCGTCCACGACGGCGAGCACGACATCGGGGCGCGCGCTGCCGGGCACGAGGCCGAGCAGCACGTTGCGCGCGATGCGCTCGTCCTCGGAGCGGGCGTAGAGGCTGTAGCAGCCCGGCAGGTCGACGAGGATCGCCTCGCGCCCCCCCGGCAGCGCCATCCGGCCCTCGACGCGTTCGACGGTGACGCCGGGGTAGTTGCCGACGCGGCGGCGCAGTCCCGTCAGCGCGTTGAAGAGCGTCGTCTTGCCGCTGTTCGGGTTGCCCGCGAGCGCGACCGTGAGCGACCCGCGAGCCGTCTCAGGCGGGCTCGACAAGGATCGTGCGCGCCTCGGATCGCCGCAGGGAGACGTGGTAGCCGTGCAGTTCCACCTGCATCGGATCCCCGAAGGGTGCGAGGCGGACGACGCGCACGACGGTGCCGGAGACAAAGCCCATCTCGAGCAGGCGACCCCGGACCGGCCCCTCGCCGGCAATGGCCTTCACGCGCGCACAGGCTCCCGGCAGCGTGCGGTCGAGCGTGCCGACGGCGACCGCCCCATCCCGGATGAGGGCCCCCTCGGGGAGTCGGATCTGGATCATCGCCGTCCTCTGCTCTCGACCGCCGTCTTGAGATTGAGACTGAGTCTCAAGAAAGCATAGGCCACACCGCGCGCCGGCGCAAGAGGCGGCCTTGTCGGCGCCGCCGCCGTCATCGGCGCGCCCTCGCGGTGAGGTAGTCCTCGACCAGGGCCTGCTCGGAAGCCGAGAGGCGCGCGCGACGCCCGTACTTGCGCACGTAGAAGGGCCACTCCTCCGCGTCGTACGAGGAGGGCATGAAGAGAGCGTGGCAGCGCTGGCAGGAGGTCTCGTAGAGCGCGCGGCCGTCGCGCGGGCCCGCGTCGCCCTCCGGGGCGCCGCCGGTCGTGGCGCACGCGGCCGCGAGCAGGAGGATCAGAAGAAGCTTGCCCACGAGATCGTGAAGATGTCGGCCGCGCCGCCGCCAAAGCCGGCCTGCTTGCTGTCGACGAAGGTGTAGTCGATCTTGAAGACCGTGCGCTCGACGGGGCGGAAGTTGAAGCCGATCGAGATGGAGTCGAGGTCGTCCCGGAACGTGCTTCCCGACGTCAGGTGGTTGAGGTCGATCCCCTCGATGCGCACGACGAAGGTGAAGGTGCTCTCGTCGGTGAAGAGGCTGTGGGAGCCGCGCCAGGCGTCGGGGAAAAGGTGGTAGGCGAGTTCCACGTACCAGCCGTCCATGCGCCGGGGCTCCGACGCCGCCGCAACGGAGGGCTGCTCGATGCGGAGGTTCATGTACTCCCCGCGGAACTCGAACTTCCCCTCCTTGAGGAAGAGATCGAGCCCGTAGCCGTAGTTCGCGAACATGCCCGCGTCGTCGTGCTTGCCGTGCGTGAGGGAGACGCCGACTTCGAGCGCGTCGAGCGCGCGCAGCGGCACGGCGAGGACGAACCGCCCGAAGACCTGCTTGTTGTTGTTGTTGTCCGAGCGGAAACTCTGCCGGCTGTCGCGCACGCCGCCGTTGGTCGAGAAGCCGTCGTCGAACCCCTGCACCAGCGCGAGGTCGTAGTCGAGGAACCAGCCGGCCACCGGTTCGAGCGTGCCGTCGATGGCGACGCCGGGCTGGTCGAACGCGACGGCGCCGACGCGCTGCGACACGAGCGGCCGGTCGGTCAGGTCGTTCAGCGGATCGTCGTGGACCGAGTTGAACCGGCCCCACGGCACGAGGATCAGCCCCGCGCGGAAGTTGAGCTTGCCTTCGACGATCTCGAAGCTGAGCTCGGCGTACTCGACGAGCACCTCGTTCCCGTCGAGGAAGTCCACGTCCGCCCCGCCCCCCTCGATCTCGATCTCGGTCTCGAAGGTGATGCCCGGCGCGACGTCGGCCTGGATCTTCGGCACGAGACGGTGCTGGTCGAACTCCATCGTCGAGGCGTCGCCGTCGTCGCGGAACTCGAGCGAGAAGTAGCCGCCCACGCGCACGCGGCCTCCGAAGAGCGCGCCGGCGCCCTTCGAGGTGGGCCGCTCCGGCTCGGCCTCCGTCGCGTCAAGGTAGGCCTGGATCTCGCTTTCGAGCGCCGCACGGTTCTGTCCCCGGAGCCCCTGGACCTCGCCCCGGAGCTGCTCGATCAGTTCGCCCTGCTTCCGCACCGTCTCCTTGAGCCCTTCGAGCGACTCTCCTGCGACGGCGAAGGCGGCCAGCGCCATGACCATAGTGATCGTTCGTTCCATCATCGTCGGCAGGGGTTATACTGAAACTGAGACTCAGTCTCAAGAAAAAGAGCCGGACGGGGGGCGGGGGGGCCGACGCGCACCGGGTGCCGTCCTTGACACCCCCCCCCAAACCCCTAGTTTGTGGGTTTCGCGGCCATGACCCAGAGCAAATCGATCCGGACCCGGGGGGAGATGACCCCGGAGTACCGCGCCCTGCTCGCGGCGATGATCCGCAGCCAGGCCTACCGCGAGCTTGCGGCGGCCACGGTCTTCGCGGAGGCGCTCGTGCTGGTGCCGACCGTCGCCTTCAAGAAGAAGGTCGTCCACCACGTCGAGGAGGAGATGGAGCACTTCGAGGACTGCTGCCGGGTCTACGGGCTGCTCGACGAGGGCGATCTCGACGCGATCTGCACGACGCGGCTGCGCGAGGAGCGCCCCATCCCCCGGATCGACTCCTTCCTCGACCTCGGCGTCGCGCAGTTCCTCTACGACCGGGCGTCGGGGTATCAGCTCCGCGAGTACGAGAACAGCTCCTTCGACCCCTACTGCCGCATCATCGGGAAGATCCTCGAGGAGGAGGAGGGGCACGAGAGCTTCGGCGCCGAGGTGATGATCGAGCACTGCCGCGACCCGAAGCGGCGGCCGGAGGCGCAGCGTTCGTTCGAGAAGTGGCTTGCGGTCTCGCTCAAGTCCTTCGGGCGCCCGTCGAGCGCGAAGAACCGCGACGCGATCTCGGCGGGGCTGAAGACCCGCGGCTCCGCGGCCGTCGCGCAGGACTATCTCGACTCGCTGAAGACGGTGATGCGGCTCTGCGGCCTCGTGTTCCCGAGCCGGGAGCGGCTCGGCGAGGCCGGCGTCGAGACCGCGCCCGACGTGGACCTCTCGTTGTGAAGACCGCGGCGGCGCCTTCGCTGCTCTTCACGCCCCTCCGCATCGGCCGCCTCGAACTCCCCAACCGGATCGTGCTCCCCGCGATGGTGACGCGCCTCTCCGGCGAGGACGGGTTCGTCAACCGCGCGATCCGCGACCGGTACGTGCGGCACGCCCGGGGCGAGCCCGGCCTGATGGTGCTCGAGGCGATGGGCGTGCATGCGGCGAAGAGCGGTCCGCTGCTGCGCGCGAGTGGCGACGAGTACGTGCCGGCGCTGTCCGACCTGCTCGCGGCCTGCCGCGCCGTCTCCCCCACGCGCCTCGCCGCGCAGATCATCCACTTCCTGAAGATCAGCCGCAGCGGCTGGCGCCAGACCGTGATGGACCTCGATCGCGAGGCGATCGCGAGGATCGTCGAGGACTATGGCGATGCCGCCGCGCGCATCCGCGACGCGGGATTCGACGCGGTCGAACTGCACATGGCGCACGCCTACACGCTCTCGTCCTTCCTTTCGCGCAGGAACCTCCGCCGCGACGAGTTCGGCGGTCGCGCGCTGGAGAACCGGCTGCGCGTCCCCTCGATGGCGCTCGAGCGCGTGCGCGAGCGCGTCGGCGCGGACTTCCCGGTCGGCATCCGCTACGACGGCGAGGAGGCCATCAAGGACGGCTACAGCGTCGCCGACGCGACCTCGATCGCGGTGCGCTTCGCGCGGCTCGGCGCCGACTACCTGTCGATCTCCGCCGGCGGGAAGTTCGAGGACGCGATCCACGTGAAGGGGGAGCCGCTCTACCCCTACACCGGCTACAGCGGCGACCGCTGCATGCCGAGCGCGAACTACCCCGACGGCCTCAACGTCTACCTCGCCGAGGGCATCCGCGCCGGGCTCCGCGCGCGCGGCCTCGCGACCCCGGTCGTCACGACCGGGAAGATCCGCACGCCCGAACTCGCGGAGGCGATCCTGCGCGAGGGGCGCGCCGACCTGATCGGCATGGCGCGGCAACTGCTCGCCGATCCCGACTGGCCCAGGAAGGTCCGCGACGGCCGGGCCGACCGCGTGGTCCCCTGCGTCTACAACAACGTCTGCAAGGCGCTCGACGAGCGCTTCCACCGCGTGCGCTGCACGCTCTGGCGCAAGCGCGACCTGCACGCCCCCGAGCCCCCCGGAGATCCCGCGCCGCCGGCCTGGCCCAGGGGGGCGGCCTTGCGCCTCACCGAACTGCAGGGTCGCGTGCGCCTCGAGTGGCCCGACGCCGCCGCCTACGGCTACATGATCCGGCGACGGGAGGGCGAGGGCCCGTTCGTGCACGTCGACTCCGCGCGCGGGGTCTCGCTCCGCTTCGACGACACGGGCGCGACGAGCGGCCCGCGGTACGAGTACGAGGTGATCGCCTACGGCCTCGGGGGCCATCGCTCGCCGCCGCTCGGACCCGCGGCGATTACGCTACGGGGCATCCATGGCTGAGTCGGCGCTCGTCACCGGAGGCGAGAGCGGCATCGGCCTCGCGATCGCGCAGGCGCTGCGCGGCGCGGGGTACGACGTGCGCAGCGCCTCGAGGCGCTCGGGCTGCGACCTGACCGATCCCGCGGCGATTGACCGGCTGGTGAAGTCGCTGGGCCGGCTTGACCTGCTGGTCAACAACGCCGGCATCGCGGAGGCGGCGCCCCTGCACCGCACCACCGACGAGATGTGGGAGCGCCACCTCGCGATCAACGCGACCGCGCCCTTCCGGCTCTGCCGCGCGCTGCTCCCGCTGCTCCGCGCGGCGCCGCGCGGGCGCATCGTCAACGTCGCGAGCACGGCCGGGCTCGCCGGCAGCCCCTACATCGCCGCCTACGCGGCGAGCAAGCACGCCCTGATGGGGCTCTCGCGGGTGCTCGCGGCGGAGTGGACGGGGATCTCCGTGCACGCCGTCTGCCCCGGCTTCGTGGACAGCCCGATCACCGACCGCAGCGTCGCATCGATCGTCGCGGCGACCGGCAAGCCCGAAGCCGAGGCGCGCGCCGCCCTCGCCGCGATGAACCCCTGCGGCCGCCTGATCACGCCCGGGGAAGTGGCGGCGGCGGTCCTCGAACTCTCCCGCGACCCCACCACCGGCCGCGAGCTGATGCTGCACTAGGGCCTGTCTGAAAACCCCACCTGGAGTCGGGCGGCTGCGGCTGCGCCGGGA
>CAZMXP010000029.1:0-65292 GCA_964570285.1 uncultured Planctomycetaceae bacterium
TCGAGTGGGAGCAGGGGAGCGAGGGGGCGGCGAAGCTGATCGCCTTCCTGCAGAAGGAGATGGGCGTCAAGAAGATCCGCTTCCCGGAGACGAGCGGCATCGGCGTGAAGCCGATCTCGCGGGAGGGCACCGAGCGGCTCGTGCGCGCGGCGATCCAGTACGCGCTGCGGCTCGGCCGCAAGAGCGTGACGCTCGTGCACAAGGGCAACATCATGAAGTTCACCGAGGGCGCCTTCCGCGACTGGGGCTACGCCCTCGCGCGCCGGGAGTTCCGCCGGGAGTGCGTCACCGAGCGCGAGAGCTGGATCCTCGACAACAAGGAGCGCAACCCCGGGCTCACGCTCGAGGAGAACGCGAAGATGATCGAGCCCGGCTACGGCTGGATGGCGCCGGATGCGCAGAGGGCGCTCTGCGACGAGGTGAAGCAGGGGCTCGCGCTCTGGGAGAGCCACGGCGACCGCAAGTGGAAGCGCAAGCTGCTGATCCGCGACTCGATCGCCGACATCACCCTGCAGCAGGTGCTCACGCGCCCGAGCGAGTTCGACGTGATCGCCACGATGAACCTCAACGGCGACTACCTGAGCGACGCGCTCGCCGCGCAGGTGGGCGGCATCGGCATCGCGCCCGGCGGCAACATCAACTATGTGACCGGCCACGCGATCTTCGAGGCCACCCACGGCACCGCGCCGAAGTACGCCGATCAGGACAAGGTCAACCCCGGCTCGGTGATCCTGAGCGGCGAGATGATGCTCCGCTACATGGGCTGGAACGAGGCCGCCGACCTCATCCTGAAGGGGATGGACGGCGCGATCGGCGCGAAGACCGTGACCTACGACTTCCACCGCCTGATGGAGGGCGCGACGCTCCGGCTCTGCTCCGAGTTCGCGTCCGACATGATCTCGCACATGCGCTGAGTGGCGCTGCGCGCCACTCGGCGATTGGAGGGTGATAGCATCCGGGGGTGCGCCTCCGGGTGGGCCTAGGACGGTGGATCGGCGTAGCCCTTCTGGTGCTTGGCCTCGCAACGGCGGCCATCGGGGTAAGGGTGGGGGGCGGGGGGAGGTATGGGGGGCGCGGGCACGCGGTTCCCGTGGGTCCGGTGGGCCCCGCGACGCACGACGGCGAGGATGAGGTCCCCCCGCTCGCGGTCGTCGAGCCGCCGCAGACGTTCGCGGCCCGGGGTCGGGTCGTGGCCCTGGACTCCTCCCCCCTTCCGCAGGGCATCCGCGTGCTGGCCGCGCCGTGGGACGCGATCGCTCCGCTGATGCGGGAGCCAGGGGGCATCGTCCGGGTCGATCTGTTCGACGGCTGGGTCCGGGAGGGAGTGGCGCACGTCGCGACGGTGTCCGAACTCTCGGAGTTCTGCCTCCCCTCCCTCCGTTCGGGGGTCACCTACGGGATCATCCCGTTCAGCCGCCGGTGGACCACGGAACAAGTCGCCGTCTGCCGGGAGGACGCGCCGCCCGCGGAACTCGCGATCGAGCCTGCCATCGACGTGGATCTGACGCTCAAGGACTTGTGCGAGCCGCGTCGACTGATCGTGGGGCGAAAGACCGAGATCTGGTTCCTGGATCCCGCGGGGAAGCCGTTCGGTGGCGCGATCTCCGGGGTCGCCCTGGGACGCGTGCATCTGCGCGTGCCGCTTCGGCGCGCGCTCCCGCCCCAGCTCGCGGACGCCGGACGCGACGACATCGCCCTTCGCATTTGCTGTGACGGATACGAGCCATGGGATGGTTCGGCCCTCCTCCAACTGCCGCATCTCTCCGGTCGTCGCACCATCCGCTTCGGGCAATCGGCCCGCCTCGTGCCGCGATGCGACTCCGGGGTCGTGCTCGACGTGCGGCACGCGGACGGGAGCGTGTTCGAGGGCAATCTTGGTGTGATCGCCTCCCAGTCGACCCCCAACGACACGGGGACGTGGCAACGCCTCTCGGTGGAGCCCGGCGTGGGCTACCGCCTCTCGCTCCCGCCGGGCGAGTGGGCGGTGGAGCTGCACCCGGAGCGGCGTGTCAGTCCTTGGGCCACCTTCCCCCCAGAGTTCAAGGTCCACGTGCAGCCGGGAATGGCGCGATCGGTCGTGGGCTGCACGCTGGAACCTCTCGTGGAGGTCGCCGTGCTCTGCCGGGAGTCGGTGCATCTCAGTCGTCTTGACCTCTGGCCGCCCGCGGATCCGGCAAGAGACTGGAAGTCGCAAGTCTGGCTGGACCACCAGGCAGGCCGGTTCGACCTTCTCGGACACGTCGCCGGCGGTCGGACCTTCTCTCTTCCTCCGGGGGCCTACCGCCTCTCCTGGTCGACCACCGACGGCAACGACGGAGGGATTCCGATCGACATCACGCCCCAGTCCACGGTCTGCCGCATTCCCATCCCGCCGGAGTGATCCGGGGGGGGCGGGGGGACTGCGCGGCGCGTAGCGCCGAGCAGTCCCCCCCGAGCGACCGGTCGAGGTCGGTCGCCCGTGGTGCGGGCTATGGGCCCTCAGCGCCAGTGGCTCTCGTCGTCCATCGCGGCGGGGGTGACGACCATCGGGAAGGATGCCTCGCCGAGCAGCGTCTCGGCGAAAGCGCACCAGATCTGGACCTTCGCGACGTCGCGCACGTAGGCGGGCAGCGTGATCGACTTGTTGAACTTGTCGCCCTTGATGACGAGGCGCTGGAGCAGGTAGACGTTCCCGCGGCCGTCGACGACCTGCCAGTGGGGGGCGGGCGTCTCGGGTACGACGAAGTCGTCCGACAGGGTCAGCACGAGCCGACCGGCGCGCATCGTCAGCACCGCGCGGCCCGTGTCGGCCTTCACGCCCGCGAACGTCTCCGTCGCCACCGAACGCATGCCCGCGCTGGCGGTTGCGCCTCGCGTGATCTGCGCATCCTCGCGGCGCGAGCCCATGGTCTCGCAGCCGGCCGCGATCATCGCGGCGGCGAGCATCATGACGCCCGTCCTGAAAGTGTTGTGAGTCAGCATCCACGATCCTCCTTGGGCGGCGCCCGCGCCTGTGCGGTCGCCGTGCCCCTTCGATGCGTCGCGCCCCGCGGGGTTTCCCGCGCATAATGCGCGGCGTGGACGAGAGCCTCCCGCCGCGCATCTGGGTCGTCGGCACCTGCGGCAGCGGCAAGAGCACCGTCGCGCGCGCGCTCGCGGGGCGCCTCGGCGTCGAGGCGACGCACATCGACGACCTGCACTGGCGCCCCGGGTGGGTCGAGGCGCCTCCGGAGGAGACGGCGCGCAGGGTCGCCGAAGTCGTCGCTCTCCCCTCGTGGGTCATCGACGGCAACTACTCGCAGATCCGGCGCGCGCACATGGCGAGCGCCGATCTCACGGTCTGGCTCGACCTGCCGTTCCGCGTCACCTTCTGGCGGCTGCTCGTGCGCACGCTCTTGCGCTCGCTCCGCGGCACCCCCTGCTGCAACGGCAACCGCGAGAGCCTCTCGCGCGCACTCTTCCACCGCGACTCGATTCTGCTCTGGGCGATCACGACCCACCGGCGACGAAGGCGCCAACTCGCCGAGGACCTCGCGGGCCGCGCGCACGTGCGGCTGCGATCGCAGCGCGAGGTGGGCCGGTGGCTCGCTCGGTCAGAACAGCGATAGAGGGTCGGCGCCGCGCGGAGGAGGCGTGGCCTCCCACCGCCTCGACTCGGCCGTCGCGAGCGCCGAAGGCGGCCGCTGCGCGATCATCATGATCGTCGCGATCTCCCTCGCGGTCAGCCTGCCCGTCAGCTTCAGGCGGCCCTCGAGACTCTCCAGTCGGCGGTGGGTCGGGTAGGCGCGCCGGAGTTCGGCGAGGATGCGCGCGGCGCGCTGCTGCGGATAGCCGGCACCGAGCGCCTCGCGCTGGCGCCCGGTCCACGAGGGCCGGCTGGCGAGCGAGCGCTCGAACTTCGTGCGCGGCCGGGCGAGCGCCTCCGCCTTCCCCCGCGCCCCCATCCTCCTCCCCTCCGCGAGGCGGGCCTCGCGGCAGGTCTCGCATTCGTGCACGAGATCGACGCCGCCGCCATCGATCGCGAGCAGGTCCTGCGTCGCGCGGCCGTGGAGCCCCTGGGCCTCGACCTCGATCCACGGGATCTTCGCGCGCCCGAGGTGGACGCCCTTCTCCTCCGGGACCGCGTGGGAGCGGCGCACCTCGACGCCGAGCCGGATCCGCCCGGTCGCGTCGAGCAGCGCCACGTCGAGGCGGACCTTCGCGTCGGCGCCGGGGATCGCGACCTGCGCCTCCACCGTGGCGTCGGCGATGCAGCGTCGCAGCGGGCGCAGCATCGCGGTCGCCCCGCAGGTGCGGCAGCGCGTGCGCACCTGCGGCGAGAGGGCCCGGCCCGAGGTCCAGCGCTTCACCGCCGCCGCGACGAGGTACTTCGCCGCGAGATGCTCGGCGCTCTCGCCCGCGAAGCCGCACTCCTCCGGGTGGCGGAAGTGGGCGAAGTGGCGCACGACCGACTCGCCCTCGCGCACGACCACGCGCGACTTGCAGTCGGGGCAGGCGTATCGCGCGCCATCGAGCGCCTCGTCGGGGAGGAGCCAGGTGCCCGCGGCGTCGACGGCCACCGGGACGAGCAGAGCGTCCCTCGGGCCGCGCGGTTTCGCGCCACGTTGCACGTCCGCCGAGTCTACCCGGAGGAGGCGACCGGGCCGCTACTTGCCCGCCTGCAGGTCCGCGATCCAGTCCGACACGCGCTTGTCCGTGCCCCCGTTGGCGAGGTACTCCTGGTAGCACTCGATCGCGGCGGTGGGGTCGTTGAGGTCGGTCTCGTAGAGGATGCCGAGGGTCTTCAGCAGGCCGAGATTCTTGGGATCGAGCGACTTCGCCTTGAGGTACGCCTCCAGCGCGACCTTCGGCTTGCGAAGGTCGGCGTTCGCGTCGCCGTAGCGGATCCACGCGTCGGGATTCTCGGGTTCGAGCAGCGTCACTTCCTTGTAGACCGCGAGCGCCTCCTTCGTCTTGCCGCGCCCCTCGAGGGCGCTTCCGTAGGCCAGGCGGTAGACGGCGCTGCGCGTGTCCTTCTCGCAGGCGTTCTTGTAGTGCACGAGAGCCTGCTTGTGGTCGCCCTTCCTCTCGCACGCGAGCCCGAGGTAGTAGAGGTACGACGCGTTGTCGGGCCGCAGCTTGGAGGCGGTCGCGTAGGCGCCGATCGCGGCGTCGGGCAGCCCCTGCAGGAGGGCCGCGTACCCGCGGGCCGCATGGGCGGGCGCGTACTTCGAATCGAGCGCCAGCGCGCTGTCGATGGCCCGCTTCGCCAGCGCCCACTCGGCGACCTCCGCGTAGGACTCGCCGAGCAGCACGAGCACGAGCAGGTCCTTCGGCGCGAGCGCGACGGCCTTCTCGTAGGCCTTGGCCGCGTCCTTGGCGCGGCCCATCATGCCGAGCACGAGCCCCTCGTGGACGAAGGTCTGGGGGTCGCCGGGGGCGGTCTTGCGCGCCTTGCGGATGAGGCTCAGCCCCTCCCCCCCCTTGTCGCGCCGCGCGAGAAGCACGGCGAGATTGAAGCAGGCGGGAAGGAAGCCCTCGTCGATCGCCAGCGCGGCCCGGTAGGCCTCCTCCGCGCCTGCGGGGTTGCCGGCGTGTTCGAGCACCCAGCCGAGCGCGTCATGGGCCTCGCGGAGGTTTGGGTCGATGGCGAGCGCACGGCGTGCGGCCGCCTCCGCCTCGGGAAGCTTGCCTTCGGCCTCCAGCGCCCTCGCGAGGCCGACCCAGGCGTGGGCGAACTCCGGATTCAGCGTCGTCGCCGCGGTGAACTCGGCCACGGCGCGCGGACCGCGCAGCGTGCGGGCGTAGAGGAACCGGGCCACAGGGTCCTCGGGTCGCGCCTTCGCCGCGTCCGCATAGCGCGCCCCGATCTCCTGCTGGCGGTTCGCGCCCCGCATCAGGTCCTGGAAGAGCATCTGCGCCTCCAGCGATCCGGGGTTCTCCGCGACCAGGTTCTGGCGCGACCCCCGCGCTTTGTGCTGGTGGCCTCCGGGGTTCTGGGGGGGGTTGGCGCCCCGGGCGGCGCCGACCTCGGCCTGGGCCAGGGCCGGGAGGGCGAGGGCCGACATGATCAGTACCAGTTGGGAGACGCGGAGCACTTCTCTACCGTGGAGCCGGGCTAGGCGTCCAGTCTAGCGCGGATCGGGATAGCCGTCGTACTGGCCGTCGCCATCCTCGTCTCCGTCGCTGCCTCCGTCGCCACCGTCGTCGCCGCCGCAACCATCGTCGCCGCCGCAGCCGTCATCGCCGCCGCAGCCATCGTCGCGCTTGTCCTTGCGGTCATCCTTGCGGTCGTCCTTGCTGTCGTCCTTGCGGTCGTCCTTGCGGTCATCGCGCCGGTCGTCCCGCTTGTCCTTGCGGTCGTCCTTGCGGTCGTCGCGCCGGTCGTCGCGGCGGTCCTCGCAGCCGCGCTCGTCGCGCATCTCGCGGCGGCAGCGGTCCCGGCACTCGTCGCGCTCGCGGTCGCGCTCGCGCTTGCTGTCACGCTCGCGCATCTCGTCGCGATGGCGCTCGCGCTCTTCGCGGCGGCACTCGTCGCGCTCTTCCTCGCGCTCGCGCTTGCGCTCCTCGTCGCTCTTCTCGTCCTCACCACCGCCGCGACGGCCGCGCTCGCGGTCGCCCTTCTTGTCCTTGCGATCGTCCTTCCGATCGTCTTTGCGATCGTCTTTCCGCTCGTCCTTGCGCTCGTCCTTCCGCTCATCTTTGCGGTCGTCCTTGCGCTCGTCCTTCCGATCCTTCGGCGGGGGGGGCGGCGGACGGTCGCCGCGGTCGCGTCCCTGGGCGCTCACGGCCGGGGCGATCGCCATGATCACGGCGATCAGCGCCAAGAGAGTCTTGCGGTAGATCTTTGTCATCTCTGTTCGTGCCTCCACCCCGTCATTAGCAACGGGTGTTCCACGACCTACAAGCGGCCACAACAGGCTACCACCCAAGGGCTTACGCTGGGCCGAAATCCAGGTACCCGACGCTTTTGACCCCCCACAGGCTCACGGCCCGACGTTTTTGTCGTCCAGCCCGTACTTCCTCAGCTTGTAGCGCAGCACGCGCTCGGGGAGGCCGATCTGCCGCGCCGCCCTGGCCCTAACGCCGCCGCACTCCACCATCGCCCGTTGGATCCACGCCCGCTCCAGCGCCTCGACGGCCTCGTCGAGGGTGCGGGCCCCCCCCTGTGCCTGGGAGTCCGCCCCCTTCGGCAGATCGATCCGGTCGATCTGCTGCCCCTTGGAGAGGATCAGCGCCCGTTCGAGCAGGTTCTCCAGTTCCCGGACGTTGCCGGGGAAGGGGTAGGCGGTCAGCACCGCAAGAGCCGGATGGCTCAGGGGGCGCGGGGGCAGGCCGTTGCGCGCGGCGAGGCGGCGCAGCAGGCGGTCGGCAAGCACCGGGATGTCCTCGGGACGCTCCCGCAGCGGCGGCACCGAGATCTCGATGACGCGCAGCCGGTAGAGCAGGTCCTCGCGGAACTTCCCTTCGGCCGCCCGCGCCTCGA
Source organism: uncultured Planctomycetaceae bacterium (assembly GCA_964570285.1). Lineage (GTDB taxonomy): Bacteria > Planctomycetota > PLA2 > PLA2 > PLA2 > CAZMXP01. The sequence continues at coordinate 7,445 of CAZMXP010000029.1, forward strand.
GGTCACGGTGCGTCGCCGCGAGGATGCGCACGTCGACCGGGATCGCCTTGCGCGCGCCCACGCGCAGCACCTCCCGCTCCTGAAGCACCCTCAGCAGGCGCACCTGGAGCCCCGGGCTGATGTCGCCGATCTCGTCGAGCAGCAGCGTGCCCCCGCCCGCGGCCTCGAAGAGCCCGCGCCGCGAGGTCTCCGCGCCGGTGAAGGCGCCCTTCTCGTGGCCGAAGAGTTCGGCCTCGAGGAGCGTCTCCGCGAGCGCGGCGCAGTTGATCTTCAGGAAGGGGCCCTCCGCTCGGCGGCTCTTCCGGTGGAGGCGGTCGGCGACGAGTTCCTTGCCGGAGCCGGATTCCCCGCGGATGAGCACCGTCGACTCGAACGGGGCGACGCGATCGACCATGTCGCACACCGCGCGCATCGCCTCGCCGAGGCCGGCGAAGTCGTCCTCCTCCTCGTGCAGCCTCCGCCGCAGCGTGCGGTTCTCGTCGACGAGCGCCCGCTTCTCGGCGATCCTGAGCATCGCCTGATCGAGGTCGTCGAGGCGCAGCGGCTTGGTCAGGTAGTCGTAGGCCCCCGCGCGCATCGCCTCCACCGCGTTCTCGATCGTGCCGAAGGCCGTCATCACGAGGAAGTCGGCTTCCGATCCCGCCGCGCGCGCGCGCCGCAGCATCTCCACCCCGTCGATGCCGGGGAGTTGCAGGTCGGTCAGCACGAGGTCGGCCGGCCGCGCGGCGAGCAGGCGCAGCGCCTCCTCCCCGCTCGGGACCTCGCGCACCGGATGGCCCGCCTCCGCGAGATACTCCGCGAGCATCCTCCGCTGCGTCGGCTCGTCGTCGACGACGAGGAGATCGAGCGGCCGCCGCTTCACGGGCCCTCCCCGGCGGGCAGCAGCATGCGGAAGAGCGCCCCTCCCCCCGCGCCCCCCTCTACCTCGATCGTGCCGCCGTGCGCCTGCGCCGCGGAGAGCGCCAGCGGCAGGCCGAGCCCCGAACCGGCCCGCGCCTGGAAGGGCTCGAAGATCGTCGCGCGCTTCTCCTCCGGCACGCCCGGCCCGCGGTCGGAAACCTCGAGCGCGATCCAGCTCCCCCGCCGCGCCAGCGCCACGGCCACGGTCTCCCCCTTCGGCGACGCCTGGATCGCGTTGCGCACGAGGTTCCACGCGGCGCCTTGCAGCAGGTCGGGATCGCCGCGCAGCGTCAGCCCCTCCCCCGAGGCAACATGCAACAGCACGTTGTTGCTTTCGGCCTCCCGGCGCAGCAGAGCCTCGATGCCCCCGAGCAGCCGGGCGGCATCCAGCCTCTCCATGCGCGGCTCGTGCGGGCGCGCGTAGCGGAGGATCTCCTCGACGGTGCGGTTGAGGCGCTCCACCTCGCCGACGACCGCGCCCGCCAGCCGCGTGACCTCCTCCCCGGCGCCCGGCACGCGCTGCACGCGCTGCACGGCGAGGCCGATCGCGTTGAGCGGGTTTCGCACCTCGTGCGCGATCGCCGCGGCGAGCCGCCCGAGCGACGCGAGCCGGTCGTCGCGGCGCGCCCGCTCCGCGAGTTCCTCCCGCGCCCGCCGCAGCCGCAGCAGCCCCCAGGCGCCGGCGGCGCCGACGATCACGAGCAGCGCGCCGCTGAGGAGCGAGAAGCGGAGTTGCACGGCCAGCGCGTCGCGCACGGGCGTGCGGTCGATCCCGATGAGGAGTGTTCCGGGGGGGCCGCGGGGGGGCGAGATCTCCCGCGCGAACGTGAGGACGCGGTCGGGGTCGGACGACGGCGCCGGCTCGTCGTAGCGGACGAACGCGACCCGCGTCTCCGCCTCGAGCCGCTTCGCGACGGCGTCGCCGCCAGCGGCGGCGCGCACGCGCGCGAAGGACTCGGCGTCCTGCACGAGCACGGCGGCGCCGCCGCCGCGCAGCCGCACGGCGACCGCGAGCGAGCGCTTGAGGCCCGCCCCCGGCACCTCGATCTCCCTCACGAGCAGCGGGCCGTCGAGCGTCGCAACGAGGCCGCGGGCCGCGTCCTCGAGCTGGAGGCGCAGCCGCGCGGGGTCGAGCGCCCCGCCTCCCGGCGGCGACGGGACATCGCGCGCGGCGGCGACGAGCTTGCCCTCGCTGTCGAGCACGATCACGTGCTTGAGCCCCGTCGCGCGGGCGAAGCGTTCGGGGATCGCCTCGTCGCCGCCCGCCTCCGCGAAGAGGCGCGCCTTGCGCTGCAGCGAGTCCTGCAGCTCCCCCTCGAGCTCCCCCAGCATCGCCAGCGAGGAGCGCAGCCCCGCCGCCGCCGTCTCGGTGATCGCCTCGCCCAGCTCGCGGATGAGCGTATCGAGCCGCTCGCGCGTCGCGCGGTAGGTGAGCCAGCCGTGCAGCGCGGTCGTGAGCGCGAGGAGGAGCGCGAGCAGCGGAAGGAGAGGCAGGGTGCGCACCCGCACGTCGCCGCCATGCTACCCGGCGGGTGGCCTATAATCGCGCGCCATGCGACGGAGCCTGCAGGTGGAGATGCTGCCCCAACCCGACGACGTCACCTGCGGCCCCACCTGCCTGCACGCGGTCTACCGCTACTACGACGACGAACTGCCGCTCGAGACGGTGATCGCGCAGACGCCGATGCTGAAGGAGGGCGGCACGCTGGCGGTGCACCTCGGTCGGCACGCGCTCGCGCGCGGCTATCGGGCGAAGATCTACACGTTCAACCTGCAGGTGTTCGACCCGACCTGGTTCGCGAGCCCGAGGCCCGACCTCGCGGCGAAGCTCGCGGAGCAGCGCGCGGCGAAGCGCTCGCCGAAGCTGCGCGCGGTCTGCGAGGCCTATGTCGATTTCCTGCGCCTCGGGGGGCGGATCGTCTTCCGCGACCTCTCGCGGGCGCTGCTGCGGCGGCACCTGCTGCGCGGGACGCCGATCCTCACGGGGCTCTCGGCCACCTACCTCTACCGCAGCGCGCGCGAGCGGTCGGCGGGGCCGCGGGTCGTCTACGACGACGTGCGGGGCACGCCCTCGGGCCACTTCGTCGTGCTCTCGGGGTACGACGTCGAGGCCCGGACCGTGAGGGTCGCCGACCCCTACCTGCCCAATCCCGTCGCCGGCGGGCATTATTACGACGTCAGCATGGCGCGGCTGATCAGCGCGATCCACCTCGGGATCCTCACCTACGACGCCAATCTCCTCGTGTTGCAGCCGGGCGGTGATGTCGAGCCTGATCGTCGTTGAGACGCCTTCCCGCTGGCCGTTCGACGTGCCCGGCGTCGCGGTCACGGCGGCCCGGGACTACCTGACCGACGCGGGCTACAGCTCGCTGCGGCGCGCGAAGGTCTTCAACCTCTGCCGCGACTACAGCTACCAGAGCGTGGGCTACTACGTGTCGCTGCTCGCCGAGGCGCGCGGCCACCGGCCCAAGCCCGACATCCGCACGATCCAGGAGATGAAGTCGCAGACGATCCTGCGCGTCGCGACCGACGAGCTCGACGACCTGATCCAGAAGAGCCTCGCGCCGCTGAAGTCCGACGAGTTCCTGCTGTCGATCTACTTCGGGCAGAACACCGCCGAGCGCTACCGCCGCCTCAGCCTGCGCCTCAGCGGCCTCTTCGAGGCCCCGCTGCTGCGCGCGAAGTTCGTCCGGAACCAGAGGTGGGTTCTGACCACGCTGCAGCCCATCGCGTCGAGCGACATCCCGCTGTCGCACCGCCCCGAGGTCGCGCGGTTCGCCGCGGAGTACTTCGCCGGGCGGCAGGGGGGCGCGCGGCGGCGCGCGACGCCGCGGTACGAGCTGGCGATCCTCGTGAACCCCGCCGACGCCGACGGGGACGGCCCCAGCAACCGCGGCGCGCTGCGGAAGTTCGAGCGGGCGGCGCAGGACCTCGGCATCGGCGTCACCTTCGTGACGAAGGACGACTACTCCCGGCTCGGCGAGTTCGACGCGCTGTTCATCCGCGAGACGACGCTGGTCAACCACCACACCTACCGCTTCGCGCAGCGCGCCGCCGCCGAGGGGCTCATCGTCATCGACGACCCGCAGTCGATCGTCCGCTGCACGAACAAGGTCTACCTCGCCGAGCTGTTCGAGCGGCACAAGGTCCCCGCGCCGCGGACGATGGTCGTCCACTCCGACAACGTCGACCGCGTGGCCCCGACCCTCGGCCTGCCCTGCGTGCTGAAGCGGCCGGACTCCTCGTTCTCGCAGGGCGTGCTCAAGGTGGACAGCGAGGAGGAACTGAAGGCCGCCGCGGCGAAGATCCTCGCGAAGACCTCGCTCTTCATCGCGCAGGAGTTCCTGCCGACCGACTTCGACTGGCGGATCGGCGTGCTCGACGGCGAGGCGCTCTACGCGTGCCGCTACCACATGGCGAGGAAGCACTGGCAGATCATCCACCACGACGACAAGGGCGGCGAGGCGAGCTTCGGCGACGTGGACACCGTGCCCCTCGGCGAGGTTCCCAAGGCGGTCCTGCGCACCGCGGTCCGCGCGGCGAAGCTCGTCGGCAACAGCCTCTACGGCGTGGACATGAAGCTCTCGGGCAAGAAACCCTACGTCATCGAGGTGAACGACAACCCGAGCATCGACAGCGGCTACGAGGACAAGATCCTCGGCGACATGCTCTATCGCCGCATCCTCGAGTGGTTCGTCTACCGGATGGACCGGCGCGCCGCGGGGGAGATGCGCGCGTGACGCTCCGCCTCTTCGAGGGCTACGGCGTCGAGATCGAGTGCATGATCGTCGACGCGGAGACGCTCGACGTGAAGCCGGTCTGCGACGAGTTGCTTCGGCTCGCGTCGGGCGGGATCACGGGCGAGACCGAGCAGGGCGACCTCTGCTGGTCGAACGAACTCGTGCTGCATGTCGTCGAACTCAAGACCAACGGGCCGGCCCGCGCCCTCGCGCCGCTGCCCGCGCTCTTCCAGCAGCACGTCCTCAGGATCGAGGCGCTGCTCGAACCGCTCGGCGCGCGCCTCCTGCCCACCGGCATGCACCCGTGGATGGACCCGAGGCGCGAGATGCATCTCTGGCCCCACGACAACGGCCCCGTCTACGCGGCGTTCGACCGCATCTTCGACTGCACCGGCCACGGCTGGGCCAACCTGCAGAGCGCGCACCTGAACCTGCCCTTCTCCGGCGACGGGGAGTTCGGCCGGCTGCACGCGGCGATCCGCCTCGTGCTGCCGCTGCTGCCCGCGCTCGCCGCGAGCTCGCCGCGGATGGAGGGCAAGGCGACGGGCCTGCTCGACAACCGCCTCGACGTCTACCGCACGAACGCGCGCAGGCTTCCCATCGTCAGCGGCAAGGTCATCCCCGAGCGCGCCTTCACCCGCGCCGAGTACGAGACGCGCATCCTCGGGCCGCTCTACGCCGCGATCGCGCCGCACGACCCCTCGGGCATCCTCCGCCACGAGTGGCTCAACGCCCGCGGCGCGATCGCGCGGTTCGACCGCGACGCGATCGAGATCCGCGTCCTCGACACGCAGGAGTGCCCGCTCGCCGACCTCTCCGTCGCCGCGATGGCGGTCGCCGCGGTGCGGGCGCTCGCCGAGGAGCGCTGGACGTCGGTCGAGGAGCAGCAGTCCTTCACCGAGGACGAGCTGCAACCGCACCTGCTCGCCTGCATCCGCGACGCGGAGCAGGCGCGCATCGACGACCGGCGCTTCGCCCGCCAGTTCGGATGGGGAGGGGGCCGGGGAGGGGAGTTCTGGGCGCATCTCGCGCGGGAACTTCCCCCCGCGCCCCCCTTCGATCGGCCGTTGCAGGTCATCCTGGAAGAGGGAACACTGGCAAGGCGGATCCTGCGGTCGTCCGCCCCCCCGCGCCTCGTCTACCGCGAACTCGCCGACTGCCTGCGCGCGGGGCGGATGTTCCATGGCGTCGCGTGAACGCCTGCTGGTCACCTGCGAGCACGGCGGGAACCGCGTGCCGGCGCGATACCGCGGGCTCTTCCCGCGTGCGCTGCTCGAGAGCCACCGCGGCTGGGATCCGGGCGCCCTGCACCTCGCGCGCGAGCTCGCGCCCGGCGTCATCTGCACCACGACGACGCGGCTGCTGGTCGACTGCAACCGGAGCGAGGGGCATCCGCGGCTCTTCCACGAGGCGGTGCCGCGCGCCGAGCGGGCGCGGATCCTCGAACGCTACTACCGGCCGCACCGCGAGCGGGTGCGGGCCGCGCTGCGCGGCGGGTTGCCGGTGCTGCATCTCGGCATCCACAGCTTCACGCCGGTGCTCGACGGCCGTCGCCGCGACGTGGACATCGGCCTCCTCTACGATCCGTCGCGCCCGCGCGAGCGGGAGTTCGCGCGCCGGTGGGCGGCGGCGCTCCGGCGCGCGCGGCCCGACCTGCGCGTGCGCATGAACCGCCCGTACAAGGGCACGAGCGACGGCCTGACGACGTCGCTGCGCGCGCTCGTGCCGGACTCTCGCTACGCGGGCATCGAGCTCGAGGTGAGCCAGGCCTTCCCGCTCGGCGGTGCGGGGCGCTGGCGGGCGCTGCGGGCGGCGCTGGTCGCATCGCTGGAGCAGGCGCGCAGCCGCGAGTAGCCTCTGGGGGCCGGCCGGCGCGCCCCACAGGACCTGATGGACACCAAGCCCGATCTCGAACGCCTCCGCATCCGCGAGAGCAGCCGCGGCCGGGCGGCGTCGATCTACCCGAAGGCCGCCGCCGTCGTCGTGATCGGTGCCGTGGCCTACCTGCTGCGCGACCGCTGGCTGCCTCAGGCGGGCGCCCTGCTCGCCTCCGAGGTCGAGGTCGCCGTCGCCGAGCTGGTCTCGCCGGAGGCGGCCCCGCCGGGCAGCCTGACGGCGAACGGCTACGTCGTCGCGCAGCGCAAGGCCGACCTCGCGCCGAAGGTCGCGGGCAAGCTCGAGGAGATCCTCGTCGTCGAGGGGAGCGCGGTCGAGGCGGGGCAGGTGCTCGCGCGCCTCGAGAAGCGCGACCTCGACGCGCAGCTGGCGCGGGCGCAGGCGGCGGTGCGGCAGGCGGAGGCGGGACTCGCGCAGGCGGAGGCGGAGCGCGGGCAGGTCGACGCGCAGATCGCGGAGGCGCGCGAGAACACCCTCGCCGCGGCGGCGGCGCTCCGCGAGGCCGAGGCGGCGCTCGCCGACGCGCGCCGGGAACTCGACCGCGAGACGGCGCTGCTCGAGGGGGGGGCGGGCACGCGCGGCGAGCTCGACCGCGCGAAGGCGGCCTTCGACCAGGCGGAGGCGCGCGCGCGGCGCGGCGAGGCGCTCGTGGCCTCGTCGGGCCTGCGCGTGCCCACGCTCGAGGCGCAGCGGAGCGCCGCGGAGGCGGCGATCGCCGCGGCGAAGGCGCGTCGCGACGGCGAGGAGGCGGGCGTCGCGCTCATGGTCGCGCAGATCGAGTACCTGACGATCCGGGCGCCCTTCGCCGGCGTCGTCATCGACAAGAACGCGGAGGTGGGCGAGATCGTGGCGCCCATCTCGGGGGGTGCGGGGGCCAAGGTCGCGGTCGTCACGATCGTGGACATGACGTCGCTGATGGTCGAGGCGGAGGTCAGCGAGGCGCACATCCGGCGCGTGCGCACAGGCCAGCCCGCGCGCATCACGGTGGATGCGCTGCCCGACGAGCGCTTCCCCGGCAGGGTCTTCCAGATCGTGCCGACCGCCAATCGCCAGAAGGCGACGGTGCAGGTGAAGGTCGCCTTCGATGCGCTCGACCCCCGGATCGTGCCGGAGATGGCGGCGCGGGTCTTCTTTCTCGAGGGGGAAGAGGCGCCTCCGACCCCCCGCGCCCCCCGTCTCCTGATTCCCCGCAGCGCGCTGCATCAGGGTGACAAGGTCTGGATCCTCGACAACGACCGCGCCCGCCTCCGCTCTGTCCGCACCGCCCCCGCAGGCGGGGAGAAGCTGGAAGTCCTCGAGGGCCTGAAGGAGGGTGAAATCGTGATCGTGGGCTTTACGGACAAACTGGCCGAAGGCCAGTCCGTCCGGAGGAAACGTTGAGCACAGCCATCATCGAGATCGGGAAGGCGAGCAAGGTCTACCGGCGCGGGCGGCAGGAGTTGGCCGTGCTCGAGAACCTCGACCTCACCGTCGCGCGGGGTGAGTTCCTCGCGCTGTTGGGGCCGTCGGGCTCGGGCAAGACGACGGTCTTGAACCTGATCGGCGGCAACGACTGGCCCACGTCGGGGCGCGTGCGCGTCTGCGGCGAGGAGATCAGCGCGCTCGGGCGCCGCGCGCTCGCGGCGTGGCGCGCGCGGCATGTCGGGTTCGTCTTCCAGTTCTACCACCTGATCCCGGTGCTGACCGCCAGCCAGAACGTCGAGTTGCCACTGTTGTTGACATCCCTCGGCCGGCGCCAGCGCCGCGAGCACGTCGCGGCGGCGCTCGAGTTCGTGAGCCTCTCCGACCGCGCGCGCCACCGGCCCGCGGAGCTCTCGGGCGGCCAGCAGCAGCGCGTCGCGATCGCGCGCGCGCTCGTCAGCGACCCCGACCTGATCCTCGCCGACGAGCCGACGGGCGATCTCGACAGGAACTCGGCGCAGGAGATCCTCACGCTGCTCGAACGGCTCAACCGCGAGAGTGGCAAGACGATCCTGATGGTGACGCACGACCCGCACGCGGCGGAGCGCGCGCAGCACGTCGTGCACCTCGAGAAGGGCGTGCTCGGCACGGAGGCGCGGCGGTGACGCTGGTCGGGCTCGCCGTGGGCAATCTCAAGCGCAACAAGGTGCGCACCGGCCTCACCGTGCTCGGCATGGGCGCGGCGCTCTTCCTCTACTGCTTCCTCGAGTCGGTGCTCGCGGGGTTCGGCGCGGGCGCGGAGGTCGCGAACGCGTCGCGGCTGATGACGCGCAACGCGGTCTCGCTCGTGCAGCCGTTGCCCCTCGCCTACATGGAGAAGGTGCGCGCGGTTCCCGGCGTGAAGGACCTCACGCACCAGAGCTGGTTCGGCGGCACCTACGAGCCGGACAAGAGGCTCTTCTTCGCGCAGTTCGCGGTCGAGCCCGGGAGCTACCTGCGCGTCTTCGCCGACTACGTGGCCTCGCCCGCCGAGAGCCGGGCGTTCCTCGCCGACCGCAAGGGCTGCCTGCTCGGGGCCCGCCTCGCGCGGCGCATCGGCAAGGGGCCCGGCGACAGCCTCGTGATCACCGGCACGATCTACCCGGGCGCCTGGGAGTTCAACGTGAGCGGCATCTTCCGCTGCAACGACTCGGCCGCCGACGAGATGCGCATGCTGTTCCACTACGACTACCTCGACGAGGGCCGCGACGGGTCCATCCGGGGGCTCGTCGGCGTCTTCCCGATCCTGCTCGACGACCCGGGGCGCGCCGCGGAGGTGAGCGCCGCGGTCGACCGGCTCTTCGAGAACAGCCCCGCCGCGACGCGCACCGAGACGGAGCGCGCCTTCCGCCTCGGCTTCGTGCAGATGCTCGGCAACGTGGCGCTCTTCCTGCGCGCGATCGGCGCGGCGGTCGTCTTCACGATCCTGCTCGTCTCGGCCAACACGATGGTGATGGCCGCGCGCGAGCGCATCCCGGAGACGGGCGTCATGAAGACGCTCGGCTTCAGCGACCGCGCGCTCTTCGTGCTCTTCCTCGGGGAGGCGCTCGCGCTCGCGCTGCTCGCGGGCCTCGTCGGCTGCGCCGGAGCGCGCCTCGTGCAGGCGCCGCTGAGCGAGGCGCTCGGCTCGGTCCTGCAGGACTTCCACGTGCCGTGGGCGGTCATGGGGCGCGGCATGCTGCTCGCGCTCGCGACGGGGCTCGTCAGCGGCATCGCGCCCGCCCGCGCGGCGGCGCGGCTCAGCGCAGCCGACGCGCTGGGGAGGGGCTAGCGTGGCGCTCCCCCTCGGCTACAACCTCCGCAACCTGCTCGTCCGGCGCACGGCCACGCTGATGAGCATGGGCGGCATCGCGCTCGTCGTCGCGGTGTTCGTGGTCGTCTCGGCCCTCGCGGAGGGGTTCCGCGCCGCGGTCGCGGAGACGGGCAGCCCCGACAACGTGCTCGTGATGCGCGACGGCGCGACGTCCGAGATCGAGAGCGCGATGAACCGCGAGATCGTCGACCTGCTCCGCTCGCTACCGGAGGTGGCGCGCGACGCCTCGGGCCGGCCGGTGGCCAGCGTGGACATGGTGCTTGTGGTGAACCTCCCCCGCCTCGGCGGGGAGGGGTCCACCAACGTCACCGTGCGGGGGGTCTCGGGGGCCTACCGGGAGGTGCGCCCGTCGCTCGCGCTCGCCGAGGGCCGCTGGTTCACGCCGGGCAGCGAGGAGATCGTCGTCGGTGAGGCGCTCTCGCGCCGGGTCGCCGACTGCCAGGTCGGCGGCACGCTGAAGCAGTCGGGGCGGAACTGGAGGGTCGTCGGCACGTTCGCGGCCGAGGGGACCGCGCACGAGTCGGAGGTCTGGGGCGATGCCGACGTGATGCTCGACGCGTTCCAGCGCGAGGTCTACCAGTCCGTGACGCTCCGCCCCTCAGGCGGCGGCGGCGAGGCGGGGCTCGTCGCGGCGTTCGAGAGGGATCTGAGGCTCAAGTCGCTGCAGGCGGAGCGCGAGGATCGCTACTACGAGAAGCAGTCCGAGGACGTGACGCTCTTCCTGCGCACGCTCGGCATCGTCGTCACCGTCGTGATGTCGATCGGCGCCGTCTTCGGGGCGATGAACACGATGTACGCGAGCGTCGCGCACCGCGCGCGCGAGATCGGGACGCTGCTCGCGATCGGGTTCGGCCCCTCGGCCATCTTCCTCGCGTTCCTCGTCGAGAGCCTGCTGCTCTCCGCGGCGGGGGCGCTGCTCGGCTGCCTCCTCGCGCTGCCGGTGGACGGCCTCGCGACGGGCACGTCGAACTGGGCGAGCTTCTCCGAGGTGGCCTTCCAGTTCCGGGTCACGCCGGGCGTCCTGCGGGGCGGCCTGCTCTTCGGCCTCGTAATGGGCGTGGTGGGGGGGGCGCTGCCGGCGCTCCGGGCCGCCCGCTCGACGATCATCGCCGCCCTCCGTCGCACCTGAGCGGTACAACGGGGTCTGACCCCTTTGTCCCGGGGCGGTACAACGGGGTCTGACCCCTTTGTCCCGCGACTGCACGCACTCGCACTCCTGGGCCCCCGACACGACCGTGGCGGAGCGGTCGACGCGCCTCGTCGTCGCGCTGACGGCCGCGATGATGGTCATCGAGATCGCCGCGGGGCTCGCCTTCGGCTCGATGGCCCTGCTGGCGGACGGCTGGCACATGAGCACGCACGTGACGGCGTTCCTGATCACGGCGGTCGCCTACTGGCTGAGCCGGCGCCATGCGGCCGACCGGCGCTACTCCTTCGGCACGGGGAAGATGGGGGTCCTAGGGGGATTCGCGAGCGCGATCGTGCTCGCGATCGTCGCGCTGCTGATGGCGGGAGAGTCGGTCTCGCGCCTCTTCGATCCGCCGGCCATCCGCTTCCACGAGGCGATCGCCGTCTCCGTCGTCGGCCTCGCCGTCAACGTCGCCTGCGCGCTGCTGCTGCGCTCCCCCCACTCGCACCCCGGCGGCCACGATCACTCTCACTCCCACGACCTCAACCTCAGGGCCGCCTACGTGCACGTGATCGCCGACGCCCTGACCTCGGTCACGGCGATCGTGGCGCTGGTCTGCGGCCTCTACCTCGGCTGGGGCTGGCTCGACCCGGCGATGGGCATCTTCGGCAGCATCGTCATCTCCGTCTGGGCCTACACGCTGCTCCGCGACACCGGCGGGATCCTGCTCGACAGGACGCCCGACTCCTCCGACCTGCCCGCCGAGATCCGGAGCGCCATCGAGCAGGACGGCGACGCCGTCATCACCGACCTGCACGTCTGGCAGGTCGCCGCCGGCCGCTTCGCGGCCATCGTCACGGTCGCCGGCAAGAGCCCCAAGGACCCCGACGCCTACCGCAGGCTGCTCTCGGTCCACGAGGAACTCGTGCACCTCACCCTCGAGGTCCGGCGCCAAGCCCCTCCCTACGGCCGGTAGCGGAAGTCCTCCTTCCGCAGCCCGAGGCGCTTCATCTTCGCGTGCAGCGCGCGCGGCGAGAGGCCCGCCCGCGCGGCGGCCTCGCCGATGCGGCCGCCGGCCGCGCGCAGCGCGTCGGAGAGGTAGTCCCGCTCGAACTCCTCGACCGCCCTCACCCGGGCGGCACGGAGCGGGAGGAGCGGCATGGGGGGGGCGCCGGGGGCCAGGGCCGGGCGCACCTCGGTCGCGGTGCGGGCGATGTCGTCGGGGAGGTCGGAGAGCGTGATCTCCGGCCCCGCCGAGAGCAGCACCGCGCGCTCCATCACGTTGATCAGCTCGCGCACGTTGCCGGGCCAGGCATAGCGCATCAGCGCCTCCTCCGCCTCGGCGGAGAGCGACGAGACCTCGCGCCCGAAGCGCACCCGGAAGCGCTCGAAGTAGCCGCGGGCGAGCGCGAGGATGTCGTCGCTGCGCTCGCGGAGCGGCGGCAGCGTGATCGTCACGACGCCGAGCCGGTAGTAGAGGTCGGGCCGCAGCCGGCCCGCGGCGATCTCGCGTGCCGCTTCCCGGTTGGTCGCCGCCATGATGCGCACGTCCACCGCCAGCGTGCGCTCGCCGCCGACGCGCTGGATCCTGTGCTCCTGCAGGACGCGCAGCAGCTTGACTTGCAGGTGCGGCGGCATCTCGGCCACCTCGTCGAGGAAGATCGTCCCCCGGTGCGCCATCTCGAAGTGGCCCCGGCGCGCCCGGACGGCGCCCGTGAACGCCCCGCGCTCGTGCCCGAACAGCTCGCTTTCGAGGAGCTGCTCGGGGAGCGCGGCGCAGTTGACGGCGACGAAGGGGCCGTGGGCGCGCGGCCCCTCCGCGTGCATCGCCCTCGCGAGCCACTCCTTGCCGACGCCCGTCTCGCCGAGGATCAGCAGCGAGCTGTCCGTGGAGGCGACGCGGCGCGCCGTCGCGATCACGCGCCGCATCGCGGCGCTCTGGGCGGCGAAGTCGGTGAGGCGGTTCTCCGCATCGAAGCTCTGCGCGCGCTGGCGGTGGACCGATTCGGCGCGCCGGCGCGAGACGAGCGCCCGCAGCGTCTCCTTCAGAGCCTCCTCGGAGAGGTGGACGTTCACCGCGGCGAGCGCCCCCGAGGCGAGCAGCGCCGCGCGCTCCTTCGCGTCCTCGCGCTCGATCAGCACGACGATCTCCGGCGCATCGGGCAACCCGCGCAGCGTCGAGACCTGGGCCGAGGGCTCGCTGCCGAGGAACGCGCGGTCGAGGATCAGCAGGTCGAACTCGTCGCGGCGCAGCGCTCGCCACATCGCCGCCTCGGTGTGCACGCCCTGCGCGATGTCCTCGTCGGCATTCAGCACGCGCTCCATCACCCGGAGCCTTTCCCGGTCCTTCACGCCCACGAGCGCCCGCAGCAGCATCCGCCCCTCGCCTTCCGAAGAATCGGTGAACCTTGAGCCGGAAGTTCGGCTGCTCAGCTTCCGATATGGTTTCGAGAAGGCCAGAAAATGGCCTTCGGAGCTCTGGTACGCGGCTTGATCATGGAGGGGCGGTGGAGGGGCCGCGGTCGAACCGCATCTCCCGCCCACCCCGTCCCGGCCCGGGAGTGCCGGAAGGAGTCCACCGAGCCCATGAACAACCCGAATAAGCCCTCGACGCCCGCCCCGCAGAAGGCCGCCCCGAAGCCCGCCACCCCGCCGGCTCCCGCGAAGGCCCCGCCCGCCCCGGCCGCCAAGCCGCCCATCGCGAACCCCCAGAAGGCGCCGCCGAAGCGCTAGAGGGCAATTTCTGCGCGGCGCGCTGGCGCCGCGCTATAGAGAGGGGGCTTGGGGGCATCGGCCCCCGAGCCCCCTCCCTTGAGAGATACCCTCCCTCCCGCCGCCGCGCAGCGCGCGATGCGCCTCTCGCTCGTCGAGGGCCTGCTCTACGCGCTGATGGTGGGATGCGGAGAGACCTACTTCCTGCCCAACGCGATCCGGCTCGGAGCCTCCGCCCTCGAGCAGGGGCTCCTGATCTCGCTGCCGCTCTTCCTCGGCGCGCTCGGTTCGCTGGCCGCCTTGCGGGCGCTCTCGCGCCTGCGCAGCCGGAAGGGGCTCGTCGTCGTCGCCTGCCTCCTGCAGGGGGTCTTGCTGCTGCTGCTCGGCGAGGGGTGCGCGCGGGGGCTCGTCGATCCTGCGGTGCTGATCGCCGCCTTCTGCGTCCACCAGGTGCTCGGGCAGGCGGCGGGCACGGCGTGGAGTTCCTGGTACGGCGATCTCGTGCCCGCCGAGATCCGCGGGCGCTACTTCGCCCGGCGCAATCGCGGCGTCTACCTCGCGACCTTCGGGGGGCTCGTGCTCGGGGGGCTCCTGCTCGGCCGCTTCGAGAGCGGCAGCGCGGGCACGGTGGCCGCCGGGGAGGGGGGAGGCGGCTTCCGGCTGATCCTGACGCTGGCCGGCGGCTTCCGCCTGCTCTCGGCGGCACTCCTGCTCTTCTCCCCCGAGCCCCGCTTCCGGGGGCTCTCGCCGCCGACCCGCCTGCTCCAGTTCATGCGGACGGAGCGCGGGAGCAACGCGTGGCGGATGCTGCTTGTGGGCGCGGCGCTCCAGCTCGTCGTCTACGTCGGGTCGCCCTACTTCGGCCCCTTCATGCTGGAGGATCTGAAGTTCAGCTACGAGGCGTACATGGCCTCTGCCGCCACGGTCGTCATCGCGAAGTTCGTGCTGCTGCCGGTCTGGGGGCGCCTCGTGGACCTGCACGGGGCCCGGTCGGTCTACGGCGCCGCCGCGCTGCTCGTGGCGATCGTGCCGCTGCCGTGGCTCTGGGCGGACGGCCTAGGCTGGGTTCTCCCGGCCCAGGCGCTCTCGGGGCTCTCGTGGGCCGCCTACGAGGTGGCCTACTTCTCGCTGCTGCTCGAGTCCTCCTACAAGACGACGCGTCCGCACGCGTTCGCGGCGCAGAACGTGCTCAACGGCACGGCGCAGCTCCTCGGGAGCCTGCTCGGCGCGGCGCTTCTCGCGGGGGCGCACCGCGACTTCCGGCTGGTCTTCCTGCTGACGCTGCTCGGCCGGCTCGCGGTGGCCCTCTTCGTCCCGCGGCTGATCCCGGCGCGGGCGGGGGCGCCGGCGGTGGGGCGCGGCACGATCCTGCTCCGGGTGATCGGGTTCCGGGCCCACGGGGGCGTCGTCCACCGGCCCCTCGAGGTCCAGGCGGAGGAGCACGGACCCCGACGCGACTGAAGAATCCGTGGCGGGGAGGGCCGCCGCTTGACACTCCCCCAGTGAAGAATAATCTCCCGCGCATCCAGTAGGCCCCGCGCGGGGCAGGCAAGAGTGCGCAGCGGGCGTGAACACCTCAAGGAGGAGTCTCGATGAGCCCAGAGCAGAAGGCGGCGACGGCGGCCAACGGCAAGGTCCGGAAGGCACGCGCGCATCGCAGCGCCTTGGTGAATGGCAAGTTGGCGAGTGAACCGTCGAAGCAGAACGGATCGGCGAGCCGGTCCGAGATGCGGAAGAGCGCTTCGACCGCGACGAACGGGGCCGAGGCCGTCGTCGCCGAAGACCCCGACCCCGGGAGTACGAACGGCGCGGCGCGCCTGGTCGTCCGCCCCCAGATCCCCGACCCCGCCCGTCTGTCGGATGAAACGACCGAGGCGGGGTTTGTCGTTGGCGAACGGTCGCTCGCCTTCCGGCGGCGCTGCTTCCCCGCCGCGACCGACGCCGAGTGGAACGACTGGAAGTGGCAGCTCCGCAACCGCTTCCTCAACGTGCAGGGGCTCGAGCGCGCGTTCGACCTGACCGACGACGAGCGCGGCGCGATGCGCAGGCTCGGCCACCACCTGCCCGCCGGCATCACGCCCTACTACGCGGCGCTGCTCGACCCGGCCGATCCGATGCAGGCGCTGCGCCGCACGATGATCCCCGTCGGCGACGAGTTCGTGAAGGGGCCCGGCGAGGCGGACGACCCGCTCAACGAGGACGGCGACATGGCCGTGCCCGGGCTCGTCCACCGCTACCCCGACCGCGTGCTCTTCCTCGTCACGGGATTCTGCGCGACCTACTGCCGCTACTGCACGCGGGCGCGCCTCGTCGGCCAGACGGGCGAGTACCACTTCAACTACGACCAGTTCCAGAAGGCGATCGACTACATCGCCGCGACGCCGACGATCCGCGACGTGCTGATCTCCGGCGGCGATCCGCTGACGATGGGCGACGACCGGATCGAGTGGCTGCTGACGCGGCTGCGCGCGATCCCGCACGTCGAGTTCCTGCGCATCGGCACGAAGGTGCCCGCCGTGCTGCCGCAGCGCATCACGCCGCGGTTCGTCGCGATGCTGCGCAGGTTCCACCCCTTCTGGATGAGCGTGCACTTCATGCACCCCGACGAGGTGACGCCGGAGGTCGCGCAGGCGTGCGCGCGCCTCTCCGACGCGGGCATCCCGCTCGGCAGCCAGACGGTGCTCACGCGCGGCGTCAACGACGACGTCGAGACGATGAAGCGCCTGATGCACGCGCTGCTGAAGATCCGCGTGCGCCCCTACTACCTCTACCAGTGCGACCCGATCAGCGGCTCCGCCCACTTCCGGACTCCGGTCGAGACGGGGCTCCGGATCATCGAGGGGCTCCGGGGCCACACGACCGGCTACGCGGTTCCGCAGTTCGTCATCGACGCCCCCGGCGGCGGCGGCAAGATCCCGCTGCTCCCGGAGTACTACCAGGGCCGCGACGGCGACGAGGTCATCCTCCGCAACTTCGAGGGCCGGACCTTCCGCTACCCCGACCCACGCTCCTGAGATGCACCCCTGTGCGCAGTGCGCCTTGCTGCAGAAGACCTGCTGCGAGCGCGCGGAGGTCGTCATCACGGCGGGCGATGCCGCACGCATCGCCCGCCACTCCGGTCGCACCGACTTCTGGGAGTACCTCGCCCCGGTCGAGCCGGCCTACGTCGCCGCCGATCCAGACGACCCCAACTGGCTCCGGTGGACGGTGCGCCCCGACGGCACGCGGCGCGTGCTGCGTCGCCATCCGGGGGGGGCCTGCACCTTCCTCGGCCAGAGCGGGTGCACCCTTCCCGGCGACGTGCGCCCTCTCGTCTGCCGCCTCTACCCGTTCAGCTATCGCGAGAGCGGGATCACGGGGCTCGGGGCCGAATACTGCCCTACCGCCCATGTGGTGCCCCCGGGAATGGACATGGCGCGGATGCTGGGTATGACCGCGGAGAACGCCGAGGGCGAACGGCGCCAGCTCTACCGGGAGCTGCGAGAGGAGTGGGAGTCCCCGTGATTGTCGGCCTCACCTATGACCTGCGCGACGACTACCGCGCCGAGGGCTATGACGACCTCGCGACGGCGGAGTTCGACCGCGAAGACACCATCGCCCACATCGAGGGCGCGATCCGCGGCCTCGGCCTCGAGACCGACCGCATCGGCCACGCGCGCGCGCTGGTGCGACGCCTCGCCCAGGGCGACCGGTGGGACCTCGTCTTCAACATCGCCGAGGGGATGCACGGATACGGCCGCGAGGCGCTCGTCCCGGCGCTGCTCGAGGCCTACGAGATCCCCTACGTGTTCAGCGACCCGCTCGTCTGCGCGGTGACGCTGCACAAGGCGACCGCGAAGCGCGTGCTGCGCGACGCCGGCCTCCCGACGCCGCCCTTCGCGCTCGTCGAGAGCGCGGAGGAGATCCGCCGCGTCGATCTGCCCTACCCGCTCTTCGCGAAGCCCGTCGCCGAGGGGACGAGCAAGGGCGTGACGTCGGAGAGCCGCATCCGCACGCCCGCGGACCTGGACCGCCTCTGCCGGCGCCTGCTCGCCGAGTACCGCCAGCCGGTGCTCGTCGAGACCTTCCTGCCGGGCCGGGAGGTCACCGTCGGGCTCCTCGGCACCGGCGCGCGCGCGCGGGTCGCGGGCGTGCTCGAGGTGCTCTTCCTCGAGACCGCCGAGCCCGACGTCTACACCTACCTGAACAAGGAGGAGTGCGAGACGCGCATCGAGTACCGGCTCGCTTCCGGCAGCTTCGCGGAGGAGGCGGGGGACCTCGCGCTGCGGGCGTGGCGCGCGCTCGGCTGCCGCGACGGGGGGCGCGTGGACCTGCGCGCCGATCCCGCCGGGCGCCTCTCCGTGATCGAGGCGAACCCGCTGCCGGGCCTCCACCCCGAGCACAGCGATCTGCCGATCCTCTGCACGCAGGCCGGGATCTCCTACGCGCGGCTCATCGGGGAGATCGTGGCCTCCGCGCGGGAGCGGGTGCGCCCGCGATGAGGATCGTCGTCCTCAGCGAGCAGGTCGGCGCCGGCGCGCGCGAGGACGAGCGGGACGTGCTCGCGCAGGTCGAGTTCGTCTCCGGCGCGCTGCGGACGCTCGGGTACGACGTCGCCCATCTCACGCTGGGGCTCGACCTCGGCGCGGCGGCGGGCTCGCTCCGGGACGCGAGGCCCGACCTCGTCTTCAACCTGGTCGAGAGCCTCGCGGGCCAGGGCCGGTTCATCCACGTCGCCCCGACGCTGCTCGACAGCCTCGGCATCCGCTACAGCGGCAGCGGGGCGGACGCGACCTACCTGACCTCGAACAAGCTGTGCGCGAAGAAGATCCTCAGGGGCTCGGGGATCCCGACGCCGGCGCTGCTCGGCGACGGCAGCATCCTCGCCAAGCGCTACATCGTGAAGTCGGTCTGGGAGCACGCCTCCGTCGGCCTCGACGAGGACTCCGTCGTGGATGCCTCGGTCGCCGAGGCGGAACTGGCCCGCCGCTTCGGCCCGGACGGCTTCGCCGAGGCCTACATCGACGGCCGGGAGTTCAACATCGCGATGCTCGCGGGCGAGGTCCTGCCCCATGCGGAGATGCTCTTCGACGGCTACGGCCCCGGCAAGACGCGCGTCGTCGGCTATCGCGCGAAGTGGGACGACACCTCCTACGAGTACCACCATACGCCGCGACGGTTCGACTTCGGGCCCGAGGACCGGCCGCTGCTCGACACGCTCTCGTGGATCGCGCGCGCCTGCTGGCGCGTCTTCGACCTGCGCGGCTACGCGAGGGTGGACTTCCGCGTCGACGCCTCGGGTTGCCCCTTCGTCCTCGAGGTGAACACCAACCCCTGCCTCACGCCCGGCGCGGGCTTCGCCGCCGCCCTCGAACGCGCCGGCATCCCCGGGCCGTCGGCCATCGCGCGGATCCTCGCCGATGCGCGCTGAGCCCCGCCCCGCCGACCGCGAGGCGGTACGCGAGGTCGTCGCGTCGACGGGGTTCTTCCACGACTTCGAGATCGACGTGGCCGTGGAACTCGTCGACGAGCGCCTCGCGAAGGGGGAGCAGAGCGGGTACTTCTTTGTCTTCGAGGACGCGCCCGACGGCAGGCTCCTCGGCTACTCCTGCTACGGCCCGATCGCCTGCACCGAGGGGAGCTACGACCTCTTCTGGATCGCGGTGCACGAGAGCGAGCGGGGCAAGGGGCTCGGCCGCCGCCTGATGGCGGAGACCGCCCTGCGCATCCGCGCGCGCGGCGGCCGCCACGTCTACATCGAAACCAGCGGTCGCGACCAGTACGCCCCCACCCGCGCCTTCTACGAGCGGTGCGGCTGCACCCTCGTGGCCACCCTGCCCGACTTCTATGCGATCGGCGATCCCAAACTCGTGTACAGGCTGGGGGCTCTGGGGCAGGGGTGCGCGGACAGGCCCTAGCCCGCATCGAGGATGCGCCTCAGGTTCTCGGCGAACTCCTGCGGGCGCTGCCAGCCGGTGATCGCCTGCTCGGGCTTCTCGAGGTCGCGCACGGTGCCGGACTCGTCGCGCAGGCGCTTCCGGAACGGGATCGGCTTGCCGTCGGGGGCGAACGGGACGAAGCAGGGCAGCACGCTCCGTCCCCCCTGCTGCGAGCTCCGCTCGGGGTCCTTCTCCGCGTCGATGCGCACGAGGTGGAAGCGGCGCAGCAGCGCGTCCACCTCCCGGTCGGGGAACGTGTAGAACTCGCAGCGGTAGCACCACGGGTTGGACTCGGTGAAGTAGAAGGCGAGCAGCGGGCGACCCGCCGCCGCGGCCGCCGCCTTCGCCTCCGAGAGCAATCCGTCGGGCCAGCGCACCGCCTCGGCGGCGCGCGGCCTCGCGAGGTCGAGGCCGTTCCTCTTCGCGAACGGGAGGCTCTCCTCGGCGAAGTCGCCGAAGTACTCGCGCCTCACCTCCGCGTACCGGCGGGCGAGCACCTTCTCCATGCCCATCCGGGGGGTGTCGAGCACGAGCGTCAGGCTCCGTCCCGCCGGATCGACGCGCTCCACCATCAAGGCGCGCCCGCTCTCGTCGAAGGGGATCTGCGGCTCGGCGAGCAGCTGCGCCTCGGGCTGCCGCACGAGGCGCGTCTTCGCCGCGCGCTCCGGCCTGAGCGCGAGCCAGCGGTCCTGGGGCCCGTCGAACCGGCCGTCGAAGTCCCCGTCCACGAGCATCACCTCGCGCGTCTCCCCCGCGAGGGACGCTCGCCCGCGCCGGTGGCTCGCCGGCTCGATGCGCACGCTGGGCTCGCGCTCCCCCGGGAGGTAGTGGAGCCGGACCACGAGCGGCCCGGCGGGGCTCTTGACCCCCTCGAACGTCACGGAGAGCCCGTCGGCGCCGAGGCTCTTCGCGCGCCCCGTGTACGGCCCGTCCCTCTCGCACCAGAGCAGCCCGAGCGCCAGCGCCCCTTCCGGCCGGTCGAGAAAGATCGGGACCTTCCTGCCCGCGAGCGCGAGGGCGCAGGTGCGCGCCTCGGCGGTGAGCCCCTTCGGCCCGGCGGCCCCGGCGGCGGGCGAGGCGAGCGACGGCGGGCGAACCTGCGGGAAGAGCAGGTGCGGCTGCACCGCCGCGCTCTCCACCTCCTCCAGCGCGACGACGACGCTCTCGCGCCCCTGCGCGACCGCGCCGCCCGCGAGTGCGGCGAGGACGATCAGAAGGCGCCGGGGCATGGGACCGACCACTATAGCCCCCGTTAGAATCGGGGCATGCGAATCGCGGGCCTCCTCACGCTGACGCTGCATCTCGCGCTGCCGGCCGCCGCCCAGGACGCGAACCAGCTCTACAAGGACTTCTTCTACGACAACGTGCAGTTCCGCTGGGCCAACGCGGAGATCACGTCGGAGGAGCGCGTCATCGTGCTGCGCAACTTCACGAAGCACGACCTTCCGGCGGCGGCCGACTGGCTGATGACGGAGGTGCTCGCGAAGTCGGACGCGGGCGACGTGCTGCGCGAGGCGGTGAAGGTCCTCTCGGGCTACAAGGGCGCCGAGACGCTCGCCGCGATGCAGCAGATCTGGGAGACCAAGCTCAAGAAGCCGCCGGAGACCCGCGCGCTCGGCGTGCTCGCCTTCTCGAAGACGCAGGCGGCCGAGGGCCAGAACGTGATCGCGCAGGCGCTCAAGGAGAGGGACGAGCGCATCGTCTTCGCGGGCCTCACCGCGGCGAGGGAGGGCCGGCGCATCGCGATGAAGGACGAGATCGCGAAGCTGCTCGCGCACAAGCACCCGGTCGTGCGCGGGGCGGCGCTCGCCTGTCTTTCCGAGTTCCGCGCCGACGACCTCCTGCCGCAGGTCTTCCGCCTCTTCGCCGGCGATCCGAGCCTGCGGGTGCGCTACGACGCGTGGCTCGCGCTGAAGAAGCTGTCGCTGACGGAGATGCCCTGCGATCCGGCGGTCTGGGAGGCCTGGTGGCAGCAGCAGGCGGCGGGCGAGGAGGGGGGGGCGTGGGGGACCTGGCCGAAGCCGAAGGACCCGTCCCCCGGAGCCCCCTTCTTTGGCATCCCCGTGCTCGGGGACCGCATCGTCTTCGTGCTCGATGTGTCGCAGGACATGGATAACCCCTGGATGATCGACCACAAGGCGGAGCGAGAGAAGCCGAAGGAGGAGCAGACGCCGAACTTCTTCAGCGTGAAGACGCGCTGGAACCTCGTCGTGAACCACCTGAAGCAGTGCCTGGAGGCGATCCCCGACAAGACGGAGGTCGCCTTCGTGCTCTTCAACCACGAACTGACGCGCTACCCCGAGAACGAGCGGCTGCTCAAGCTCTCGTCGAAGACGCGCGACGCGATCGTGACCCACCTCGAGAACAACGTCGAGCGCAAGGGGTCCACGGCGATGTACGAGGCGCTGCGGGCCGCGTGGGGGTTCCTGAAGGGGGGCAACCCCGACATCAATTTCGACAAGGGGTGCGACACGATCGTCTTCGTGACCGACGGGCAGAGCCTCGCCGGGGAGCTGTCCAAGCGGGCCGACCGGCTGCGCGACGAGGTCTGGCGCATCGCCCAGACCCGGGGGCTCAGGGTCCATTCGGTGGGCATCCACAACCACGATTTCGACCTCTGCCGGGAGTTCGCCAAGGTCTCCGGGGGGCTCTATGTCCACGTCCAGCAGCACGACGACACGGCCGAGCCGCAGGATCTCGAGTTCTGGCCCAAGAAGAAGAAGGCGTTTGAGGAGGCGCGGAAGAAACGGAAGTAGGACGATGCGGGCCGCTGCAGCCGACCGGCTGCGCCGGCGGCTGAGCGGCCGGATGCGGGTGGGTGGAGGCGGGCCGTGGCGGGGGACTGGCGATGCGGGCGGCGGAGGGGCCCAGCTTCGTGTAGAATTGGCTGGAGCTACTGAGCGGGCCGCCGCAGCCGACCGGCTGCGCCGGCGGCTGAGCGGCCGGATTTCAGGAGGATTCCGATGAGGTACGCGACCCTTGCCCTGATTCTTCTCGTCCCGCTCGTCGTGCGGGCGGAGGGTGATGCGGCCGCGACCGACGCGGAGGCGGAGGCGGCGCTCGCCGCTTTCGACGCGGCGTTCAAGGGGACCAAGGACGTCGGCGAGAAGCAGAACGCGGTCTACGGGCTCCACGACGTGCGGCACGACTCCGTCATCAAGCGGCTCGAGAGGCTGCTCAAGGACCGGAGCCCGGAGGTGCGCAACGTCGCCGCGCTCGCGCTCGGGGGGCAGCGGCACAACGTCGCCGCCGCCGGCAACGCGCTGCTGAAGTCGTGGGACAAGGACTACAAGGAAGACGAGGTCCTCTCCTCGGTCATCGACGCGATGGCCGAGCTGAACTACCTCCTCTACTGGCCGAAGGCGAAGAAGACGCTCGACGAGGACCGCTCCGTCATCGTGATCCGCCTGCTCGCGCTCTTCGGCGCCAACAAGGACTGGCGCACGCTGCCCGACCTGCTCGACATCTACAAGAAGGCGCTGCCGAAGGGCGCGAGCTGGTCGACCGGCGTCGTCAATGTCGACACCGGCGCCGCGGGCGACGTGGACCAGAAGGCGGCCGAGGCCAAGTTCAACGCGAAGTACGGGCAGGGCGGCTCGAAGGCGCGCGCGGCGGCGATGGGCAAGCGCGGCGGCGACCAGAAGAGCCTCGCGACGCAGCTGCGCAACAGCGTCAAGTCGATCACCGGCGAGGACTTCGACACGTCCATCGACTTCGAGGACTGGTACGTGAAGAACTACGTGCTCGTGCAGCGCAAGATCGCCGAGATGGAGGGGCGCGACGCCGCCGCCGCCGAGGCGAAGGCGAAGTCCGAACTGCCCGGCCTCCAGCAGAAGGTGGACGAAGAGCGGAAGAAGCTCGAGGAGAAGGCCGCCGCCGACCGCAAGAACCGCGGCGAGGGCGGGGACAAGTAGGCGCCCCAGGGGGCGAAGCGCGGGGCCCCGGGTGGCGTCCGGTCTTGGTTCGCGCCGGTCTGTGGGCGGGCTGGAGCCAACCCCCAGATCGGGAGTGGCCGCCCGTCGTCGCGTCGTGCCCCCGCGGTTCCGGGATTGAACCCGAGCCACGCCAGAGTTCGCGAAACGACGATCTGCCGCCCAGCGCTCCGCCTTCACCGCAACGCCTGGTCGGACCGCAGCGACGGCCTGGGCCTGCGAATCGCGAATGCTCCTGCCTCCGAACCGGCGCGATTCCCAGCGAGGGATCCGCTGGTGCGCATCAGGGAGCCGAGGAGTGGGACCCGCGGTCCGGGAAACCTGGAGGCGGGGCGGCGTTTACAATCGCTGCCGTGGCGCGCCGAAATCCGCTATTGCCTGGAAACCGGCCCCTCGGCGTGCGTGAGATTCTCATGGACGAGCCCTTCCCTCTCGCCCAGATCCAGGACGCGGTCGTGGAATTCCTGCGCGGCCGGACCGACGCGGTGCTCTTTGGGGCGCAGGCGGTCAACGTCTACGCCGACGCCTTCCGGATGTCGGAGGATGTGGACGTGCTCTCCACCGGCGCAGCGGAGCTCGCCGGGGAGATTCGACAGCTCCTGAACAAGACATTTCACATCGCCGTGAGGGTGCGCGAAGTCGCGGGAGGGCAAGGGTTCCGGATCTACCAGGTCCGGAAGCCCAAGAACCGGCACCTCGTGGACGTTCGCGCCGTTGCGGCGCTCCCCCCGAGCGAGCGCGTCAACAACCTGCTCGTCCTCGCGCCCATCGACCTCATCGCCGCCAAGACCATCGCGTTCCACGCGCGGCGCGGGCAGCCGAAGGCATGGACCGACCGGCGCGACATCGCCGTCCTGCTGCTCAAGTTCCCGAAGCTGAAGCGGGCCTCGGGACCGGTGCGCGACTGCCTCGCCGCCGCGGGGGCCTCCGAGGAGGTCCTCACGACCTGGGAGGCGATCGCCGCCGAGGAGGTCGTGCGCGAGAAGGACGAGGGGTACTGACCGGCCGGGTTATACTCCGCGCCGCTTGAAGACGAGCGAACGCCCTGAGCTGAAGGAGCCCGTGCGCGCGTTCGCCGCACGCATCGCCGACCGGGCCGAGCGGATCCCGCTCGCCGACCTTGCGGCGCTCTTCGGTGGGGACGAGGCGCTGCTCGCCCGCGTCCGCTCGCGGGGCGACCTCCTCTTCCGCGGCGACGGATTCTCCAACGACGGCCCCGAACTCGTCGTCGAGGCCGGCAAGGCCGAGCTCGAGATCCCCTCGCTGATCCGCGGCACCTGCACCCGCGGCCCGGGCTCGTTCGCGCTGACCTTCCCGATGGCGGAGTTCAGCCTGCGCGCCTGCGTCCGCATCGCGGTTCTGCGCAAGTGCTTCGACCTGAAAGAGCTTCGCGCCGCGCCGCAAGAGCTCGTCCTCGATTTCGGAAACAGCCTCGCCGACCGCCGATACACCTTCTAGCCATGGCAAAGCCCCGCGAAACCCGCGCCGCCTCCCAGCGCCGCCCTTCAGGGCCCATAGCCCGCGAAGCCGGCGACGGGCCCCCCAACCTTGACCGCGAGCTGATGCTCCGCCTCTACCGGACCATCTATGCGTCGCGCCGCACCGACGACAAGGAGATCCAGCTCAAGCGGCAGAACCGCGCCTACTTCCAGATCAACGGCGCGGGCCACGAGGCGATCTGCGCCGCCGCGGGCCTCGCCGCGCGGGCGGGCAGCGACTGGTTCTACACCTACTACCGCGACCGCGCCCTCGCCCTCGCCGTCGGCATGACGCCCTACGAGATGCTGTTGCAGGCCGTCGGCGCGCTCGACGACCCCGCCTCGGCGGGGCGCCAGATGCCCGCCCACTGGGGCAAGAAGGAGGCGCGGCTGGTCTCGGCCTCGTCGCCGATCGCGACGCAGTACCTGAACGCCGTCGGCGTCGCCGAGGCGATCGCGAAGCTGCGCGACCACGGGGAGATGCGCGCGGCGCTGCCCGGCGCGTTCGCCCCCGACGAGATCGTCCTCGTGACCGGCGGCGACGGCTCGACGAGCGAGGGGGAGTTCTGGGAGGCGCTCTCGTCGGCCTGCGTGCTGAAGCTGCCCATCGTCTTCCTGATCGAAGACAACGAGTACGCGATCTCGGTCCCGCGCGAGGTGCAGACGCCGCAGGACTCGATCAGCAAGGCCGTCGCGGGCTTCCAGCCGTTGCGAGTCACGGAGTGCGACGGGTGCGATCCGGTCGCCTCCTATCGGGCTATGGCGGAAGCCATCGCCCATGTCCGGGGGGGCGCGGGGGCCGCGCTCGTGCATGCGCACTGCATCCGCCCCTACAGCCACTCGATGTCCGACGACCACCGCGCCTACCGGACGCAGAAGGAGATCGACGCGGAGCTCGAGAAGGATCCGATCGAGACCTATCCGAGGCGGCTCATCGCCGAGGGGGTCGCGACCGCGGAGGAGCTCGCGGCGATCCGCGCGGAGATCGACCGCGAGATCGAGGAGGCGACCGACCGCGCGCTCGCGGCGAAGTGGCCCGAGAAGTCGCGCGCCGCGGCCGAACTCTGGGTCTACAGCCCCGATGTGGACCCGACGTCGGAGGCGTTCGCGACCGAGCCCGTTCCCGAGGGCGAGCCGCGCAACATGATCGACAACATCAACCAGGTGCTGCTCGACGAGATGGAGAGAAACCCGCTCGTCGTCGTCTTCGGCCAGGATGTCGCCGACGCGACCCGCGAGGAGGCGCTCGCCGAGGTGAAGGGCAAGGGGGGAGTCTTCAAGTCGACCGCGGGCCTCCAGCGCGCCCACGGCGGCCACCGCTGCTACAACTCGCCGCTGGCCGAGGCCAACATCGTCGGCCGCACCGTCGGGCTCGCGACCCGCGGCCTGAAGCCGGTCAGCGAGGTGCAGTTCATCGACTACATCTGGCCCGCCTTCGAGCAGATCCGCAACGAGTGGTCGGTGCTGCGCTGGCGGAGCGGCAACAGCTTCTCCTGCGGCAGCGTCGTCCGGACGACGATCGGCGGCTACATCCGGGGCGCGCTCTGCCACAGCCAGAGCGCCGAGGTGCTCTTCACGCACATCCCCGGCATCCGCGTCTGCTACCCGAGCAACGCGCTCGACGCCGCGGGGCTCCTGCGCACCGCGATCCGCTGCGACGATCCCGTCCTCTTCCTCGAGCACAAGCACCTCTACCGCCAGACCTACAACCGCTCTCCCTACCCGGGCCGGGAGTTCATGATCCCGTTCGGGAAGGCGCGCACGGTGCGCGAGGGGGCCTCGGTCGCGCTGGTCACCTACGGGGCGCTCGTCGAGCGGAGCCTGCGGGCGGCCAAGACGCTTTCCGAGCAGGAGGGGATCGAGGTCGAGATCCTCGACCTGCGCACGATCCAGCCCTACGACTGGCCGGCGATCGCCGCGGCGGTGGCCAAGACGCACCGTGTCGTCGTCGCCTACGAGGACAACCGCTCGTGGGGGTGGGGCGCCGAGATCGCCGCGCGCATCGCCGACGAACTCTTCGGCGACCTCGACGCCCCGGTGAAGCGAATCGGCGCGCTGGATACCTTCGTCGCCTACAACCCCGACCTCGAGGACGTGATCCTGCCGCAGGTCGAGGATCTCGCCGCCGCCTGCCGCGAGGCCGCGCGGTTCTAGGAGTTTGTCCGACTAATCGTCGGACAAACTCTTAAGTGAAGGGGGGTGCGCTGTCGGTACCCGGCCGTAGGTTGCGCGCATGGCCAAGACAGCGGGCGTGGCCGAGAGGTTCTGGTGGAGCGGGTCTGGATGCTCTCGGCGACCGTGCAGGATCTGGTGCCCGAGGGCCACCTGGCGCACCTCGTACGGGACACCGTGCGGCACGACCTCGATCTCTCGGCCTCCTCGCGTGCTGCGGGGAGGAGCGTGGCTGTCCGCCCTGTCACCCCGCGATGATGACGGCCTTGGCGAAGGTCGCGGGCCTTCAGCTTGGCGTGCACCGGACACAACCTCCTGAAGCTGGCAGCCGCGAGGGCGTGACGCGGAGCGCCGCACCTCGCGCAAGAGCCCCCCTCGATCGCGGCGCTGGCTCGTGGAGACCCACGACTCGCGTCGCGTCGAATTAGGAGCTTGTCCGGGTCCGGTTGGCCCCGAAGCGTGGCTGAAGGCCATTACCCGGACAAGCTCCTAGCCCACGTCGCGCTCGATCTCGTCGACCCGGAAGGAGAACTCGATCTCGCGGTGCCAGACCGGGCCCGCCTCGTACTGGATCACGCCCACCGGCCAGGCCGAGCAGTGGCGGATGACCTCGACGAGTTGTTCGCGCAGCAGGGCTTGCAGCGCGTCCGCCGCGGGCTGGCTGACGAGCGCGAGGCAGAGCCCGAGCGGGGCCGCGGGGTCGAAGCGGCGCTGCATCCGGAGCGCCTCGGCGAGCCCCTCCTCGGAGACGAGGCCCCGGGTCAGCATGCGCTCGCCGATCCCGGCCGTGCCCGCGCCGCTCGCGCCGCGGATCTGCCCCTCGAAGAGGTAGAACTTCGCGCGGTCGCCGAGCGTGCGGACGTGGAGGACCCCGGAGGGCGTGCGCTCGAGCCACCGCAGCGTGCCGAGGATCTCCTCGAGGAACGGGGGGCGCCCGGCGGGGGCGGCGCAGCCGTCGAAGAGCCCGTCGGCCATCCCCTCGAAGAGCGCCTCGGTTGCCGCGGCGTCGAGCGGTGGCAGCAGACCCGCGGGCGGGGACTCCGCCGGAACGCGCTCCGCGTGTGCTTGTGTCATGCCGTTCCCTCCCGGATGCGTCCGCAGGGGGAGAATACCCCGCCGGCGTGCCGCGGCCTCCCCGGCGGCGGGCGCACCGTCTCAATCGGGGATACCCTCCCCCGGCCCCCCTCCCATTCTGTAAACTCGGGCCATGCTCTCCCCCTGCATCTGGACGCTCCTGCTCCTCGCCGAGACGGCCGAGGATGCGGCGAAGATGCTGCGCATCGCCTGGGCCTCGCAGTACGAGTGGCGCGAGGACAAGGTCGAGAACGTCACGCTCGACTTCGCCTACGTCTCCACGTGGAAGGGCAGGCGCGAGGGGGAGGAGGCGAAGTGGACGGGCAAGGGGCAGGTCGTCGTGATCGGCAACGAACTCGTCCGCGCCCATCTGCCGGGCGTCGCCGACCGGGCGCGCGCGGGGCTCGAGGAGCATCTCCGGTGGGTCGTCGCGCGCTTCGTGCGCAAGCCCTTCGAGGAGCAGTTCAAGGACGCGAAGTTCGCGCCGCCGGAGACGCTCGCGGACGGCGCGACGAAGATCAAGGCGGGCGATCGCACCTATCTCCTCCGCAACGACCGCCTCGTGGGCATGGAGATCGACGTCGGCTCCGCGGCGCAGCCCTTCCTGGCGAGACTCGACTGGACGACCGGGGACGCGGGCGCAGGCTACGCGGTCGTGTCCGAGCTGCTCGCCTACACGCGCGCCGGCTCCAAGTGGAGCACCTCGCGCACGCTCGCGTTGCAGGAGGGTGGCGGCGTGCCCGCGCCCGCGTCGAGCGCCGTGGCGTGGAGCGCGCCGCTCGGCGGCACCGGCGAGCTGAAGCTGACGTTCGAGAAGCCCGTGACCAACGCGGCCGATGCCATGGCAGGCGATCCCGCCGCGCGGGACGAGGTCCGGGGGGCGTGGGGGCGGCGCTACGTGCTTCCGCCGGACACGCGCATCGACGGCGAGTTCCACAGGAAGATCGACCGCGATCTCGCCAAGCTCGGGTGGACCGGCAACGTCAAGGGCGAGTTCCAGATCGCGCCGCCCGACCCCTGCGAGATCGTCATCGACGAGAAGAGCTTCCGCGGCGGGCGGTGGGCCGACCAGATCACGGACTCGTGCACGAAGCACTTCCGCTGGTTCTTCGCGCACCTCGAGGCGCGCGACTTCGACACCGAGTTCAAGAACTGCGGCTTCCGGCGCGCGGGCGATGTCGTCGAGCTGCTCGGCTACCCGAAGGCGCTCGCCTTCCGCCTCGCGGACGGCCGGATCGCGGGCTACCGCGAGCACACCGCCGGCGAGGGCGGGTGGTGGGAGTTCAAGCTGCGGGAGGGCAAGGACGACCTCGCCCGGATCGAGGCGATGAGCGGGGAGGTCGGCAGCAAGGAGGTCGCGCTCAAGATCAAGTACCAGAAGGTGAAGGGGGTCGACATCCCTTCGAGCTTCGAGGTGCTCGAGGTGAGCGATCCGCTCGGCGCCGATCCCGCCGTCGGCAGCGGCGTCGTCGAGTACGAGCTGAAGAAGGTGAAGCTGACCAAGTAGGGGGCGCGAGGCCCCGGAGGAGCGTGGCGATGGCGACAGCGAAGACATCCACCCGGAAGAGCGCGGGGGGGGCGAAGAAGGCGGCGGGGCCGCGCATGACGCTGGCCGAGGCGATGGCCGCCCTCGAGAAGGCGGGCAGCGAGCAGACGCGGAAGACCTACCGGCGGCACGGGGCCGACGATCCGATGTTCGGCGTCAGCTTCGCGACGCTGAAGACGCTCTGGAAGCGGATCGGCGTCGACCACGAACTCGCGCTCGCGCTGTGGAAGACGGGCAACTTCGACGCGCGCAATCTCGCCGCGAAGGTCGTCGATCCGGCGAGGATGACGTCCGCCGAACTCGACCGCTGGGCGCGCACGCCGATGGCGCGCATGTGCGACGGCTATGTCGGGGCGGTCGCGGCGGAGGGGCCGCACGCGTCCGCGAAGGTGGCCGCGTGGCTCGCGGCCACGGGGGGGCACGAGCGTCTGGCCGGGTGGTCGCTGCTCGCGCGCATGGCGATGGTCGACGAGACGCTGCCTGACTCCTGGTTCCTCGAGCGGCTGGCCGCGATCGAGCAGTCGATCCACACGGCGCCGAACGCGGAGCGCTATGGCATGAACGGCGCCGTCATCGCGATCGGGTGCCGCAGCGCCGCCCTGCGCAAGGCGGCGGTGGCCGCCGCGAAGCGCATCGGCACGCTCGACATCGACCACGGCGACACCTCCTGCAAGACGCCCGAC
This sequence comes from uncultured Planctomycetaceae bacterium, assembly GCA_964570285.1. Taxonomy (GTDB): domain Bacteria; phylum Planctomycetota; class PLA2; order PLA2; family PLA2; genus CAZMXP01. Next base: position 37,878 of record CAZMXP010000029.1, read on the forward strand.
GCCGCCGCGTCCATCGAGAAGGCGTGGGCGCACTCGAAGTCGAAGGGCTTCTCAAGCCCGGCCGCCCACGAACGCTCCCGCGAGTCGATGCGCACGCGCTGCTGAGGGGGCCGGCGGGACCCGGCGCGCTATCCCGCGAAGAGCGCCACGCCTGTCCGGATGCCCGCGTAGAAGTCCTCGACGCGGTAGCGCTCGTTGGGGCTGTGCGCGCGCTCGCCGGGCGCGTAGGTGCCGAGCAGCAGCGGCTGCGTGCCGAGGATCTTCTGGAAGAGGTTCACGACGGGGATCGAGCCGCCCTCCCGCGTCAGCGCGGCGGGCTGGCCGAAGGCGGTCTCCAGCGCGGCGCGCGCGCGCTTGGCCCACGGCGTCTCGGGGTCGGTGAAGACGGCCGTCGCGCGGTGGCCCTCCCGCACGTGCAGCCGCACGCCGGGGGGGCAGTGCTTGCGGAGGTGCCGTTCGAGGGCCGCGTAGACCTTTCCCGGATCCTGGCCGGGCACGATCCGGCAGGTGATCTTGCAACCGGCCTTCGCCGGGATGATCGTCTTGCTGCCCTCGCCCTGGTAGCCGCCGAAGATGCCGTTGATCTCGCAGGTGGGCCTCGCCCCCTTGCGCTCGAGGGTCGAGAAGCCCTCCTCCCCGAAGAGCGCCGCCGACCCTGTCTCCGCGAGGTACTCGGCGTCGTCGAAGGCGAGCGCGGCGGTGCGCGCGCGCTCCACGGCGCCGGGCGGCTTCACGCCGTCGTAGAAGCCCTCGACGGCGACGCGCCCGTCCGCGTCGTGGAGCGTGGCGATCAGCCGCGCGAGCGCCGTCGCGGGGTTTGCGACCGTGCCGCCGTAGCTGCCGGAGTGCAGGTCGCGCCTGGGCCCCTCGACCGTCACCTCGGCGGCGAAGATGCCCCGCAGGCCGTAGCAAAAGGCGGGCACGCCGCGGCTCCAGCCCGAAGTGTCGGCGATGACCAGCGCCTCGGCGGCCAACTCCTTCTTGTGCTTGCTGAGGAACTGCCCGACGACATCCCCGCCGCACTCCTCCTCCCCCTCGATCACGACCTTGAGGTTTACCGGCAGCGATCCCGCCCCCTTCGCCCAGCACTCCGCCGCGAGCACGAGCGCGAGCGACGGCCCCTTGTCGTCGGCGCACCCCCGCGCCCGGATCTCGCCGTCGACGAGCGTCGGCTCGAAGGGCGGCGTCTCCCAGAGGTCCATGGGCTCCGGCGGCTGCACGTCGTAGTGGCCGTAGACGAGCAGCGTCGGCCGAGCCGGGTCCTCGAGGCGCCAGCCGTGCACCGTCGGCAGCCCCTCCCCCTCGAAGAGCCGCGTCTCGAATCCCGCCTCGCGCAGGCGCTCGCGGATGAACTCCCCCGCGCGCCGCGCGTCGCCGTGACACTGCTTCTGCGCCGAGACCGACGGGATGCGCAGGTAGTCGAACAGGAGCCCGAGAAACCTCTCGCGATGCTGTTCGAGATAGGCGAGCGCGCGTTCCATCCAGAGAGCCTAACCTCGCAGGTCGCCCCGCGCGACAAGCCGCGCGCGGCGCGCGCCGGCGCTCCCCGCCGCCGCGAGATCCTCCTCCGTGTCGATGTCGAAGAGGATGTCGGCGCTCGCCACGACGTGGAATGCAAGCTCCGCGCCGCGCCACACGTCGCTGGCAACCCGCGCCGTGAAGAAGGGCTCGCGCCGTGCCGCGAAGGCGGGGTGGCCGCGCCGCCCCCCGTGCACCGGAAGCAGGAAGGGCTTGTGGCATTCCCGGAACGCCTCGATCAGGGGTCGGAGCAGGTCCGGGGACAGCGCCGGCATGTCCGCCGGGGCGAAGGCGAAGGGGGTCGGGGGGCACGCCTCGATCCCCCGGCGCAGCGTGTCGATCATCTCCTCGCCGGGCTCGGCGAGCAGCACGCGCGGGTCGGCGGGCTGGGCCCGTCCGCAGAAGACGACCGGCGAGAGCCCGGCCTCGAGGAAGTGGGCGCAGGCGAGATCGACGAGGCGCTGGCCCCCGATCCGCGCCTCGAGCTTCGGCGAGCCGAACCGCTCCGACCTCCCGCCGCCGAGGAGGATCCCCGCCACCTGCATCGGCCCAGAGTACACTCCCCGCCGTGCGGCTCCTCGCCCTTCTCGCGCTCCTTGCGGCCTGCGCCCGGAGCCCCGCGCGCGGGGAGGGAGTCGTCTCGCTCCTGCCCTCCTTCACCGAGATCCTCGTCGCGCTGGGGGAGGAGCGGCGCCTCGTCGGCTGCACGGCCTATTGCAAGCCGGGCCGCGAGGTGGTCCGCCTGCCGTGGCAGGACGCCGCGGCGGCCGAGGCGATCCTGCGCGTCGGGCCCTCGGTCGTGCTGAAGCAGGCCCCCCGCACCCCCGAGGATCCGCTCAAGGCGGCTCTGGAACGCGCCCACGTGCGCGTCCTCTCGCTGCCGAGCGAGACGATCGCCGACGTGCGCGCGGCCATCCTCGCGATCGGCGCCGAGTTCGGCAGGAGCGCCGACGCGGCGGCCTACCTCGCGCGGTTCGATGCCGACCTCGACGCGGCGCGCGCGGTCTCCGCCGGCCGGGCCAGCCCGTCGGTGCTCTTCGTGACGCGGCGGAGCGCGGGCGCCGTCGCCAACATCGATGCCGCCGGCCCGGGCACCTTCCTCGACGAGCTGATCCGCGCCGCGGGCGGGCGCAACGCGCTCGCCGACCTCGACGCGCCCTACCCGACGATCACGCTCGAGACCTTCGTGCGCCGCGCGCCGGAGGTGATCATCGACAACCTGCCCGCGGAGGGCGACCCGCTCGGGGCGTGGCGCAAGTTCGCGGGGCAGGTGCCGGCGGTGCGCGACGGGCGCGTCTTCGCCGTGCGCGACGCCGCCCTGCTCATCCCGGGGCCGCGCCTGCCGGAGGCGGTGCGGCGCCTCGCGGAGATGATCCATGGCCGCCCTTGAGCTCTCGGGCGTCACGGTGCGCTACGGCGCGCGCGTCGTGCTCGACGCGATCGACCTCCGCGTGGGCGAGCGCGAGCGCGTCGCGCTGATCGGCCCCAACGGCAGCGGCAAGACGACGCTGCTCCGGGCGCTGGCGGGCATCGTCAAGCCCGATGCCGGGCGCGCGCGGCCGGCGGGGGATCTCGACCGCGCGGCGCTGGCGCGGCGCCTCTCGTTCCTCCCGCAGGAGGAGTTCTGGGAGTTCCCCTTCACGGTCGCGCAGGTCGTCGCGTGCGGGCGGTTCGTCTTCCGCGACCACGACGCGGGCGCGGTCGAGGGGGCGATCGCCCGCGTCGGGCTCGAGGGGCTGCGCCACCGCCTGATCACCGAGCTGAGCGGCGGCGAACGCCGCCTCGCGCTGCTCGCGCGCTCGCTCGCGCAGCAGGCGCCGGCGCTGCTGCTCGACGAGCCGACGACCGCCCTCGACCTCGAGCACCGCCACGCGGTGCTGTCGATCCTCGGCGCGTTCGAGGGGGCGGTGCTGCTGTCGACCCACGACCTCGACGCCGCGGCGTCGTGCGCGCGCATCGTGGTGCTCGACAGGGGACGCGTCGCCGCGGACGGGGCCCCGGAGCAGGTCCTCACGGTGGAACTCCTGCGCGACGTCTTCCGGGTCGAGGCGCGCATCCTGCGGGAAGGGGGGCGGATCCATGTGGTCGCGCCGGTCTAGCCGGGTCGTCGCCGGCGCGGCGGTGCTGTTCGTCCTCGGGGGGGTCCTCGCCCCGCTCTGCGGTCCCGCGCTCGACCTCGGCCTCGGGAGCCACCGCTTCATCCTGTGGGACCTGCGGGTGCCGCGGGCGGCGCTCGGCCTCGTCGCGGGGGCGGCGCTGGCCGCGGCCGGCGTCGTGATGCAGGCGATCCTGCGCAACCCCCTCGCGACCCCCTACACCCTCGGCGTCTCCAGCGGCTCGGCCCTCGGCGTGGTGCTCGCCGTCGCCCTCGGCATCGAGAGCGTGCTCGAACCGCTGGTGGCGCTGCCCGCCGTCGGCATGGCGGGCGCGATCCTCGTCATCGCCCTCACCTACCGCGTCGCCCGCGTGCGCGGCCGCCTGCCCGCCCCGACGCTGCTGCTCGCCGGCGTGGCGTTGACGTACACCTTCAGCGCGCTGATCCTCGCGATCCAGTACACGAGCACGCCGGAGGACGCGCTGCGCATCCTGCGCTGGCTCGTCGGCAGCCTCGAGTCGGGGTACGGCCTCCGGGCGGTCGCCATCGTCGGGATCGCCGCGGCTGCCGGGATCGCCTATCTGGCCCCGCTCGGCCGCGCGTTCAACGCGCTCGCCGGCGGCGAGGAGTCGGCGATGGGGGTGGGGGTGGATGTCGAGCGCGTCATCCGGCGCGCCTACCTCGCCTCGTCGCTGATGGTCGGCGCCGTCGTCGCGTTCGTCGGGCCCATCGGCTTCATCGGCCTGCTCGTGCCCCACACCCTGCGGCTGCTCGGCCTCGCCGACAACCGCCTGCTGCTGCCCGCGAGCGCGCTCGCCGGGGGCGGCTTCCTCGCGCTCTGCGACGGCCTTTCCAACTTCATGTCCGAGCCGCACCTGCCGGTCGGCGTGCTGACCCACCTGCTCGGGGGCCCGTTCTTCCTCGTGATCCTGCTGCGCGAGAAGCAACGGATGTGACGGATGGATTACGATACGGCCATGCGCTGGCTGATCGTGCTGCTGCTTGCCCCGGCCTTCGCGCGCGCAGAGGAGGTCACCTGGCCGAAGGGCGTCTACGCCTGCGCGCCGCTCGAGTGCGAACTGCTCGTGCCCGAGGGGTGGACCATCGTCGGGGACCGCACCGGCTTCTCGGCGATCGGGCAGGGCATGGGCATGGTGGTCTCGCGCGAGCCCCTCTTCCACGACGAGAAGGAGTTCGCCGCCGTCTGGCAGAAGCAGATCGACGCCGCGGGCCGCAAGGCGAAGGTCGAGACCTTCAGGGTGGGGCGCCTCAGCGCGTGGGGCGCCGCCTGGGAGGCCGCCGTCGAGTCCGGCATGCGCGCGATCCGCGTCGCGCGCGTCTACGTGCCCGACGTGGAGATGCTCTACAACGTCTCCCTGAGCGCGCCCGCCGGCGGGGCCGACCTGAAGGCGATCGCCGACGGCGCCTTGAAGGGGTTCAAGTTCACCGGAAGCAGACCCAAGCTGGCCTTCCAGAAGCAGGTGGTCGGCGCGGAGCGCATGTCGGTGCCGCTGATGGAGGGTTATGAGGAATTGCCGCGCGAGGTCGTGCTGGGCGGCGGCGCCGGCGCGGACTACGCGAAGGTGCTTCCCGGGTACGGCTCGCCGCACCTGGCCGGGGCGCTGAACCTCGACGCCTTCTCGGCCAACGGCGTGATCCTGCAGGACGGCAGCATCCTCTCCGGTACCGACCTGAAGGGCGCCGTCGAGACGTGGTTCCGCATGGACCAGAGCCGGTTCCCGGAGATCACGGCCAAGCCGAAGATCCGCTCCTGGTGGTGCGGGCGCGAGAAGGCCCAGTGCATCGAGGTGGGGGTCCGGGGGCCGGACGGCCTGCCCAAGCTCTACTTCGCGGCGGCGTGCCGGGTGAAGCAGACCACCTACGTCGTCGAGTTGATCGTCGACGCGCGCGAGGAGCGCCTCTACAAGGACCTGTTCAAGCAACTCTGTGCGGAAGTCTCGTTCAAGGAGTAGCGGATGGCGAAAGTCGCAGTGCTGATCGAGGCGCTCTACCAGGATCTCGAGGTCTGGTACCCCTACCTCCGCCTGAAGGAGGAGGGGCACGAGACGATCGCCGCGGGGTGCGGCGAGGCGAAGTACACCGGGAAGTACGGCTACCCGATCACGGTCGATGCGCAGGTCGGCGACCTCGACGCGCGGACGCTCGACGGCCTCGTGATCCCCGGCGGCTGGGCCCCCGACCGGCTGCGGATGCACAATCCGGTCCTCGAACTGACGCGCCGGATGATGGAGCAGCAGAAGGTCGTCGCGGCGATCTGCCACGCCGGCTGGGTGCTCGCCTCCGCCGGCGTCTGCAAGGGGCGCGAACTGACCAGCTTCGTCGCGATCAAGGACGATCTCGTGAACGCGGGCGCCCGCTGGGTGGACCGCGAGGTGGTCCGCGACGGGGGGCTCATCACCTCCCGCACGCCGGGCGACCTGCCGGCCTTCATGAAGAGCACCCTGGCGGCCCTCCGCGAGCGCAAGCCCTCTTGAAGTACCTCATCTGGTACCTCGCGGGCATCAACCTGCTCGCCTACGTCGTCTACTGGCTCGACAAGCGGCGCGCGGAGAAGGGCCAGCGCCGCATCTCGGAGCGCGAACTCCTCCTCTGGGCGGCCGCGGGCGGCTCTCTCGGCGCCTTCCTCGCGATGCGTCGCTTCCGCCACAAGACCGCCAAGATGAGCTTCCGCCTCGGCTTCTTCGGCATCGTGCTGCTGCAAGTCGTCGTGCTCTACCTCGTCCTCACCCGGTAGGGCCCCTCGGGGCCGATACCCCGCGCAGCGGGCGACGGGCCCCCGCGCCCCCTATTTTTCCGCCTTCCGCCAGTCCTCCCACGCCTTCTCGAGCATCGGCTCCGTCGGCGCGAGGCGGCTCGCCTCCTTCAGGTGCAGTTCGGCCCCCGCGAGGTCGCCGCGACGGATCAGCGCCACCGCGAGAAGGATGCGCGGCGGCACGCGCGCGGGCGCGATCGCCACGGCCGCGCGGTACGCCTCCACCGCTTCATCGCCGCGCCCGCACTCTTCGAGTGCAAGCCCTCTTGCGAACGCGGCGTCTCCGTTCTCGGGCTGGAGGGCGACGCACCGCCGGAAGGACTCGGCCGCCTCGGCGAACTGGCCGAGCTCTTTCAGCGTCATGCCGAGGCCGTACCAGGCGGCCGCGTACTCCGGCGCGATCCTGACGGCGTGTCGCGCCGCCGCCGCCGCCTCCGCGTGCTGCTGGCGCCTGCTCTCGACAATGGCAAGCAGAGCCCAACCTTCGGCGTCGCCGGGGAAGCGCTCCGTGGCGGCCAGAAGCGCCTGCCGGGCCTCGTCGATGCGCTCTAGCCCGAGCAGGCAGGAGCCCAGGTAGACGCGAGCCTTTCCGTTCTCGGGATCGGCCTCCACGACCTGCCGGTAGAGGAGTTCCGCCTCTGCAAAACGTTTCCCCTTTGCGAGCCTGTTGGCCCGCTCGAAGGAGGCCTTCTCCGACAGGTCCATCTGGCGCAGTTCGACCGTCCACGGGTCGGGGACCGGGCGCGACAGAGGCTCGCGTCGCGCCGCCATCTCGGCGAGCACCGCGGCGCGCTCCTCGTCCCCCGTCCTGCGGCAGATGCGGGCCAGCTCCTGCGCGACATCCGCCCCCGACCCAGGCAGCGGCAGCGCCCGCTCGAGCATCTCCTTCGCCTCCGCGAGCTCGCCCCCCGCGAGTCTGAGCCGCGCGAGGGTGAGCAGCGGGAGCGGCGTGTCCGGAAGCAGCGCCGTGACGCGGCGCAGGGAGGCCTCCGCCTCCTCCCCTTCCCCGAGGTGGGCGAGCACGCGCCCGAGGTGGTACCACGCCGCCGCGTTGTCGGGGGCGAGCCGCACCACTTCGCGGTACGCCTCCGCCGCCCGGCTGTGGTCGTGGTCGTGCTCGACCGTTGCCGCGCCGTACCACCAGCGCGGATTCTCCGGGTCGAGCCCTCTCGCCACGTCGAAGCAGGCGATCGCCTCCGAGTCCATCTGGTGTGCCGAGAAGAGCATCGCGAGCCTGCCCCAGTGCCCTGCCGTCGGGCTCTCGCGCACCGCGGCACTGGCCGCTTCGAGCGCCTCGCGCACCGCGTCCGGGAGGCCTGCCGCCGGCAGGGCGGGCGGCGCGACCGTCGCCGGCGCGCGCACCATGATCCACGACAGCGCCGCAAGTGCCGCCGCGGCGCAGCCGACAGCCAGCAGCACCATGAGGCGGCTCATCGCACCGGGGCCCCGCGCCCCTTCTCGAGGGTCAGCCGCCGGTCGGCAGGCCCGCCCGGGAAGCTCTCGCGCGTCGCCGCGGCGTCGGGCCACTCGACGACGATCTCGTCCGGGCTCCCGGCGATGCCGAAGTAGGCGACCGGCTCATGGCTGCAGAGGTAGCTCGTGTGCGGCAGGATCTCGCGCCGGTGCCAACGCGCACCGACGCGCACGCCGATGCGCGCGCCGATGGCGTCGCGCCGCAGTGCCCGGTCGAAGGCGCGCACCGCGAGCCAGCGGCCCTGCCGAGGCAGCGCGCTCAGGTAGACCCGCGCAGGCCCGGCGATCTGCGTCACGACGACGTCGGGGACGCCGTCACCGTTGATGTCGCCGAGCGCGAGGCCCCGCGCGACCATCGCCGCCTCGCTGAACGCGCCGCCCTTCTCCTGCGCGAGGCGGAAACGGCCCTTCCCCTCGCCAAGGTAGAGCTGGTTGCGGTCGGCGTAGCGCTGCCAGAACGCGGGGATCCGCGCCGAGCCCGACCCCTCGGGCCGCACGCGGGTGACGTGGCCATTCGCGATCAGGAGGTCCAGTTCTCCGTCGAGGTCGAGATCGACCGCCGCGGTCCCGAAGCCCGTGCTGCCGCGCCCTTCGATCCCGAGGCGGGAGCGCGGCGTCATGTCGGCGAACTGCCCGCCGGGCAGCCCCTCCCAGAGCGTGTTCGTCTCGGTGTGGAGGTGGGTCACGAAGAGGTCGAAGATGCCGTCGCCGGTCAGGTCGTCGCAGACTACCCCCATGTTCGCCTCGGGGACTCCCATCTGGTTCCACGCGGCGCCGCGCGCGATCGCATCCTCGCGGAAGATCCCGTCCTCGCGCTGCATCCAGAGGAAGTTCTCCATCCCATCGTTCGCGACGAAGATGTCCGTCCGCCCGTCGCCGTCGAAGTCGCGGACGGCGAGCCCGAGCCCCTTGCCCAGCTTCGCCGCGAGCCCGCTCGTGACGGTCGCATCGCGGAACCGCGGACCTTCCTCCCCGCGGTTCAGGTAGAGGCGCGCGCACGTGCCCTTGAAGTCCTTTGGGCCGCAGAACTCCTGCCTGCCCGCTCCATCGGCGCACCGCTGTCCCGGGAGGTACTCGACGTAGTTCGCCACGACGACGTCGAGCCAGCCGTCGCGGTTGACATCGACGAGGGCCGCCGCCGTGCCCCAGCCCGGATTGTCGATCCCGGCGTGTGCGGTGACGTCCACGAACCGGCCGCCGCCCTCGTTCCGGTAGAGCGCGTCGGCGCCGACGCGCGTCAGGTAGAGGTCGCAGTCGCCGTCGTTGTCGATGTCGCCGGCGGCGACTCCCATCCCGTAGCCCCCGCCCGCAAGCCCCGACCCTTCCGTGACGTCGACAAACCTCCCGTCCGCCTCGTGCCTCAGCAGCGCGCCGACGGAGCCCGATGCGCCCTGCACCAGCAGCAGGTCGAGATCGCCATCACCCTCGAGGTCGAAGACCGCGGCACCCGAGCCGACGGCCTGCGGGAAGTAGTACTCCCCCGTCGGCCCCGCGTCATGAACGAAGCCGATGCCGAGTTCGCCGGTGCTATCGACGAAACCCGGCAAGAGGGGGGGGCCCTGGGGGGGTGTCTCCCCCGCCCCCCGCCCCCCCCCGGGCGGGGGGGGGGGGGGTGGGGCCCCCCCCCCCCCCCCCCGGCCCCCCCCCGCTCCCGCAGGCGCCGAGAAGCGTCGCTGCGACGAGGAGCCTAATCAGCGGCGCGGCGCCTCCCGAGCAGCAGCATGGCGCCGGCGCACGCGACAAGCAGCAGCGTCGCCGGCTCCGGCACCGGAGCCGTGGTGCTCTGCTGCTGCGTGGACGCGGCCCGGCCTTCGATCAGGATCGCCGAGAAGAAGGGCGAACTCTGGAAGTTGAAGAAGGCGAGATCTTGGCCGCCGGAATCGTAGGGGAAGATGCGGAATACGGCGCTAGTCACGCCCGTGAACGCGGAGAGGTCGATGTCGGAGAAGCTGATCGGGTCGGCGGGGCCGGCGACGCCCGCGCCGGTGAACAGGTTGACGAAGGCACCGCCGTTGATGGAGATGTCGAGGTCGATCTGCCGCGGTCCGACCGCACTGAAGAAGGCGCTCGACCCGTACGCCATCCTCAGTCGGGTCAGATCGAGCGAGGGTGACGCGCTCCAGCCGAACTGCACGTAGTGGCCGGAGTCGCGGGTTTGCGTGACGACTTGGATGTCGATGACCGCGAGCGTCCCAAGCGACCCGCTGCCGCCGCCCGTCCATGTGAAGTTGAGCGCCGTGACGCCCGCCATCACCACGTTGGCGGTGTTCGACCCCGCCGCGTCGACTCCGGCGAAGGGCGCGCCGCCGTTCGAACGGCCGTCATAGGTTGCCGCATCGTTGGGCGACGAATAGGAGACGATCGTGTCGGCGGCTGCCGTTGCGGCAAGCCACCCGAGGAGCAGGAGCGAGGCGAGCAGGCGGGAGCCCGTCGCCATCAGGGCACGCAAGGAGGCGGCCATACCATGCACTCCCTAATCAGGAAGTTCACGAAGCCCCGCCAGACGGCGAGGAAGCGCGCGACGATATGCAATTGGGGAGGACAAATGAGGAGAAATCGCCACCGATCAGCGGAATAACGTCCACTTTTCTCAACATCCAGGGGGGAGCGGGCCATGGGAGAATCGGCCCCTGATGGCGCACATCGATCTCGTTCCCGAGGGCGAGGCCAAAGGCCTCCTGAAGCGGCTCTACGAGGAGGCGGTCAAGCGCGCCGGCAAGGTCTACAACATCGTCAAGACGATGAGCCCGAACCCGCCGGTCTTGCAGGCGTCGATGGGCATCTACGTGCAGATCATGAAGGGGCCGTCGGGCCTGTCGCGCAAGGAGCGCGAGATGCTCGCGACGGTGACGAGCCGCACCAACGGCTGCTTCTACTGAACGGAGTCCCACGGGGACGACTACCGCCAGGCTGGCGGCAGCGATGACTGGATCAAGAGCGACTACCGCAAGGCCGACCTCACGCCGCGGGAGCGCGCGCTTTGCGACTACGCGGTCAAACTGACCCGCGCCCCCGCCACGATGGGCGCGGGCGACCTCGCGCCACTGCGCGCGGCAGGGTTCTCCGACGTCGAGATCCACGACGCGGTGCAGGTGATCGCCTACTTCAACTACATCAACCGGATCGCCGACGCGCTCGGCACCGATCTGGAGCCGGAGATGCCGGCCAAACCCCCCGGCTGGGGCGGAGGGTAGGGGGGCGCGGGGGCAGCGAGCCGTGCCGCGCTGCCTTGGTGGCGGTTCCTTACAGAGGTGTGCCTCCCCGGCGTGCGTCGATATGGCCCCCGCCGCGTTTGCGCTCGGGGATGGGCAGCGCAGCGAATGCCAACGCCAGGAGTTTGTCCGGCTATTCGTCGGACACAACCTCCTGAAGTTGGCAGCCGCGAGGGCGTGACGCGGAGCGCCGGACCTCGCGCAAAAGCCCCCCTCGATCGCGGCAATGGCTCATGGAGACCCACGACGCGCGTCGCGTCGAGTTAGGAGCTTGTCCGGGTCCGGTTGGCGCCGAAGCGTGGCTGAAGGCCATTACCCGGACAAGCTCCCAGCGCCTCCGATTCCCCCGCGGCCTCCCGCGAATTGCCGTCGCCGCTGCCGCCGCCACACTCCTGCCGATTAGTGAGTATAATCACTACCGTGGTGCCCAAGCCCGACCTCAAGCCGATCCTCAGGGCGGCGGCCCGGCTCCAGGAACTCGTCCCTGACGCCGTCCTCGTCGGTGGCTCGGCGGCCGCGTATCACGCGCGGCACCGCGTGTCGCTCGACGACGACCACGTCGTGGCTGACCTTCACCTTCGCTTCGACCAGGTGCTTCAGGCTCTGGAGGAGACGAAGGGCTGGGTCACGGCGCGGGTGAAGCGGCCGGTGCTGATCCTCGGGAGCCTCGACGGCATCGAGACGGGGGTCCGAAACCTGATCCGGCGGCGTCCCCTCGAGGTTGAGGAGGTCACGATTGGCAGGCGGAGGCTGCGCGTGCCCACCATGGAAGAGATCCTGCGCATCAAGGCGTGGCTCTGCCTGATCCGGAATGTCACGCGCGACTACATCGATGTTGCCGCGCTCTCCCTCACGCTTGGAGAGGAGCGGGCGGCGGGGATCGTTGCCTCCATCGACGACTATTATGCGGATCAGAGGGGGCCCGGGGGATCGCGCGTCGCAACCCAGGTGGCGAAGCAGCTCGCGGAACCGAAGCCCGGCGACCTCTCCGGGATCGATCTCGCCTCCTATCGACGGCTTGACCGCCGGTGGCACGACTGGGGCGCCGTCGCCGACGCCTGCCGCCGCGTGGCGGTGCGCGTCCTCGACGAGGGGCGTGGGGGATGATCCACCGTCACCTCGTGGTGCCCGCCAGCACGCCCGTGGACGACCTGCCGTCGGCGGCCATCCTCGACCTCCTCGAGCGTGGCGACCTGAAAGACTGGGCGCCTCTCCTCGACGCGATCTCCCTTAACCCCCGCGGCCCCCTTGCATCACGCGTGATGAAACTCGTTGACGAATTCCCGATGTATGGCACCTCTCCCCTGCTTCGCGCGTGGATCGATCGCTCCAGGGCACGCACCGGGGGGAGCGAGGCGGCCCCCCTCGCGCTGGCGGACCTGCGGCGGGCGCAGGGGCTGACGCAGGCCGAGGTGGCGGAGCGGGCCGGCATGAGCCAGTCCGACCTCTCGAAGCTGGAGCGGCGGGGGGACATGCGCCTCTCGACGTTGCGCCTCTTCGCGCGCGCGCTGGGAGGCCGGCTGCGGGTGCTCTTCGCGCGCCGGGGAGGGACGTGCGAAGTGGCGATCGAGAGCCCTCAGAGCTTGTCCGACTCATCGTAGGACGAACGATTAGGGCGTCACGCAGAGCGCCGCCCCTCCCCCGCGTGCCCCCGGGCCTCGATCGCGGCGACGGCCTATGGAGACCCCGCGCCCGCGTCGCGTTGGATTAGGAGCTTGGCCGGGACCGGTTGGCCTCGAAATGCGGCGGAGGGCCACTACCCGGACAAGCTCTTAGCGCGTTGCGGCCTCGAAACCGCCGCCCGCGGACTCGCCGGCGGCGAGCACCGCCTGGAGGTCGAGCTTGACCAGGAGCCGCCGGCCGGCGCGCTCGACGGTGAGCGTCGTCGTGCCGGGCGTGGCCGCAGCCTTCACCGCGAGGAGCTGCATCTGGCCTTGGCCTCTGAACTCCGTGCCGTTGATGGCGACGATGAGGTCGTTGTGCATGAACCCGGCGCGGCCGAGCAGGCCCTCCCGCTCGGACACGGAGACGCGGATCGCGTCGAAGGCCGGCCGGCGCGGCTCGAAGGCCACCTCGCCCGCATGGGGGACCGTGACTTCCATCGCCGCTTCATGCACGTCTTCCTGTCGCAGCGTGTAGCGGCCCGCGGGCAGCAGCGCGAACGCAGCGATCCCGTCCCCGCGCACGCGCCGGGTGACGCTCATCCATGAGCCGCCGCCGCGCTCGAGTACGAGGGATGTGCCCGCCCTGAGGCTCGGCGCGCGGACGGCGAGCGGGTGGAGGGCCGGGAGGGGAAGCGTCAGCTCCTGCGTACCCGGGCGGAGGTGGACGTCGTGGCGGGCGATCTCGTAGTCGTGGTTGTGCATCAGCACGTAGAGGACGAGTCGGGACGGCCCTGCCTCGACCGGACCCAGCTCGATCGTGCCCTCCCGGTCGAAGCCCCTGTTACCGGGGCCGAGCCGCCAAAGGTCGCCCTCGCCGAGGCCCGGGGCCGCGAGCGCGGCCCCGACCAGCTCTTCGCACGCGCTGCCGGGGAGGCCGCTGAGGTGCAGCGTGAGCCGTGCGGGCTCGCCGAACCGGATCGTCACCGTGCGATCGCTGTCCGGGTCGTAGTAGGCGCGCTTGCTGCCGAGCTCCGCCGAGATCGCCTCCACGAAGAGGCGCTCGCCAGCGCCCGCTGGACAGTGCGCGACGAGGAAGACCCCCTCGCCCATCCGGATGGCGGCGTCCTCCTCGAAGGAGGCGTAGCCCTGCTCGTCCACAGCTCCGGTGCGCACCTGGACGTCGTTCAGCGCTTCGCCGCCTGGTCCCGCGACGTTCAGGGTCACGAACCCCTCCTGCGGAGGACACGGAATGTCGAAGTCGCAGCGAGTACTGGGGGAGACCTCCACGACGCGCCACGCGAGGAGGGATCCGCCGGTGCCGAGGCCCACGCCGACGAGGAAGCGGCCCTCGGTCACCTCCTCCTCGTCGAACTGATAGGTCCCCTCCTCGGTGTCGGTCGCGGCGACCACGCCTTCTCCCACGAGCCTGTCGGGATCGGGCTCCTCGCTCGCTCCCAACCGGAGCGCGTGGACGAAGACCTGGTCGAGGGGTTTTCCCTGCGCGAGGTTTACTCGGCCGCCGAGCCCGGCGTTCGGACGAAGCCGTAGCGTGGCCTCCGGTGCGGTCCCCTCCATCGAGACGTCCACGCGGACCGGATCGCTCGACAGGGGCCACTCGTGTGCAGTCACGAGGTAGACGCCCGCAGGCAGCCGCAGCGTCGCCCGCCCGGCGCAACACGTCGCTTCGCGGCACTCTTCGCCCGCGTCCCCGGCGGCCTTGACGCGACACTCCTCGGCAGGTGCGCCATTCGGGAGAAGCACGGAGACTACAACATCGCGCACCGCCTCGGCGATGAACGCAACCGTCCTGCCCCGAAGGGCACTCACCTCGACCTCGACCTCGTCCTCGTCGTCCGCCGCGAGGCGGTATCCGGCGAGGTGGCCCGAAAGGGTGTACTCCCCCTCGGGGAGCCCGTTGAGCGCGAACCTGCCCGCGGCGTCCGACCTGGCCGCATAGGTGTTCGCCTGCCGCTCGAGACGGCTCCTGACGAGCGCCCGCACCTCCTCCTCCAGCGTGGGCGGACGCGCGTCCCCCTCGCCGCGTCCCTCCTCCTGCTCGCGCACCGCCCGGAGGAGCGCCCCCTCGACCCCCTTTCCATCCACCGTCCGCACGGTGCCGTCGATGCGACCACTCCCGCGCAGCGGCTCCGGCGGGGGGATGGCAGCGAGCGCCTGTGCGAGCCCGCCTCGCTCCTCGCGGGACTCCGCCCTCTCCGCCGGGACCACCACCGGCGCCGGCGCGCGCCCGTTCCGGACCCTGCCCCCCTCGCCCGCCGGACCGCGCACGAGCATGCCACCGAGGAACCCGGCGGCCGCTGCGGCGAAGAGCAGCACGAGCATGCGCACGGCAGGTCGATTCTACGTGAGCGATGCTGCTAGGATCGCCGCCCGTGGCGCTCCCCTTCCTGGACCCGCTGCGGACGCTGGCCTGCTTCGCCGACGCGGTTATCCCCGCGGACGATGCAGAAGCGACGCCGGAAGAGACCGCCGCCGAACTGCTGCGCTTCCTCTCGCTCTACCGCTCCCACCGCAAGTGGCGGATCCGCGCGGTCATCGCGGCGCTCGAACTCGCGCCGCTCGCCGCCGGGCGAAAGCCCCTCCGCATGATGTCGCGGGCCGACCGGCGCGCGTTCGTCAACGCGAAGCTGCGCACGAGCGAGGGGCTCTGGGGTAAGCTCGCGATGGGAAGGCAACTCGTCCTGCTCGCCTTCTACGGCCTTCACCGCTCCGACGCGCGCGTCGGGTTCGTGCGCGCCGACGCGCGTCCCTCGGTCCGCTCCCGCCTCGCACGCGCGCCGGCGCCGGGGATGCGTTAGCCGTCGCGCAGCGCTTCGAGCTCCGCGATCGCCTCGAGGTCCTTCGGGCGTCCGGCGGCTCTCTTGACGCGGATCAGCGTCTCGAGGTCGAGGCAGCGCACCGCGTGGCCGTATAACTCGACGATGATCGTGTGCGGCAGCAACGCCTCGTAGCCGCCTCCGCCCGCGATCTCTCCCAGGAGATCGATCTCCCCGAGCTTCGTCGTCAGCGTGAAGTTCAGGCCGCGGGCGAGCGTCTCTGCGTCCCACCGGAAGGGCAGCCCGGGCGGCGCGTCGCGCAGGTAGACATCGTGGGGGGCGAGCGCGTCGGCGACCTGCCGCAGGTTGGACGCGTCGCGCGCGTAGACGACGTCGATGTCCTGCGTGAGGCGGGCGGAGCCGTGGATCGTGGCCGCGACGCCGCCGACGAGGATGAACCGCACTTGGCCCGCGGCGAGCGCGACGATCAAGCCGCGGAAGTCCGTCATCGCCGGCGCGCCCGGAGGCCGGCCCGCCGCAACTCCGCGGCGAAGCGCTGCAGCGCCGCCAGCTTCTCGATCCGCTCCTCCGGGCTCAGGCGCAGGTTGATGCGGAGAAGGCTCCGGTCGACGTCCTTCTTGTAGGCCTCGATGACGGCATCGGTCACGTTGCCATTGTACCGGCCTGCTAGGATCGCGCCCACGCCACCGTGAACGACCTTTCCTGCGAGTACGCGATCGTCGGCACCGGCGCGGCGGGCCCCGTCCTCGCCTACCACCTCGCGCGCGCGGGACGCGACGTCGTGATGATCGAGCGCGGCCCCGACGTGCCGCCGGAGGCGATGTCGGACAGCGCGCCCGACATGGTCGCGCGCCTCTACAAGGACGGCGGCGCGCAACTCAACACCGCCTGCGACCTCTTCCTGCTGCAGGGCAACTGCGTCGGCGGCTCGACGGTGCTGACCAACGGCGTCTGCTTCCGCTTCCCCGACGAGACGCTCGCGCTCTGGGAGCGGGAGTTCGGCCTCCGTTTCGACCGGGCGCGCCTCGACGCGGCGCAGCAGCGCATCGAGAGCGTGCTCAACGTCCACGACCTCGAGCCGGAACTGCTCAACCCCTCGACACCGCTTCTCGAGCGCGGCATCCGTGCGCTCGGCCTCGAGCCGCGCTTCTTCCAGAAGAACTTCCTCGACTGCGTCGGCTGCGGCGGATGCAACATCGGCTGCCGCTACGGCCGCAAGTTGCACAGCGGCGTCACGTGGGTGCCGATGGCGCGGGAGCGCGGGGCGCGGC
This sequence comes from uncultured Planctomycetaceae bacterium, assembly GCA_964570285.1. Lineage (GTDB taxonomy): Bacteria > Planctomycetota > PLA2 > PLA2 > PLA2 > CAZMXP01. The sequence goes on from CAZMXP010000029.1 coordinate 54,619, forward strand.
TCCTTGCGGAAACCGAGGTGGAGCTTGTCGAGGGGGGCCCGGGGGGAGTGCGGGCGCTCCGGTGCCGTGATCTGCCATCCGGCGCGGGATTCCGCGTTCGCGCCGAGCGCTACGTCCTCAGCGCGGGCGCGATCAACACGCCGGGGCTCCTGCTCAAGAGCGGCATCCGGGGCGAGGGCACCGTGGGGCGCTGGGCCTCCTTCCACCTCGCCGCCGTCTGCACCGGCGACTTCGAGGAGCCGATCGACGCCTTCGACGGCGACCAGATGGGCCTCTGGGTGGACCGGCGTCCCGACTTCTTCGTGGAGCAGATCCACAACCCGCCGGCGCTCTTCGCCCTCTCGCTGCCGCTCTGGCACCGCGAGCACCATGAGCAGATGGCGCGCTACCGCCACATGACCGGGCTCGGCGTGCTGGTGGCGACCGCACCGACCGGGGAGGTCTTCCACAGCCGCCTCCCGCTCTTCCGCGAGGAGACGCGCTTTTCCGCCTCGCCGGGCGAACTCGCCCGGATGCGGGAGGGCCTCGACCTGGCCGCCCGGATCTTTGTCGCCGCGGGGGCCCGGACGGTCTTCCGGCCGCCCGAGGCCAGTGGCCTCTGCTCCTCCCATCCGCAGGGCGGCTGCCGCATGGGTGTCTCCGCGAGGTCGAGCGCGGTGGATCCCGGCTTCCGGGTCTGGGGCTACGACAACCTCTACGTCTGCGACGCGAGCCTCTTCCCGACCGCGCTCGGCGTCAACCCGCAGGTGTCGATCATGGCGCTGGCCGACCTCGCCGCGACGGCGATCGCGGGCGTCGAGCCCCCCCGGTCGATCGAGGACGGGCCCTCCGCCGCCGCGCGGCGCCGGCTGGGCCTCGCGCCGGACTCCCCGATCCTCCTGCCTCCGGTATAGTCACCACCCTCCGATGGACCTCGAACTGAGAGACAAGGTCGCGCTCGTCACCGGGGGCAGTCGCGGCATCGGCTCCTCGATCGCGTTCGCGCTCGCACGCGAGGGGTGCCACGTCGCGTTCAGCCACTGGGAAGACCCCGAGGGCGCGCAGGAGACGGTCTTCGGCGTCGAGGGGCTCGGTCGCAAGTGCCTTGCCTTCGAGTCCGATGTCGCCGCCTTCGGCGAGGCGACGCAGAACGTCGCGCGGGTGCTGCGCGAGCTCGGAAGGCTCGACATCCTCGTCTGCAACGCCGGTCTCGCGAGCGACCGGACCGTCTGGAACATGTCCGAGGCGCAATGGGACCGGGTGCTCGACGTGAACCTGAAGGGCTGCTTCAACTACATCCACGCGGTCGCGCCGCACTTCCGCGAGAAGCAGGCGGGCAAGATCGTCAACATCGCGTCGATCAACGGCCTGCGCGGGAAGTTCGGGCAGTCGAACTACGCGGCGAGCAAGGGCGGCATGATCGCGCTGACGAAGACCGTCGCGCGCGAGCTCGGGCCCTCGCAGGTCAACGTCAACGCGATCGCGCCCGGCATGGTCGACACCGTGATGGCCGGCGCGCTCCCTCCGGAGGTCCGCCTCGCCGCCGAGACGGAGTCGGTCTTCGGCCGGATCGCCGACCCGGCGGACGTCGCCCACCTCGTCGTCTTCCTCTGCTCGGAACGCGCGCGCCACATCACCGGCGAGGTCATCCGCGTGGACGGGGGGCAGTACATCTGAAACGGGCCGCGCTTGCCGTCCTGCTGCTGCTCGCGGGTGTCGGGGCGCAGGGGACGGGCGTGGTCGCCTCCGCGCAGCTCGAATGGGAGCCCGCGCTGATCGGTTCGGTGCCCTTCCGGCTCTTCGCGATCTCGGGGGAGGCGCCGGAGGGGGTGAAGCTGCCCGAGGGGCTCGCCGACCCGAGGTACGCGGACCTCGAACTGGCCCCGGGCCTGAAGCTCGCGATCGCGCTCGACGGCGCCGACGGGGCCGCGCGCCTCTGGGTGGACACCAACCTCGACCGCGACCTCGCGGGCGAGTCGCCGCGCACGTTTCTCGCGCACGAGGGGGGCTACCGGGCCGTGGACACGGTCGCGTTGCCGCTCGCCGGGGAGCCGGAGCCGCTGCCGGTCGAGGTCGCGTTCCGCCGTTCCCCCGGCGTCGGGAGCGAGCGCATCGGCGTCGTCCCGCGGCTGCACCGGCGCGGGACGGTGGTCCTCGGAGGGCGCGTGCGTGCCGTCGCGCTTCTCGACCGCAATGGCGACTTCCGCTTCGACGAACCGGCCACGGACCAGTTCTTCATCGACCTCGACGGCGACGGCCGGCTCTCCACCGAGGAGGGTTCGCCGGAGAGGATGGCGGTCGGCAAGGCCTTCCACCTGAGGGGCGGCGGCTACGTCGCGTCGGTGCCCGCCGCCTCGGGAGCGATCGTCGAGGTGCATGGGGTCTCCCCGGTTCCCCCCCCCGCGCCCCCCCCCTTCCAACCCCTCGTCGCGCCGGCGCCCCGCGACCCGGACCCCCCGCCGAAGGAGGGCTTCGACGCCGTCCGCCGCCGCCTCGATGCTCCCTCCCAGGAGGCGCGCCTCGCGGCGCTGCAGCAGATCGCCTGCTTCGGCACGAAGGAGGCGTTCGAGGTGCTCGACGCGGTCGCGGCCAAGGAGGGCGATCCGACGCTGCGCCAGTGGGCCGTGCACCTGATGGGCTATCGCTGCTATCTGCCCTTCGCGAAGCGGGTGGAGAAGTTCGCGAGGGAGCAGCAGGAGGACGAGGTGCGCCGGCAGGCGGTCTTCGCGCTGCACAACATGGGGGCTCCCGGCCGCGGGAAGGTCTACGCGGGCATGTTCGCGTCGATCAAGAGCGAGAAGCAGAAGAGCCTCCTCGAGGCGCTCGCGGAGTATGCGGGCTTTGTCGCGACGGCCGAGACGCGCAAGGCGCTCGTGCGCGCCTACAAGGACCAGGAGGTCTACGATCTGCGCCGGCGCCTCTACGCGCGCGCGACGCATGCCGACCCGGAGGGGCGGCGCGCGCTCGTCGAGGAGGCGCTCGGCGACCCTGAGAGCTGGCTGCGCGGCGAGGCGCTCGACGACCTCTGGCGCCTCGGCGACCCGAAGGCGCGCAGGCACGCGCTCGACTTCCTCGCCGCGGGCAAGCCCTTCGCGAACACCGACAAGGCCGCCGTGCGCGTGCTCGCGGCCGACGCCGACGCGGAGGGCGTGCGCGCGATCCTCGCGACCTACGACCGCGCGGAGCCGGAGGTGCGCGACCTGATCCTCGAGCGGCTCGCGCCGGTGCGCGACGCGGGCGCGGTGAAGTCGATCGCCGCGGCGCTGCGCAGCGACAGCGCGGCGACCCGCGGCGTGTGCGCCGACCTGCTCGCCGGCATCGTCGACGCGCACGCGACCGACGCGCTCGCGGCGGCGCTGCGCGCGGAGCGCGACGGCGCCGCGCTCGAGAGAATCGCGCAGGCGCTCGCGGCCCACGGGGACCCGAGGACGATCCCGGCGCTGGTCGCCGTCGCGAAGCGCGACGGCAAGGAGGGGCGCGGGGAGGTGCTCGCGGCGCTCGCGCGCGTCGGCGCCGGCAGCGCCGAGGTGGCGGCGTTCTTCGTCGGGCTGCTCGCCTCCGCGCAGTGGGAGGAGCGCGTGCTCGCGCTGGATGTCGCCGCGGCGTCGAAGGAGGCGCGCTTCGTCGCGCCGGCGATCGCCAACCTCGCGCATGCGGCGTGGCAGGTGCGGCTCGCGGCGGCGGAGGCGCTCGGCGGGCTGCGGCCGAAGGAGGCGATCGAGCCCCTGATCGAGCGGCTCGACGCGGAGGAGACGGTGCGCGTGCGCGCCGCCGTCGCCGAGGCGCTCTTCCGCCTGACCGGGCAGCCGCTCGACGACATCGCGGCCGCGTGGCGGCAGTGGTGGGCGGCGCACGGCGGCGCGTTCGCGGTGCCCGCCGAGGTGCCCACGCGCACCGTCTCGTCGGCGGGCACCGTCGCGACCTTCTATGGCGTGCCGCTGCGCTCGGAGCGCGTCTGCTTCGTGCTCGACCGCTCCGAGTCGATGGAGGCGATCGACCTGCGCTGGAAGGGCGAGCGGAGGACGCGCCTCGAGGCCGCCGCCGCCGAACTGTTTGCCGCGCTCGCGCGGCTCCGCGACGACGCGCGCGCGAACGTGATCTTCTTCGGCACGGACGTGGACCCGTGGAAGAAGGCGCTCGTGCCGCTGAGCGCGGCGAACCGCGCGCAGCTCGCGAAGCACGTGCAGGGGCAGACCCCCTCGGGCGCGACGAATCTCTACGACGCCCTCGACTTCGCGCTGGCCGATGCCGCCGTGGACACGGTGCTGCTGCTGTCGGACGGCGCGCCGAGCGCCGGGAAGTACGAGGGGACCGACGAGATCCTGCGCGCCGTCCGCCGCCGCAACCAGACGCGCCGCATCGCGATCCACGCGGTGTCGCTCGGCACCGATTCCCAACTGCTCCGCAGGCTCGCCGCCGAGAACGGCGGCAGCTACCTGCGGCGGTGAGGGGGCGCGATGAGATGGGCCGTTCTTGTGGTCTTCGCATTCGGCATGCCCGTCCGGGCGCAGCCGGGCGCTTGGGATGCCGCGCTGGCGGAGGCGGAGGCGTCCGGGGACCGCGCCGCCGTTGCGAGCGCACACTTCGTCCTCGCGACGGCGCACGCGGTGGCGGGCGAGCACGAGCAGGCGCGGGCGTGCTCCGCCCGATTCCGCGCAGCGGCGACCGGCCAGGCCGGAGACGTCATCGCGGCGGCGGGGCTGAGGCTGGCCCTCGCCTTGGACGACGCCATGGCCGCGGCGTGCTTTCTGGGGGGGGCGGGGGGGGCCGGCGGCGGGACGCGCGCAGCTCGCGCAAGGCGAAGCGTGCGTCCTCTATCACGTTGCACCGGCTGCTTGCATCGCGATCGTCCTCTCCGGTTCCGCGGCCCGCATCGTCGCGCTGGGCGACGCGCAGCCGGTGGAGGCTGCCTCCGCGGCCGGCGACTGGGAGACCCTTGCAAGGCTCGTCATCGCGCCCCTCGGCCTTCGCGCGGATGTCCGCCGCCTGCTGGTCGTACCGTCGGGGCCGCTCGCGCGCGTGCCCTTCTGTCTGCTCGAACCTGGGCGCGAGGTCGCCTACCTGCCCTCCCGCTCGATGCACGCCCTCCTGTCGGACGCGAATGCGGAACGCGGCGAGGGGGTGCTCGCGATCGCAGGCCCGACGCGTGGCTCGCGTGCGAGGGCCGAGGCGGCGGCCGTGGGGCAGGTCGTTCTCTCCGGCGACGGAGCCACGTTCGCCGCGCTCGAGGCGGCCCTCGCGAGCGGGCCGCGCTGGCGCGCGCTCCATATCGCGTGCGATAGCCGGATCAGCGAAGAGCGGCCAACGCGATCCGAGCTGGAGTTCGACCCTCCGGACTCCCTGCGCCCGATCCGCGTCTTCTCGATGCGCATCCGCGCCGACCTCGTGGTCCTCGCCGCCTCGAAGACGGCTCTCGGGAGCCTCGCGCCTGAACGCGAGGGTGCGGGGTTCGTGCGCGCGTTCTTGGCGGCGGGCGCGCCGCGCGTGCTCGCGAGCATCTGGAACGCGGACGACGCCGCGACGGAGGCGCTGATGGTGCGATTCCACGCGTTGTGGAAGGAGGGCAAGACCGACGCCGCGACCGCGCTGCGCGAGGCACAGGCTTTCGTCGCCTCCCAGACGAGGTGGAGCGACCCGCGCCACTGGGCGGGATGGCAGCTCTGGGGGCTCCCGTAGCCGGGAATGACTAGCTCACCGTGTCCAGCCGCTCCCCGGTACTGCCTGCTGGACTGCGCGGCACCGCGTGCCCAGGCGTTTGTCCGGGTAATGGCCTTCAGCCACGCTTTGGGGCCAACGGGACCCGGAAAAACTCGTAGGATGAGGCGCGGGATGAGGCTCAGCTGGATGCTGTTGCTGGCTGCCGCGGTCGCCAACGCCGAGGAGTCAGCCATCCACGCGGCGGCGAGGGCGGGAGACATCGTGGCGGTCCGTGCCGCGATCACGGGCGGCGCCGCGGTCGACGCGAGGGACGAGGCGGGCAGGACGCCGCTGCATGTCGCGGCATCGGCCGGGCGGGACGCGATGGCGCGGGAACTCCTGAAACTCGGCGCACAGGTCAACGCCTTCGACAACGGGCCGATGACTCCGACGGACATTGCCGTCGCGGGCGGCAATGTCGCCGTGAGTGCAATCCTGCTCGAAGCGGGCGGGATCGAGGCGCGCGCGCCGCTCGTCGTCCTTGCGGGCGCGAAGGGCGGCGGGTGGATCGGTGCCGCGCGCACGCTGGCGAGGTGCGGCGAGGGGAGCCTGCCTTCGCTTCTCGCCCTCTCTAGGGGCGAGAACGCCACGGCACCGGCGGACCGGCTCGCGACGGTGGCTTGGGCGATCGGTCCGTCGTGCGCTCCGCGGCTCGTCGCCCTGCTTGAGGATCGCGAAGCACCGATCCGGGCGGCGGCTCTCTCCGCGCTCGCGTCTTGGCCGTGCGCCGACCGCGCGGTCATCGAGAAGTTGCTCGCGATGCTGGGCCGTGAGCGCGGGAACCCCGAGACGATGCGGCAGTTCGCACTGATGGCGTGGCGTTCCCCCGGGACCCTTGCGAAGCTCGACCGGACGTCCAAGCGCACTCTCCTGGCGGAGATCGAGCTCGGCGTCGCGTCTGCGGATCAAGCCCTGAGGCAGGCTGCGATCCTGGCGGCGGCAGCCTGTGGGCCGGCGATCAAGGAGTCCGCAGGCGGCCTCATCGAAGAACTGCGAAAGCTCGGAGCCGTGAGGGGGCCGCCGACCGACGCTGCGCCGCTAGCTCTGTGGGCAAGGGCGGCCATCGCCGGGCGCGGCGGCCTCATCGCGAACCCGTATGGGCGCGCCGCGCGGGCCGCCGCGGGCAAGTACAAGTCCGCGCGGGAGGCGATCGACCGCGCGATCCAGTGGCTGCTGTCGAACCAGCGCGAGGACGGCTCGTGGCCGGCCGACGCGCAGTTTCCGCAGTTCGACGTGGGCGTCACCGGCCTTGCAGTCCTAGCGCTGGTGGGGGCCGGGGAGGGGCAGCCCTTCGCGCCCACTTCCCCGCTCTCCGGGGCCCTCGACCGCGCGCTCGCTTACCTGCTCGACCGGCAAGACGCGTCGGGCGGGTTCGGATTCCAGCAGAGCAGATACTTCGTTTATGGCCACGCGATCGCGACGCAGGCCCTGGCCGAGGCGCTCGTCGCGGGAGGACCGCCGGCTCTCCGCCGGCCGCTCGCGGATGCGCTCCGTTTCATCGAGTCCGCTCGCAACCCGAATCTCGCATGGCGCTACGGCCACCAGTCGGGCGAGAACGACTCGTCCGTGACACGATGGATGTTTGCCGCTCTTCGCGCCGGGTGGTTCGCCGGCGTTCCGATCGACGGTGCGGCGATCCTGGGCGCGCTGGAGTGGTTCGACAAAATGACCGACCCCGAGTTCGGGCAGGTGGGCTACCAGATGCCCGGTGGCTATGTGTCGAGGACGGAAGGACGCGAGCAGCAGTTCCCGCCGGAGAAGACCCAAGCGATGACCGCCGCCGGCATCGCCATCCATGCTCTCGTGGGCGCCGGGTACGGAACGGAAAGGAGCAGGATGGTAGATCTGGCCTCGAAGCTATGCGCCGAGAAGCTGCCTTCCTTCAGGGATCCAGGTGCCATCGACTACTACTACTGGTACATGGCGACCGAGGGGATGGCCTACGTCGAGCGCTCGATCTCGAAGAAGTGGGACGACGCACTGCACAAGGCGCTGATCCCCGCGCAGACCCCCGACGGTTCCTGGCCCGCCATTGACGCTTGGAGTCCCGAGGGCGGCCCGGTCTACGCGACCGCGATCCTCGTCCTCAGCCTCGAGGCAAGCCATCGCGACCGCTAGCGCAGGACACGGCGTGAGGGGACTGCTCTGCCTCCTCATGGCCACCGCATGGTGCGCGGCGGACGAGCTTCCGCTGCATGCCGCATCGGCCGCGGGAGACCTCGACGCGATGAAGGCCGCCTTGGCGGCCGGGGCCTCGATCGACGCCCGGGATGAGTCGGGTCGCACGGCGTTGCACATCGCGGCAGAGGCGGGTCGCGACGATGTGACACGATTCCTCGTGCAGGCGGGCGCGCGCGTCAACGCCATCGCCGGGAACGGCGACTCGCCCGCGGACCGAGCCGCCGAGAAGGGGAACACGGCGGTCCGGGCGATCCTCGTCGAGGCGGGAGGCATCGAAGTCAGGCCCCAGGTGGCCTGCATGCTCGCGCGGGAGGGGACGGGCTGGATGGAGGCGGCGGAGAAGATCGCCTCGTGCGGTCCGGAGGTCCTCCCTCCGTTGTTCGAACGCGCCAAGGGCTTCCGACACGCGTGGGAGGAGGTGCGGTTCGCCTCCGTGCTTTGGCATTGGGGCCCCTCCCTCGCGCCGGAGCTGCGTGCCCGACTCGCGAGCGAGCACCGAGGCATCCGCAACAGCGCGGCCTGGTCCTTGGCGGCGTGGCCCTGCATCGACGATGCTCCCCTGGCAGAGGCGCTCGATCTGCTCCAGAGCGAAGTCGGCGACCCGGACACCTACCGGCGGTTCGCGGTTCTCGCGTGGCGCCATCCCGCGATCGTGCGCAGGCTCCCGTCCAAGTCGAAGGCGGCCCTCTGCCGCAGTCTCGAGCGCGCCCTCGACGCCGAAGGGACCCCGCTGCATCATGCGAGCCTGTTCGCCGCCGCGGCCTGCGGGTCCGAGCTGAAGGAGCAGGGTGCCCCGCTCATTGCCCTGCTGAAGAGCCTCGGCGACGCGAAGAGCAAGCGGCCGGTGCTTGCGCCGCAGGCGCGGTGGACGCTGGCCGCCATCACGACGGCGCGAGGCGTCATCGCCAACCCCTATGGCCGGAGCGCCCGCGCCGCCGAGGACGAGTTCGAGCGCCGGGACGAGGCGATCGGCCGCGCGGTGCAGTGGCTCCTCGCCAAGCAGGCTGCGGACGGATCGTGGGCGGCCAACACGCGCTGGCCGCAGTTCGACGTCGGCGTCACCGCATTGGCGATCCTCTCGCTGCTCGGTACGGAAGCGGAGGATCCGTTCGCACACTCGAGTCCCCTCGCGGCCCCGCTGCGCCGCGGCCTCGCCTACCTGCTCCACGCGCAGAACGAGGACGGTCTCATCGGCGACCGCAGTGCGCATCATTTCGTCTACGGCCACGCGATCGCGACGATGGCGATCGCCGACGCGCTGATCCAGGGGGGGCCGCCCGGCCTTCTCGATCCGCTGGGGGCTGCCGTCGCATTCATCCAGGACGCGCGCAATCCGCATCTGGCCTGGCGCTACGGGGTCAGGCCCAAGGAGAACGACACCTCGGTGACGCGCTGGATGTTCGAGGCGCTGCGGCTCGCGTGGTTCGCCGGCGTTCCCGTGGACGGCAGGGCCTTCACCGGCGCACGACGCTTCGTCGATCGGATGACGGATCCCTACACGGGGGTCGTCGGCTACAACGTCGTGGGCGCCCCCAGCTCGCGCATCGACGGGCGTCAGGTGGCGTTTCCCCCCGAGAAGACGCGCGCGATGACGGCCGCGGGCATCACGATGATGCTGCTGGACGACGCGACGACCGTCATCCTGAAGGATCCCCTTCTCGTGAGGCTGGGAAGCCGCTGTCTCGACCGCCCCCCGCGGTGGGACGAGCGGGAGGGCACGATCGACTTCTACTACTGGTACCTCGGCAGCGACGCGATGGCGCTGATGGGGCAGTCCTACAGGAACAAGTGGGACCAGGCGCTCCGGAACGCCGTCCTGCCGAATCAGGCGCCCGACGGCTCGTGGCCCGCGGTCGACCCGTGGTCTCCCGAAGGCGGCCCGGTCTACGCCACCGCGATCCTCGCGATGAGCCTTCAGGCGGCGTACCGCCACCGATGACGCGCCCCCATCTCCTCCTGCTGAACGGCGCGGTCGGCGGCGCGCAGGGCAACACCGGCGCGCTGCTCGATCTGGCGGTGCGGTCTCTCGCGCCGCGGGCCGACCACGCGCGCATCGATCTCGCGGAGGCCCCTGGCATCGCGGACCATGTCGACGCGATCCGCGCCGCGCACGGGTTCCTCTTCGCGACGGGGACCTACTGGGACGGCTGGGGCAGCCCGCTGCAGCGCTTCCTCGAGGAGGCGACGCCGACGGAGGGGACGGACCTCTGGCTCGGCAAGCCGGCGGCGGTGCTCGTCACGATGCATTCGGTGGGGGGCAAGGGGGTTCTCTCCCGCCTTCAGGGGGTGCTCAACACCTTCGGCCTGCTCCTGCCGCCGATGGGCGGGCTCGTGCTGTCGCGGGTGTCGCAGGGCCGCGAGGACGCCGACCTCTGGTGCCCGGAGGATGTCGGGATCGTCTGCCACAACCTGCTCGAGGCGCTCTCCGGGGGGCGTGCCTTCCGCGCGTGGCCGGTGGAGCGCGAGCGCACCCGCGAACGCTGGCTCTAGGCGTGGCCCCCGCACCCCCTCCGCTTCCTGCGCTTTGCGCGTTTCGCCGATAGACTATGGGGCTCTCCATGAAGCCGATCCGCAATATCGCGATCATCGCGCACGTCGACCACGGCAAGACCACGCTCGTGGACCAGATGCTGCGCCAGTCGGGCGTCTTCCGCGCCAACCAGGAGGTCAAGGACCTCGTGATGGACTCGGGCGACCTCGAGCGCGAGCGCGGCATCACGATCCTCGCGAAGAACACGTCGGTGCGCTGGGGCGACACGAAGATCAACATCGTGGACACGCCCGGCCACGCCGACTTCGGCGGCGAGGTCGAGCGCG
>CAZMXP010000030.1:0-47761 GCA_964570285.1 uncultured Planctomycetaceae bacterium
TCCCGGCGCAGCCGCAGCCGCCCGACTCCAGGTGGGGTTTTCAGACAGGCCCTAGCCGCGGGATCGCAGTCCGCGCAGCGTAGGCAACGCTGGTCCTTCCAAGGGCCCTGCCGCTCAGCTGCGAGCGGCGCCCCGGGTGCTGTCGCCTTGGCAAGTCGCGCGCCCGCCGCTCGTCCGCTGCAGCGGCAAGCCGTTTGCGAACCTCACTTCAACGTCAAGTCGTGCTTGGGGGGCGTGCCGTGCCGGTAGCTCTCGTGCCAGACGCCGCCGTACCAGGAGCCGTCGGCCTGCCGGGTCAGGCGCGCCGCGCCCTTGATGAGGCCGTCATACCAGTCGAAGTCGAAGGAGTCCTGCGCCTGCCGGCCGAACATCACGCCGGTGTTGCCGTTCGGGAACTTCACGGTGCCCTCGACGGCGCTGCCGAGCTGGTCGAAGGTGAAGACCGCGCCGGCGGAGAAGGTGCGCCGCAGCGGCGCGTTCTTCGCGTCGGCGGCGTCCTCGACGCGGATCGGCCCCGCGAGGAGTTCGAGGCGCCACGACCTCACCTCCGTCGTGCTCGTCTTCGGCTCGAGCAGGCGCTTGATCCCCTCCGGCGACTCCCAGTCCGCGATGCTCTTGGGCACGGTGTTGTTGATGTAGGTGTGCACCTCCGTAATGGTCCCGGCGGCGGTGCCGGAGCGGCTCTGCCAGCCGGTCTGCCCCGCCGCCCACCAGTCGGTCGCGTCCCCCGCGCCCCCCGACCGGCAGCCGCGCAGCGTGCCGCTGATCTGGCGCTGGTTGCCTTCGCCCTTGCCCCAGTTCGAGTCGCGCACGTTCACGCCGCTGAGCGTCATCTCGATCGCGCCGCTCGCCCCGTCGATGCGGCCGGTGACGTCGAGGTTCAGCTTGTCGACGATGCCGCCGAACTGCAGCAGCCAGTCGCACGTGCCCGTGAACGAGCCGTCGGGCATGTGGCGCACCTTCAGGATCGGCCTTGCGTACTCCATCTCGCCATAGGTCGGGACCCATCCGCTGGCGCCGGAGACCGGCACGGGGCTCATCCGGTACCAGACGAGCGATTCGCCGCCCGCCGGGGGCGCGTCGAGGATGCAGACCACCTGGTCGAGAAGATAGCGCGCCTTGCCGCCCGCCATCACCGGCCCGTAGGGGGGGCCCGCGGCGGGCCGCGACGCCGCCTTCACGCTCGGCAGGTGCGCCCACGTCTGCGGCATCGCGTGCGAGAGGTCGGCCGCGTCGTCGGCGAACGCACTCACGACGACGATGGCCCCCGGGGCCCCCTCCTTTCCCGCAACGAGGGACGCCACCGCCTTCCTCGTCGCCGGCAGCAGCGGGATCCCGTCCACGCTGTCGGCCCCCGGCGCCCCCAGGAAGTTCGTCTGGATCGTGTAGGGCGGGAAGTAGAGCGAGTCGTCCACCGAGAGCCGGCTGCCCACTTGCCAGTCGTACTCCCGTGCGGCCGCGGCCTCCGGACTGGCATTGGGATCCTCCCTGAGCCAGACGCGGTAGAGCGTCGCGTCGAGGCTCGGCGCGGCGCGCGGCACGGCGATGTAGCGGAGCCCCTCGACGAGGCGCCCCATCGGCGTCTCGTTCAGCGCGTCCGCACCGGGGCGCGACATCTCGAGCTGGAAGCGCTCCTTCGCCTCTTCGAGGTTGCGCGCGGCCACCTCGAGGCGCTCCTTCTCGCGCGCCTGGTGCTCCTGGAAGAGGCGGCGGCTGCGGGCGACCTCGGCGCGCACGCGCTCCTGCAAGTCGGAGAGAGAGATCGGGGGCTGCGGGGGCGGCGAGAGCCCCTTGTCCGTGTCGTTTTCCCACGCGGCGAAGCGCTGCCGCCACGTGCGCGCCGATTCGTCGCAGAGCCCGGCGGCGACAAGCTCTTCGGTCAGCGCCGGCTCGTTGTCCGCGTACCACTTCGCGGTCCACCGGTCGAGCACGTCGTCGGTCGTGTTCTGGAGCAGGTCGCGGAAGTGGAGGAAGAGGCTGTCGCGGCGTACGCGCTGCTCGAGGGCGCGGTTCTCCTTGATCCGGGCGGCCCACCTCGTCGCGAGGGCGCGGCGCTGCGCCTGCAACTGCACCTCCGCCTGCTTCGCGGACGCCTCGAGCAGCTGCATCGGGTCGTCGCCGCCAAGTGCGGCCGGGCCCGTTTCGGGAAGTGAGGCCCACGCGAGGTCGACGACGCCCCGGGTCAGGAAGGCGATGCGCGGCTGCACATCCTTCATCACGAAGCGCGTCACGTAGGTCTGCTTCAGCACGGCCCCCGCGCCGGTGATGCGGCCTCCGAACCAGTTCCCGCCGCCCGACTCCTGCGCCGCGCGCCGCCGCTCCGCGAGTTCCTCGATGCGCGAGTCGAGCTGCGCGATCCGACGCACGAGCTGCCCGGGCCTGCCGAGGTCGCCCGTCCGGCGAAGCAGTTCCATCTTGCGGATGTCGCCGTAGGCTTCGAGTTCGCTGCTCACGGTTGCGTGCTCGGCCTTGAGCTTGGCGAGCTCGGCTTCGTCGGCGTCGCCCCACGTCGGTGCGGGGCGGCCCGGCTCGCCGAGGTCGAGCACCTCGGGCCCCGCGAAGCCGCGGAAGGCGGCGTCGACGAGATTGCCGCTCTTCGGCTGCGCGTACTCGAGGTCGTAGATCGCGTAGGCGGCCTCGCCGATGCTGTAGACGAGCAGGAGCCCGCCGACCTGCGGCCACTTCATCGCGATCCCCATCAGCACCGCGCCGCCGATGCCGCCGCGCGCGAGGCTGACCCCCTGCCCGACGACCGGCAGCGCCATCAACATTTCATCCGCGATGGCGCGGCTCACCGCCTCGGGGTCGCCCCCCGATTCGAAGAAGGAGCGGATGATCTGCGCCAGCGCGTCGATGCTGCCCGGGTCCCAGACCGCGTTGCGGGCCGCCTTCCGCCACGTCCACGTCAGGTGCTGCCGCTGGAGCCATGCGCCCGCGAGCTTCGCCTCCTCGACGCGGTCGAACCCCAGCTCCGACAGCACGTGGCGCTGCACGCGCTCGCCGAGGGCCGTCATCTTCTCGGCGGCTTGGCCCTTCCAGGTGCGCCAGTAGTCGCCGCGGTTCTCGACAAGGCCGAGCAGCACGGTCCGGTAGCGCTCCTTCCAGAGGCTGTCGATCGACTCGGCGAGCCACGGGTGGTTCTTCTTGAGCCGGTCCCGCAGCTTGCCGCCCTCCACGCGGCCGAGGTCGTAGAACGAGTAGAGCAGCGTCTGCTTGGCGCCGTCGGCGACGTTGGAGCGGATCTTCTCCCATTCCGCGTCGTACTGTTCGCGGGATGTGGGGGGGGCGAGGGGGCCCTGGACGACGTGGCGGACCTTCTCCGGATCGATCCAGCCCTTGTCGCGGCCATCGAGCGCGAACGCGAGGCCGAGCATCTCGTCGGAGGCCTCGTGGATCGACCGGAGGCAGAACTCCTCGGCGAGCACGCGGTGCTTCTGTTCGACGTCGGAGAGGATCGCGTCGATCTCGGCGTCGGGGGTCTCGCCGGGCTTGTAGCGCGTCGGGTGCATCTCCTTCGCGAGCGCGCCGAAGACCGCCTGCCTCTTCTCGCGGAGGCTCAGCGACTCGGGGGCCTTCCCGGCGAGGGCCGCGATCTTCTTGATGTCGCCCTTGTGCAGGTTGCGGAGGTCGGCCGAGACTTCGAGGGCGACCGCGTGCCGCCTCTGCGCGGCCGGGTCGTCGGGGAAGAGGCGCGCGATGTAGGCGTCGTTGAGCTGCTTGCGGACGGCCGGATCGAGGGAGGTGTATTCGATCTTGCCCTTCGCGTTCGCGTCCATCGCGACGAGGTCGCCGGTCATCGCGGCGTCGTCCCACGTGCGCAGGTGGTACTTCGTCTCGAACTTCTCGGTGTGCAGGTAGTGCTGCAGCTCGATCAGATTCGCCATCGCGGCGCCGAAGGCGTGCCCCTGCATGATCCTCGGGTCGAGGCCGCGCCCGAACATCGTGTCGAGGGCGAGGTCCTCGTCGAACCCCTCGATCCGGCCCCAGGGGCCGGCCGGGTCGCCGGGAGGCGGCCCGTAGCGCTGGAAGGCGCGCGGGTTGCGCGCCCGGATCGCCGCGTGCGCGCGCAGTTGCATCTGTTGCAGCACGGCGCCGTAGGTGGTGTAGGCGCCGGGTGTCGCGCGCAGCTTCGCGATCGTGCCGCGGAACTCCTTGCCGTAGTCGGCGAACGTCGTCACACGCGGGTCGGGGAAGCGGTTCTTCCCCTCGATGGACGCGACATCGAGCATCTCCAGCGTCAGCGTCGGGTTCTTCCTCTTCCACTGCTCGACGAAGGCGCGGATGAAGGGCCCGTCCTGCCCCGGCGCGCGGACGAACTCGCCCGTCTTCGGATTCCTCTCGAAGACGTAGAAGGTCTGGTCTAGGTCGCTCTTCATGCCGCTCGTCTGGTTGCCCGAGTCCGACCGCCCGATCATCCAAGGCGGGTCGTGCTTCCGCGCGACCTCGAGGATCGCCTCCTCGATCATCGCGTCGCGCGCCTCCGCCATCAGCAGGCTCGCCTCGTGGCGGATCGGCGCCGCGTCGTGGCCGGCCTTCTTGAACGCCTCGCTCGGGTGCTGGAGCCCCTTGTCGAGCAGCAGCGCGACCGTCTTGAACGCCTTCTGCGCGTCGCCCGCGACCGCGTACATGTCGACCATCAGCGTGACGACGGCGGCGCGCTGCGCCTCGGTGAGCTTCGTGTAGGGCGTGCCGTCGAGCGGGACCCCCGCGCCCCCCCCCTTTCGCCACTCGTTCCATACCGTCATCGCGCGCTCGGCGCCCTTCCCGGGCAGCACGTCGACGAAATAGGCGAGCCTCTGCCGCTCTTCCTCGGGCGGCCCCGCGAGGAGCGCTCTAGCGATGAGGCAGAGAGCGAGAATGCGGCGCATGGTGCCGATTCTCTATCGCTCCGGGGACACGCCGGGCGGGCGCGCGAACCGCCCGATCAGCGAGCGCAATTCCGCGTGGCGCGGGTCGTCGCCGGGCAGGATCGTCGCGAGCGTGCGGAGCGCGTAGGCGTCGTCGAAGGACCCGCCTGCGAGTTGCAGCAGCGCGTGGATGTCGGCGAGGTCCTTCTGCCGGCGCCACAGCATCTTGAGGACGACGAGATCCTCGATCGAAAGCACCGGGATGCTGGCGCCGGCGACGTGAATCGCCACCGAGCGCGACGGAAGCGTGCGATGGTAGGGCAAGACCGGCACAAGGATCTCGATCGACACGGGACCCGCCTGGAATGTCGCGACGCCGCGCTCGCGGATCGCAGCGACCATCTCCCTGTCCTCGCCGGCGAAGCCCAGGCTCCGTACGATCGCGAATACCTCGGGCCACCTGACGGACGGCGCGACGACGAGCAGATCGAGGTCCGTGGTCGCGCGCACGTAGCCATGCGCTGCCATCGCGATCGCACCGGAGATTGTGTGGTCGATGCCCCGCTCTGCGAGCGACCTCGACAGCGCCGCCGCCAGGTCGGGGAGGCTACGCAGGGCGGCCAAGCGTCGGGTCCTTCCATCGCATCCAGAACGGCGGATCCTCCTCCGGGCGGAAGGGCTTGCGCCCTTCGAGGAGGGCGTCCATGCCGTCGAGGAGCCAGCGCAGCAGTTCCCACCGTTCGTCCGGCGTCATGTGGCGCGTCGCGGCGATGGCACGTTCTGCCGTCTCTTCGTCGGTCGGGATCCGCGGCGCGTCGACTCGGGCGGACGGATCCCTCATCCCCAACAATTCTAACCGGACATGCCCCAAGTGCAGGGTCCGGCTCATGCATCCCGTTGCAGAGACGCCACTTATGCCGTCCGGGTGCGGACTCTTCGTCCGCAATCGTGCCGCGCGGCCCGGGGAGGCACCTGCGGACGCGTTGGGCCGGGGCGCGCCGTGAGGAGTAGCATCCTGCTCATGCGATGGATCGGAACTCTGGCGCTCTTCGCCGCCTTGGCGGGAGCCGACAACGACCCCGCGGCGCAGGTCCGGAAGCTCGCGGGAGAGGGCCAGTGCATCGAGGCGGCGCGCCTCGCGGGAGGGTGGCTCGCCGACGCGCAAGAACGCGACGACGTGCTCCGGGAGCAGGCGGCCTACGAGGCGCTGCGCGGCGTCCGGCCCGACGAGGCGCAGTACCGTGACGCCTGTGCGGAGGTGATGAAGCTCCTCGACCCGAAACGGAACGGCGCCTTCGTGTCCGCCCACCTGCTCGCGCTCGAGTTGGTGCGCGCCGCGGTGAGGGAGGGCGACGACCGTCACCTCGCCGAGGCGGCGGCGGTCCTCGCCGCGCCGCGCAAGGACGCGGGCGCGTGCGCGGCGGCGCTCGCGGATCTGGCGAAGGGCGTCGTTGCCGCGCGGAAGGGAGAGGACGCGGCCGCCCCCCTCGGCGCCGCCTTCGACGCGGCGATGAAGAACGGCTGGCTCAACCTCGCGACGTACGCCGGGACCGAGCTCGCCTGCATTGAGAGCAAGCTCGGCCGCGACGGCGGCACGCTGGAGCGGCTCGACGAGGCGCTCCTGAAGAGCAACGACCGCTCGCTGCTCCAGCTCAGGAACGCGCTCGCGACGAAGCGCATCCCGCAGTCCATGGTCGAGATGAAAGCGGGGAGCGTCTCGGCAGCGGGGGGCGCAGGGGGGGCGGGGGGCGCGGCTGGCCAACACGACAAGTCCGCCGTCGGCGCGGCGTGGCGGAAGCAGGCCGCCACGAAACCGCTCCTCAAGGTGCGGCGGGGCGAAGAGGGCTTCGTCATGGAGCCCGGTTTCCCAGGCGGGAAGAAGGCCGAACGGGCTTTCAAGACCGGCGTTCTCCACTGGAACGACGGCGGGATCACGCTCGCGCTCTGCGGCCCGGGCGTCAGCCTTGCGATGATCGATCTGCGCGGTCTCGACGGGCAGCCCGGCGATTCGGCCCAGGCGGGCCCGTGGGATCTCTTCTACCTCCTCGCCCCGGGCGAGACATGGAGCGTCACGAAGAAGGGCGTCGTCTCCGTCGGGAGGTGACCCTCCCCCGGGCCCCCTCTCTTCCTTGCGATGGCGGTCCTCGCGCGCGCTGTAGACCGACCAGGACACGCTCGACCGCATGGGCGCCGAGATCCGCGGCGGCCGGGTCAAGCCCGCGCGCGCGTTCCGGCGCACGGCCGCGGCGCCGCCGGGCGACCCGCGCAGTGGGCTGCGGCCGCGAAACATCGCGTGCGACCGCGTCGTCCGGTCACGCGCCCCAGTCCTCGACGACGAGACCTTCGAAGTGCTCGTAGTCCTCCACATTGCGCGTGACGAGGGTGAGGCCACGCATGCGGGCGACGGCAGCGATCTGGCCATCTACGAAGGGTGGGGTGCGCCCCCGTGCCTCAAGCCGGGCTCTCTCCCCGGCGTGCCAGGCCGCAGCGGACGCGTCGTACGGGAGGATGACCAGGGTGGGCGACAGGGCCTCTTTGAGGTATTGCTCCAGCGCCTGACGGCGGGAGGATGCGGGAAGGCGGGCGCAGCCGAACCACAGCTCGTGCCACACGGGCGATGCGGTGGCACTCTCGTCCCGGTGGCGCCGGAGACGCGCCATGACTTTCGGGTTCGGACGGGCCTTCACGGGTTCCGAGAGGATGTCTGTGTCGAGCAGGTAGCGCACGGTCACACCCTGACCTTGCGGCCCGGAGAGCGATCCCGGATGTCGCGGTACACGTCGTCGAGATGGAGTTTGCCGAGGTTGGCGGACTCGCGGAAGGCGCGGATGGCCTCCCACAGATCCGCGGAGCCTCCTGTGAGCCCTTCGTAATCCCGCGCCGAGAGCAGGACCGCGACCGGCTCTCCCCTGCGCGTGACCTGGACGACATCCCCCCTCTCCACCGACCGGACAACGGCGGCGAGATTCCTGCGAGTCTCGGCGATGGAGAGGCGCGTCTGCCGTTTCATGTACACTACAGTGTACATCAACCGGGAACGAGGGCAAGGCGGGTTAGGGTGACTCTGCCCAAACCGAATACTCCTCCGCATCCGAATCCGGTGGCCGTGCGAACGGGTGTGCAGGAGGGACAGGCGGACTATCAAGCCTCGCTTGTTTCAGGAGTGGGGGGGCTCGGGGGCCCGCATGCCCTCCCCCCGGGCCCCCCTCCATTCCCGCGCAGGCTCGCCTTCGTCGAACTCGCCGTTGCCCACGATCGTGAGCTCACGACTCCAAGGCCCCGGCGGGAGCGTGATGTGGCACAATCGGCCGCGTGCGGGGTTGCGTCCGGGTGGAAGTCTGCGCGGGACTGCTCGTCCTCGCGTGCTGGGCAAAGCCGCCGCCCGATCCGTACGTCGCGGAGTTGCAGGCGCGCATCCGCCAGCGCCCGATCTCCTCGGATCCGAGCTTGCCGACCTAGGGGAACAGCGGTCCACCGCGCGGCCTCTCGTCCAGGATCCTTGCCGGAGCCTCTGACTCTCCCCCAGAGGGGTGGAATCGAAGGGCCTCGGATCCCATGCGCTGGGCCCGGCACGTCACTCGTAGACTCCGACCTCCTCGATGCTCACGCCCTCCTCGTCGAGGTGGTAGTCGTCCGAGATTGTCCCCTTGACGAGGGCCCAGAATGTCCTGCTCTTGTCGGCAAGAGTCCCGGCGGGGAGGGCCTCTTCGACCTTCTTGATGAGTGACACGCGGGTCGCAGCAAGGCAGGCCGCCGCGGTGCCGAGGCTGTGCGGTCCGGCCATCATGAACGGCAGGAGATCTCCGATTGGCTTGTTCACCTTCTCGGAGCCGATCAGGTACAGGTTGCAGTCGTATCCGAGGATCTTGTCGTCGGCATGCTGGGCCCCGACCAGCTCCACGTCTCGGGCTTCGCCGTAGAACAGGCCGAACGCCGAAATCACTCCGAGGACACCGAGATTGTCCCCGAAGGTCCGCCGGTCGCGCACCTGACCGGCCAGCGTGCTGTGCAGACTCGGGTACTTCGGGCTTGCAATGATGTAGGACGGCTGGGGGTAGCAGGGGGCCAGCATCTTGTGGAGCAGGGGCAGGTTCGGCCGGAACACGTGCGTGAGGTGATCCCCGAGCAACCGCCGAATCTCTTGCGCTCCGTCGAACGTCATCTCGTACTCGAGCGCCTCGACACCCTGGAGATCGTAGGGGGCTCTGCAGCCCTTCTGCAGAAGCGGCACGGGCGTCTTGCCGCGGCCCATGGCGTAGCCGTACTCGTAGAAAACGTTCGGACGCGGTTCGCTGATCTCGACGATCACGATCGATGCGAGGTCGATCAGTTCGTGGATCTTGCCGCGCAGGTCTTGGCCGAAGAGCCCGAGGTCATCCGCACGCAGGCAGGCCCGGTTGAACTGCGTCTCGGCCACGTCGCGGATCAGTCCGAACAGGCTTCGGCGCAAGTCCGCTCCCGTCTGTTTGTCCTCGTAGGCCATGACGACGAGAACGAACGGACGGCCTCCCGTCTTCTCCTGCACGGCAGCCAGAAGCGTCCCGGATGAACTCATGGCCGTACGCAGGCTACCACGCCGAGGGGTGGCTCTGGACCGGAGGCACCGGGCGCCCCCCTCTCGCGACCTGTCTCCCGCGCGGGCTAGGCTCTTGCGCCGTGATCAGCCAGAGGGGCGAGACGAGACGCAGGCGCGGCCTCTGCCGCGAGATCGAGCACAACTTCTCGCTGCGCGCGCGGGCGGCGGGGGACGCCTACTTCCGCGAGGGGCGGGTCCGCGTCCAGAGCGACGAACAAGGGCTGGTCCAGGCGGAGGTGAGGGGGGGCGACCTCTACCGCGTGGCTCTGACGACTGCATTCGACAAGTGTGCCGGCTCCTGCACCTGTCCCGCGTTCGGCGCCCACAGCCCCTGCAAGCACATCTGGGCGGTCGCGCGCGCGCTCGATGCGGGCGCGGTGCCCAACCCCACGCCCGCGTGGCGTCGCCGCCTCGAGGCCGCGGCCACGGGGAGCGAGGAGGGCTCCTCGGACCCGTGGGCCGAGATCTCGTCCCCGGACTTCGAGTTGTCCTTCGCGATCGACATCGAGGCGAGCCGCGCCGGCGAAGGGGCGCACTTGAAGCTTCTCACGCGCTCGCGCCTCAAGAACGGCAAGTGGGGCAAGCGCTGGCCGCTCGCCGTCGACCCCCGCACCCCCTCCCGATCGGACACCCACCCGAGAAGCGTGCCCGATGCGGAACTCGTCGCCAAGCTCCTCTCGGCGAGGCCGTCCTACGTCGATCCCTTCGAGCGACGCAGCCGCGGCAAGATCCTCTTCCCCTACGCGCTGCTCCCGTCGGTGCTTCCCGAACTCTGCGCGACCGGCCGCTTCCACTGCGAGGTACGCGGCGAAGTCGTCGGCGACCCCATGCGCTTCGATGAGGGTCCGGCGTGGGTCTTCGGCGTGGCGGTCGCGCGCGACACGAAGCGCAAGCGCTGTACCGCGACCGGCTTTCTCGCCCGCGGCGAGGAGCGGATGTCGATCGAGGAGCCGCTGCTGCTGCTCGAGAGCGCCGGCCTCCTCTTCACGCCGGACCGCGTCGCGCGCTTCGACGCCCGCGGCGCGATGAGCCTCGTGAGCGCGTTTCGCGAGGACGGTGCGGTCGAGGCCACCCTGTCCGAGGAGGAGGCGCTCTTGGGCGCGCTCCTCCGGGCGGGGGGGCAGGCGCTGCTGGAGCTGCCCGGCACGCCGGTGGTCACGGAGCGGCCGAGGCCGCATCTGCACGTGACGCGGGGCGAGGCGTGGGAGAGCGAGCCGCGCCGCCTTTTCGACTGCGCGATCTCCTTCGACTATGCGGGGACGCGCGTCGCCGCGCGCGACCCGGGCGCGACGCTGCTTCTCTCGGGGCCCGTGCGCATGGTGCGCCGGGAGCGCGAGGCGGAGCGCGAGGCGCTGGCGGCGTTCCTCCGCCTCGGCGGGCAGCGCGAGGTGCGCATCGCGGCCGGACGCGACGGGGTCGTCGCCGCGGAGGCCTTTCCCGATCTCGTCCGCGCGCTGGCCGCCGAGGGCTGGACCGTCGAGGCCGACGGCAAGCTCTGCCGCGCGGGCGGCGCCTTCCGCGTGGCGGTGCGCTCCGGCATCGACTGGTTCGACCTCGAGGGCGGCATGCAATTCGGCGAGGAGGAGGTCGCGCTGCCCGCGCTGCTCGAGGCGGCGCGTTCGCGGCGCGGGACCGTGGTGCTCGCCGACGGCACCGTGGGGCTCCTGCCCGAGAAGTGGATGGAGGAGTGGGGGCTCGTAGCCGCCGTGGCGCCGGAGGAGGCGGGGCGCGTCCGCTTCGCGCGGGGGCAGGGGTTCCTGCTCGACGCGCTGCTGGCCGCGCGCCCGGAGGTGGACATCGACGAACGGTTCGCGGACCTGCGCGCGCGCCTGGGTCGGCTGAAGGCGCCCGGCCCCGCCGCGCCCGCCGCCGGCTTCCGGGGCGAACTCCGCCCCTACCAGCGCGAGGGCCTCGGCTGGATCGACTACCTGCGCGAGACCGGCTTCGGGGGATGCCTCGCCGACGACATGGGGCTCGGCAAGACGGTGCAGGTGCTCGCGGCGCTGCACGCGCGCAGGGCGGGGCGACCCTCGCTCGTCGTCGCGCCGAAGTCGCTGACCTTCAACTGGCTCGAGGAGGCCGCGCGCTTCACGCCGGACCTGCGCGCGGTCGCCTACACCGGCCTCGACCGCCGTGCGGCGCTGGAGAGGTTCTCCGAACACGACCTCATCGTGACCACCTACGGCACGCTCAGGCGCGACGCCGCCGACCTCGCCGCCGTCGACTTCGACTGCGTCGTGCTCGACGAGGCGCAGGCGATCAAGAACCCGCAGAGCCAGGCGGCGAAGGCGACACGGCTCCTGCGCGCCGACCACCGGCTCGTGCTCACCGGCACGCCCATCGAAAACAGCATCGAAGACCTCTGGTCGCTCTTCGAGTTCCTGAACCCGGGCATGCTGGGCAGGAGCCGGGCGTTCGCGGGGGCTACAAGGGGAAGGAAGGGGGGCACGGGGGGCGTGGACGGATCGGCGGGATCGATCCGCGCCCGGGTCGCCGGTGCGCTGCGCCCCTTCCTGCTGCGCCGGACGAAGGAGCAGGTGCTCGCCGATCTTCCGGCCAAGACCGAGCAGACGCTCCACTGCGAGATGGAGCCCGCGCAGCGCAAGGCCTACGACGGGCTCCGCGACCACTATCGCGCGGCGCTGCTGGGACGCGCGCGGTCGAAGGACCTGGGGCGGATGAAGATCGAGGTGCTGGAGGCGCTGCTGCGGCTGCGGCAGGCGGCCTGCCATCCGGGGCTGATCGACCCGGCGCAGCGGGGAAGCCCTTGCGCGAAGCTCGACGTCCTGCTGCCGATGCTGCAGGAACTCGCCGCGTCGGGCCATCGCGCGCTCGTCTTCTCGCAGTTCACGAGCTTTCTCGCTATCGTCCGGGCCGCGATCCGCGACGCGGGGCTCGAACACTGCTATCTCGACGGCGCGACCTCGGCCAAGGCGCGCAAGGCCGAGGTCGAGCGCTTCGATGCATGCACGCAGATCCCGCTCTTCCTCGTCAGCCTCAAGGCGGGCGGCGTGGGGTTGAATCTCGCCTCGGCCGACTACGTCTTCCTGCTTGACCCCTGGTGGAATCCGGCGGTGGAGAGGCAGGCGATCGACCGGACCCACCGCATCGGGCAGACGCGGCCCGTCACCGCCTACCGCCTCGTCTGCCGCGACTCGGTCGAGGAGAAGGTGCTCGACTTGCAGTCGCGCAAGCGCGACCTCGCGGACGCGATCCTCGGGCAGGACGCCTCGCTGCTGCGCGGCCTCACGAGCGAGGATCTCGACCTGCTGCTCTCGTGACGCCGGGTCACTTCTCGAGCGGCGACTTCTCCTTGAGGCGCTCCTCGAACTTCTCGCGCACCTTCTTGACCTTGGGCAGCGCGACGCTGGCGACGTAGCCCTGGGTGGGGTTCCTGCAGACGTAGTTCTGGTGGTAGGCCTCGGCCGGGAAGAAGCGCACGAGCGGTTCGAGCGTCGTCACGATGGGGGACTTGAACGCCTTCGCGTCGGTCAGGTCGGCGATGAACGCCTCGGCGAGCGCCTTCTCCTTCTCGTCGGCGTAGAAGATCGCGGAGCGGTATTGCGTGCCGACATCCGCCCCCTGCCGGTTCAGCGTCGTCGGGTCGTGGGTCGCGAAGTGGACCTTGAGCAGGTCCTCGTAGCCGATCTTCGACGGGTCGTAGAGGATCTGCACCGCCTCGGCGTGGCCGGTCCGGCCGGTGCAGACCGCCTCGTAGTTCGCGGTGTCCCCCGTGCCCCCCGCATATCCCGAGACCGCGTCGTAGACGCCTTCGATCTCCTCGAACACCGCCTCGACGCACCAGAAGCAGCCGCCGGCGAAGACGGCGCTTGCGCGCGCGGAGGCCTTCGCGGCGGGGTCGGCGAGCTTCCTCACGGCGGCCGCCTCCGTGAACGAGAGCGACTCCGAGTTGAGGCAGTACCTGAGCCCCGTCGGCTTCGGCCCATCCTCGAACACATGCCCCAGGTGCGCGTCGCAACGCGCGCAGAGGATCTCGACCCGCACCATCCCCAGGGTCTTGTCGCTTTTCTCGTCGATGTTCTCAGGCGCAATGGGCTGGAAGAACGACGGCCAACCGGTCCCGGAGTGAAACTTCGACCCGCTGGAGAAAAGCGGCAGCCCGCAGCAGACGCAGGTGTAGACGCCCTCCTTCTTGTTGTCGAGCAGCGTGCCGCAGAAGGGGCGCTCCGTTGCCGCGCGACGCGTGATCTTGTACTGGTCGGGTGTCAGCAGGACCTTCCACTCGTCGTCGCTCTTGACGACGCGCGGACTGGAGACGGGGCCGACGAGTTCGCCCTTCTCGTTGAAGACGCGCACGGAGACCATGTTGGGGTCCTCGGAGTTCTTGGGGTGGGGGGGGGCCGCGGGGGGGTCCCCGGCGTGGCACGACGCCGGAACCAGCGCAAGCGCCAGCAGCGCGAGTCCGAGTTGAAGACGGCTCATGGCAACTTCCTAGGATGCCACAGGATGGCGGAGCGTTTCCGGAGCGGAGCCTGGCTCATTAGTATCGCTCTGGGTTGGCGGGCCCACCTGTAAAGCGGGCTTTACAGAGCGGTACTAATGAGCCAGGCTCGGGAGAGCGACGAGGTAGCTGACCCAGCCGGGGCAGGCTTCGCCGACGACGGTGGGGGTGAAGATGCCGTTGCCCTCGTTGGCGACCTCGTCGGTGCCTTCCCAGTAGACGATCACGTCCTTGAATCCCGCCTCATGGAGGAGTTCGCGCAGTTCGGGGAGGCTCCAGAGGCGCCACTCGTAGGTGAACGCCTTCTGCATGCGCGTGCCGTCGGGGAAGTGGAAGTGGATGTGGTTGATGACGTCGCCGGTGACCGGGTTGTAGTGCGCCTGGTCCCAGACGTAGGTGAAGCCGTCCTCCTGCCGCCGCTCGCGCTGGGGCTGGTAGGCGCCGTGGCCGCCGTAGGCGTCGAGGATGAAGATGCCGTCGTCGACGAGCGCGCGGCGGACCGCCCGGAAGTAGGCACGCATCCGCGCCCGGGTCTTGAAGATCCAATAGCTGAAGTTCGGCGCGACGACGGTATCGACCTGCGGCGTCTCGACCCTCGTCACGTCGCCTTCGATCAGGCGGATCCGGTGGCGGTCCTTCGGCTTCAGCCTCTTCGCGATGCGCCGGCGCGCGATCGCGAGCACGGAAGGGTCGATGTCGACGCCGATCGCCGTCGCGCGCCCGTGGCGGCGCACCCACTCGATCGCGAGCAGCGACGTGCCGCAGAAGTCCTCGCGCAGCGTCCGCGCCTGGCGCCCGCGCAACTCGAGCCAGACCTGGTCGATGAAGAGGCAGTCGGCCTCGGGGGACTGCACCGCGAGCTCGTAGAGCGTGTAGCGGTCGCTCTGGGCGGCGGTCCGCCGCGGCGGCTTGCGTTTCGCCATCGGATCAGCGCGGCGGGAGGGGAGGGAGCGGGGCGGCGGGGGACTTCACCCGGCGATTATATCGCCGAGACGAACTCGCCGGCAGTCCCGAAGATCTCCTCCTGCGGCACCTGCCTCACCACCGTGCGCCGCGGCTGGCCCTCCTCCGGCGCCGCCGCGAGGTCGAGGGCCGCCTCGCGCGGGAGGAGGCCGTGGCCGCTCCGCATGATGCGCACCTTCGGCTCGCGCCCGCACTTGGGGTCCTTCGGCGCCTCCGTCACGAGCGCGATCTCGCCCGTCGACAGCTCGACGATGCTGCCGACGGGGTAGGCCCCGATCGCGCCCGCGAAGACGCGCAGCAGCAGCGGATCGAAGAGGCTGCCCGACTTCGCGTGCAGGATGTTCATCGCCTCCGGGCTCGAATAGGGCTCGGGGCGGTACTCCCGCGGCGACGTGAGCGCCTCGTAGCAGTCGGCGATCGCGATGATGCGCGAGACCATGTGCGGCGCGTGGTCGATCGCGGGGAAGCCGCCGCCGCCGAAGTGCACGTGGTGCTCGTACGCGGCGATCGCGGCCTTGAGCATGCCCTCGTGCGTGGAGCCCTCCTCGAAGAGGAGGCGGGCGCCGCGCACGGGGTGTTCGCGCACCTCGTCGAGGCGAGGGGCGGGGGGGCTGCGGGGGGGAGGGGTGACCGTCTTGCCGACGTCGTGGAAGAGCGCGGCGAGCCCGAGCGCGCCCAGCTGGCGGCGGTTCATGCCGAGGCGCTGGCCGAGCACGAGGGAGTAGATGCAGACGTGCAGGCTGTGGTGGAAGAGCTTCAGGTCGTGGCCGCGGATCTGCGCGAGCGCGAGCACGGCCGACTCGTCCTCGAGGAAGCGGTCGACGAGCCCCTGCACCGCGCGCCGGGCGCGGCGCAGGCGCGTCCGGTCGGCAAACCCCTCGCAGCGCAGCACCGCCTTGAAGGCGCGCAGCCCGCGCAGGTAGGTGCGCATCGCCATCTCGCGCCGGTCCTCCAGCGCGACGGGATCGTCCTCCTTCTCCTCGCGCGCCTCGAGCTTGATCGTGTCGATGCCCGACGTGGCCACCGCCGCGTGCAGCCGCGCGGCCGGCTCGGGGCGGTTGGTGTCGAGGTCGAGAAACGCGGTGCCGAAGGTGGCGAGGTCGGCGGAGGGGACGGTGGCGGCGAACTTCACCCCCCGGAGCCCCCGGCGCGTCCACTCCTCCGCGAGGAACGCCAGCGCCAGATTGCCGCACTCCGCGGCGCGCATGACCCGGCCGTTCACCTGCAGGCGCGAGCCGCGCACCGCGACCGCGACCTCGTCCTCGCCCGCGGCGGCGTCGCGGATCGCCGCGGCGAGGTTGTCGAGCGCATCGGCGCTCGCGTCGTGGCGCGCGCCGTACATCTGCAGGAGCTTCAGCGTGCCGAAGAGCGAGCCGACGAGGCGGCTGTACGGGCGCACCTCGGGGGTCACGTCGCGACCTCGCGGCGCGCCGCCTCGAAGAGGATGCGGTTGCGCCCGTGCTCCTTCGCGGCGTAGAGCCGGTCGTCGGCGAGGCGGATGAGGCTGTCGGCGTCGTCGCGCTCGGCGGGGCAGAAGGCGACGCCGCCGCTGATCCTCACCGCGAACGACTCCGCGCGCTGCGCCACCTCGGCGCGGATGCGCCCGACGTCGCTGCGGAAGGTCTCCAGCCGCGCCGCCAGCGACGGGAGGTCCTCGCAGTTGAGCACGCAGAGGAATTCCTCGCCGCCGAAGCGGCAGGCGAACTCCCCCTCCTCGCGCCGCACGAGCTCGCGCGCCACGTCCGCGACCTCGACGAGGACCTGGTCGCCGACGTGGTGGCCGAACGCGTCGTTGATGCGCTTGAAGTGGTCGATGTCGAAGAGGAAGAGCGCGAAGGGCGCCGTCTGGCGGACCGTCAGGCGCGCCTCGATCTGCGCGTAGCAGTGGCGCCGGTTCGAGAGGCGCGTCAGCGGGTCGGTCTCGCTGAGCGCGCGGATCTCGGCCGCGCGCTGCAGGTTGGTGATGACGACCGCGCCGAGGTTCGCGAGGGCCATGCAGACCGTGTGCGCCTTCTGCACGACCTTCTTCATGCCGCCGATCGCGAGGCAGCCGATCGCGTCGGAGTCGTGCACGAGGGGGATGTAGAAGTCGAAGTCGCGCTCGATGACGCGGGAGCGCTCGATCTCGGAGCTCACCTCGTGGTCGAGCGTCGCGAAGTCGCCGGGGCGGAGGATGAGGCACTTCCGCGCGGCGTAGCCGATGCGGTCGGCGCCGAGGGGCACGGCGAAGCCGTGGGGGCACTCCCCCTCCGGCAGGCCCATCTGCGCGACCGCGTGCAGCTCCTCGCCGTCCCGGATGAACGCGATGCCGTGCTCGCAGCCGAGGATGCGTTCGCAGGCGGAGAGGATGCACTGGCCGAGCTCGTCGATGCGCTTCACGCTGACGAACTGCTGCGTGACCTCCGGGAACCGGTCGAGCAGCGTCGTCAGCACGAGGCGCTCGCGGGAGAGCTGCAGCGGGCTCTCGTCGCCGCGGTCGTCGAAGGGCGTGTCGCTGCCGCGCATGCGGCGCAAGACGTCCTCGAGGTTGCCCATGCGCAGCACGAGGCGGTGGCGGTCGCGCATCGCCATCATCACGGCGATGAGCGGGCCGAGCACGGCCGCGGCGACGAGGCCCCAGATGGCGATTCCGTAATCCAGCGCTGCGATCATGACTCTCGCTTGCGCCGCCCAGGTCCGGGGGCGGCGGGGTTCCTCCCGCTGCTATCGGAGTTTTCCCTCCGGGGAGTTAACCCCCCCCGCGCCCCCCCCCGAACCCCCGCCTCCGCCGGCCTCCCTGCCCGCGTTGCGCCCCGCCGTCCCGCCCTGCGACAATGCCGGCCCGTGTCGTTGCCCGAGTCGACCTGCTGGACGGTCATCCGCGGTGCCGCCGCGGGCAGTGTGCCCGACCGGGCCGAGTTCGCCCGCCGGTACGCGTCGCTGATCCGCTCCTATCTCGGCGCGCGCTGGCGCGCCGGCCCGCTGCTCGCGGAGATCGACGACGCGGCGCAGGAGGTCTTCGTGCAGTGCTTCCGGCCCGACGGCGCGCTGGACGGGGTCGACGCGGAGCGCCGCGGCGGGTTCAGGGCCTACCTCCACGGGGTCGTCCGCAACGTGGCCCGCGGCGTGGAGCGCGACTGGCGCACGCGCCGCGCCCGCGGGGCGGGCGTCTGCCCCGACCTGGACGGCCTCGAGGCGCCCGGCTCCCCGCTGGACGACCTGTTCGACCGGGCCTGGGCGACGGCGCTGCTCCGGCAGGCCGCCGAACGTCAGGCGAAGGGGGCTCGGGGGAACGGGGCCGCCGAGCGGCGTGTCGAGCTGCTGCGCCTGCGCTTCCGGGAGGACCTGCCCATCCGGGAGATCGCGAAGCAGTGGGAGGTGGAGGCGGACCGGCTCCACCGGGAGTACCGCACCGCCCGCGAGGAGTTCCTCGACGCCCTGACCGAGGTCGTGGGCGAACTGCACGGGGGCACGGCCGCGGAGGTGGAGGCGGAGTGCCTGCGCCTGCTCGACCTGCTCCCGTAGCGGCGCGCCGAAGCGCTGCCGCGGCGTCGTGGGCGCGGGTCCATGCAGGGCGTGGCTTGCGCGGAGGGGATGGGGTAGCGGTTACCTGTCCGGCCGCAGCGTGAACGCGCAGAGGCGGTGCTGTTCGGCGAGTCCGTGGTCGCCCAGCCTCCCGGCGGCGAAGACGAGGGCCATGTGGATGCGGATGTCGCCGGCCGCGCGCACATGCATGCGCCGCAGGAAGGCGACGGCCTCCGCCGCGCGCTCCCGCGACGCCAGCGCGAGCCCCACCTGGGCCGCCAGCGCGGGCGGCATCTGATCGCCCTGCGCGTTCGCGAGCGCGAGCAGCGCGTCGGGATCGTCCGCGAGCAGGGCATCGCGCAGGTCGTCGCGGCCCGGCTCGACCTCGCGCGCGAGCCGGTCGACCGCCCGCCCGTCCGGCGCCGCCGTGCCGAGCCTCGTCGTCCCGATCCAGCTCCAGAACCCGAGGTTGGCCGCGTACTCCGACGCGTGACGCGACCGCTTCAGGGCCTCCCCGGCCCCTTCCAGCGACGGGAAGCGCCGCTCGAAGGCCGCGCGGTAGGCGGCGTCGGTCCCGGCGTCCGCGGTGTCCCCGGGCGCCGAGGCCGACGCGGTGGGCTCGACTCCGGGCACACCGCCGGCGGCCCAACCCTTGTGCCACCGCGCCGCGATCCCCTCGAGCTCCTCGAGGAACGCGTCGTCCTCCGCCTCGATGCGCGCGGCCTCCGCGGCACGCTCCTCCTCGCGCTCAAGGCGGACGAGGAGCGCCCGCGGCTCCGTCGCATCGACTCCCTCGCTCGCCGCGACGTCCACCGCCCGGCGCGCCGCGGCGATGGCCGCGGTCCAGTCCCGATCGCCCTCGCGTCCGGTCGCCTCGCGCATCGCCTCGGCGATCCGCGGCGCCGCCCGAGCCATGCGCGCGTCCAGTTCGCTCTTCCATAGGTAGTACCCGCCGCCACCCGTCGCCACGGCGAGCAGGGCGACGCCGGCCAACGCGAGCGCACGCCGCCGCGCCTGCCGCTCGCGCGCGGCGCGGGCCTGCGCGGCGATCGCGTCCAGCTCCGCGTTGCGTGCCCGCTCCTCCACGCTCGCCAGGTGCTGCGCCAGCCGCTCGGCCACGACCCCCGCACTCCCCGGGCGGTCGGCGCCGAGCGGCGCGAGGCAGTCGCGGACGAGGCGCTTCAGCCCGTCGGCGGCCGCGGCCGCGTCGAGGCGCTCGAAGGCCTTCTCCAGCCGGCACTGCGTCGCGGCGATGATCTGGTCCCGCACGCCGCCGGTGTACGGCGGCTGCCCCGTCAGGATCTCGCACAGGATCGCGCCGAGGGCGAACACGTCGCTTCTCTCGTCGAGCTCCTCGATCTGCCCCATCGCCTGCTCGGGCGGCATGTAGGCCGGCGTGCCCATCACGCTGCCGGCGATGGACTGCGAGCCCTCGGGGCCGCTGCGCACCGTCGCGATCACGGTGTGGCCGGGCTGCGGCCTCGGCTCCTCCCGCCCGAGCACCTTCGCAAAGCCCCAGTCCACCACCTGCACCTCGCCGAACGCGCCGATCATCACGTTGGCGGGCTTCAGGTCGCGGTGGATCACGCCCCGCGAGTGCGCGTACGCCATGGTCTGCGCGATCTGCTCGAACACCGCGAGCAGGTCGATCCCCCGGGGGTTGGAGTCGAGCAGCTCCGCCAGAGTCCGGCCCTTGATCAGCTTCATCGCGAAGCAAGGGCGGCCGTCGGCCTGGAGGCCGATGCCGTAGATCGGCACGATGCCGGGATGCTGGAGCTGGCCGCCGACCTGTGCCTCTTCGATGAAGCGCTGGATCACGTCGTCCCGCTCCGCGTACTCCGGACGCAGCACCTTCAGCGCGATGTCGCGGTTCAGGTCCCGGTCCCGCCCCTTGTAGACGACGCCGATGCCGCCCCGCGCGATCTCGCCCAGGATCTGGTACCGGCTGTCGTCTCTCGCGCTCCCCTCCCCGGAGCGGCGCAGCAGCACGGGCGTGGTCTCCTCGCCCGTGTCGCGCAGCAGCACGCTCGCCCCCGCACCATGGAGCCGCTCGATGGCGTCGAGGACGCTCTCCCTGGCCGGCGGCCGGAACGCCTCGAAGAGCCCCGGCTCCGGGTCGTCGTCGCGGATCGTGTTCTCGCTCACTTCGACATCCCTTCGGCGCGTCGCAGCAGCGCGTCCACGTCGGCCCAGAGCTTCCGGAATTCGCCGGGCAGGTCGTCCCCGTCGCGCAGGGACGCGAGGTCGGCGTCCCGCTTCCAGTGCGCGAGCGTTTTGGCCACGGTCTGTGCGTCGGTGACGGGGACTCTCGCCCACGCGTCGAGATCGGCCCGCAGCCACTGCAGCGCGAGGGCGTGGTGCTCTGGGCCCGTCCTCGCCGCCGCGCAGGCGGCGTTGTAGCGGAGGCCCGAGCCCGGATCGAGGGCGATCCCCGGGTCGCTCTCGAACGCCAGCCGGAAGAGCCACAGGGCCGCCGCGTGGTCCCCGTGCTTCGCCATCGCCATCTGCGCGAACGCGACGGCCTCCTGCGCGTCGGCCGGGCGGTCCGTGCCGGCGAGCACGCCGGGGAGGCGTTCCCCGAGCGCCGCCCGCTCCTCCGCGCGGGCGAGGCCGCGGCGGGCGGCCGGGTCCGCCGGGGCGAGCTCGACGGCCCGGCGCCAGGCGGCGACGGCCCCGTCCACGTCGCCCGATTCCTGGAGCGTCGCGCCGAGCAACCCCCAGACCTCGGCCTCGCCGGGGGCGAACTCGAGGGCCTTCCGGTACGCAGCGACCGCGCGAGCGGCTTCCCCCTTGGTGCGCAACGAATTCCCGAACGCCCCCCAGTATGCGGCCGCATCCTTCGGCGCGAGCAGGGCGGCCCGCCCGGACGCGGCGAGGGCGCCGTCGAGGTCGCCCGACTCCATCAGGACATGGCACAGGAAGCGGAGGTACTGCGCCTCCCGCGGAGCGAGCGCGTTCGCCTCCCGTAACGGCGCGACCGCGTCGTGGAACGCCCCCCGCCTCAGGAGTGCCTGGCCCTTCAACGCGAGGGTATAGGGCAGGTTGAAGCGGCCCGCCCGGCTCTCCGGCGTGAGACGGAGGGCCTCGCGGTAGGACGCGATCGCGCCGTCGAAATCGTCCCTCTCGGCGAGCACGTTGCCGATGTGCAGGTGGGCACTCCCGAGCCGCGGGTCGAGATTGAGGGCCCTTCGGTGGGCCGAAAGGGCACCGTCGAGGTCGCCCTTCTCCTTCAGCGCCACGCCGATGGCGTCGTGCGTCGTCGCATCCTCCGGGGCGAACGCCACCGCCCTGCGCAGCAGGGCGATGGCGCCGTCGGGGTCCCCCCTCTCGATCAGGATGTTCGCGAGATTCCGGTGCGCGTGGACATGCGCCGGGTCGAGCTCGATCGCCTTCTCGAGGGCCGCGATGGTGCCCTCGATGTCGCCCTTGCGGTGGAGCTCGACGCCGAGGCTGTAGTGGGACACGGCCTGTCGGGGGTCGAGCTCGATGGCCCGCCGGAAAGCCGCGAGGGCGCCGTCGGGGTCGCCCGCCTCGGCGAGCGCGACCCCGAACTCCTGCTGGGCGGCTGCGCTCGCCGGCTCCAGCTCGATGTGCCGGCGGAAAGAGGCGAGCGCGCCCGCATGGTCCCCCTTCCTGTGCAGGGCGCGGCCGAGATTCACATGCGGCGGGACGAGTCCCGGATCCAGCTCGATCGCACGGCCGCTGGCCGCGATCGCGCCGTCGAGGTCCCCCTTGGCAAGGAGCGCGCCGCCGATGCCCTCGTAGGCATGCGCGGTCTCCGGCTCCAGCTCCAGCGCCCGGCCGTACGCCGCGAGGGCGCCGTCCAGGTCGCCGGCCTCCCCGAGCGCGTTCCCGAGGCCAACGTGGGCGAGGGCCAGGTCCGGGGACACCTCAACGGCCCTGCGGTGGGCCGCGAGCGCGCCGGCGCTGTCCCCCGCATTCTTGAGCGCGGTTCCGAGGTTGGAGAGGTAGCCGCCGAAGTCAGGGCGGTGCTCGAAGGCCATGCGGAACGAGACGGCCGCCTCGTCGTGGCGGTGCAGCCGCCGGGTCTGGAGGAGACCGAGCTGGTTGTAGGCCCCGGCGCTCGTCGGGTCGGCCTCGATGGCACTCCGGACGGCGGCGACGGCGCCCTCGGTGTCCCCCTTGTCTTCGAGCAACTGGCCGAGGAACATGTAGCGTAGCGCGAGCTTGTCCGCGCTCCGTTCGAGGACCGTCCGCATGGCCGCGATGGCGCCGTCGAGGTCGCCCTTGTTCTCGAGCGCGAGGGCGAGGCACAGGTGGAAGTGCACCTGGCTCGGGTCGAGGGCGAGCGACTTCCCGTAGGCCGCGATCGCGCCGTCGAGGTCCCCCCCGTCCTGCCGCGCGTGGGCGAGGGTGTGCCACGCCATCGCGTGCGCGGGCCGCGCGGCGACCGCGGCCATGCCGTGCCGCACCGCCAGGTCGTGGTCTCCGGCCTTCCTGGCGGCATACGCGAGGCGGAGGTGGATCCAGAAGTCGCCGGGGGCGCGGGCGTGCTGCCGCCGGAGGAATGCGAGGGCCTCCTTCGCGCGGCCCAGCTCGGTGAGCGCGAGGCCGACCTGCTCGGCCAGCGCGAGGGGGACGCGGTCGCCCCGCTCCCCCGCGAGCGCGAGCAGCGCGTCGGCGTCGCCGGAGATCAGCGCGTCCCGCACGTCGCCGTTGCCGGGGTCGACCTCGCGGGCGACGCGGTCGATCGCCTGCCAGTCCGCGCGCTGCGTCCCGAGCTTTACCTTGCGCATCCAACACCAGAAGCCGAGGTTGGCGGCGAACTCCGGGGCGTGGCGCGACCCCTTCAGCACCTCCGCGGCCGCCTCGACGGAGGCGAAGCGCCGCTGGAAGGCCGCCTGGTACGCCGCGTCGGTCGCGGCGTCGGTCGCCGCGGCCTCGTGGGCCGCGGACGGGTCGGCCGGTGCGGCGAAGGACAGCCCCGAGGCTCCGGCGTCGTCCGCGGACCATCTGCCGCGATTGTCGCCCGGCACCGCTGCCTCCCCGCACTGCGCGCGGATCTCCTCCAACTCGGCCAGGAACGCGTCCTCGAGCGCCTCGCGCTTCGCGCGCGCGGTCGCCTCCGCCGCCTCCTCCCGGATCCCGCGGGCCACCGCGCCGCCGTCGCCGAGGCCGATCGCGCGCTCGGCGGCGGCCAGCGCCTCCGGCCACCGCTGTGCCGAGCGCAGCCGCTCCGCGTCTTGCAGAGCCGCCTCGATCGCGCCGCGCCGGTCGCGCTCGCGGCGCGTGCGCGCGGCGTCGTGGAGGAAGTAGGCGCCCGCCGCGATCACGAGCAGGGCGACGACCGAGCCGCCCACGAGGGTCGTCTGCCGCCGCGCGCGTCGCTGCTGTTCCGCCTGCTCCTGCGCCCTCAGCGCCTCGAGCCGCATCTCGTGCGCGCGCTTCTCCGCGGTCGCCAAGTGGGCCGCCACCTCGTCGGCCAGCACCGTAGCGCTCGCCGGCCGGTCCTGCGGCAGGGGCTCCAGGCACCGCTTGCAGAGCGCGACCAGCGGCTGGTCGGCCCCGCACGCGTCGAGGCGCGCGTGGGCCGCATCGAGGCGCGCCTCCGCCGCGGCCGTCATGACCTCGCTCGCGCCCCCTCCGTACGGCGGCGCGCCCGTCAGGATCTCGCACAGGATCGCGCCGAGGCAGAAGAGGTCGCTCCGCTCGTCGAGGTCCTCGACCCGTCCCATCGCCTGTTCCGGCGGCATATAGGCCGGGGTGCCCATCACCGAGCCCGCGATCGACGCGGTGCTGCCGGCGCCCGAGCGCACCGTCGAGATCATCGTCACGTGGCGTTCGGCCCTGCGCAGCAGGCGCTCGTCCGCCACGCCGCCCTTCTGGAGCACCTTCGCGAAGCCCCAGTCCACCACCTGCACCTCGCCGAAGTTGCCGATCATCACGTTGGAGGGCTTCAGGTCGCGGTGGATCACGCCCCGGCTGTGGGCGTACGCGAGCGTCCGGCACACCTCCCGGAACACCGCGAGAAGCGCGCGGCGGTCCGCGTGCGGGTCCTGCCGGGCCGCGAGCCGCACGGCGAGGGTCTCCCCCTTCACGAGCTTCATCGCGAAGAACGGGCGGTTGTCCGCCTGCAGTCCGAGCTCGTAGACCGGAACGATCCCGGGGTGCTGGAGCTGGCCTCCGACCTGCGCCTCCTCGACGAAGCGCTGGACAAGCTCCGGGGACCGCAGGTGCTGCTCCAGGAGCACCTTCAGCGCCACGTCGCGGCCGACATCGTTGTCCCGGCCACGGAGCACGACCCCCACGCCGCCGCGCGCGACTTCGCCCAGCACCTCGTAGCGCTCGGTGGCGGCGTCGCTGCGGTCGGTGCCCTTGAGCCGGACGCGGGGGGCAACCTGCCCCTGCTCCTCCAAGCGGAGCAGGATGCTCCGGTCGTCGCCCACGGCTTCGTCACGGCTACTGTCGTCGCTCATGTCCACCGACTCCATCAGATCTCAGCGGGCCGCGGGGTTTTCGCGCCGACTTTTTTCAGAAAGAGCAGGCGAGCAGGCGCTGGCACTCCGCCTCGACGCCGCGGGGGCCCTGGAGCTCCCGGACGACGTCGAAGAGCGCCTGCTTGAACTCCTCCCGGGCCCGGGTGGCCTCGCGATGGAGCGCGTCGGGGTCCACGCCCCACCTCGCGGCGATCTCCCGGACCGGCAGGTTCTCGCCATAGCGAAGCCCGAGCAGCTCGTGGCGACGCACGGCCTCGGGGCCCGCCTCCCGCGCGCGCTCGAGCTGAAGCGCGGCCGCGTCGCGCAGGATTGCGCCAGCCCACGCCCGGTCGAAGACCTTGGCGCAGGAGTCCTCCCGGGACGTGACGGCCTCCAGGTCGACGGCGCCGGTGGCCTGCCGCTCTCGCGAGCGCGCGCGCTCGCGTTCGAAGCTGCGCGCGACGTTGCGCACGACGCCGTAGAGGAACGCCCCAAAGCCCGTCTCGCGCGCCTCGTCGGCGCGGCCCAGGGCGCCGTCCGACTTGAAGCAGTCCACAAAGACCTGTTGCGCCGCGTCGTCGACCTCGTGGAAGAGCGGCGTCTGTCTCCAGCGCGCCCGGAGAGTGGCGCGCACGACCGGACCGTAGAGCTTGGCGAACTCCGCCTGCGCCGCCGGCATGCCCTGGGCGGCCCCCCGGATGACGGTCCAGCGGGTGGACGGCGATGACACGGGCGGGAGTGTAGCGTTTTCATCGCGGTGCCAGCTCCCGATCCTGCTCGGCCCAGGCGACCCGCGCGTCCACGTGGTCCCAGAGCCGCCGCGACGTCCTAGGCGCAGAGCGCGTTTGCGAGGTCCGGGTCGCTCTTCGAGTTCCTCCCTCCCCCCGCGCCCCCCTTCCTCACTCGATCGGAGGCGGCGCATTCGCCACCGCCCCGCGCCGAAAACGCCGCTTCGTGCCAATAGGAGGGTGCATGGGTGACGAAGAACGCCGCCTCCGGGACCACGCGCGCGTCGACGACGGGCTGAAGGCGGCCTTCGGCGAGCAGGGCGGGAGCGCCCTCGACGTGATCGAGCGCATCTCGGGAACCCGGTCGCGGATCCTGCTGCGGGACGCGCCGGAGGAGGCGTCGCCGATGGTGCGGGTGGCGGGCCCGGCCGAGGATGGGGCGGTCGCGGAGGACGCCCGCTACCAGGTGCTGGGCGAGATCGGCCGCGGCGGGATGGGGGTGGTCTACAAGGGCCGCGACAAGGACCTCGGGCGCGACGTGGCGCTGAAGGTGCTCAGGGCCGACCTCGCGGAGGAGCCGACGGTGGTGCAGCGCTTCGTCGAGGAGGCACAGGTCGGAGGCCAGCTCCAGCACCCCGGCATCGTGCCCATCTACGGGCTTGGGTTGCAGGACGGCCGCCCCTACTTCGCGATGAAGCTGATCAAGGGCGAGACGCTGGCGTCGCTGCTGGAGGGGGGGACGAAGGGCAGCGAACTGATCCGCGTGTTCGAGCGCGTGGCGCAGACGGTCGCGTACGCGCACAGCCGCGGCGTGATCCACCGCGACCTGAAGCCCTCCAATGTCATGGTGGGGGCCTTCGGCGAGGTGCAGGTCGTCGACTGGGGTTTTGCGAAGGTGCTCGGGCGCGAAGAGACGCACGCTCGCCCCGGCGTGACGATGGTCGCGACGGTGCGGACCGGCACGGAGGGGTCGCAGTCGGTCGCGGGCTCGGTGATGGGCACGCCGGCCTACATGCCGGCGGAGCAGGCGATGGGCCAGATCGAGGCCCTGACGGAACGGAGCGACGTCTTCGCGCTGGGGGCGATCCTCTGCGAGATCCTCACGCGGCAGCCGGCCTACACGGGCACGATGCAGGACCAGCTTCTCGCGGCGGCGCAGGCGCGCCTCGAGGATGCCTACGCCCGCCTCGACGGCTGCAACGCGCCCGACGCGCTGAAGCGACTCGCGCGCGACTGCCTCGGGCCGCTGCCGAAGGACCGCCCGAAGGACGCGGGCGTGGTCGCTCAGCGTGTCGCGGAGCACCTGTCGAGCGTGGAGGAGCGGGCGAGGCAGGCCGACGTGGACGCCGTGCACGCGGCGTCGGAGGCGCGGCGGGTTCAGCGGGCGCGGCGCACCACCCTCGTGCTCGCGGGCGTCGTGCTCGTGGGGATTCTGGGGGGGTCCGGGGGCCTCCTCGCATGGAAGAGCGAGGAGCGGGCGCGCGCGACGGCGGCGACGGAACGGGTCGTGCCGCTGCTCCGCGAGGCCACGCGCTTCGAGGGGGAGATGGACTGGCCGAGGGCGAGGGCGGCCGCGTCGACGGCCCTGGACCTGGCGCGGACGGAGGGCGCGGACGGGGAGACCCTCGCGACCGCCCGCACGCTGCACGCGCGGATCGACGCCGAGGCCGCAGCAGCGAGGGCGCGCATGGAGAAGCTCGCCCGCGAGACCAGGCTCCTCCAGGATCTCGACGAGATGAGGATGCCGAGGATCGACCCCTCCGAGGAAGCGATGGAGAACGCGTTTCGCGGGGCGTTCGCGGCGTTTGGCGTGGACTCAGACGGGGAGGGCGCGGCGCCGGCGCTCGAGGGCTTCGGCCTCCCCGTCGAGCTCGCGGCCCACCTCGACAGGTGGGCCCGGGTGCGCTTCCGGTTGAAGGACGAGCGGTGGAGGGCCGTCGACCAACTCGCCCGCATCCTCGACGATGACCCTTGGCGCACGAGGCTGCGCGACGCGGCGCGCGCAGGCGACGCGGCAGCCCTGCGCGGTCTCGCGGCCGAGGTAGACCCGGCCGCGCAAGATCCGGCCACGCTCTGGTGGCTCGGGGACTCCCTGCTCAAGGCAGGGGACGGCGAAGGCGCGGCCACCCTCCTCCGCCGATGCCTGCTCGATCATCCCGCGGACTACTTCCTCCACCACAAGCTCGGCATGGTGCTCTGGTGGGGGCTACGCCGGCCGTCCGAGGCGATGCCCCACGTCCAAGCAGCCGTCGCGCTCCGGCCGGAGAGCGCTGCCGCGTGGAACAGTCTCGGCGTCGTCCGGAACGACGGTCTGAAGGACCACGAGGGGGGGATCCGCGCCTTGAGGAGAGCGGCGGAACTCGAGCCGGGAGTGGCGATCTACTACAGCAACCTCGGCTACGCGCTGCGCGGGAAGGGCGACCTCGACGCCTCCGTCGGCGCCTGCCAGGAGGCCATCCGGCTGGACCCGAACTGCGTCTGGGGCTACGACAACCTTGGCAATGCGCTCTTGGACAAGGGCGAACTCGACGGCGCCCTCGCCGCCCTCCGCGAGGGGATCCGGATCGACCCGAGGTTCGCGAGGCTCCACAACAGCCTCGGCTGCGTGCTCGATCGGAAGGGCGATCTCGACGGTGCCCTCGCCGAGTATCGGGAGGCCACGCGGCTCGATCCGAACGACGCCGTGGCCCACCACAACGTCGGCCTCGCGCTCGCGGACAAGGGCGACTTCGAGGGCGCCGTCGCGGCATACCGCGAGGCGGTCCGGCACGACCCGAGTTCCTACTGGGGCCATGTCAACATGGGCGTGCTGCTGTGCGACCGGCTCGGCCGGTACGACGAGGCGATCACCGTCTTCCGCGAGGCGATCCGACTCGACCCGGGCATCGCACAGGGCCACGCGAACCTCGGCGTCGCCTTCAACAAGAAGGGCGACCTTGCCGACGCGGTCGAACCGCTCCGCAGGGCGGTGGCACTCGATCCCCGACTCGGGAACTACGCGGACCTGCTGCGCCGGGTGGAGCGCCTTGCGGCCGTCCGCCCCCGGCTTCCGGCGGTGCTGAGGGGCGAAGACCGGCCCGCGGGAGCGGAAGAGTGGCTGCTGTTCGCGGACCTCTGCTACCGGGCGAGGGACTACGTCTCGTCGGCGAAGTTCTTCAGGGAGGCCTTCGCTGCGGATCCACGCGCAGAGGCCGACCTGGGCGCCGGGCTCCGGTACAGGGCCGCGCGCGCCGCGGCGCTCGCGGGCGGGGAGTGGCAAGCGCAGGCGCTCGCGTGGCTGCGGGCGGATCTCGGCGCATGGGAGCAGGTGCCCGCTGCGGCGGACGTCGCCCGGGCGCTGCGCCATTGGAAGGCCCAGCCCGACCTCGCGGGCGTGCGCGACGGCAACGCGTTGCCCGAGGAGTGGCGCCTGTTCTGGAGCGGTGTGGACGCCCTGCTCGCGCGGGCGGAGGGGTCATCGAAGTGAGCGCAGACAAGAGCATCCTCCGCTCGCTCGAAGGGCAGGGCCGCGAGATGCCGCGCGTGCGGCTGCCGGGGAGCGAGGCGTCCGCGCCGGGCGAGCGGCGCTACGAGATCGTCGGCGAGATCGCGCGGGGCGGAGTCGGCGTCGTCTACAAGGGGCGCGACACCGACCTCGGGCGCGACGTGGCGATGAAGATGCTGCGCGAGGAGCATCTGGCCTCGCCGGAACTCGTGCAGCGGTTCGTCGAGGAGGCGCAGATCGGGGGCCAGCTCCAGCACCCTGGGATCGTGCCGGTCTACGAGCTGGGCGTGCAGGAGGGCAAGCGCCCCTTCTTCTCGATGAAGCTCGTGAAGGGGCGCACGCTGGCGGAGCTGCTCAAGGCGCGCACGTCGCCCTCCGACGGTCGCCACGCGCTGCTCGCGCACTACGCGCAGGCCTGCCACACCGTCGCGTACGCGCACTCGCGCGGCGTGATCCACCGCGATCTGAAGCCCGCCAACGTCATGGTGGGTGCCTTCGGCGAGGTGCAGGTCGTGGACTGGGGGTTCGCGAAGGTGCTGAAGAGGGGAGGCATCGACGACGAGCGGCGGGCGCGCCGCGAAGTGACCATCGTGGCCACGGTGCGGTCGGCGGCGGAGGGCTCGGCGTCGATCGCGGGTTCGGTGATGGGCACGCCTGCCTACATGCCGCCGGAGCAGGCGCTGGGGCACGTCGACGACCTCACGGAGCGGGCCGACGTCTTCTCGCTAGGGGCGATCCTGTGCGAGATCCTGACCGGGAAGCCGCCCTATCTCGACGACGTGCTCGTGGCGGCCGCGCAGGCGCGTCTGGGCGACGCCTTCGCGCGCCTCGACAACTGCGGCGGCGACACGGAACTCGTGGCGCTCGCGAAGGCGTGCCTGAGCCCGCTGCCGAAAGACCGCCCGCGCAGCGCGCGCGAGGTGGCCGACGCATTGGGCGCGCACCTCTCGGGCGCGGAGCGGCGCGCCCACGAGGCGCGGGTGCGCGCGGCGCAGGAGCAGGCGAACGTGGACGAGCAGCGCCGGGCGCGGAAGCAGACGATGCAGATCGCCTGCGCCGTGCTGCTTGTGGTGTTGGGGGGGGGCGGGGGGCTGATCGCGAAGAGCAGCGTCGATGCGGCGCGCGAGCGGGAGCGGACCGCCGGCTTCGAGGCGGCGGTGCGCGAGGCGACGCGTCTTCATGCGTCGGGCGAGTGGCCCGGCGCACGGTCCGCCGCCGAGCGGTCGCTCGGCCTCGGCGGCAGCGACCCGGCGCGGCGCAGGGAGGCGGAGGCGCTCCACGCGGGGATCGAGGCCGCCGCGACGGCCGCCGTCCGCGCGGCGGAGAAGACGCGACATGAGGCGGACCTGCTCGCAAGACTCGATGAGATCGCTCTGCGGCGAGGCGACCGCATGGATGCGCGGCGCACGGACGACGACTACGCCGCGGCCCTGCCCGAGTTCGCGGCACTCGCCGACTTCGCGCGAAGGGTGGAGCTTGCGGCCCACTTCGACCAGTGGGCGTGGCTGCGGCGCACCAAGCTCGCCGACCGCGACTGGCGCCCCTTGGACGCCCTGGCCCGCACCCTCGACCCCGACGACTGGCGCAACGCGCTGCGCGAGTCCGGCGCGGCCGGCGACAGGGCGGCCCTCCGCGCCCTCGCTGCGAGTTCGGCCACGGCGACGCAGAGTGCGCGATCGCTGGACCTGCTGGGTTCGGTCCTGGGGGAGGGCGGCGAGCGGGAGGCGGCGGTGGAGTTGCTGCTGCGCGCCGTCGAACGCCACCCCGACGACTTCTGGATCCGGCTTCACTGCGGCCACTTCGCGGGTGCATTCGACGCGCGCGAAGGGCGCTTCACCCGCCCGCAGACGGCTCTCGAACACATCACGGCCGCCGTCGCGCTGCGGCCCACCTCCGCCGGCGCCCACGACAGCCTCGCCCTCGCGTTCTGGAGCAAACGCGACCTCGGCGCGGCCATCGACCTCTGGCGCGCGGCGGTCCGCCTCGACCCCGGCAACAGCCAGGCGACCCACAACCTGGGCGTCGGCCTCCGGGACGCGGGCGACCTCGACGGTGCGATCGCCGCGTTCCGCGAGTCCCTCCGCCTCGACCCCCGAGCCCCCCGAACCTACGGCAACCTCGGAGACGCCCTCGAGCGCAAGGGCGACCCCGACGGCGCCATGGCCGCCTACCGGGAGGCGATCCGTGTCGCCCCGCAGCACTCTGCGGGCCACAACAGCGTCGGAAGGCTGCTTGCGCAGGCGGGCGACCTCGACGGAGCCCTCGCGGCCTTCCGCGAGGCCGTCCGCCTCGATCCGGCGTGGGCCACCGCGCACCTCAACCTCGGCGTCACGCTCTCCCGCAGGGGCGACCACGACGGAGCGATCGCATGCTACCGGGAGGCCAGCCGCTGCGACCCGACCGACGCCCGCCCCTACGCGAATCTCGCCCTCACGCTGTGGCAAAGGGGAGATGTCGACGGGGTCGTCGCCGCCTACCGCGAGGCGATGAGACTCGGATCCGCCGACGCCAACGTCCCCTACAACCTCGGCAACGTGCTGGCGCAGAGGGGCGACCTCGCCGGCGCGATCGCGTCGTACAGGGAGGCGATCCGCCTCGACCCGAACCTCGCCACGGCCCATACCAACCTCGGCAATGCGCTGGCGCACAGGGGCGACTACGACGGCGCGCTCGCGTGCTACCGCGAGGCGATCCGCGCCGACCCGAGGCTGGCTCTGGCCCACCTCAACCTCGGCCGTACGCTCCGCGCCAAGGGCGACCCCGACGGAAGCGCCGCGGCGTTCCGCGAGGCCCTGCGCCTGGCCCCCGAGGCCCCCATGCATTACGAAGTCGGGAACGCGCTCCTCGAGAGGGGCGATGCCCCCGGCGCGATCCTGTCGTTCCGCGAGGCGGTCCGCCTCGACCCGAACTTCGGAGAAGCCCACACGCACCTCGGCAACGCGCTCCGGCGGTGCGGGGACGCCGACGGCGCGATCGCGTCGTACCGCGAGGCGATCCGCGTGAAGCCCGACCTGGCTCCCGCGCACGCCAACCTCGCCGATACCCTCAGTGCCGGCGGCGACGTCGCCGGCGCCCTCGAGGCATGCCGCAGGGCCGCGGCCCTCGTCCCGCCGGATCACGAGTTCCGGACGTGGCTCGCCGAGGCGGAGCAGGCCTTCGCCGCGGCACGCGCGCGGCTCGATGCGATGCTGCGGGGCGAGCACCGGCCCGGGAGCGCCGGCGAGTGGCGCACCCTTGCCGGCGTGGCCTCGCTGACGGAGAACCACGCCGCGGCGGTGCGCTGCTGGCGGGAGGCGCTCGCCGCGGATCCGCGTCTCGCCGCCGACCCGCGCGCCGGCCACCACTACTCCGCGGCCCGGGCCGCGGTGCTCGCGGGCACGGAGTGGCGCGCGCAGGCGCTCGCGTGGCTGCGGGCGGCGTTGGAGGCGTGGGACCGCCAGCCCCCGGCCGCGGCGCCCGACGCCGCACGCGCGCTGCGCCAGTGGAAGAGCGACCCCGACCTGGCCGGCGTGCGCGACGGCGCCGGCGTGCCGGAGGAGTGGCGCCGGCTTTGGGCCTCGGTGGACGCCCTGCTCGCGCGCGCGGAGGAGGCGTCGGAGCCTTCTTCCGATTGATCGTTGGAGAGGCCCCAGGGCAGGGAGGCCCTCCGCCGGTCCCGAGCGACGGGTCTCCCGAGGGCGAAACAAGGCTCCGTCGAGCCGGGCCCTGCCTACCGGACCGCCGCCCGTTCCGTCAGCCGCTCCTCCGTGGGGGGGGTCAGAGGCGTCGACGCGGCGAGCGCGTCAGCCAGCGCGTCGCGCACGAGCAGACCGGTCCGCGACACCGCCTTGCCGTCCCGGAAGTCGCGGAAGCCGTCCCCGCCCGCCGCAAGGAAGCTGTTGGTCGCGACACGATAGCTGCGCGCGTCGTCGAGGGGTTCTCCGCACGCCTCCACGCTGCCGAGGCGGGTCCCGGT
This sequence comes from uncultured Planctomycetaceae bacterium, assembly GCA_964570285.1. Classification (GTDB taxonomy): domain Bacteria; phylum Planctomycetota; class PLA2; order PLA2; family PLA2; genus CAZMXP01. Next base: position 32,957 of record CAZMXP010000030.1, read on the forward strand.
GTACTCGACGTGGAGCCCGCTCCACTCGAGCGCCGGATAGCCGCCGTTCTCGAGGTGGCGCGCGAGCAGCGCGCGGATCTGGCCGCCGGTCAGGTCCATGCTGACGATGTCGTTCTCGAACGGCATCAGCCGGTAGATGTCGCCGGCGGTGATCGCCCCGGGCTCGAGGTCGCAGCGGATGCCGCCCTTGTTCGTGATGCCGATCTCGCCCTTGCCTGCGGCCCGGATCACATCCGCCATCCAGTTGCCGGCGCTCGACGACCCGAGCCCGCCCGCGCGACGCAGCGGCGCCGCGAGCGTGCCGACGACCCTGCCGAGGCGCTCGTTCAACTCCTTGCCGTAGCGGGCGATCACGTCGGCCACCTGCGGGTCGGGCGTCGTCGCCGTCGGGTCCACCGGCAGGAGTTGCCCCTCGGCGCCCAGGACCTTCCACCCGTCGCGATCGACGCGCAGGTCGGCCCGGCCGAGGCTCATGCCGCGCGAGTGCGTCTGCACGATCAGCGTGCCGTTCACCTTCTCGCAGATCGGCGTGTGCGAGTGGCCGCCGAGGATCAGGTCGATGCCCGGCAGCGCGGCGGCGAGCGCGCGATCCTCGTCGCGCCCTAGGTGCGTCACGAGGAAGACGAGGTCGGCCTCGACCTCCTGCAGCAGCGCGCGGACGACGGGCAGCGGATCGGAGAAGGCGACGAGATCGCCGAGGCCGCGGGTGGTGATGTCGGGCGTCGTCGTCGTGATGAGCCCGATCAGGGCGATCCTGCAGGGGGCGCGGGGGGGCGAGAGCAGCACGTAGGGGCGCACCTTCGCGAGCGCGCCGCGCTTCGCGGCCATGTTGGCCGCGAGGAAGGGGAACCGGGCGCGCTCGACGAGGCGCTGCACGTTGGCGAGCCCGAAGTCGAACTCGTGGTTGCCGACGGCGACGGCGTCGTAGGGGAGGGTGTTCATCGCCTCGATCACCGACTCGCCCTTGCTCTCGTTGCCGATCGGCGTGCCCTGGTAGAGGTCGCCGCCATCGGTCAGGAGAAAGGTCGCCTTGCGCTCCTCGCACTCGCGCCGCACCCTGCGCACCATCGTCGCGATGTGCGCGTAGCCTCCGACGGGCTTCCCTCGAAGCACCGGGCTCACCGGCGACGGCGGCAGCGGCTCGAGCTGCCCGTGCAGGTCGTTGGTGTGCAGCACCACCAGTTCCACGACCTCCCCGCCCCGCGCGAGCACGGCGGCAAGGAGCAGGGCGGCGAGCGGGCGCATGGGGGCAGGATAGCCGAAGTCGCGTCGCGCGGGCGGCCTGTGAAGCCCGCGTCGGAGGCGCGCACGAGCCGGGCGGACCCGCGTGCCGCTGACCCTCCACGGCCCCGGCGTAGAATGGGTCCCATGATGCCCACCCGCACGCTCGTGCTGCTCCTTGCGCTCAGGCCGGCGCTGCTCGCGGAGGAGCCGCAGCCCGTGAAGCTCGTCGACTTCGAGCGCGAGGAGCCAGCCGACGGGTGGAGCATCCGCGGGCTCACGCTGGTCGAGACGACCGACGACCGCGGGCGGCGCGCGCTCAAGATCGTGGGGGACGGCAAGGTCGGTCACATCCGGCGCGCCCCGCCGGTCCGCGATTGGCGCTCCTTCGACGCGCTCGGCCTCCGCGTGCGCGCCGAGGCGGGAGCACCCGTCGAGATGCGGGTGCGGGCGATCCGCGGCCAGGGGCCCGCGAACCTGTTGCGGCGTTTCACCTTGGAGCCGGGCGGCTGGCACGACATCGTGCTGCCCCTGAAGGAGTTCCGCGACGACAACAAGGACCAGATCTGCGACTTCTCCCGGATCGACCAGTGGATGCTCCAGTGGGACGCGACCGCCGGGGAGGTGACGCTGCTCGAGTTGCGGCTCACCCCCGGCACGCGCGGCGTCGAGAGCTGCCGGGCCTCGGCGCAGGATCAGATCGAGTTGGCCTTCCCCGGCGGGGCTGCGCGCTCGTTCGAAAGCGAGCACTTCCTGCTGCTGTCCGAGGCGCACCTCGAGGTCGCCGATGCCTTCCTGCTGCTGCAGCGCTGCGAAGAGGGCCTCGCGTTCCTGCGCGAGGGCTACCGCCTGCCCGGCGCGTTGCAGGCACGGGCGCCGCTCTTGCTTTTTCAGCGCCGGGAGGATCTGCACGCGTGCGTACGGCGGATCGAATCGCGTTTCGGGATCGGCATCGGCCTCGATCCGGGGGCCGACCGCTGCCAGGTGCTCGGGCGCGCACTCTGCGTCGCGGGGTTGCCGGCCCCCGCCGTCGCCGCGATGGCGGCGAAAGTCGCAACGCACGACCTGCTCGGCATCACGAACAATCCGACCTGGCTGCAAGAGGGGCTGGCCGCCGCCGTCGAACGCCGCCTGCGCGGCGACGACGATGTGGCCGCGGCCGGCGGCCTCGGCTTCCTCGCAGGCGACAAGCGACCGCCGCCCGCCCCGTGGAGCAGGTTCTTCTCGAAAGGCGGCAACCCCGGCACGTGGCAGAGCATGTCGATCCTCGAGTTCGTGCGCACGGCCCACGGCGAGAGGCTCCCCGCGTTCTGGATGCGCGTCCTCGCGCTCGAGACGCCACTCCACGAGTCGGCGCCCGCCGCGCTCGCCGCCACCCTGGGCCTCGCCCTCGAGGACCTCGAGGCCGCGTGGCTCGAGTCGCTCGATTAGCGCGGCTCAGCGCGCCGGGGCCGCGCGTTCGATGGGGGCTGAGGGCCGCGAAACCGGGTGGCTGGGTCTCTCGAACGCCGAATAGGTGCGCGTGACCGGCGGAGCGGGCAGATCGACGGGGGGCGCGGGGGGCGTGACGGCGTGCGAAGGGACGCCGAGCGGGTGGCCCGGGAGCCCCATCGGGTGGCCGGGCCGCGCCACCGCGCGGCCGGGAAGGGTCACGGAGTGGCCGGGAAGGGTCACGGAATGGCCGGGAGGGGTGACTGCGTGAGCCGGCAGGCCGATGGCGTGATCGGGCAGCGAGACCGGTTGGTCGCGCGGTGCCAGGTAACCCCGCCGCGAGCGGGCGGGCGGCTCGGGGGGGGCCTCCGCGGCCGGGCCCTCGGCCGCGTAGGGGAGGGAGACGCCACCCTCGAGCCGCACCGGCGCGTCGTAGAAGACGAGTTCGGGAGTGGCCGGGCGTCGCAGCGAGGCATCGAGGCGGGAAAAGCTGCTCGTTGTCTCGCAGGCCGTCAGCAGGAGGAGCAGGCTCACGAGGGCGGGTCCCACCGGTCTCACGACCAGACCCTCGCACGCGCCGTGCCTCGCGAGCGGGTGATTGGGGTCAGACCCCATTCACCCACCTGTCCCCTAGGATGGACGCATGTCCCGGGCGAAGGTCACCGTCATGATCCCCGTCCACAACCCCGGGCCCTACCTCGCCCCGGCCCTCGCCTCGGTCCGGAACCAGACATTGAAGGACTTCGAGGTGCTCCTGCTGGATGACGGATGCACCGACGGCTCCCCCGAGGTCCTTGCCGCCGCCGTCCGCGCCGATCCCCGGTTCAGGCTCCTCTCCCCGGGCAGGGTCGGGCTGATCGAAGCCGCCAACCTGCTCGCCCGCGGTTCGCAGCAACGTTACCTGGCACGGTTCGATGCGGACGACGCGATGCATCCGCGGAGGCTGGAGATGCAGGCGGCGCTGCTGGACGCGCGGCCCGACTTGGGTGTCGTCGCGAGCTTGGTAAGACACTTCCCGCCCTTCGAGGTGCTCCCGGGCAACAGGCGCTACGAGGGGTGGCTCAACTCCGTCGTCACCCACGAGCAGATCGCGGCGGACTTCTATGTCGAGTCGCCGATCCCCAACCCGGCGGCGATGATGCGCCGCGAGGTGTTCGAGCGGGCCGGGGGCTACCGCGACGACGGCTTGCCGGAGGACTACGCCTTCTGGCTGAGGGCGTTCGAGGCAGGCGTGCGCTTCGAGAAGGTCCCCCGGATCCTCCACTACTGGCGCGACCACGGGCGACGCGTCACGCGCACGCATCCCCGCTACTCGCTGGAGGCCTTCCTCCGGGCCAAGGCGGAGAGCCTGCTGCGGGGCCCGCTCGCCGGGGGGCGCCCCTACGTCGTGCTCGGCGCCGGCATGAAGGGCCGCCGCCTGGCGCGCATCCTCACGCGCGCGGGCCATCCCCCGCTCGCGCTCTTCGACGACGAGGCGCGCTACTTCGGCAGGAGGCGCCAAGGGCGCCCGGTCCTGCCCGTCGCCGCGTTCCGCCCCGGCAGCGCGCTCGCGCTGCTCGCGACCGGCGGCGCCCGCATGCGGGCGGAGTGGCCCTATGACATCCGCGTGGCCTAGCCCCCCGGCGGAGTCTCCGGCTCGGCGGGCTTGGGCGTGCCCTTGCGCGGGGGGGTCGGCGGCAGGGTCTCGTGCGGGTTGGCCTCGAGCTTTCTCGCGATGCGGATCTGCTCGGCCTGCTCGCGGAGCTGGTCGCCGATCGCCGGGAACTCCTCGGCCAGCGTCTCGAGGAAGGCCGCGTCCTTCTCCGTGCCCCACGCCGCGATGCCGCCCGTGATGTAGAGGATCTCGTCCGGGCGCGGATCGCGCAGCCGCTTCCGCATCCACTCGGCGGCGGCGGGCACGTAGCGCCCCTTCACCGAGAGCTTCTCGACGATGCGCACCTGCTCCTTGCGCGAGGTCGAGCCCTCGTAGATCGCGATCCCCGTCTCGGTGGCGATCTGCGGGTCGTTGCTGAACTCGTTCATCACCTGGAACGCGAACATCCGGTGCTCTTCGTTGTCGCTCGTGAGCGCCTTCTCGATCGCCCACACCGACGCCCGCTTCGGATCGTGGTAGTCGTGCGCCATCGCCTCGAGGAGCAGCATGCTCTCCTCGGGCGTGCGCGCCTTGTAGTACTCCTGCTCGATGAGCTGCGTCGCCTCCGGGTGCGCGAAGACGCGCAGGATCTGCAGCATGATGTCGCGCCTCGCCGGGTCGTCGCTCGAGAGGCCGAACTCCCGGATGTCCTCGACGAGGTTCTTCGCGAGCTTCTCGTCCGCGGCGATCTGGTCGATCTCCTCGCAGATCTTGGCCTGGAAGTAGCGCGCGTTGCTCAGGTCCTTGCGTCCCATCGCCCGCTCGAGCTCGCTCATCCACTTGTTCTCGTCGAGCGAGGTCCGCGTGGGCTCCCGCTTCACGAGCGGTCCCTTCGGGGGCGGCGCCTCGGGCTCCTGGGGCGCCTGCGACGGGGCGTCGGGCACCTTCGGCTTCACGGGGTCGTCCCCCATGCGCAACACCACGACGAGAACCGCGCCAAGGGCGCCGAGGAGCAGCACGGGAAGCGCGTAGTTCCGCATGCCGGCGATTGTATCCCGGGTTCTCAAGCCGGCAGGGGAACCGCCGAAGATGCCCCGGGCCCCATGGAACACGACGGCACGGGAAGCGGGGGGGCGGCGGGGGGCGGCCAGCGCGCCCGGCCCCGGCCCCGCTACATCTTCCAGGTGGACAGCTCCACCGGCAGGGCCGTGATCCGCATCCTGGACACGGCCACCGAGGGCGTCTTCCGCGAGATCCCCGTCGAGGACTTCCTCGAATACGCGAAGAGGTCCAAGGACATGCGGTCGCTCTTCTTCGGGCAGGCGGGGGCGGCGCACGCGGTCGGGGCAGCGAAAGTCGCGGGGGAGTGACCCCGAACGAGACGAAGCGTCCGCCCCGCGCGACATGCGTCCCGATCCTGGACGCGACCTGAAACCCGCTCTTCAGCCCCTCCCTCCGGCGCGTCGATAGCCCGGGCGCAACAGGCGGGAATCAGCATGGCGATCACGACACGGCGCGCGGCCCGATCGACGAAGACGCGCACCCCCCGGACCCCCCGGAATCGACAGGCGCGGGCGCGGCTCGACCGCGAGAAGCTCGTGATCGACTACCTCCCCCTCGTGCGCCATGTGGTCACGCGCATCGCCGCGCGCCTGCCCGCCCACGTGGACAGCGACGAACTCTTCCAGGTCGGCTCCGTCGGGCTCGTGAACGCCTCGCGCGGGTTCGACGCGGGGCGGGGGGTCGCGTTCAAGACCTACGCCTTCGCGCTGATCCGCGGCGCGATCCTCGACGAGCTGCGCCGCCTCGACATCATCCCGCGCAGCACGCGCGAGAAGATCCGCGCCGTCGAGGCGACGGGCACGCGGCTCGCGCAGGAACTCGGCCGGGCGCCCACGGCGTGCGAGATCGCGCGCGCGCTGCGGCAGCCCGAGGCCGCGGTCGTGGACCTGATGCAGGCCGCGCGCATGGTGATGACGCAGAGCCTCGACGACACGAGCCGTTCGCACGACGGGCTCGCGGTGCGCGACCTGCTCGCCTGCCCGAAGACGCAGGAGCCGGGCGAGGCGGCCGCGCGCGCGGAGATGGTCGAGGTCGTCGCGGCCGGCATCGGCCTGCTGCCCGAGGCCGAGCGCAAGGTGATCACGCTCTACTACCGCGAGGGGCTGCTGCTGCGCGAGATCGGCGCGCTGCTCGGCGTCACCGAGTCGCGCGTCTCGCAGATCCACTCGCGGGCGCTCGCCCGCCTGCAGTCGATGCTCAACGCCTCGTGAGGCGCGGGCGGTCGCCGTCGAGCAGCGCGTAGGCGGTCTCGGCGCGGGCGGCCTCGCTGTCGAACTCGCCCGCGAGCAGTCGGCGGCGGATCGCCTCGAGGAGGCGCGCGCGTTCCTCCTCGCCTTCGGCGGGATCCGGGGGGAGCGGGAGCTCGGCGCTCACGCCTCCATGATCGGAGGGTTGCCGGGGTCGCTTGATCCCCCGTAGGAGAGGCGGTGCAGCCGCGCGTAGAGCCCGCCGCGGGCGAGGAGCTCGTCGTGGGTGCCCTCCTCGACGAGGCGGCCGCGATGCAGGCAGAGGATCCGGTCCGCCCGGCGCACCGTGCTGAGGCGGTGCGCGATCACGATCGCGGTCCGGCCCCGGAGCAGCGTCCCTTCCGCCTGCTGGATGAGCCGCTCGGTCTGCGCGTCGATACTGCTCGTCGCCTCGTCGAGCACGAGGATGTCGGGGTCGGCGGCGAGCGCGCGGGCGAACGCGAGAAGCTGCTTCTGGCCCACGCTCAGGTTCCCGCCGCGCTCGCGGATCTCCGCGTCGTAGCCCCCCTCGAGCGTCTCGATGAAGGACGACGCGTGCACGGCGCGCGCCGCGGCGCGCACCTCCGCGTCGCCCAGCGCGGCGTTGCCGAGGCGGATGTTCTCGCCGACGGTGCCGGTGAAGAGGAAGACGTCCTGCAGGACGACGGCGATGCGCGAGCGCAGCCCTCGCCGCGCGTACCGGTCGAGCGGCACGTCATCCACGAGGATGCGCCCCGACTGCGGTTCCCAGAGCCGGCTCAGCAGCGAGATGATCGAGGTCTTGCCGGCGCCGGTCGGGCCCACGATCGCCACCGTCTGGCCCGGCTCCACCGAGAACGAGAGGCCGCGCAGCACCGGTTCGCCCTCCTTGTAGGCGAAGTGCACCTGGTCGAAGCGGACGCTCCCCCGGAGGCGCGCGGGTGCCGCCGCGCGCGGAGGGTCGGGGGGCTCGGGGGGTTCGTCGAGCACCGCGAAGATGCGCTCCGCGGCGGCGAGCGCCGCCTGCAGCACGTTGAAGCGGTCGGAGAGCTCGCGCAGCGGCTTGAAGAAGAGGCCCAGCGCGACCCAGAAGAAGGTGAATTCGCCCCACGTGAGGCCCGCGCCGGCGATGCGGCTGCTGCCGAGCACGAGCAGGCCCGCGCGGGCGAGTTCGGAGGCGGTCTCCACGACGGGGCCGAAGAGCGCGAAGTTGAAGACCGCGTCGAAGTTGCCGTCGCGCAGCGCGACGTTGCGCCCGTCGAACCGCCCGAGCATCGCCTCCTCGCGGCGGAAGAGGCGCGTGACGCGCACGCCCGTGAAGGCCTCCTGCTGGAAGCCGTTGAGCCGGGAGACGGAGGCGCGGATGGAGCGGAAGGCGAGACGCATGCGCCTGCCGAACCAGAGCGAGAAGAGGAGCAGCACCGGCAGCAGCGCGAGGGAGACGAGCGCGAGCTTCGCGTCGATGACGAAGAGCCAGGCCGCGACGACCGCGAGGCTCAGCAGGTCGTGGCAGACGGCGGCGACGCCGCTCGAGAACATCTCCGCGAGGGCCTCGACGTCGCTCGACACCCGCGTGACGAGCGCCCCGACCGGCGTGCGGTCGAAGAAGCGCAGTGGCAGCCTGTGGATGTGCCCGAAGAGGCGGCTGCGGACGTCGAAGATGACCTTCTGGCCCGTCAGGATCGTGATCCGGGTGCGCAGGTACTCGATCAGCGCGTCGAAGAGCGACAGCAGCCCGAAGACGGTCAGCCAGAAGGCGAGCCCCCGGGGATCGCGCGGGACGATGCCCGCGTCGATCGCGCGCGTGATCGCCCACGGCCGGGCGAGCGCGAGAAGCGAGGCGGCGACGAAGATCCCGATGCTCGCGGCGACGATCCAGCGGTGGGGCAGCACGAAGCGGAAGAGCCTCGCGACGGTGCGCCAGTCCGCCTTCTGGCGGTCGGCCTCCCCGGCGGGCGCGCTCACGGGCGCCGCGCCTCCGGCGCCATCGCCTCGATCTCCGCCTCGATCTCCTGCAGGCGCGCCATGCGCGCGTAGGCGCCCCCGCGGGCGACCAGCGCCGCGTGGGTGCCGCGCTCGGTCACCCGGCCGCCGTCGAGGTGCAGGATCAGGTCGCTGTCGCGCACCGCGGAGACGCGATGCGCGACGATCAGCACCGTCCGGCCGCGCCGCACGCGGCGGAGGCTCTCGAGGATGCGGGTCTCCGTCTCGGCGTCCACCGCGGAGAGCGCATCGTCGAGCACGAGGACGGGGGCGTCGGCGACCAGCGCGCGGGCGAGCGCGGCGCGCTGCTTCTGTCCGCCGGAGAGCGTGATGCCGCGCTCCCCGACGATCGTGTCGAGGCCGTCGGGGAACTCCGCGAGATCGGCAGCGAGGCTCGCGTCCGCGACCGCCTGCACGAGCGCCTGCTCCTCCGCCCCGTCGCGGCCGAACCCGATGTTCTCGCGGATCGTCGCCGAGAAGAGGAACGCCTCCTGCGGCACGAACGCGATCGCGGCCCGCAGCGCGCCCAGCGGGAGGTCGAGGACGTCCCGCCCGTCGAGCAGGACGCTGCCCCGCGGCGGGTCGTAGAGGCGCGCGAGCAGCGAGACGAGGGTGGACTTGCCGCTGCCGGTCGGGCCGACGATGCCGACCGTCGCGCCCGCGGGGATCTCGACGTCGATACCCGACAGCACCTCCCGGTCGCCGTAGCCGAACCGCAGGCCGCGGATCGACAGCGCGCCACCGATCGCGGGTGCCGCGCCGCCGGCATCCGCCTCGGGCGCCGCGGCGAAGACCTCGGCGAGCCGGTCCACCCCGGCGGCGCCGCGCTGCACCAGCGAGAGCACCCAGCCGATGGCCATCATCGGCCACGTCAGCATGCTCAGGTAGGTGCTGAAGAGCAGCAGCCCGCCGATGTCGAACGTCCCGGCCATGTACTGCCGTCCGCCCACGTGGATCAGCAGCGCCCAGCCCGCGCTGCCCATCGCGGCGATCCACGCGACCGTGAGTCCGCGCACCCGCGCGAGGTCGAGGTTCGCGCGGACGTACCGCGAGCCGAGGTCGTCCATCGTCCGCTGCTCGCGCTCCTCCATCGCGAAGGTCTTGACGACGCGGCTCCCGGCAAAGGACTCCTGCGCGCGCGCCGAGATCGCCGCGAGCAGGTCCTGCACGACGCGGCTCCGCCGGTGGATGCGCGGCGCGAAGTAGACGAGCCCGGCGCAGATGCCGGCGAGCGGCAGGAGGGCGTAGGCCGTGAGCAGGGGGTTCACGGCGATCATGACCGGCAGCGTGAAGGCGAAGCGCGTCAGCGAGTCCCCGAGGTACATGCTGGCCGGTCCGACCGCCATGCGCGCCGCCTCGATGTCGGCGGTCGCGCGCGACATCAGGTCCCCGGTGCGCGTGCGGTCGAAGTAGGAGAGCGGCAGCCGCTGGATGTGGCGGAAGAGGTCGCGGCGGAGGTCGGTCTCCATCCGCCGCGAGACCCGCATCAGCAGGTAGCGCTTCAGGAAGGCGCCGAGTCCGCCCAGGGCGGCGAAGAGGAGGGCGAGGAGCGCCCAGAGGGCGACGGTGGCCACGCGGATCGGGGTGCCCGCGGCCAGGGGCTCCTCGATCGCGGAGACGCCCTCGCGCATCAGGTAGGGGGCGACGGTCAGGGCGAGGTTGCCCAGGATCAGCGCGACGGCGCCCCCGGCGATCGTGCGGCGATAGGACCGGGCATAGCGGAGGATGGGTTGCCAGCGGCGAAACAAGGGGGTGCGGGGGATTCTAGGTGCCGCGTCCAACGCCCGCGGGATGCGATAGGCTAGCCGCATGGCCTTCGCGCGGTTCGGCTGGCCCGAGGCGCTTTCGGGCAACCGCTTTCATGCGCCGGTCTCCGAGGCGTCGCTGCTCGAAGCGGCGGCCGCCTCGGGATTGCGCGAGGGAGACACGCTGCTCGAACTGGCGTGCGGCAACGGCGCGGTCGCCATCTTCCTCGCGGAGACCGCCCACGCCTACGTCCGCGGCATCGACGCGTGCGCGACGATGATCGAGAGCGCGCGCGCGCACGCCGCGCGGAGTCCGGCGGGCCGTCGCGCGAGGTTCCTGCACGACGACGCCCAGCACCCCGACCCGCTGCACGGGCCGGTCGACCTGCTCGTCTCGCTGCGGGGATGGGGCGCGGCGGAGGTGCCCGCGCTGAAGGCGTTGTTGCATCCGGGCGGCCGCCTGCTGCTCGGCTGCTTCCGCTCCCCGGTCGACGCCCCGCCGGAGGTGCTCGCGGCGTTTCCCGTCACCACCGAGCCCGCGCCGGGCGAGGTGCTCTGGCGGCGCGTGGCCTCGCCGCTCGAGTGGGAGCGCTTCTACGCGCCGCAGGAGCGCGCGCTGCGCGCCTATCGGCGCCTGCTCCGCGAAGGGGAGGCGATCTCCCCGGTCGCCCTGGCCATCGACCGGCAGATCGCCGCCTTCCGCGCCCACGGGGGCAGCATCGCCTACGAACTGAGCGTCGCGGCGCGGCTTGACGCCCCAACCACGTCAGGGACGGCTGAAGGCCGCGCTGCGCCCAGCGAGGAGCTGCCAGATCCGGGTGACGCGCGCGGGGCGGAGGGCTGCGTGCGTCCCTGCCCCGCCGCAGAGGATGGCTGCGATGCGGCGACGGTGGCTCGGTTCGGGGCGCCGCACGGGGCAGCACCAGAACTTGCGCAGGGAGCGCGAAGTCCGAGGGTCGGTAGTACAAGCCTCGGGCGCTGCGCGCCCTCGCGACGGCCTTCGGCCGATCCGGATCGAGGGTAGCGGATTTGATAAGGAACCCATGAAGGGAGGAACCCATGAGAGCAGAGGGGGGCACTCCGGGACTCGGATGGTCGAATCCGCCGCTTCCTCGGTTCCTAGCTTCCTGGGTTCCTTCTTCCAGGCTCAAGACGAAGGCTGTGGTTGACCGCACCGCGCAGTTCCCGTGCCATCGCACGCTGAAAGGCGCGCGCGGCGACATCCTCGTGCGCCTCCGAGCGCGTTCGCTCAAGAAACCCGAAGACCCTTCGAGATTTGGACCCCCTCGTGGCACAGGGCAGATCGCCTCGTGACCCCGCGGCGTGTGCGGCGGCGCACGGAAGGGGCGTCCGCGCGTGCGGCAGCGCTCCGCAGCGCCGCACGGTGACCGTGCGGATACCCGCCGGGTGGTGCTAAGTGCCTGCTGGCGCGATGGTTAGGAGACGCCCCCCCGCGCCCCCCCGCATTGGACCTTCGCTTGCTTTACGTCCCTCGTTCCGCACCAGAAGTCCAAAAGACAAGTAAACAGAGTGATTTCGTTTGTACCCTTAATTCCTTGACTGAGAGCCCAACCATTGCGTTTCCGGTGCTGAACACCCGGCCCTCGTGGCCGGGTTTTTTTTCGGGGGTTCGGCGGCGAGTGAGGTGGAACAGGTCTGGATGCTCCCGGCGACCGTGCTGGGTCTGGTGCCTGGGGGCCACTTGGCGCACTTCGTCCGGGACACCGTCCGGCACGACCTCGAGCTCTCGGCCTCCTCGCGTGCTACGGGGAGGAGCGTGGCGATCCGCCCTATCACCCCGTGATGATGACGGCCTTGGCGAAGGTCGCCGGCCTTCAGCCTGGCGTGCACGGGACACAACCTCCTCAAGCTGGCGGCCGCGAGGGCGTGACGCGGAGCGCCGCCCCATGCGCAGGAGCCCCCCTCGATCGCGGCGATGGCTCATGGAGACCCACGAATCGCGTCGCGTCGAATTAGGAGCTTGTCCGGGTCCGGTTGGCCCCGAAGCGTGGCTGGAGGCCGTTACCCGGACAAGCTCCTAGAGGACCGTTTGCAGCGCGGAGAGGAAGTCGCTGTTGCCGAGCACGAGGAAGCGGTCCTCCTTCTGGGTGACCTCCTCGACGTCCGCCTCCCCCTTCGCCGCTTCGCGGCACCAGTACTTGAGCATGGAGAAGACGGCCTCCTGGTTGGAGGTGTTGAAGTCCACGCCCCGGCGCTTCTTGAGCTCCTGCTGGATCGTCGTCAGGTGGTCGGGGCGCAGCATGATGCGGGGCATGGCTACTTGTTCTCGGGGATGAGGGTGGAGAGCGTGTCCTTCTCGAACGGAAGGGTGACTTCGAAATTCCATGCGGCCTTGCCGGTCTTGCGGCCGGGCCAACCGGACCACTGCGGGTGGTTCGACTCGCACAGCGCCCAGTGCTCGGAGTCGGCGCCGGGGGGCGGGAGCTGGGGCTTCTTCGGGTCGTTGTCCTCCTCGACGCTGAAGGTGAGGACGAGCGCGTCCTTGAGCTTCCCGTGCTTGGCCAGCGTCGCGGGGGCCGCCGGACCCACCTTGCGGACGACGGCCTTGTCGTCCATCATCAGGATCCCTTCGAGCATGCCGCCCTTGTTGCGCAGCCCGAGGAAGCCGTACCAGTAGACGAGGGTCCATTCGCCGGCGGGGATCGTGCGCTCGCGCCACATGCCGACGCCGGCTGCGTTCTTCTCCGTGGCCTTCTCGAACGCATCGGGAGCGGGCGGCTCGGGCGGGATCACGATCGGCGGTTCGCCCTTCTTGGGCTTGCGCTTCTTCGACTCGTCGACCGCCTTCTTGTAGGTCTCGCGCGCGGCGCGCAGCTCGGTCGCCTCGGTGGAAGTGAGGCGCACGCCGCCGCGCAGCGGCAGGTCGGACCGGAGCACGCCGAGAAGGATGTCGGACCGGCCGTCGGACTTGCCCTGCTTCCAGGCGGTCTCCTGCTGGTTCTGGGCGCTCTGCGTCATCTCCGCGCTCATCCAGAGCGGCGCCATCGCGACCCCGGTCGCCTCGGCCTGGAAGATGTCGTACGGGGAGCCGCCGCCGCGCGCGTGGATCAGGTCGATGCCGGCCATGCGCGGCATCGCGTACGCGTGCGGGAGCGGGTCGTTCCACGCGCCGCGGCCGGCGTTGTACGCCAGCCGGAGGATCGAGTGCATCAGCAGGTCCTGGCCTGGCTTCTCGTGGCGCACGAGGCGGATGCCGAGGGAGTCGGCCCGGTTGCCCGACGCGAGCGCAAGGTCCGCCTTGTAGCCGACCGTGCCCGTGCGCGCGGAAATGACCGAGAGCTGCCAGCCGTCGCCCCACGATCCGCCCTTCGCGAGGAGCGCGTAGTTGAAGAGGCCCATCGAGTCGCCCCCGAGCTTCGGCGTCACGTCGGGGTGCTTGTCGTAGAAGGTGCGCGTCAGCTCGTAGACGTTGCCGAGCATGTGCCGCACGCCGTAGGGCGAGTCGCTCCGGCTGACGCTCGCGTCGTCCACGGCGAGCGGTCCCTGCGAGCACGCGGGGTTGTTCTGCCAGGCGAGAATGGTCGTCTCGGCGTTCCGGTTCCACTGCTCGGCCCCCGGGAACTGGCAGGTGTTGTCCCTGTCGCCCCGCGCCGTGCGCTCCCACTGGTACTCCGAGGCGAGGTGGCAGCCGGCCCACTCCGCGAACGCGAGGGCCTCCCCTACGGAGATGTCGCGGATCGGATAGGCGGCGAAGTCCGTCGCGCGGAGCCTCAGGTCGGCGAAGAACCCCGTGGTCGGCACCGTGAACGCCTCGACCGGGGCCTTGCGGATGTCGCAGTAGTCGCGCCCGACGCGCAGGCCGGAGAGCTTCGACCAGCCGTACCAGTGCTTGGGCGTCGTGGCCGCGTAGAGCGAGAGCGTCAGGCCCTTCGGCAGGCGGACCCCCTCGACGCCGAGATCATTGCCCGGCTTGGGGTCGACCGCCGTCCACGCCGGGTTCCAGAGGACTTGCCGCGACTCGCCCTCCGCCAGCGGTCGCGCGTTCTCGGCCTCCTGCGCCTTCTGGAGCGCGTCGACGAGCACCTCCCAGTTGAAGCAGAAGATGGCCTTCCACTCGGTGTCGTCGGGATCCCCGGTACTCGGCCGGACCACGTAACGGGCCGAGATGTCGCGCAGCGACTCGTCGCCGCTCGTCACATGCTCGCGGCGGAAGCGGCTGTCGAAGTAGAGCTTCCACTGCGCGTTGGTCACCTCGTAGCGGCCGATCTGGAAGCCGTCGAGGATCGGCGCGTCGGCATCCCCCCAGCGCTCGTACTGGAGCACGGCCTGCAGGGCCGGGTCGCTGCCCGCCCGCGCCTTGAAGTCGGCGTAGGTGCAGCCCGGGGTCACCTTCCCCGCGGGAACGTGCACGAAGCCCGGGAGGGCGTCGGGCGCGGCGACAGGCGCCCCGTTCCCGTTCGTTCCCTGCGGACGGGCGTGCGGCGCGACGAGGAGCACAAGGAGCAGCAAGGCCATGGCGCTCAGGAGGCGGCGGGTTCTTCTCATGGACTGAAGAGCCGATTCTAGCACGCACGAGCGCCGCTTCGTCATGGATGGTGGGGGGGCGCGGGGGGGGACGGACTCG
>CAZMXP010000030.1:47771-65283 GCA_964570285.1 uncultured Planctomycetaceae bacterium
GGAGCAGCGACTCCAACAAAACAGCAGCAACTCCTCCCGCCCCCCCGCCCGCGGGTGTGGGGGGGGGGGGGGCGCGGGGGGGGGCGCCCCGGACTCGAGACCGGGGCCGCCGACGCGGGGGCCGCGGCGGCCTGTCCTAGAAGTGCGCAGACTCCTCGCGCGTGCATGCGGGGCTTGGGCGTGGTCGTTGGGGGCGGTTCTGGCCGCAAACCTACTTTGTTGCTCGGGGGGTCCGCGGCGCTTCGCGCCGCTTCCCCCCCGAACCCCCCGCTACCCCTAGCACCGCAAACTGGATTGAGGCGCAGGATCTTGTGGAGACCCTCTTGTCGAGGGGCCGAACGCCTGCTATCGTCTGGCGCGGTCGCTGTACGGACCGCAGTCGCATTGCGCTTAGCAGGGGTACGCGAATCCGCGTTCCCCCGGAGGTGGGCAGATGGGGAGCTTCGAGAAGCTCGGTATCCTCGTGATCGTGGTCATCATCGTGATGATCCTCGCCGTCGCCATTCATCAGTGGGGCGGAACCCCCGCGGACGCATCCGCCGGCGAGGGCAGCCTCGCGCGCGGGTTTGTGCCCGGCTCGATCACCCCGGGCCCCCCAGGGCCGCTGGAGCGCGATCTCGGCGGCGCGGAGGGTTTGCCGCAGCAGACCCCTCCGGGGGGGGACGGCGCGGCGGTCGACCCGGCGCTCTTCTGGCCGGGAGGCATCCCGCGCAGTTACACCATCCAGAAGGACGACGTGCTCTGGAAACTCGTCGTGCAGACCTGGAAGCTGAAGGAGTCCTACACGCGCGCCATCGAGGCGAGCAATCCGAAGATGAACGCGAAGCGCCTCAAGGTCGGCGAGACGATCATCATTCCCGATCCCGCCCCCTACCGCGATGGCGCCCCGACGCGCGAGGCGAGCACCCCCCCGGCGGGCGCCGGCACGGCCACCTACGAGGTGCAGGCCGGCGACAGTTTCGAGTCCATCGCGAAGAAACTGCTCGGGAGTTCGCTCCGCTGGAAGGAAGTCCAGGCCCTGAATCCGGGGATCAAGCCGAGGGCGCTCCAGCAGGGGCAGATGATTGTCGTCCCCATAAAGTGAGTCCTGCAAAGGACTTGCGTTCGTCCGCCTCAGTCCGGGTTTATCCGGGCCCGCGCTTCTGCGTGGGATAGGCTTCAGACGGGCCGCGCAAAGCCCCGATAGGTGGCGTGGTGCCACGCCTGAGAGGCCTCGCACGGAGAGACATGATGCGCACTCGGACGATCCTTCTCGCTCTCGCCCTCCTTATGGCCGTAGTCCCGCAGCGGTTCGCGACGGCGCAGGAGGCGCCGGGCGAGACGCCCAAGGAGGTCGAGACGCCGGCGGCCGCCCCGGCAGACCCGCAGGCCGCCGCGCCCGGTGCGCCCGAGGGGGGGGCGACCGAGGCCGGCTCGGCGGCGGAACCGGCGCCCGGCGCTGCCGCAGTCGAGGGTGAGGAGAAGACGGGACCGCGCGTGATCAAGGCGGGCCAGGCCGAGGAGGTACGCGTCCTCCGGCCCCAGGACATGGCGACCGAGATTGTGCGGCTCAAGTCGAAGGCCGACATCAAGGCCGAGATCTCGCTGATCACCACCGAGGGACGCCCGATCCTGTTCAAGGGCGTCATCCGCAACGGCAAGCTGATCGAGCGCATCGTCGAGAAGCGTTTCGAGGTCGAGCGCGATCTCGACCACCCGCACTGCGGCGTGCGCCTCTGGTGGTCGGGCGGCTCCGACGGCTACATCTTCTTCCGCTACTCCGCGATCAAGACGATCTCGATCACGGGCACGCTCTCCGACGCGGAGCGCGCCGAGATCTTCCGCCGCCTGAAGGCGAAGCGCGAGGGCAAGCCGCTGCCCGAGGAGGAGAAGCAGGCGGCCCCGGTCGCCGACGTGGAGCCGAGCCTCGAGAAGATGAGCCTCTCTGAACTCGAGGCCCACCTGATGCAGCGCTTCTCGCTCGAGCAGGGGTGGGACCAGAAGCGCTTCCGCGACCTGAAGCGCCGCCAGCTCATCGAGAACCAGCTCCTGAACCGCGACGAGGCGGTCTTCGTCCAGTACTTCAACGTGCTTGCGCAGGTCCGCTTCCGCGAGCTGAAGCGGACGTCGGGGGCGATCACGATCACCCCGGGCAAGCCCGGCGCCGAACCGACGCCCGCCGCGGGGAACCCGACGCAGGTCGAGCCCCCCGCGCCCCCCGTGGAGCCGTCCCCGGACGACACCACCGCCGACGAGCCGGAAGAGGATCTTCCCTCCGACGGCGAGTAGCCCCGGCGACCCCGTTATAGTGGGGGCAGGTTCGCCTTGTCCCCCTCCGCCGAGGCCCGGCGCCTTCTTTCGCCGCTCTCGATGCTCTACGGTCTCGGCGCCCGGCTGCGGGCGCGCCGCTGGCGCGGCCGGCGGCGCAGGCTGCCGCGGCCGGTCCTCTCCGTCGGGAATCTCACCTTCGGGGGCACCGGCAAGACGCCGTTCGTCATCCACGTCTGCGAGGGGCTGCTCCGGCGCGGCCGTCGCCCCGTGGTGCTCAGCCGCGGCTATCGCGCGACGGGGCCGGAGGGCAACGACGAGGCGAAGGTGATCCGCGCCCACCTCCCGCGCGTGCCCCACGTGCAGTCGCCCGACCGCCACCGCGCCGGCATGGGCATTCTCGAACACGCCGACGTCTTCGTGCTCGACGACGGCTTCCAGCACCACCCGCTGCACCGCGACGCGGACATCGTGCTGATCGACGCGACCGACCCCTTCGGCGGCGGCGCCTGCCCTCCCGGCGGCCGCCTGCGAGAGCCGCGAGCCGCCCTCGACCGCGCCGACCTCGTCGTGATCACGCGCAGCGACCTCGTGCCGCTCGCGTCGCTCGGCGAGACGATGCGCGAGGTGCGCGCGCTGACGGCGGCGCCAGTCGCGACGGGACGCTTCGTCCCGTCGTGCGAGGAGGGGCTCGAGGGCCGCGAGGTGCTTGTGGCATGCGGCATCGGCAATCCGCGGGCGTTTCTCGCCACGGTCGAACGGATGGGGGCCTCGGGGGCCCGGACGCGCTTCTTCCCCGACCACCACGCGTACGGCGCCGCGGATGTCGCCGAGCTTTCAGGCGCGGGGCTGCCCGTCGTCGTCACCGAGAAGGACGCGGTCAAGCTCGCGCCGCTCTGGACGGGCGAGGCGCCGCTGCTCGTCGTCAGGATCGCCTTCGAGGCGACCGGCGGCGGCGACGAGATCGAGGCGCTGCTCGACCGCGCATGAGGGTCGCGCCGCGGGAGTTCGTCGCGAAAGACGGCCGCGCGTTCGCCGTGCGCGCGGCGCGGCCCGCCGAGGCGGGAGCGCTGCTCGACTTCGCGTGGGACCTGCACCGCGGCGAGCCCGAGGTGCAGGTCTTCGAGCCCGAGGAGTTCACGCTGACGGTCGAGCACCTGAGTGGCGTCCTGCGCCGCGCCGAGGGCGCGGACAACTCCTGCTTTCTCGCGGCGTTCGCCGGAGCGGAGGTCCTCGGCACGCTCTGGATGGAGGGCGAGCGCGCGAAGAAGCTCCGCCACGTCGCCGAGGTCGGCATCGGCGTCCGCCGCGACTGGCGGCGGCAGGGGGTAGCTCGCGCGCTGCTCGCGACGGCCATCGACGCCGCGCGGGCGAGCGGCGTGCTGCGCCGCCTGACGCTGCGCGTCTTCGAAAGCAACACGGCGGCGATCCGGCTCTATGAGTCGATGGGGTTTGCCGTCGAGGGACGGCGGCGGGGGCAGGTGAGGATCGGCGAGCGCTTCGAGGACGATCTGCTGATGGCGCTTGGGGTCAGGCTGTAGGCTGGAGCGACCGGGCGCTGGGGCTATGGCGTGGGGCGAAACCCCTCCTTCGCCGCGGCTTCGCGAAGGCGGTCGTCGAGGCAGACGAATTCGAGCGTGGAGGGGTCGTCGCCCGCGACGGCCAGGGCGGCACCGAGCTGCATCGCGTCGGCGGCGCGGAGCGGGTGCAGGGCGAGCAGGCGCTTCGCGCGCAACTTGGCCGCGTCCACGAGCGAGAAGACGTGGACGGTGGACCAGAACTCCTCCGTCCGGCGGACCGCCTCGCGGCCCTGTGCGGCGCCCATCGCGCCCTCGCGCGCGAGCCTCTCGATCGCGGAGCGCATTTCGATGTCGCTCAGCACCCACGCGACGACCTCGTGGTCCTGAGCGTAGAGCTTCCGCACGCGCGCCGTCGCCGCCTGCTTCACGTGGAGCGGCAGCAGCGCGGAGGAGTCCCAGAACCTCACCGGTCGCCGCGCCCCTCGACGACCGTGCGCACCGCATCCCCCGAGCAGGGGACGGGGGAGAGCTTCATGAGTTTTCTCGCGTTCGCCCCCTCCTTCGGCCCGCTGACGACCCCCTCGCGCACGAGCCACTCGAGCCGGTCCTCCGGAGGCGCCGCCGATGTCGCCGAGAGGCCGACGAGGCGCGCGATCGGCACCTGCCGCTCGCACACCTCGATCGTCTCGCCCCGCTTCACGAGGCGGAGGAACTCGCTCAGGCGGTTCTTCAGGTCGGTAACCGATACGCGCGTCATTCGAGCTAGAATAGCTTGTCATGAAGAGCTAATCAAGCGTGTCTGGAGAGGTCGCGGGATTCTCGGCACGGGCGCGATCCCGCCGGGAGGTTCGGAAGCGTTCCCTACTACCCCCGGCGGTCGCAGTCCTGTTTCCCGGCATCGCGAAGGCGCGGAAGGGGAGGCGGGCGCGGGCCGTCACCTGCACTGCGGCGGGATCGCCCCACTTGCACGGGGCCGACGCCGCCGATCGGGCGGTGCGACGGATTGGCGGGGCGGAGGCCGAGCGTGTTGTTCCGGTTGCCCGGGGTGTTCCTGTTCCGGTTCGCGGATCGCGCGTTCGACGCAACGTTGTTCCAGCTCCCGCCGCGGTTGACGCGGTTCCCGGCGCCCTTTGCGCCTGCCCCCGTTGCTGGAGCTCCATGGGGTCCTCCTCGCACCAGCGCCGCCGCAGCGCGCGGGTGTCTCCGTGCCGCAGGAGTTCGTGGATCGAGGCCACGCCTTGGCGGAAGCTCTCCCTCGTCCTGTGGCCCCGCGCAAGCTGCCACCGCCGCAGGCGCATCCGCCAGCGGTAGCGCCGGAGGTTCGCGGGCCGCAGGCGCGTCGTGCCCCGGAAGAGGAGCCACCCGAGGAAGGGGAGCCCCTGCGTTGTCGGGGCGAGTAGGGTCGCCGCAGGCTTCGGAACGAGACGGAGCGGATCCGCAAGGAATCGCGTGACGGCGTCCTGCGCCGCATGGAGGCCGTCGCGGAAGTCGGAGAACATCACGAAATCGTCCATGTAACGGACGTACCCCGGCAGCCGGAGCTTCTCCTTCACGAAGTGGTCGAGCCGGTCGAGAAGCAGGTTGGCGAACCACTGGCTGGTGAGGCTCCCGACCGGAAGCCCGACGCCGCCGGGTTCGGCGCGAAGCACCGTCGCGCAGAGGTCGAGCACCCGGCGATCCTTCAACACCCGCGCGAGGGTCTCCATGACGGTCGAGTGCCGGACCGACGCGAAGAAGGAGGCGACGTCCATCTTCAGGAAGTAGCCGAAGAGGCGGACGAACCGGCGGGCGCGCGCGAGCGCGCGGTGCGTCCCCTTCCCGGCGCGGCACGCATACGAGTCGAAGATCATCCGCCGCTCGAAGACCGGCTCCAGCGCGCCGATCAGCGCGTGGTGGACCACCTGGTCGCGGAAATGGGAGGCGACGATCGTCCTGCGCTTCGGGTCGAAGACCTCGAATGTGGAGGGGCCCGGGGCAGGTAGCTTCCTTCGAGAAGTTCCCGTTCGAGCGCGAGGCACTCGATCTCCGACCGTTCGAGGAAGCGAGCCGCCGAGCGGGAGTTGCGCTTCCCCCGGGCGGCGCGGTCGGCCGCCCGCAGGAGCGCCCCGAACGAGGCGATCTCAGGCCAGAGTCCTCCCGCGCGCCTCACGAGAGGGCCTCCCGCCACCCGTGGATCATCCGTCCCGCCTCGTCGATCGAGCGCATCGCCGACTCGAAGACGTTGAAGGGGCAGGCCTTCGCCTCCTTCGCGAGGCGGAGGAGATGGCGCACCCGTTCGAGGCGGAGATTCACCGCGTCGAGCCGCGCCTTCCGCCCCTCGCGGCTGTAGCGCGCCGACACGAGTTCCTCGACGATGTCGAGGGCGTGGTTCTCGATGCGCTGCGTGATCGTGAACCGCGCGCTCTTGGGCCATTTCGCCGTGCGGTCGAGCAGCCAGCCCGTGAACTCCTCGAACTTCGCGAGCACGAGCAGGTCGGGCCCCGCGTGCCGCGCGGGAGGGCGCGTCGAGGGGATCGTCACGGCGCGGGCTCCGCAGGCTTCACGAGGTCGAGGATCGTCGTTCCGTACCGCTCGACCTTCGCGGCGCCGATGCCGTCGATGGACTGGAGGGCGTTCGCCGTCAGCGGTCGCGCACGCACGATCGCCATCAGTTCGCGGTTCGTGAAGAGCACGTAGGCGGGCACGCCGTCCTTCCGCGCCCTCGCGGCCCGCCACTCCCGCAGCGTGCCGTAGAGCGCGCGGTCCTCCGGCGCGATCTCCGACGTCGGATCGGGCGGGTCGCATGCCGCGGCCTTCGCCGCTGCCGGCGACTCCTGATAGGTGACGAGACATGCGAGATGCGGAAGGTCGTGGACGGTGAAGAAGTGCTCGCGCACCGCCAGCACCTCCTTGTCGCGCACGAAGTCGGAGAGCGGCCGATCGTCGAACCCTTGCAGCGACGGCGCGTAGGAGAGGGTTAGCAGTTTGACCCTCATGACGCGCTTTCGGCAGGTTTTTCATGGCGGACCATACCGCCGCCTCCCCTTGCCCGCCCGCCGACCTGCCGTCCAGCAAATTCCAAGAACTATTTCACAACTCTCTCCGCGCGGCAACCGGCGGGGCTTCGCCCACGCCGGTGCCGCGGCGAAGTGGTGAAGGAGTAAAGTCAGTCGGATGTGACGGGCCTGGCGGGGCGGAGGCCGAGCGTGTTGTCCCGGCCGCCCGGGGAGTTCCTGTTCCGGTACGCGGAGCGCGCGCCCGACGCAACGTCGTACCAGCTCCCGCCGCGGCTGACGCGGCCCCCGGCGCCCTCGAACTCCGGATCGGTTGCCGTCTCAGGTTTGTAGCCGAAGTATGCGTCGCTGCACCATTCATGGACGTTTCCGAGGGTGTCGTGGAGACCGAAGCCGTTCGGTTGGTAGGAGCCTGCCGGCGCGTGGACCGTCTGGCCGTCATCGACTTCGTCGGTGTATTGCCACGAGGCCGGTCCCCCGTTCGCCTTGCAGAAAGCGTCAGCGATGTTCCCGGCCCTGCCGATCGCTGGGACCTCGCGCCCGCACCACCGCGGAGTGTCCCGGCCCGCCCGGCACGCGTACTCCCATTGGGCCTCGCTCGGTAGCCTCAGCTTGTTCCGCGACAGCCACCGCACGCAGTCCTCCCACGAGACCTGCTCAACGGGGTTGCGCCGCGTCACTTTCTTCCCCCCGAACCCAGCGCCCGGCCCGTAGCTGCTCGGCTTCTCCCCCCCGGTCATCCACTCCCACTGCGCCTGCGTACACTCGTGCTTGCCGAGGAAGTAGGCCGAGAGCGTCACCTCGTGGACGGGGGATTCCTCGTTCTCCGCCTGCGGGTCGAAGTTGGCTGCGTTCGGGTCCGCCTTCTGCGCCCCCATCAGGAACTTGCCGGCGGGGATCAGCACCAGCACGATCGCGGACTCCTCGGCGAGGACGAGCCGCTTCGTCGCCGCGTCGCGGGTGGGCAGCTCCCCCGAGCCGAGGTGCGCGAACTCGAAGAGGCCCGAATCGGGGTCGGGGCCGAGCGGCACAAGGCCGAGTTGCGGCGCAATCTTCAGCCCCCCGTACTTCGGCGAGGCCCCAATCCACTTCACCGCGTCCTCCCAGTCCATCCGGTGGGCTTCGATCGACTTCGCGAGCAGCGTCGTCGCGAACCCGTGGCGCTCCTTCACCTTCCCCAAGGCCCCATCCAATGCGCCGAGTCCCGCCACGAGATCGGAGAGTACTTGGTGCCTCCAGTCGTCGTCGGGCGACTCGAAGGTCCAGCTCTCCCGCGTTGCGATGGCCGCTTCGAGCTCCGAGACCGACTTCGCCAGCGCCGCCTCGCGATCGGCCAGCGCCTTCTTCTTCTCGTCGGTGTCCGCCGCCTCGCGCTCCGCCGGCAGCCTCTCCAGTTCCGTGCGCCCGGTTGCGAGCCTCTCGATCTCCGCCGCGTGGTCCCTTGCGCGTGCCTCTTCGGTGTAGGGCAGCGCCCGCTCGCGCACCCGCGCCAGCGCCGCCTCGTGGTCGGCGCGGTTCTTTGCGACAGCGGCCGCGCGCTCGAGCCACGACGCCATCGCGGGAGCCCGGTCGGGGTGCAGGGGCCAAAGCGTCTCCACCTCCGCCGCGAGGTCGGCCACCTTCTTGCTGTCGGCGAGGCGGAGGACCTCGTCGAGCGCCTTGGCCTTGGCGTCGCGCTCGCGGGCTGTCTCCTCGAGGGCCCTGGCCTTTTCGTCGAGCGCTCGGCCCTTCGCGTCGCGCTCCCGGCTCGCCTCCTCGCGAGCCCTCTCGGCGTCGCGGCGCTTGCCTTGGATGACGCCGGCCACGACGAAACCCGCGACGGTGGCGATGACGAGGAAGGCGGCCGCCGCGCGCAGCAGCAGCTTTCGCCCCGTCGCCTTCTCCCGCTCGCGGATGCCTGCCTCACGGAGCGCATCCGCGCGCTTGCGCAACTCCTCCCCCCGGCCCCCCTTCCTCTCCACCTGTTCCAGCGCCGACGCCGCCCGGTCCGTCTGCCGCAGGCGCGCTTCGCCGTGCGCCGCCTCGGCCGCGTCGAGAGCCGCGCGCGCGTCGCGGAGGAGCCCTTCGACCTCCCGGTCGAGCGCGCTCTGCGCCTGCCAGGCGCGGATCTCGTCCGCGAGCGCCTCGGCGCTGGCCGGGCGCTCCTCCCGCTTGCGCGAGAGCGCCCTCGCGCAGAGTTCGGAGAGCGCCTCCGGCACCTCCGCATCGACCGCGCGCGCCTTCGGGGCGTCCTCCTGCGTCACCTTGCGGACGAATTCGACGTAGGTGTCGAACTTGAACGGCGCGCGGCCCGTCAGGATCTCGAAGAGGATCGCGCCAAGGCTGTAGACGTCGCTTCGCGCGTCCACATCCTCCAATTGGCCAAGTGCCGCCTCGGGTGCCATGTAGCCGGGAGTCCCCATCGCACCCGCGACGGTCCTCAGGTCGCTCGCCCTCCGGAACTCCGCGATCTTTCGCTGCCAGACCGTGCCGGTGAGGTCCTCCTTGCCCGCCATCTTCGCGAGCCCCCAGTCAAGAAGCACCACCTCGCCAAACTCGCCCAGCGCGACGTTGGCCGGCTTCAGGTCGCGATGGACGACATCGCGCGAGTGGGCGTATCGCACCGTGTCGCAGAGCTTCAGGAAGGGCTCGAGCAGGCCGAGGCCGCGCTCCTCCCGGATCGCGTCGGCAAGCGTCCTGTGACCGCGGACGAAGCGCATCGTGTAGTAGGGGACGCCCTGCGCCGTCTGGCCGAGTTCGTAGACGGGCACGATCCCGGGGTGCTCCATGCCGCCCGTCACCCACGCCTCTTGCAGGAAGCGCGCCTTCAACGCTTCGAAGGCGGCGCTCTCCTCGGCGGGCGGCTTCGCCTCCGCCGGCGACTTCGGGGGGGTCCGGGGGCCGTCGCCCGCCCGCACCATCTTGAACGCGACGCGGCGGTTCAACTCGGTGTCGAGCGCGAGGTAGACGATGCCCATGCCGCCCTCGCCCGCGACCTCGAAAGCCGCGTAGCGGTCGGCGGCGAGCGGGCGCAGCGGCGCGCGCGCCCTCACGCCCGCGCCGGTGAGCGCCCGCGTCAGCATCGGCCCCGCCGCGAGATGGACCGAGCGGTCAAGGCCGCCGCGCTTCAGCAATGCAAGCCTCGCGTCCCCCGCGGCCCCCTCGATGAGCCTGTCGGCTTCGGCGACGAGCGGTGCGAGATCGCTCTCCTTCAGCCCCGCGATGCGGAGGATCTCGGCGGCGAAGGTGGTCTTCTCCTTCTCTTCCCAAT
This sequence comes from uncultured Planctomycetaceae bacterium, assembly GCA_964570285.1. GTDB lineage: Bacteria > Planctomycetota > PLA2 > PLA2 > PLA2 > CAZMXP01. Next base: position 57,782 of record CAZMXP010000030.1, read on the forward strand.
AGCGCTGGAGCGCCATCGCGACATCGCGTGCGCTCGCCACCCCGCGCAGCAGCGCGAGGTCGGCGACGAGCAACTCGCGCCACTCAGGCATGAGGCTGGAGAATGTAGGCTGGGGATAGTAATGGCTGCAAGCCCCTGCCGGAACCTGTAGGCTCTCCGCCATGTCGATCGTCGTCCTCGACCACGAAAGCAAGGTCCTTGGGGGCAACGCCAGCGGCGACCCGGCGCGGCGGAAGCTCTGGGTCTACCTTCCTCCCGGCTACGAGGCGGGGCGGCAGCGCTACCCGGTGCTCTGGTGCCTGACCGGGTTCACCGGGGCGGGGGAGATGGCCGTGGTCGGGAACCGCTGGGCGCCGGGGCTCGCCGAGCGGATGGGCCGGCTGATCGCGGGCGGCTGCCCGCCGGCGATCGTCGCGTTTCCCGACTGCTTCACGCGGTGGGGGGGAAGCCAGTATGTCAATTCGTCACTGCTCGGGCGGTACGAGGACTACCTCTGTGACGAACTCGTGCCGTTTGTAGACCGCGAGTTCCGGACGCTGCCCTTGCGCGGCGTCTTCGGCAAGTCGAGCGGCGGGTACGGGGCGATCCGCCTCGGCATGGTGCGCGCCGACACCTTCCACGCGGTCGCCTGCCACAGCGGCGACATGGCGTTTGCGCTCTGCTACCTGCCCGACTTCGGTCCCGCCGCCGCGGCGGTCGCCGCCGCGGGCTCGCTCGAGGAGTGGCGCAGGCGGTTTGACGCCTGCGAGAAGAAGAAGCAGGCCGACTTTCCGCTGCTGAACACCCTCGCGATGGGGGCCGCCTACGCGCCCGACCCCCGAGCCCCCCTCGGAATCGCACTGCCCTTCGACCTCGAGACCGGGGAGATCGTCGCCGAGGTCTGGCAGCGGTGGAAGGAGCACGACCCCGTCGAGATGGTGCTTCGGCCGGAGTGCCAGGCGGCGCTGCGCTCGCTGCGCCTGCTCCACCTCGACTGCGGCAGCGAGGACCAGTACCGGCTCCACCTCGGCCAGCGGCTCTTCGTGAAGCGGCTGGGCGAACTCGGCATCGCCCACGACGCCGAGGAGTTCAAGGACGACCACAGCTCGATCAGCTACCGCTACGACGTCTCGGTTCCGAAGCTGGCGCGGGCGCTCGCGACCGTGTGAGGCTCACTCGTCGCCCGCTTCGAGCGCCTCGGCGTCGAGCAGATCCTGCGGGCGGCCGACGGCGCGCTTGTTGCGGAGGAGATCGCTGCGGGCGAGGATGTGGATCGGGCAGTCGCCATACCGCGCTTCCACGCGTCGCTGCCAAGCACCCGGGAACTCGAGCCCTTCCAGGGCCGTCAGGATGTCGATCCGGTTGGGCGCAACGCCGATCTGGAAGACGGTGCGCGGATCGGCCAGGTCCGCCACGCTGAGTCCACGGATCGGGGCGCCGAATGCGGCGAGGGCCTTCCTGACGCGCTCCGCATTCTCCCCCGCCGGATCGACCCAGAGGTCGAGATCCTTCGTGAATCGCGGGCGGGCGTGGAATCCCACCGCGTGCGCGCCGACGACGAGGTAGCGCGCCTCAGCGGCGTTCAAGGCGACAAACAGATCTTTGAAGTCGGGGTTGACCGCCATCGCCGCCCTTCCAGACGTCGCTCTCGAGGACCATCTCCCACATCGCCTCGAGCCGCGCCTCGGGGCCCAAGTCGCGCCAGAACCGGAGATCCCACGCGCTGGCCTCGGCATGGCTGCGCGCGAGGTTGACCACAAGCCTTCGGCGCCGAGGGGTGCTCACGGCCCCATTCTACTTCCCGCGTGGGGGGATCAGTTGCCGTTGCGCCGCGACGGTTCCGGCGGGGGCGCGAGCAGCGGCGTCAGGCGGGAGGCGCCGTTCTCCTGCGCGGGGGGGACGGGCGTGCCGGCGGTGAGGTAGGTGTAGGCGTTGAGCCCCTCCTCGTAGCGCTTGAGCAGGAGCGCCGTCTCCTCGCGGGTGATGCGCCCCTGCCAGATCGCCTCCTCGCACGAGCGGCGGACGCTGCGCAGCAGGTCGCGCTTGTCGAACTCGACGTAGTCGAGCACCTCGGCGATCGTGTCGCCGGTGACGACGTGCTCGATCCGGTAGCGGTCGCCGTCGAGCGCGACGTGGATCGCGTTGGTGTCGCCGAAGAGGTTGTGCAGGTCGCCGAGGATCTCCTGGTAGGCGCCGATCAGGAAGACTCCCATGTAGTAGGGGCCGCCGTTGGTCGGATGGAGGTCGAGGGTGCGCTTGACGTCGTGGAGGTCGATGAAGGCGTCCACCTTGCCGTCGCTGTCGCAGGTGAGGTCCGCGAGCGTCGCCTGCCGGATGGGGCGCTCGTTGAGCCGGTGGATCGGCATGATCGGGAAGAGCTGGTCCACCGCCCAGGAGTCCGGCATCGACTGGAAGACCGAGAAGTTGCAGTAGTAGGTGTCGGCCAGCGCCTTCTCGAGCCCCTTCAGCTCCTCGGGCACCCTCGTGAGCTCGCCGACGAGCCGGTGGATCTTCGTGCAGCAGGCGAAGAAGAGGTGCTCCGCGCGCGCGCGCCCCTCGAGGTCGAGGAAGCCGAGCGTGAAGAGCTGGTTGGCCTCGTCGCGGATCTGCACCGCGTCGTGATAGGGCTCGAGCAGGCTCCGGCGGCTGATGATCGCCCAGGTGTCGTAGAGCTTGTGGACGATCTCGTGGTCCTCCTCCCCGGGCTTGTCGGGATCGTCGGTCACCGTCACCTCGTTGGTGTCGACGACGTCGAAGACCATCACCGCGTGGTGCGCGACCAGCGCGCGGCCCGACTCCGAGACGATCATCGGGTGCGGGAGGTCGCGCGCGTTGCACGCCTCGGCGATCGCCGCGACGACGTCGTTGGAGTACTCCTGGATCGTGTAGTTCATCGAGGAGTGGAAGTCGGTGTTGCTGCCGTCGTAGTCCACGCCGAGGCCGCCGCCCACGTCCACGTACAGCATGTTGGCCCCGAGCAGCTTGAGCTCGACGAAGACCCGCGACGCCTCCCGCAGCGCGTCCTTGACGATGCGGATGGACGGGATCTGGCTGCCGATGTGGAAGTGCAGCAGCTGCAGGCAGTCGAGCATGCCCTCGCGCTCGAGGATCTCGACGGTGCGCATGATCTCGCGCGTCGTGAGGCCGAACTTGCTCTTGCTGCCGCCCGACTCGGCCCAGCGCCCCGCCCCGCGCGCCTGCAGCTTCGCGCGCACGCCGAGGTTGGGCCGGATGCCGTGGCGACGCGCGACGCGCAGGATCATCTCGAGCTCGTGGAAACGGTCGATCACGAGCAGCGGCTTTCGGCCCAGCTTCTGCGCGAGCAGCGCCGTCTCGACGTAGGCCTCGTCCTTGTAGCCGTTGCAGATGAGCAGCGCCTGCGGGTCCGACAGGATCGCGAGCGCGACGAGCATCTCCGGCTTGCTGCCCACCTCGAGGCCGAGGTGCACGTCCGCGCCGAAGGCGAGCAGCTCCTCGACGATGTGCGCCTGCTGGTTGACCTTGATCGGGTAGACGCCCTGGTAGGCGCCCTTGTACTCCTGCTCCGCCATCGCCTTCTGGAAGCACTGCGCAATCTCCTTGACCCGCTCCCGGAGGATGTCGCTGAAGCGGAGCAGCAGCGGCAGCTCGTAGCCGCGCTCGCGCAGGTCCTCGACGAGCCCCTTCAGGTCGATCTCGGGCCCGCCCTCCCGCCGCGGCATCACGACGACGTTCCCCTTCTCGCTCACGGAGAAGAAGCCCGACGACCACTGCCGGACGTTGTAGAGGTCGATGCTGTCCCGGACGGTCCAGCGGTGGAGCGTGGTGTCTTCCTTCACGATGTCGTGATTGTGCTACCGGGGGGGGGCAGATTCAATTCGCCTCCCCCCGCCGCGCGCGGATTTGAAACCGGGGGGGCGCGGGGGGGCGCGCCCGCGGAGCGCCGCTCTCACGGCTGGTGCAGCACCCTCGCGGGGCGGACGCCGAGGGCGCGGTAGCGGTGGCCGGCGTTCTCGCAGAGGGGATCGGTGGCCGCCTCCGCCGCGTACCGGGCCTGGGTGTCCGCGTGCCACTCGTGGACGTTGCCGTGCACGTCGTGCAGGCCTGAGGAAGAAGGCGGAGGGGGTCGCCGTGTGGAGGCGAAGGGGTCCAAGTCTCGAAGGGTGTTCGGGCTTCAGGGCCGAACGCGCTCGGAGGCGCGCGAGGATGTTGACGCGCGCGCCCTTCGGAGTGCGAGGGCACGCCCAAGGCCCCCGGGAACCGCGCGGTGCGGTGGAACACAGCCTCCGTCTTGAGCTTGGAAGAAGGAACCCAGGAACCTAGGAAGGGGGCGAATTCGATCCATCCGAGTCCCGGGATGCCCCCCTTTGCCCTCATGGGTTCCTCCCTTCCTGGCTTCCTCATCAAGAAAACCGCTACGCACCATCCGGATCAGCCCGAAGACCGTCGCGAGGGCGCGCAGCGCCCCAGGCTTGTACTACGAACCCGCAGACTTCGCGCTCCCCGCGCAAGTCCCGGCGCCGCTCTCGGGCGGCGCCCGGAACCAGGCCACCGTGGCCGCATCGCCGCCATCCTCTGCGGCGGGGAGGGACGCACGCAGCCCTCCGCCCTGCTCGCGTCACCCGGATCTGGCAGTTCCTCACCAGGCGCTGCGCGTCCTTTAGCGGTCGCTGACCTGGTTGCCGCGCCAAGCCGCGCTGCGCGTCCTGCTCCCGTGTCGCCATGCTGGCACGCGCCCCGATTCTACCGAACCGCGCCCGCCCCCCGGCCCGGGCCGGGGCGCCGGCGCTACCAGGACTTCTGCACGAAGGTGCCCTGGTGCTCCCGCGCGAGCTGCTCGAGGAAGGAGAACTTGAGCCCCTCGCCGATGCCGATGCAGTGGATCACGACGCGGCCGAGCGTGTTCCACTCGCGCACGGCGGCGAGGATCTTGTCGGCGTCGTCGAGCGTCGCGTCCGCGCGCGTCGGCGCGCCGTCGCTCAGCAGGTAGATCGTGTCGATCAGGGCCTTGCTGCCCTTCTTCGTCGCCCCGGCGGCCGCCATCTGGAACGCGTCGCGCAGCGCGTCGTGGATGTTGGTCGACGAGCCGAGGCGCAGCTCCGCGATCCACTCCCGCGCGACCTCCTTGTTGGCGTCGGTCGCCTTCGACATCTCCGTGCGCCACGGGCGTACCTCCGCGCTGAACGCGAGGATGCCGAAGGTCGCCGAGCGCGGCAGCGCGGAGATCGCGCGCGTGATCTCGTCCTGGCAGCGCTCGAGCCTCGTCTTGCCCTCGAGTTCGTGGCGCATCGAGTCGGAGATGTCGACGATGTAGAGCACCTTCTGGCTGATCTGCGGGATGCCGTAGTAGAAGCCGCCCTCCGCCTTCCACCGCTCGGCGTTCTCGCCGGCCCTCGGCCCCCCGGCCGGCGGCAGGCCTTCGTTGAGGATCTCCCCCTTGTGCTCCTCCCACCAGCGCGCCCAGACGTCGGCGTGGATGCCGTGGCGCTCGTTCGTCAGCCACTCGAGCGCCCGCGCGAACTCGTGCAGCGGGCGGCCGCTCTCCTTCCCGATCGCGAGCACGAGCGGCTCCACCGCCTCGGGCACGCGCAGGACGCTGAGCGTCCTCGCGACCGCGCACCGCACGCGTTCCGACGGGTCCGCGAGCAGCGCCGCGATCTGCGGCACCTCCTCCTTGGCGCGCTCGCCCATCATGCCGATCGCCGCGGCGATGCCCGCGCGCACGCCCTCGTCGGGCTCCTTCGCCGCCAGCGCGAGGAACGTGCCGACCGTCACCGCGGGACGGGCGGCGAGCACGCGCGCGACGTTGGCGCGGAGCAGGGGGGAGGGGGCGCGGGGGAGGGCGGTCGCGACGAGGTAGCGGATGCTGTCCTCGCCCTGCTTGGCCGAGAGCAGCGTCATGCAGGCGCTCCGCAGCGCGATCAGGTGGTCCGCGTACTCGCGCAGCATCTGGCGCTCGACGGCGAGGGGCCCCTTCCCGTCCCCCGCGCCCCCTTGCCTGGCGATCTGCTGCGCGATCTCGTCGCGCTGCTTCTCCAGCGCCGCGGTGCGCGCCTCGCTCGCGACGAAGACCTCGCAGAGGAGTTGCGTCGCCGTGCCGTGGTCGGGGCCGCCGGCGGACTCGATGCCCGCGAGGTTCGCCGCGCACCGCTCGGCGAGCTGCGCGCGGCGCCAGTTCAGCGTCACCTCCGCGAGCAGGGCCGGCAGGTGGTCCTTCGCATGCGGCCCGTAGCGCGCCTCGGCGCGCCGGAGCGCGTCCGCCTCCAGTTCCCGCTCGGCCTTGCCCTTCGGCTTCGCCGCCGGATCGAACTTCGCGATCGCCTCGACGAGGTCCTCCGCGCGGAGCGGCAGGACGAGGGCCAGGACGAACAGCACCGTGCGCATGGGAGTCCTACGCGTGCTTCTTGCGCACGAGCGTGACGAGGAACGAGGCGTTCGTCGGGCCGACGTTGCGCGGCGAGATCGCCGAGGCGCCGTCGTAGAAGCGCATCTCCCCGGGCCGGATCTCCGCCGGGCCCTCGCCGGGGGTGAAGCGCACCTCGCCCTCGAGCGCCTGCACGAACGCCTCGCGGCTCGCGTGGCTGTGCGGCGGGATGAACTGTCCCGGCCGGAGGCAGACGATCATCACGATCGACCTCTCCGTCTGCACGAGTTTCTTCGTATAGGGCGCCCCGTCGCGGAACTGCATGGCGTCGCGGACGTTGAGGTGCTTCACCTTGGTGGACACGCCTCCATCGTATCGCGCGCGTGCCGGGATTGCGTGCCCGGTCTGCCGGGATGGCAGGCCGCGGCCCCGCCGCCCGCGGGAATCCGCGATTCCGCCGGATTGGTACGGAGGTTGCACTCTTCGCGGTAGCCACAGAAAGGAGAAAGCCATGAGATTGATTCCGTGGACGCGGGAGAGCGACGGATTCGGCGCTCTCCAGAGGCAGATGGGCCGCCTCTTCGAGGACTTCCTGCCGGCAGCGGCGACGAACTGGATGCCGTCGGTCGACGTCTCCGAGACCGAGGACGACGTCATCGTCCGCGCGGAAGTCCCGGGAATCCCGCCCAAGGAGATCGAGGTCTCCGTCGTCGGCGACACCCTCCACCTGCGCGGCGAGAAGCGCGAGGAGAAGGAGGAGAAGGGCAAGAACTGGCACCGCATCGAGCGGCGCTACGGAGCCTTCGACCGCGCGATCCCGCTCCCCTGCGAGGTCGATTCGGAGAAGGCGAAGGCCGAGGCCAACGACGGCGTGCTGACGATCACGGTCGGCAAGGCCGCGCCCGTGCGCACGCGCAAGATCGACGTCAAGGTGAAGTAGCGCCGGCGTCGCGCCCGGGGCGCGGCGGCGTCGCCGCGCCCCGGCGCGCTACGTCCAGCCGGCGAGCCCGCGCCGCGCGATCGCGGCCAGCGCCGCGACGTGGTCGGCGCGGGCATTCAGCGCGGGGATGTAGCGGAACGAGCCGCCCCCGGCCCCCCTGAAGATCGCCCGGTTCTCCACGTCGATCTCCTCGAGCGTCTCGAGGCAGTCGGCGGCGAAGCCGGGGCAGATCACGTCGAC
>CAZMXP010000031.1:0-62512 GCA_964570285.1 uncultured Planctomycetaceae bacterium
CTCGACGGGACGACGTTGCGATCGCTCCTCGAGCGTCGCGGTCGTCTCGCCGAGCACGTAGTGCTTGCCGCCGGGCGCGGTGTACTCGATCTCGCGCCGCACCGCGTCGCGCAGGTTGATCTGGCCCTCGAGGACGTTCTCCCACGTGGGGGAGTTGCTGTCCTCGAAGTCGGCCATGAAGACCTTCGCGCCCGAGTTCAGCGCGTTGATGATCATCTTGCGCTCGACGGGGCCGGTGATCTCGACGCGGCGGTCGCGCAGGTCCGCGGGCGCGGGGGCGACCTTCCAGCGCCTCCCCCGGACCCCCTCCGTCTCGGCGAGGAAGCCGGGCTTCTCGCCCTGGTCGAGGCGCGCCTGCCTCTCCCTCCGGCGCGCGAGCAGGTCGTCGCGGCGCGGCGCGAAGCGGTGCGCGAGGGCGGCGACGAACTCGAGCGCCGCCGGAGTGAGGATGCCCTCCGAGCCGGGAAGGTGGGGGGCATGCACGCGCACGCCCCTGAGGCCCGTAACCGTGTTCCCGCGCATCGAAGAACAAACCTTACGTCAACCCGCGGGATGTTCCACGCCAAACCCGCGCGGCGGTCGCGCGTTGTCCCGATCCGGGACGTCTACCGCGCGCGACGCACCGCCCCGCGCGCGACCGCGGAGACCACGTCCCCGGCCAGCACGAGCGCGGCGCCGACGAGCACGAGCGCGAACATCTCGTCGTACTGGTTGCGCGCGCGCGCGTCGCCGATCCAGTAGCCGAGCGAGAGCACGCCCACCATGCCGAGCACGGTCGCCTCGCGCACGCAGGTTTCCCAGCGGTAGAAGTAGTAGAGCAGGAAGCGCGGCAGCAGCGTCGGGAAGAGGCCGAACGCGGCGATCGGGAGGCGGCGCGCGCCGAGGCCCCGCAGCGCCGCCGGCATCGCGGGCGGCAGGTTCTCGATCGTCTCCGCGTCGAGGCGGCCGAGGATGCCCACGTTGTGGATCGCGAGCGCGAAGACCGCGGTCCACGGGCTCGGGCCGAAGGCGATCACGAGCAGGAAGGCCCAGACGTACTCGGGGAGCGCGCGCACGAAGATGAAGAGGGCGCGGGTCGCGAGGTTGAGCCCGCGCCAGAGCAGGGTTGCGATCCTCGGGGGGGCGCGGGGGCCGGGCAGGAAGGGCTCCGGCGACGCGAAGGTGCGCGCGGCGAGCAGGCCGAGCAGGAGTCCCGCGACGCCGGCGAGCAGGATCGCGGCGAGCGAGATCGCGAGCGTCGTCAGCGCCGCGTCGAGGCCGCGCGCCTCCAGGAACTCGCCGGTCCACGCGGCGAGCGCGCCCCAGTCGAGGGGGCCGTCGCGGACCGGATCGGGGCGGATCTCGCGCAGGAAGCGCCCGAGGTTTTCGCTCCGGCGCTCCGGCGTGATCGTGCCCTGGCCCATGTCGCCGCCGAGCCACGCGTAGGCGAAGAGCAGCAGCAAGAGCAGGCCGCTCCAGCGCGCGAGGCGGCTCCGCGGCCGCGCGGCGCGGAGGCGCATCACCTCGATCTCGCGGTCGATCACGCGACGAACCTCCGGCGCAGCGCGCCGCTCCACCACTCCATCGCGAGCACGAGCGCGACCAGCGCGTAGAGGTAGGTCCAGACCTCGCCGTAGTAGAGGTTCTCGAACGACGCGCTGAGGAAATAGCCGAGGGTCGGGTAGCCGAAGAAGCCGAGCACGGCGGAGGAGCGCAGGCCGCACTCGAAGCGGTAGAAGGTGTAGGCGAGGATGTCCGGCAGCGCCTGCGGCAAGAGCCCGAAGAGGAAGACGTGGACCGGGCGAGCGCCCGCGGCCCGCAGCGCGAGGGCGGGGCCGCGCGGCGCCTCGTCGATCATCTCGGAAAAGACCTTCGCGAAGGTGCCCGCGTACGGGATCGCGATCGCGAGCACCGCGGTCGTGTTGCTGCGCCCCATCGCGCAGAGGAAGAGGATCGCCCAGAGGAACTCGTGCACCGAGCGCAGCAGCGCGATCACGACGCGGGTCGTGCCGTAGAGGGCCGGCATCACCCCGCGCAGCAGGATCCGCGCGGGCCGCGAGCGCGCCCCGGCGAGGTCGCCGCGCCACCAGGCGGTGGCGCCGAGGAAGGCGAGCAGGAGGCCGACGACCCACGCGAGGCCGACCGCCGCGGCGGCGAAGACGACGGTCAGCCGCGCCCCTTCGGCGACGTCGGGCAGGATCGACCGCCCGCCGAACGGCGGCGGCGCCTCGGAGGCGAGCGCCGGCGACAGCGCGTGGGAGAAGAAGCGCCCCGCCTCGGCGAGCCCCGCCTCGCCGGCCGAGACACCGTGCACGCCGAGCCGCGCCGCGGCCCACGCCCCGGACGCGAAGAGAGCGAGCAGCACGAGGCCGCGGGCGCCGAGCGGGAGGGGACGACCCATGGACGAATGACCGTTTTGCCTGCGCCGTCGCACAGGTGAATAATGCGGGCCAGCCCCGCGCGGACGCTACTCGAGGAGTTCCGCCCGGGCGAGGTCGTAGAGCATATCGAATTCGTCGTCGCCGATCCCGGAGGTGGGGCGGTCGAAGAGCACCCTCCCGCGCCGGAGCCCGACGAGGCGCGGGAAGAACTCCCGCGCCAGCGCGAGGTTGTGCAGGCTCATCACGAGCGTGATGCCGCGCTCCCGCGAGATCTCCGTCAGGAGCGCGACGGTGTCGCGCGCCCGCGCCGGATCCACCGACGAGACGGGCTCGTCGGCGAGCAGCGCGACCGGCTCCTGCATCAGCGCCCGCGCGATCGCGACGCGCTGCCGCTGGCCGCCGGAGAGGCGGTCGCAGCGTTCGAAGAGCTTGTCCGGGATGCCGACGCGGTCGAGCAGCGCGTGCGCCCGGGCAAGGTCGCGCCTGGCCGGGAAGAGGATCGTGCGGAAGGCGCCCGCGAACGAGAGCGTGCCCAGCCGCCCGCTCAGCACGTTCTGCGAGACGCGCAGGCTCGGCACGAGGCTCAGGTCCTGGTGCACGAAGCCGATCCGCGAGCGCAGGCGCCGCAGCGGCGCCGGGCCGAGGGAGGCGAGCGGCTCGCCGTCCACCTCCACCGTGCCCGAGTCCGGGAGTTGCGTGCCGTTGAGCAGCCGCAGCAGCGTCGTCTTGCCGGCGCCGCTCGGGCCGACCAGCGCGAGGCTCTCGCCGGCGGCGACGTCGAGATCGACGCCGTCGAGGGCGGCGACGCCGGGGTACCGGACCGACACCCCCGACAGGCGGAAGGAGGCCCCGCCGCTCATCCGAGCATCCGGAGGCCCAGCGCGACCTCCCGGATCGCGTCGAAGTCCTCGTTCTTCGCGGCGATCATGCCGCTGCGCCCGAAGGCGGCAAGCAGTTTCGGGTCGGTCATGCCGATCATCGCCGCCTGGATCCTGTCGGTGAACCCCGCGCCGAAGATCTTGTCCACGTCCGGATGCACCGTCAGGTTGTAGTCCGCGTAGACCGGCGTCTTCCAGATGACGCGGCAGACGTCGGGGTCGATCTTCTTCTCGCCGACGAGGCGGTCGTAGACGGTGTAGTCGAGCACGCCCGCCTGGTACTGGCCCGACTGCACGAGCACCGCGGTCTTGTCGTGGGCGCCGGAGAAGCCCGGCGGCTCCGCGAAGAACTCGCGCGGGTCCTTGCCTCCCATCGTCGCGATGAAGTGCCACGGCATCAGCCGCCCCGACGTCGAACTCTCGGATCCGAACGTGAACTTCAGCTTCGCGATGCCAACCGGGAAGTCGTCGCCGCGCTCGAGTCCCGTCTCGCGGTGCGCGATGAAGTAGGAAAAGAACTTCGGGTCCTCGACCCCCATCGCGATCGCGCGGCCCCCCTTCACGTCGTGGCGCGCCTGCACCCCCGTGAATCCGCCGAACCACGCCATGTGCACCTCGCCGTTCTTGAACATCTCCCGCGAGGCGGCGTAGTCGATGCTCGGCACGTACTCGACCCTGACGCCGAGTTCCTTCGCGAGATACTCCGCCACCGGGCCGAACTTCTGCTTCAGCTCGGTCGTGTTCTGGTTCGGGATCGCGGTGAAGCGGAGGATCCTGTCCGCGGCGGTGCCCGCGTCCTCCTTCCCGCTGCACGAGACGAGCAGCGCCGCGGCGATCAGGGAGAGGGTCAGGCGCATCGGGGATTCCTCGCAGGGTCGTCGGTTCTATCGGTTCTTCCAATTCGGTCAATAGGCAGCGCCGATATGTTACTACGCGGGCGTCAAAACCGGTCGCAGCTTTCGGGGGGGGCGCGGGGGGGAGGGTGGCGGCCCCGGGGCGCCCTGCCCCCCGAACAACCCACTGTCTGGCGGCCGGCACCGATCCCTGAGTCCCCCTCCACGCCAGTCGGGAATGGCGGTCGCCAGTCCGTTGCCCCGCCATTCGATTCGCGCATTCATGGTGTCGTTGACGGTGCAGGGGCTGGGATCATGGGTGCATGGGCCGCCCCCTCGTCCTCGTCCTCTGCACCGCGAACTCCTGCCGCAGCCAGATGGCCGAGGGGATGCTGCGCGCCGCCGCGGGCGACCTCGTGGAGGTGCAGAGCGCCGGTTCGGCGCCGGCGGAGGGCGTGCATCCGCTCGCGGTGCGGGTGATGGCCGAGATCGGCATCGACATCTCCGCCCACCGTGCCAAGCACGTGGAGGGGTTCGCGCGGCGCCCGGTCGCCACGGTCGTCACCGTCTGCGGCGCGGCCGACGCGGCCTGCCCGGTCTTTCCCGGCCGCGTCGCGCGCCACCACTGGGGCTTCGACGACCCGGCGCGCGCGGCCGGCAGCGAGGAGGAGAGGCTCGCCGTCTTCCGCCGCGTGCGCGACGAGATGCGCCGCGTCTTCGACGCCTACGCCGCGGGGCTCCGCGACGCCACGTGACGGCGCCTGTCGTCCTCCCTTCTCCCCTCCGCTGATACTCTTGGAGGCGATGTCCCACGTCGTCGCCCACCCCACGCCGAACCCGCAGGCCTACAAGTTCACGATCGAGGGGAAGAGCTTCCCGAAGGCGATCACGCTCGGCGGCGCCGAGGCGGCCAAGGGGACGCCCTTCGCGCCGCTCTTCGCGATCCCCGGCGTCGCGAGCGTCTTCGCGACGGCGAACTTCGTCACGATCACCAAGGTCCCCGCCGCCGACTGGCCTGCGATCATCGACGCGGCCAAGCGCGCGCTGGCCCAGGGGTTCTGACGCGCGCGATGGTCCCCTTCCGCCGCACGGCGCTGGCGAGCCTGCTCGGCGCCCTCCTGCTCTGGCTCGTCCTGACGGTCGCCGGCGTGCTCTTCATCAAGAGCCACGACAACGCCTTCGCGCGGGAGATCCTCGCCGAGCACCGCGGCGCGATCGCGTCGGTCTACCTGCGCCTGCTCGTCGGCTACCTCGCCGGCGGCCTCGCCGCCGCCCTGCTCCTCCATCCGCTGCTGCCCGGCTGGCGCGCGCTGCCGGCGACGCTCGGCGTCGCGGCGCTCGGGCTCACCTACACGCTGACGGACGGCACGCAGCTGCTCTACGGCCCGACGCAGACGCTCTTCTGCCGCGTCCACGACTTCCTGCCCCGGTGGGTCCATGCGATCTACCATCCGCTCGAGATCGTCGTCCTGCTCGCGGCGCTGGCGCTCTGGTCGCTCGCCCGCTGGACCCAAAAGATCCCCGGACCCCTCAAAATCGCCGCGCTGGGCGTGGCCGTCGCCGCCGTCGCGCTGCGCCACCTCCCCGTCGCCGTCGCGGCGCCGATGGAGCGCACCTGCTTCCTGCTGATCGCCACCGACTCGCTGCGCGCCGACCACCTCTCGTGCAACGGCTATGCGCGCGCGACGACGCCGCACATCGACGCGCTCGCCCGCGACGGCGTCAACTTCGCGAACTGCCTCGTGCCCACCGCGAGCACGCACGAGTCGTGGGTGACGGTCTTCGCGGGCCGCGAGCCGCGCGACCACGGGCTGCGCCACATGTTCCCGTCGCGGGATCTCGTCGCGCGCATCGAGCGCACCGAGGCGTTCCTGCCGCGCATGCTCGCCGCGGAGGGGTACGCGACCGCGGCGATCGGCGGCTGGTGCGGCACGACCTTCGGCCTCTTCGACATGGGCTTCGGGCATGTCGATGTCAGCAACACGCAGAACCACGCCGCGCTGATCGCCGAGGCGGCCTTCACGAACCACCTGCCCGCCGCGGCCTTCCTCGACAACGCGTTCGGGCGCCTGCTGCTGCCCGAACTCGACCGCGTCTCGTTCACCCGCGGCGCGGCCTCGATCACGCGCAAGGCGGAGCGCTGGCTCGAGAGCGCCGCGCGCGACGCGCGCCCCTTCCTCCTCGTGCTCAAGTACCACGTGACGCACCTGCCCTACAGCGCCTCCTACCCCTACTACGCGATGTTCACCGACCCGGACTACCGGGGGCGCAACCGCTACCGCATCGACTTCAAGATCGACGAGATGATCCAGCGCGGCTTCGACCACGACCTCTCCGACGCGGAGAAGCGGCACATCGTCGACCTCTACGACGGCTGCGTGCGCGAGTTCGACGACCAGGTGGGGGCGCTCGTCGACGCGCTGCGGCGGCTCGGGCTCTCCGACTGCACCGTCGTCGGCGTGATGGCCGACCACGGCGACGACCTCTACGAGCACGGCACGACGCTCGGCCACGGCGTGACGCTCTTCGGCGGGGATCAGGCCAACCGCATCCCCGCGGTCTTCAGGGGCCCGGGGATTTCGCCGCGGCGCGTGGACAAGCTGACGCGGTCGTTCGACCTGACGCCGACCTGGGCGGGCTGGCTCGGCCTCGAGCCGGACGCGAAGTGGACCGGCGTGGACCTGCGCGGCGAGATCCCCGACCTCTCCGCGCGGCTCGAGACCTCCTACCTGCTCTACCGCCAGCCGGTGCCCGACCTCGAGCCCGGCGAGCGGGTGAAGGGGTTCCCGAAGTTCGACTCGGCGACCTTCCTCGACCCGTCGTTCGACCACAACATCGTGCTGCGCGACGAGTTCGCCGAGGCGCTGATCGGGACGAAGTGTCTTGCCGTGCGCGAGGGGGACTGGAAGTACATCACGGTCCCGGGGGAGGAGGGGCCCATCGAGCGTCTCTTCGACCTCGCGACCGATCCGCACTGCCGGCGCAATCTCGCGAGGGCGCACCCCGACGTCGTCGCGCGCCTGCGCGCGAGGCTCGACGGATGAAGGTCGACGACGACCTGGTCCGGCTGCGCCTCGAGCTGCCGCTCGGCGTCTGGAACTCGCAGCCGGGGTTGCGCGACAGCGCGGTGCTCGCGCTGCTCGTCGAGCGCGACGGCGGCGACCGCCTGCTCTTCAACCGCCGCCGCGACGACCTCCCCTTCCATCCGGGGCAGGTCTGCTTCCCGGGCGGCGCGCGCGACGGCGACGAGGACGCCGTCGCCTGCGCGCTGCGCGAGACCGGGGAGGAGATGGGAGTCGAGGGCGCGCAGATCGAGGTGCTCGGCCGCCTGCCCGACCGCGTCAGCATCGCCGGCTTCAAGGTGGCCTGCTTCGTGGGCCGCCTCGCCGGCGACGCCGTCTACCGCGTCGAGGCGAGCGAGGTCGCCGAGGCGTTCGAGATCGGGTGCGAGACGCTGCTCGACGGGTCGCGCTGGACCTTCCGCGACACGAGCCACCCGCTCGCGCGCTTCGCGAGGGTGCCCTCGTTCCGCGGCGACCGCCACGTCGTCTGGGGGCTGACGGGCATCATCCTGCGCGACTTCACGACGCAGGTCCTCGGCTTCGCGCCTCCGCCCCCGGCGGATTGAGAGGGGGTCCGGGGGACGCCCGCCCCCGGGAGCGGCGCGCAGGCGGAGGGAGACGGCGCGGCGTGAAGCCACCGCCGAACGCGCGCTGGCCGCACGTTTCATTGGGATGAGCAACGACCACGAACGCGCCCCTGAGCCACGAGGGCGGTGCGGTCAACCACAGCCTTCATCTTGAGCTTGGAAGAAGGAACCCAGGAACCTAGGAACCGAGGAAGAGGCGGATTCGACCGTCCGAGTCCCGGGATGCTCCCCTTTCCTCTCATGGGTTCTTCCCTTCCTGGCTTCCTCACTAAAAAACCGCTACGCACGTTCCGGATCGGCCGAAGACCGTCGCGAGGGCGCGCAGCGCCCGAGGCGTGTACTACCAACCCGCAGACTTCGCGCTCCCTGCGCAAATTCTGGTGCTCCCCTCGTGCGGCGCCCGGAACCGAGACAAGGTGGCCGCTTCGCATCCATCCTCTGCGGCGGTGGAGGGACGCACGCAGCCCTCCGCTCCGCGCGCGTCACCCGGATCTGGCAGCTCCTCACTAGGCGCAGCGCGGCCTTCGCCCGTCGCTCGTTTGGATGCGGCGTGGAGCCGCGCTGCGCCGCCGGCGCGCCGCAGAAGTCGTTCTGGGCGGGGACGAAGCTTCCCGAGGAGAAGCAGATCCCGGTCGGGACCTTCCGCTGCTCGCGCTGCGGCTTCCTCGAGTCCTACGCGCGGCCGGAGTTCTCGGCACGGTAGGGTCCGAGCCGCGCTCCCCGGCTCCGCGCGAGCCCCGGCGTGACACCCATCCGCGTCTATAGTGGTATGCAGCACCCTTGGAGCAGCCGATGGTTCCCCGGATCACTACTGCCGAACAGCTCCTCCGCGCGCAAGACGAGGGCCGCTGCGAACTCGTGCGCGGGGAGTTGCGGCGCTTGATCCCGCCCGGTGCGGACCACGGTCGCATCGCGATGCGGCTCGGGCACCGGATCGCAGACTGTGTCCTGGCACACGGCCTCGGCACGGTCTATGCCGCGGAGACCGGCTTCCTGCTGGCCCGCGACCCGGATACGGTGCGTGCACCGGACGTCGCGTTCGTACGCGCGGGACGCGCGCCGACGCCGGAGCGCGGCTACTACCCGGGTGCTCCCGACCTCGCCGTCGAGGTGCTCTCGCACGATGATCGGCCCGGCTACGTGCGCGAGAAGGTGGGCGAGTGGCTCGAGGCGGGCGCGAGTGCGGTGTGGGTCGTCGATCCGCGGACGCGCGCCGTGACGGTCCACGAGCCGGGATGCGGGCCGCGCACGCTGCGCCTTGGCGAGGTGCTGCGGGGCGGGCGCCTCCTGCCGGGCTTCGAACTTCCGGTGGACGAGGTCTTCGGCCCTCCCCCCGGGCCCCCCTCCATCAACCCGCGAACGGCCTGATGTCCTCGTCCGCGCCCATGACGATCAGCGCGTCGTCCTGGCGGAAGACGTGGCCGGGCACCGGCAGCAGGCGGGTCTCGCGTCCGGACTCGGTGCGCACGATCGTCAGGATCGTCAGCCGCGAGCGGCTGCGGAAGTTGGTCTCGGCGAGCGCGCGGCCCACCATGTCGGCGGGCAGCGGGATCCGCGCCAGCGCGTGGCCCTTCGGCATCTCGACGTAGTGCTGCGCCCCCTCCGGCTCGACGAACTTCGCGCGCAGCCCGGCCCCCTGCAGCACCTCCACCGAGAGCGCCGAGATCAGGTCGCGCCGGTCGATGACGGCGAGCAGCCGGCCCGACACCGGGTCGACGACCGGCAGCTCGTGGATCTCCGGGTCGTCGAACGCCTCGAGGATCTCCGCCAGCGTCTGGTAGGGGCGGATCGGCGGCACCGGCACCGTGAGGTCGGCCGCGATGACCGCCGCGCCGAGGTCGCGGTCGGCGAGGTAGTTCTTGATGTCGTGGATGCGGATCACGCCGAGCAGCTCCTCCGACGCGGCGACGACGTAGATGCAGTCGCGCCGCGTCTTCTCGACCATGCCGACGATCATGTCGAAGGTCGCGGTCTCGCGGATCCAGACCGCCTCGGTGCGCATGATGTCGGTGACGCGCGTCGTCGTCAGCGCGGTCTCCTCGATGCCCTCCGGCAGCACGACGCCGCGGCGCCGCAGCGGCGAGAGGTAGACCGACTCCACGCCGATGCCCCGCGAGACGACCGACGCGATGATCGAGGAGATCATCATCGGCAGGAAGACGTCGGTCTCCCGCGTCATCTCGAGCATCAGGATCATCGCCATGATCGGCGCGTGCGTCGTCGCGGCGAGCACCGACGCCATGCCGACGACGGCGAAGGTGCGCGGGTCGTGCGCGACCTGCGGCAGCAGCGCGTGGGCCGCCATGCCCAGCAGCAGCCCCATCGCCGCGCCGACGAAGAGCGTCGGCGTGAAGATGCCGCCCGAGCCGCCGGAGCCCGTCGTGATCGACGTCGCGAAGATCTTGAGCAGGAAGAGCAGCACGACGAACCAGAGCGCCGGCGGCACGATGTCCTCGAGCAGCAGCGTGACGGCGTGGTAGCCGTTGCCCCAGACGTGCGGCAGCCAGATGCCGATGAAGCCGAGCATCAGCCCGGCGAGCGGCAGCTTCCAGAGCGGCGCGACCGGGAGCCACGCGAAGAAGCGCTCGGCGTCGCGCATCGCGCGCACGAAGAGCCACGCCGCCCCCGCCGAGGCGAAGCCGAGCACGACGTAGATCGCGTACTCCCCCGCGTGCAGCAGCGTGAAGTGCGGCAGCACGTAGACCGGCGGCCCGCTGATGAGGTCGCCGAGCAGCCCGTCGGTCGCGAGCGCGGCGACGAGCCCGCTGCTGACCGCCGACGCGATGAAGACCGGCGCGAGCACGTCGATCGCGAAGTTGCCGAGCACGACCTCCATCGCGAAGAGCGCGGCGCCGAAGGGCGCGTAGTAGGCCGACGACATGCCGGCCGCGATGCCGCACCCGGCGAAGATGCCCATGCGCGCGGCGGGCAGCCCCGACAGCCGCGCGAAGCGCGCGCCGAAGGTCGCGCTCAGGTAGACGATCGGCCCCTCGCGCCCCACCGAGCCGCCGGTCGCGATCAGCGCGAGCGACGAGAGCGCCCGCGCCAGCGTGCTGCTCACGCGGAGCTGCTGCGCCCGCTTCATCGAGACCGCCTCCATCACGTCGGGCATGCCCTGCGCCTGCCGGTGGCGCGTCAGCCCCGCGGTCAGCAGCGTCGCCGCGATCGCGCCGCCGCAGGGGATCAGCAGCGCCTGCCACCACGGCAGCCGCAGCGCCGCCTCGACGAGCCCGCCGCCGCCGATGATCGCGTGCTGCAGGCCGTAGCTGCCCAGCTGGAAGAGCGTGCCGACGAGCCCGCCGATGATCCCGACGCCCGCGGCGAACAGGAACACGCGCGGGCTCTGGGCCCAGGGGAGGCGCCGTCCGTTGCTCATGCGGGCAAGCCCATGAACCTACCTCTACGCCTCGCGGGGGTCAAAACCCGCGCCGGAGACGCGCGCAGGCGATTGTGCTAGCGTGGCGCCATGACGGCGAAACTCGTGATCACGCTCTCCGACGATGCTGTGGCCGCGCTCCGCTCGAACAAGTCCATCTCCGTCCGCGTCACCGCCGGCAAAGCCGCCGCCGAAGGCGAGGCGCGGGAGGGAAGCCTGCCCGCCCGGGTCGTCTCCTGGGCGAAGTCGAGCCGCAAGGAGTTCGGCACCAAGGACGTGACCAAGCAGTTCAAGCTCTCGCGCGCCCACGCGTCGATGCTGCTGAGCCGGCTCGCGGGGGGCGGCTTCCCGATCCGGCGCAAGAGGCGCGGGCTCTACGCCTACAAGGGCTGATCCATGTCGGGGGGGGCCGGGGGGGCGATCCACGACCTGCTGCGCACGCTCGGCCTCGGCGCCGAGTCGCAGGGCGCGTGGACCGGCGACGCGCTGCCCGGGTCCCCCGGGCCCCCCCTCGAATCCCTGGCGCCCGCGACGGGCGCCAGGCTCGGCACCGTCCTGCAGGCGGGCGCGGAGCAGGTGGAGGCGGTCGTGCGCTGCGCCGCGGACGCCTTCGCGCGCTGGCGCGAGGTGCCCGCGCCGCGCCGCGGCGAGATCGTGCGGCAGTTCGGCGACGCGCTGCGCGCGAGGAAGGAGGCGCTCGGCGACCTCGTCTCGCTCGAGACCGGCAAGATCCGCGCCGAGGGGCGCGGCGAAGTGCAGGAGATGATCGACATCTGCGACTTCGCGACCGGGCTCTCGCGCCAGCTCTACGGCCTCTCGATGCACAGCGAGCGCCCGCGCCACCGCATGTACGAGCAGTGGCATCCGCTCGGCATCGTCGGCGTGATCAGCGCGTTCAACTTCCCCGTCGCGGTCTGGGCGTGGAACGCGGCGCTCGCGTGGGTCTGCGGCAACGTCGTGGTCTGGAAGCCGTCGGAGAAGGCGCCGTTCTGCGCGGTGGCCTGCCAGCGGATCGCGCACGACGTGCTCCGGAACAACGGCTTCGACCGCGGCGTCTCGACGCTGCTGATCGGGCCCGTCGAGACGGTGGGCGAGCGGCTCGTCGCCGACCGGCGCATCCCCCTGGTGAGCGCGACGGGCTCGACGCGCATGGGCCGCCGCGTCGGCGCGGTCGTCGCGGAGCGGTTCGGCAGGACCATCCTCGAGCTCGGGGGCAACAACGCGGTGGTCGTCACGGCGAAGGCCGACCTCGATCTCGCGCTGAGGGCGATCGCCTTCGGCGCGCTGGGCACCGCGGGCCAGCGCTGCACGTCGACGAGGCGCGTGATCGCGCACGAGACGGTCTACGGGAAGCTGCGCGAGAGGCTGCTCGCGGTCTACGCGAGCGCGAAGATCGGCGATCCGCTCGACGAGGGCACCCTCGTCGGGCCGCTGATCGACCGCGCCGCGGTGCAGGCGGTGCAGCGCGCCGTCGAGGCGGTGCGCGCGCAGGGCGGCACGATCCTCTGCGGCGGCGACCCGCTGCCGGGGCCCGGGTCGTTCGTGGCCCCCGCGATCGCCGAGGTGACCGCGGCGATGCCGATCGTCCGGGAGGAGACCTTCGGCCCGCTGCTCCATCTCATGCGCTACAAGACCCTCGACGAGGCGATCGCGATGCACAACGACGTGCCGCAGGGGCTCTCGTCGGCGATCTTCACGACCGACCTCGCGGAGGCGGAGACCTTCCTCTCGTGCATCGGCAGCGACTGCGGCATCGCCAATGTCAACATCGGCACCAGCGGCGCCGAGATCGGGGGGGCCTTCGGGGGGGAGAAGGAGACCGGCGGCGGCCGCGAGTCGGGGAGCGACTCCTGGAAGGCCTACATGCGCCGCCAGACCAACACGATCAACTGGTCGCCGGACCTGCCGCTCGCGCAGGGGATCCGGTTCGACGTGTGAGCCCCGATGAAGCGGATTCTCAAGCGGATCCTCGCCGTGCTGGTCGTCGCTATGGTGGCGATCCAGTTCGTGCGCCGACCGGACCGGAGCGTGCCCGAGTTCGACCGGACCGCCACGCTCGCGGCGCGCTTCGCGCCGCCGGAGGGCGTCGAGCGGTTGCTGCGGACCTGCTGCTACGACTGCCACTCCTACGAGACGCGCTGGCCCTGGTACAGCCGCGTCGCGCCCTTCTCGTGGCTGATCGCGCATGACATCGTGGAGGGCCGCGAGGCGATGAACTTCTCGACGATCGGCGCCGAGGATCCCGACGA
Organism: uncultured Planctomycetaceae bacterium; assembly: GCA_964570285.1. Lineage (GTDB taxonomy): Bacteria > Planctomycetota > PLA2 > PLA2 > PLA2 > CAZMXP01. The sequence goes on from CAZMXP010000031.1 coordinate 13,346, forward strand.
CCAGCGGGAGATGCTGAAGGAGTGCGCCCGCGAGGTCAAGCGCGGCAAGATGCCGCTCGACATCTACACGACGATCCACAAGGACGCGATCCTCTCCGACGCCCAGCGCGACGAACTCGACGACTGGTTCCGCGACGCCGCGAAGCGGGCGCGGTAGGGAGGGGGCGCGGGGGCCACATCCGGCACACCCGCGCGGGAGGCGGCGCAGGCTGGCATACTGTCCGCGGGCCCCCGGATGAAGCGCCTCTTCCACTTTGTGGCCGTCCTCTTCCTCGCGGCACCCGTCGCGCCGCAGGAGGGGAGAGACCCGCCGCTCCCCGAGGACCGTCGCATGGAGTGGAAGCCCGGGATCCCCGGAGGCATCCCGTCCCTGCCCGTGTTCGCGAACGTGAGGCACGCGCGCTATGGCGCTCGGGGGGACGGCCGCGCCGACGACACCGCGTCGATCCAGAGGGCGCTCGACGACTGTCCCGAGGGGAAGGCCGTCCTCGTGCCCGCGGGCACCTATCGCCTGACGGCCTCGCTCGACATCCGGCGCGGGATCGTGCTGCGCGGCGAGGGCCCGGACCGGACGCGGCTCGTCAACGAGGCGGGCTCCGGGAACGCCCTCTCGATCTGCAACTACGACAACGAGGCCGTCGCCAGGATCGTCAAGGGTGCCGCGAGGGGCTCGACCGCGATCGAGGTTGACGACGCCGCGCGCCTCCGCGAGGGCGACCTGCTGCTCGTGGACCAGCTCAACGATCCCGACCTCGTGAGCATCGAGGGCGAGGGCGGCACCTGCCGCTGGGCGGGGCGCGAGGGGGGGAAGCGCGCCATGGGGCAACTCGTCGAGCTCGTGAAGCGGGACGGGAACCGGCTCGCGCTCAGCCGCCCGCTCGCCATCCCGTTCAAGGACTCGCTCGCGCCGCAGGCCGTGCGCAGCTCGGACAAGGTGATCCGCCGTGCCGGCATCGAGGACCTCCACCTCGAGACGACGAGGCGGCGCACCGACGAGGGCAGCTCGATCAAGTTCTGGAATGCCGTCCACTGCTGGGTAAGAAACGTCGAGTCGAGCCGCGGCTGGTTCGGCGGGCATGTCACGCTCAAGAGGTGCCTCGGCTGCGAGGTGCGCGACAGCTACTTCCACCACGCCCACGCCTACGGCACCGGACACGGCTACGCCGTGCTCGTCACGGGGCAGAGCACCGACACGCTCGTCGAGAACAACACCTGCTACCACCTCAACACCGGCCCGCAGTGCGCGTGCAGCGGCCCGGGCAACGTCATCGCGTACAACTTCTCGTTCCAGACGTGGGGCCGCGACTACCCCAAGACCGACTGGGTCCACGCGGATCTCTGCCAGCATGCCGCGCACCCGTTCCTGACGCTCTTCGAGGGGAACGTCGTCGGGTCCCTCTGCTTCGACTTCTACTGGGGGTCGTCGAGCCACAACACGCTCTTCCGCAACGCGATCGACATGCGGAACCCCCGCCTGGACAGCCGGCCGATGACGCGCAACGTGGTCGGGATCCGCCTCGACCGGTTCAGCCGCTTCAACAGCGCGCTCGGGAACGTGCTCGGCCACGAGGGGCTCGACGCGGAGGTTGAAAGCGACGGCCGGTCCGCGTTCGCGAAGCCCGTCGTGTGGAGCTTCGGCCACCCGGGAGATCCCGAGGTGAAGAGGACGCTCCTGCGCCACGGCAACTTCGACTGGGTGACGGGCAGGGTGCAGTGGGACCCCGCCATCGCCGACCACCGGCTGCCCCACTCGCTCTACCTCACGTCGAAACCGGCCTTTTTCGGCAGGCTGCCGTGGCCGCCCGTCGGCCCAGACCGGAGGCCGATGGTCTCCTCCATCCCGGCGCGCGAGAGATTCCTCGCGATCCCGGCCGAGGAGCGCGAGGCGCAGGATCTGCTCTACCTCGGGGAGTTCCAACTCGCCGCGGGCGAGAGGGAGGAGGCGCGCAGGGTGTTCGAGGATCTGCTGCGCAAGCACGGCAAGAGTCCCTTCGCCGCCGCGGCGCGAAGGCACGTAGAGGGGCTGCGGTAGGTCGCATCAGGCATCGGGAGGGCGCGGGGGGCGACGATCGCCGGCGCGGAGCCGACGACCGGATCCGTGCGACCTCGATCCGACGAGGGGATTCCGCATCATGCAGCCCGTCCGTCTGCCGCGCCGGGACCGCGCCAGTCGTAGGATCCGCCCCTGGCGACGAACGCCGCAGGCGACCAGTCGATCTGCCGGGCGGCCTCCTCGACTCCGATGTCGAGCACCGGCCCGCTGTAGACGTGCCGTCCCGTGGAGTTCCCGAAGAACCGCCTCTCCGGGTCGATCATCAGATAGGAGCCCTTGATCGAGGCCTCGCTTTCGCAGACCGGCGCAAGGTCGGCGTGCCGGTCGCAGAAGGCGGCGAACTGCTCCTCGGTGACCGCGTACCGATCGATCGTGGAGCCGTTCTGGTCCTCGATGCGCGTGGCCTGGAGCACCTTCCACCGGTCCGGGCCGATCTCGCGGACGAGATCGTGGAGGTCCTCCCGCCAGTTGAGGCTGTTGACGACCGTGTTGAGCTTGAGTCGGATGTGGGGGTGCCGGCGGAGGCAGGCGACGGCCGCGCGCACGGTCGCCCCATGGGCGCCGAAGCCCCGGCCGAGCCTCGCGTTCGTGCTGTCATCGGCGCTCTCGATGCTGAGCGCGACCCAGTCGAGGTCCGCGGCGGTCTGCTCGAGGAAGGCGCGCGAGAGGCGTGTGCCGTTGGTGACGAGCGACGAGACGAGGCCAGACGCCCGCGTCGCCCGCAGCAGCTCCGGGAGGTAGGGCACAAGGGTCGGCTCGCCCCCGGCGAAGGTGATCTTGTCGATCTTGTAGCGGCCGAGGAGGGGCGGCGTTGCGCCGAGAAGGCGTATGACCGCGAGCCAGGGCTCGGGGCTCCGCGAGGCCCGGAGCCCCGCGAAGACCGCGTAGCAGAAACCGCACTTGTAGTTGCACGCGGGTGTGATGTGCAGGTTCACGGTTACGGGAACGAACGACTCGACCGTACGCACGACTGAGCTCCTTTCGGAGTGTCGGGGACCGTGGAGACGCGGGAGCACGCGGCGTGCCAGCGTCGACCGCGCGCGACAGTCGTTGCGTGGGTCCGACGGTGGCGTCGGGTCGCGAAGACAGGCCTCGCACGGCAGGCGGACACCAGCGCGATCGACGCTCGGCGATCGGGACGTGAGGCCGAGAGTGTCCCCATGGCCGCGTAGCGGCAGTCTCCACATGGAGACATGGCGCAGCTCCCTCGCGGGGTCCGACTTCAGCTTTCGCGCCTCCTCCCTCCCCCCGCGCCCCCCTTCCTCCTCCCCGGTGAGGCGCCGAAGTGGCGCGCGAGGTGCTGCCCCCTCTCGGGGACCTGCCGGCCGGGCGCGCCCGCGCGCCCGGTGGAGCCGTAGGCGACAATGCCCACGATGAAACGCCGGATGATCACGCTCCTCGCGTTCCTGGCGGCGGCGACGGCGCAGGAGGCCGAACGCACCGAACGAGTCGAAGAGAGCGTCTACGTGCCGATCGTCGAGGTGCTGCCGGGCGAGGGGAAGGTGCGGGAGGTGCTGCTCGGCTACGGTGCCGACGACGGGGTCGTGCTCGACTCGCGGGGCGACCTCTACTCGTGCAACCAGAAGGACCCGCCGCGCGAGCTCGCGCAGACCGGGCGCGGGCAGGTGATCGAGGTCTCGGCGGAGGGGGCGCGGGCGAGGGTCACGCTCGACGCGGCGGGGGCGGCGGCGGGGGTCGTCCCCGGCGACCTGCTCGAGCTGAACCTGCTCGTGCCGAGGCTCGCGCAGCGCACGATCCTCTGGGAGCTCGCGAAGGCCCGGATCGGCCTGCTGAACCTCCCGAGGGAAGGGACATTCACGAACTTCCGCTTCTTCGCGAAGTCGGACTCGCCGGAGGTGCTCGAGCGGACGCTCGAGCTGATGCGCGAGGATCTCGCCAGCGCGGCCCGGTACACGACGGATCTCGCGACGCCGGCAAGAGGCAGGTTCAAGGGGCGCGCCTTCCCCGACATCATGACGGGCGCGACGCGCGAGGATGTGCTCAACTTCCTCCGCCGCGTCCTCTGCCACCCGGGCAAGTACGTCGGCATGGACTGGCGCACCGCCGAGGTCTTCGTGGGCTGGGTGCTCGGTGACGCGCCCGCCAGCGCGGAGGAGGTGGCCGCGCGCCTCGACGCGCTCGCGACCGGGGAGGAGCGGCGCGCCCTGCTCCGCGGCCTCGAGCCCGAGGTCCACGCGCTCCGCGAGTTCGTGGACTACTGGCGCTACCAGGCACAGCGGCTGGCGTCGTCCGAGCGCGGCCTCCGCGTCGCCACCTACGGGATCGAAGCGGCGACTCTCGTGGGGGAGCCGGGGTTGATCGCGTGGGCGCACTTCGCGCGCGGCTACGTGCTCGCTCGGCAGGGTCGCGCCGAGGAATCCGTCGCCGCCTACGACGAGGCGCTCGCGCGGTTCGGGGCGGTCGACCCCCCGACGGCGGACTCGCTCCTGGGCGTGAACTTCTGCCTGACGAACCGGGCGAGCGCCGCGAAGTCGCTCGGGAGACTCGGCCCGGCGCTCGACGACCTGCGCGCGGTGGAGGCGATGGAGCGCGACCAGGCGCTGCCGCCGCGCACCCTCGCGATCACGCACCGCAACATTGCCGACGTGCTGGAGGCGCTCTCGCGCTACGACGAGGCGATCGAGAGCTTCGGCCGCGCCGCGGCGCTCTACGAGACCGCCGACGACACCAACGGCGCGCAGGCGATGGCGCTCGCGATCGCGCGTCTGCACGCCAAGCTCGGCCGCAACGCCGAGGCGGCGGCGAGCTACGCGCGCTGCGCCGAGGTCTGCCACCGCATGGGGCTCCGGAAAGGCGAGGCGGAGGCGTGGGACAAGCTCGGCGCGCACCACCGCGACCTCGGCGAACTGCGCCTCGCGCTGCCGGCGTTCACGAAGGCGCTCGAGATGCGCCGCGCGACCGGGGACCGCCGCGCCGAGGCGGAGACGCTCGCCGGGCTCGCGGAGCTCCACCTGAGCCTCGGCGAGCACGAGCCCGCGATCCGCAAGCACGAGGAGGCGCTGAAGGCGCGGCGCGCGATCGGCGACCGCGCCGGCGAGACGGACTCGCTGATCAAGATGGGCGAGCTGGCGGAGGCGGGCGGCAACCCGCGCCGCGCGCTCGGCTACTACCTCGAGGCGGGGAAGGTCGCGGCCGCGTCGCAGGACCGCGAGCGCGAGCTGAAGGTGCTCGAGGCGACGATGTCGCTGCGATGGACGCTCTTCGAGTTCCGCGAGGCGATCGCGCTCTGCGACCGCCTCGTCGAGCTGCGCACGGCGTCGGAGGAGAAGGACGACCTCGCCTGGGCGCTGCGCTGCCGCGGCGCGCTGCGCGGCAACCTCGGCGACTTCGCGGGCGCGCTGCCCGACCTGGAGCGGGCGCTCGCGCTGCGCCAGGAGACGAAGTTCGCGTGGGGGCAGGCCGACACGCTGCTCGTGATCGGCAACAACTTCCGCATGTGGGGGAAGTGGGAGGAGGCGCGGAGGAGGGCGGCGGAGGCGCTCGCCCTCGCCCGCGCCGCGGAGGACCGCTCGCTCGTCGTGCGCTGCCTGCGGGAGATCGGCAACCACTACTCGGGGGAGTACCGGCCCGCGGAGGCCCTGCGGTGGTACGAGGAGGCGCTCGCGCTCGCGCGCCACGTCGACTTCAACAGCCCGTCGGAGGTCGCCACGGTGCTGAACGCGATCGGCAACACGCGGCTGCTCGAGGGGCGCTACGACCTCGCGAGGGCGCGCTACACGGAGGCGCTCGCGCTCGCGCAGGGCGCGAACGCGCGCGGCGAGGCGATCAACTCGCTGCAGGGGCTCGCCGAGATCGAGAGCTACCAGGGGGAGCTCGAGGAGGCCCGTGCCCTCTACGAGAACGCGCTGGGGCTCGCGCGCGACGTGGACAACGACTGGGCCTGCGCGAACCTCCACCAGTCCCTCGCGAACCTGCTCGCCAAGATCGGCGACGCCGCGGCGACCTTCCGCGAGCACGACAGCGCCCTCGAGGTGTGGACCGGCCTGTCGAACGTGTGGGGGCAGGCGGCCGTGCGCAGCAACCGCGCGAAGGACCGCATCCAGTTCGGGGACTACGCCGCAGCGACGGAGGACCTCGACGCCGCCGAGGCGCTCGCGCGGTCGATCGGGGAAAAGCAGATCCTGACGGCGATCCGCTTCAACCGCGCCGAGATCCACAGCGCGCAGGGCGCCTACGCCGCGAGCGTCGCCGAGTACGAGGGGGCGCTCGTCTCGAGCCGCGAGATGGGCCACACCCGCTTCGTCATGGTGGCGCTCCAGCGCATCGCCGCCGGGTGCAGGCTGCTTGGGGAAGAGGTCGCGGGGCAGGGGAGGGCGGAGGAGGCCGCCGGCCTGTTCCGGAAGGCCGCGGAGCGCGGCGAGGAGGCGCTGGGCCTCGCGAGGGAGTCGCGGGCGCGGATCGCCGAGGGGGAGATCCTCACCGAGCTGGCCGCGGTCGCGCTGGGCCGCGGCGACCTCGGCGCGGCGGCGAACATGGCCGCGGAGGCGGGACGGCTGGTCGAGGCGAGCGGGGCGAAGGAGGCGCTCTGGCAGTGGCGCTACATCAGGAGCCGCATCGCCGAGTCCGCCGGCGACCTCGCGGCCGCGCGCACCGAGCGCCTCGCGGCGATCGAGGTCCTGCAGACGCTGCGCGCGTCGCTGAGCGGCAGCGCGGTCAGCGAGGAGGGGTTCCTGAAGAGCAAGGTCGCCATCTACGAGTCGATGGTGAGCCTGCTCGGCAGGATCATCGCGCAGGAGCCGCCGGGGGAGGGACGGCTGCGCCTCGTCGAGGAGGCGCAAGGGTTCGTCGCGCGCGCGCGGTTCGAGGTGCTCTCGCGCGACACCTCCGCGCTCACCGCGGGCAGCGGCGCCCTCGACGCCTACCGCCGCCTCGAGTCCGAGATCGCGCGGCTCGAGCGCGAGCGCAGGGAGGCGCTCGGCCAGGGCAACCGCGAGAAGGCCGACCGCGTCACGCGCATCATCGCCGACCGCGACCGGGACCTCACGCGCGAGCTGATGCGCCTCTCGGCGAGCGACCCCGACCTGCAGGCGCGCCTCAAGTTCGACCCGCGCGTCACCGCGCGCGCGGTGCGCTCGGCGCCCGACGGCGCGCGGCTCGTCGTCTACTTCGTCGGCGAGAGCCGCCTCTTCCTCTGGGTCTACGGCCGGTCGGGCTTCCTCGAATGGAAGGAGCACGCGATCGGCAGGAAGGAGCTCAACGCGCTGCTGCGCCGCGCGGGCGAACTCCTGCAGGAGATGGTCGACCGCGTCGGGCGGCGCGAGGCGACCGGCCGGGGGTTCGGCCCCGCCGCCGAGCAGGCGACCACCAACCCTCCCTGGTACCGCGACAACATCCGCGCGCTGCGCGAGACCCTCGGCGAGCTGTACGCGGCGCTGATCGGCCCCGTCTCCGCCCACGTCGATGCCGCCGACCCCCTGCTGCTCCTCCCCTACGGCCAGCTCAACTACCTGCCGTTCGAGGCGCTCGTCGCGCCCGACGGCGCGTTTCTCGGCGCGAAGAAGCGCCTCGCCTACTTCACGACGGAGCGCCACATGGAGCGCACGCTGGGCCGCATCGCGCGGCCGCCGCCGCGCCACGAGCCGCACTGGGTCGGCTTCGCGGACCCGCGCGGCAAGCTCGTGGACGCGATCGAGGAGGCGAACGCGATCGAGGCGCTCTTCCCGCGCCACGAGCTCTACACGAAGGAGACCGGCAACGCGACCGAGGCGCAGCTGCTGAGGATGCCGGCCGACACGACCGTGTTGCACTTCGCCACGCACGGCTACCTGAACAGCCGGGAGCCCGGCGCGTCGTTCCTCGAACTGGCGGAGGAGGGTGGGGGCGCGGGGGAGGGGGACGGGAGGCTCGAGGCGTGCGAGGTGCTCGACCGCTTCGAGACCGCACCCTGCGTCACGAGCGGCAGCCTGAGGCTCGTCGTGCTCGCCGCCTGCGACACCGCGCGCGCGCAGGACTCCCCGCAGGCGGAGCTGCTCGGCATGCCCAACGAGTTCGCGCTCGCGGGCGCGCCCGCCGTCGTGGCGAGCCTCTGGTCGGTCTACTCCTACACGACCACCGACCTGATGATCGACTTCTACAAGGGCATGCTGGAGGAGCAGAGCGACCTCGCCGGCGCGCTGCGCAACGCCCGCAACGAGATGATCGCCAAGCGCGACGGCCGCTACGCCCACCCCTTCTACTGGGCCCCCTTCCTCCTCTTCGGCGACTGGCGATGAAGAGTTTGTCCGTGGCGCGGTGGGACGGGGGTGCGCGGCGGACAGGACAAACTCTTCACTAGCGCGGGGCCCGTCGCCCGCTGCGCGGGCTATGGGCCCCAAGGGGGGGGCGTGGGGGGGGGCGCCGCGTCTGCCGACACTTACGCGTTGCCGTCGGAGAATCTGAATCGAATGGAGTACTTGCGCAGGATGAGAGCGGGAACCATCCGCGCCGCGGCCTTTGCCCTGGCGTCAAAGCCTGAGGCAACCAGTATCCCGCGAACCCTGCCTCCCTCTTCCTCGGTCACCATGTCCCCCATGTAGCTCAGGTGGTTCGAAATCGCTGATATCTCTTGGCAGCATCGTGGAACGACGCAACGCGCGTGCGAGAGCGCCACCCCTCCAACCTCCCAGGGCGGCACCTAGATCAATTCAACAGCAGTGTGCCTACCGAGGCGTCACTCGCAAACGCGCGGATGTCTGCGAATCGGGATCGAAGCGAAGCCTCCACTTGACCAGTCGTGCAATTCCCCGCCTGCAGCCAGATGACCATGGGTGGGCTGCCCCGCACAACGCTGAGGTTGTTGTAACCTCCATCCTTCGTCACGATGGCGAACCCCGTCAACTTGGCATACTCCTAAACTTGTTCGTCGCTCGCGCAGTCCAGGTCGACCGTCTTCACGTGGCTGGAGCCGGGGAACAAGTCAGCCAAGAGCGGGACCAACCTCGGCGACAGGTTCTGGTCGAGGAGCAATCTCATGCGCCCGCTACCAGCATGCTCCGCTCACGCTCCGCCGCAAAGGCGAAGCAGGCTTGGATGTCCTCCTGCGTCAGGTACGGGAAGTCAGCGAGAATCTCAGGAACGGTCATCCCGCCCGCGAGGTAGGAAAGGACGTCGTAGACGGTGATCCGCATGCCGCGAATGCAAGGGCGACCGCCACGCCTGCCGGGCTCGATGGTAATCCGGGACCGCCATTGCTCGTTCATCGCAACTCTCCTGCCAGGCAATGCTTCGCCAACCGAAGCGGTCAGCGGCTTGATCCTGCATTCTACTCCACTATGCACCCGCGTACATCGCTGTTCGCGCCGGAGCTGAGCGTCCTCTCGCTAGGCGCTTGCCCGCCGCTCCTGATGCGTCTCGAAGACTCTGAGGACTCTGTCCGGGGCCCGTCGCCCGCTGCGCGGGCTATGGGCCCCAAGGGGGGGGCGCCGCGGGTGGGGGGGACGCTGGCGAGCGGGTGCACGGATTGGCTGGTTCGTCGGGAGCTGGGTCGGCGCTATTCACCCGTGAGCAATGAGTAGACGCTCATCAAGGCATGGGACATCAACGCGAGGACGGAGACCCGTGTGCCGGACGCAGGCTCGGCGAACAGATTCAGGAGGAGCAGGAAGTAGCCGCTGAAGAGGCATAGGATGAGCTCGAGTGCCCCCGTCAGTCGCGGAGCCCGACGACGGACTACGAAACTCTTGAGGAGGAGAAGTAGTGCCGGCCAGAAGAACGCGAGAACTGTGACAGCACCCCAGAACGGTTCCTGGAACACCCCTTCGTAGGCGTAGGCGTATCGGGTTCGTCTCGGCGCGGACGAATCGGGCTGGGAAGGAACGTCGCAGCGCGAGATCGGGAGAAGGAACCCGACCATGAGGAGGGCGCTGGCGACCGACCTCCCGCTGATGTTCATGATGTCAGGATTGTACAACTGCCGAATTCCAAGTGCTGGGGTCCAGGATCGGCGACCCGTGTGCTGCGCGCCCCGGCCCCGGCACCGTGGGGCCTCAGCCGGCGGGGCTCTCCCATGGGGACGACGGATGCGTGAGAGGCGCGGGCAAGCCAAACCCGGTGGAGACGCGCGGGACATGCGCAGGGCGTGAGGGGGCCGCCGGCTACCAGACTCCGGGGAAGAGGCGGCTGGATCGCCTGGCGTAGTCGTCGTAGGCGGGGCCGAAGTGGTCGCGCATCATGCGCTCCTCGGGGCCGAGGCGGAAGGCGACCAGCAGCGCCATCGCCACGAGGTAGGAGGGGCCGGCGATCCGGTTCGGCAGGAGGAGCCACTGGCCGAGCGAGTAGACCAGCAGCGAGAGATACATCGGATGGCGCACGCGGCGGTAGATCCCCTCGCGGACGAGCCGGTGGCCCTCGCGCAGTTCGAGCGAGATCGACCAGTTCGTGCCGAGGTCGATGTGCGACCGGCGGAAGAGCGCGAGCCCGCCGGCGACGCCCAGCGTCCCGAGCGCGAAGGGGATCGGGCGCAGCGGCGTGTCGGCGAACGAGAGCAGGGGCGACGCGACCCAGGCGAGCGGCAGGAAGAAGGCGAGCCACGCGAAGGCGAGCAGCGCGAACTCGAGCGGTCCCTTGCGGTCGGTCTCGACCGGGACCTTCATGCTCCGCTGCCCGTGGGGCGCGCGGATCGCGACCATCGCGACACTCGCCCCCAGCACGACCCCCTTCGCGAACCAGACGTCCATCGTGGATCAGGATACGCGCGGAGGGAGGAGTCCTGCTCGATTCCGCGAGCCGATGCCGTCCCTGCTCACGGCCCGAGCCTGCGCGCCAACTCCGCGAGGTACTTCGGATAGAGGCGGAGGGCGGAGAGGATGCCCTTCAGCACGAGGCTGTCGTCGAGGTCGTCGTAGCGATGGATGAGGTGGTTCCGAAGCCCGGCCGACGGTGCCATCTCCTGGGCGAGATCGTGAGGGATCCATCCGGTCCGCTTCGCGAGGTCCAAGAAACTCGCGTAGCCGTCCGTCGGCGCCGGGTGGCCCTGGCCGACGAGCAGGTGCGCGTTGAGGTCGATGGCGGCATCGATGCACAACTGGAGCCAGCGTTCCGCGGCAGCGTGGCTCAGCGCGTCGCCGGGCCAGGCCTTCGGCTTCGATCCCCCGTACACCGAGAGCGACTTGAGGCAGTCCACGATCCGCGCAAGCTTGCGCCGCACGATCGCCTGCTCGATCGGGCTCACTGCGTCAGCTCCCGGATGCCCTCCCGGATGTACCGGGCGTCGAGATGGCGCAGCATGAGCCGGTCGTCGAGCCAGAGCTTCCATGCGTAGACGCGGTAGATGTTGAACAGGCCCGGCTCGGCCTCGTAGAGGAGCTTGCCCTCGCTCCCGACGACATGCTTCAGCAGAGGTGGCGCCCGGCGCAAGTCGACGAGGTCCACGTCGGGCAGGCCGGTGGCATCGGAGAGTTCCCCGATGAGATCGAGGAACTCGCGCGCCGAGATCGCGCCGGTCCGGCAGCGCACGCCGATGTCGCTGTCGCTCCGCCCCCCCGCGCCCCCCCCCTTCGCCCTCGAGCCGAAGAGGACGACCAGGTCGAGGTCGTGCTTCTTGCAAAGTGCTTCCAGCACGCCGGCCATTCTACTTGTGCCGGAACTCCGCCTTCGCCTTGGGGCCGTTCTTCGTGAAGTTCTCCATGCCGATCCGCATGTCCTCGAGGCCGCAGACCTCGCCGAAGCATTTCGACTCGAACCGCAGCCCCTCGTCGAGGGGGAGCCGGTTGCCTTCGAGGATCGCCTTCTTCATGACGGCGTCCACCGCCCTGCTGAGATGTCGCAGGTCGATGTCGGGGGGGCTCGGGGGGGTGGCGAGCGGGGCGCGGTCGATGCGCTTGAAACCCTCGGCTGCCATCCTGCGCGCGAGGGTGGCGGCGGCCTCGGTGAGGTCGCCGTCGACCTCCGCGCTGATCAGGCCGCACGCCTTCGCGTCGGCGCCGCTGAGCACGCCGCCGGTGCGGAGCAGCGACCACGCCTTGTCGAAGCCGATCACGCGCGGCAGGCGCTGCGTCGCGCCGGCGCCGGGGATGATGCCGAGGTTGGGCTCGGGCTGGCCCGCGAGCACCCTCTGCCCCTTCGCGGCGATGCGCGCGTGGCAGGCGAGCGCCAGTTCGTTGCCGCCGCCGAAGGCAAGTCCGTTGTAGGCGCATACGACGGGTTTCGTGCACCTGTCGATCTTCAGCAGCACCTGTTGCGAATGCCACGAGGTCGCCTCGCCGTCGGCGGGGGACTTCACCGCGGCAAGCATGCCGATGTCGGCGCCGCTGACAAAGGCCTTGCGGCCGTGGCCGGTGATGACGGCGCCCTTGATGCCCTTGTCCCCGGCGATCGCGTCGATGTGGGCGCCGATCTGGTCGAAGACCTCCTTGTTCAGCGCGTTCAGCACCGCCGGGCGGCGGATCGTCAGCACGGCGATGCCGTCCCGGTCTTCGCGCAGCACGACCGGGATCTGCCACGGGGTCGTGCGCGCAAGGCACTTCGCGACGGGAAAGCCCTTGTGCGACTTCGCGTAGCTCTCGACCAGCGCGCGCGCCTTCGATACGCCGAGCGAGTTCATCAGGGCGAACGGCGGCGCCGTGACGAGCGCCGTCTCGACGCCCATCTCGAGGTCGGCGACGTTTGTGATGCCGCTGTCGAGGATCTCGCCGACGATGCCGAAGTAGGCGCCGAGGATCCGGTCGGCGATCCCCCTCTTCCTCTCCTCGGGCACCTCGATCTTCTCCCCCCTCTGCACGCCGTCCCACGGCGCGCGGCTCTCCATCTGTGTTTCCATCAGCCTTGTGGGCTTGAACCAGGGGTAGAGCTTGGTCTGGTAGTGCTGCAGGCCGACGAACGTCAGCGGATTGCCGCCGGTGAGGTTCATCGCCGTGAAGGGGCCGACGCCCTGCTTCAGCGTGCGGCGCACGACGTCGTCCACCTCCTTGACGGTGCCGAGCCCCTCCTCGACGCAGAGGCAGGCGGCGTGGAAGAGCCCCTCGAAGATCGGGTCCATCGCGTAGCCGTAGCGGCTCTTGACCGTGATCGGGACCTTGCCGATCTCCTCGTAGAAGCGCATCAGCCACGCGGTGACGGCGGCGTCGGTGGCGGCGCCGGGCACGACCTCGATCATCGGGTTGCGCTCGGCCGGGAAGAAGTAGTGGATGACCGCGCAGCGGCCCTTGTGCTTCGCCTCGCCGAAGATGACCTCGGTCTCCATGTGCGAGGAGTTCGACGCGAGGATCGCCCCGGGCGCCACGATGCCCTCGAGCTGCGCGAAGATCCTGCGCTTGATCTTCTGGTCCTCGCTCGCCGCCTCGACGATGAGGTCGGCCCCCGCGAGCGCGCCGTAGTCGGTCGTGAAGGTCGTGTTCGCCTTCATCGCCGCGGCGAACTCGGGCTTGAACGCCTCGTCGGCGACCCCCTTGTCGATCTTCTTCTCGAGGCGCTTCCTGCCCGCCGCGAGCGCGTCCTGCGAGATGTCCACGACGACGACCGGCACGCCGGAGGGCTGGAGCACCTTCGTCATGTGCAGCGCGATGTCGGGCCCGATCTGCCCCGACCCGACGATGCCGACCCTGTTCAACGTGCGCGATCCGAGGGTGTAAGCCATGCGGGGCATTCTAGGGAACCCTCCTCGGAATGACATCGGGCCCGCGCGGGGTAGCATCGGGAGAGGAGGTCCCATGAGATACGCCATTCCCGTGCTGACGCTGCTCCTCGGCCTCGCCCTCGCGCAGGGCGACGGCGAGACGAAGACGAACGCCGAGCGCCAGCCCCCCGGGCCCGGCTGGGTCCACCCGTCGCTGATCTGGAACTTCCACTACGAGGGCAAGAAGCGGGAGGGCGACGTGCTCGAACTGCTCGCGCCCGACGAGGGGCGGCAGCGCACGCTCGTCATCACGCAGATCAGCGCGAGGATGCGGCAGTCCACGCGCTGGCAGGTGGTCGAGCACCGCCCGGTCAGGAAGCAGGGGAAGGATGCGTGGGAGAAGGTCGTCCGCCGCAGCGAGCTCTTCAGCCTCGGCTGGCAGGACAGCACCTCGCAGTACCTGGGCGTCGGCCTCGGCGGCCTGCCGGGCATGAAGTGCGAGCCGGGCACGCGCCCCGCGATCGAGTTCACGGGCGGCAGCGGCGACGTCGCCGTCTACGCCGAGGGCTACTGGTCGGCGCCGTAGATCGCATCCCCGGCGCGCAGCGTCCCGCCCGCGATCACCTGCGCGCGCAGGCCGCCGCGGTGCAGCAGCGCCTGCACGAGATCCGCTCGCCCGGCCAGCTTCTCGAGATGCCTGCACGGCTCGCAGAGCCCGTGGCCGAGCAGGCGCACCTCGCCGACGGTGAACTCCCTCCCGGCGAGATCGTTCAGCCGCACGCCGCGCGTGACGAGATTGCGCCGCGACGCGCCGTGCGCGAGGCCCACCGCCTCGAGCGCCTCCGCCTCGACCAGCGTCACCTCCGCGTCGGGCTTGTCCGCCTTGCCGAAGTAGCGGTCGCCTTCGAGCCCGCGACCCGCGACCACGCGGGCCTGCGCCACGCTGACGAGCGCCGCCGCCGGGGCGGGCGCGATCCAGATGCTTTCGATCTTCACCAGAGCCCCCATGATCCCGTCTCGCGCACGTAGAACGCAAGGGCGACGTTCGTCGTGCCGTGCGCGACGATGCAGGAGAGGAGGTCCTTGCGCACGATCCAGAGCAGCGCCATCAAGAGGCCGTAGACGACCGCCGCGGGCATCTCGCCGAGCCTGTGGCCGAGCGCGAACGCGACGCTGGACACCAGCACCGCGCGCCACGTCCACGCGCCCGGCGCGACGTCGTGCACCCCCCCCGGCCCCCCCATTTGCACGAGGTAGCGCAGCACGAATCCGCGCAGCGCCATCTCCTCGAAGACCGGCACGAGAAGCCCCGCCGCCAAAAGGCGCAGCGCGAAGGCCGTGTCGCCCCACGGCTCGGCCTCGGCCGGAATCACGAGCAGGATCCAGAGGGCCGTGCCGAGAAGGCCGGCGCCGACACCCGCGACGATCGAAACGAGGGGGCTCCGGGGGCCGACGATCCCGCGGTAGTACCTCCAGGCGTAGGCGACCGCCGCCCCTGCCAGCACGATCCGCAACCCGTAGCTCAGGGACGTCGCGAGCGGCAGCGAAGCGACGCCCACGTAGAGGAAGTAGGGGAGGAAGTAGGGGAGGAAGAGCCGCGAATTCGGCACCCGCACACTCTATCTGCTAGCCTCTGCCGCGCATGCGCTACGGGTTCGTGCTCGACCAGGGGGCCTGCATCGGCTGCCACGCCTGCACGGTGGCCTGCAAGGCGGAGAACGACGTGCCGCTCGGCGCCTTCCGCACGTGGGTCAAGTGGATCGAGCACGGCCACTTCCCCGAGACGGTGCGCAGCATCGCGGTGCTGCGCTGCAACCACTGCGAGGACGCGCCCTGCGTGAAGATCTGCCCGACGGTGGCGCTGCACAAGCGGGAGGACGGCATCGTCGACCTCGACGCGGACCGCTGCATCGGCTGCTCCTCCTGCCTGAACGCCTGCCCCTACGACGCGATCTACATCGATCCGCGGGACGGCACCGCGGAGAAGTGCCACTTCTGCGCGCACCGGCTCGAGGTCGATCTCGCGCCCGCCTGCGTCTCGGTCTGCCCCGAGCAGGCGATCAAGGTCGTCGACCTCGACGACCCCTCGATGCGCGAGCGGTTGCGCGAGCGCGGGGCGACGGTGCGGAAGGCCGAGCGCGGCACGCGGCCGCAGACCTTCTACCTCGAGGCCGACCCGCTCGCGCTCGACCCGCTCGCGGTGGACGGCGCGCGCACGCTGAGCCACGCGGAGGTGCCCGATCCGATGCCGGCCCCGGGCACCGCCGAGGCGAGGGCGGTCTACGACGTGCCGCGCCTGCGGCCGTGGGGCAACCACATCGCCGCCTACATGGTGACGAAGGCGCTCGCGAGCGGCGCGCTGCTCGCCGCGGCGCTCTCGCCGTGGGGCGAGGGGCTCTCCGCCGCCGCCCTCGGGGGCGCGAGCCTCGCGCTGACGATCCTCACGGTGCTGCTGCTGATCGGCGACCTGCACCAGCCCCGCCGCTTCTTCTTCCTGCTGACGATGCCGAACACGGGCTCGTGGCTCGTGCGCGGCGGCTGGGTGCTGACCGCGCACGCGCTGCTGAGCGGCGCCTACATGGTCGGGCTCGGGACGGCCGCGCTCGCCGTGGTCGCGGTTCCGGTGGCGCTCCTGACGTCGGTCTACACGGCGTTCCTCTTCCGGCAGGCGCGCGGCCGCGAACTCTGGTGCGAGGACGCGCTGCTGCCCTGGACGCTGCTGCTGCAGTCGGCGGCGGCCTTCGGGCTGTTCGCATGGTGGGGGGGCCACGGGGGGAGGGGATGGATCGCCGCCTACTTCGTCGTCTGCGGCGTGTCGCTGCTGTACGAGCCCGCGACTGCGGGGGCCCGCCACGGCCACTCGATGATGACGCGCCACCTCGCTTTCCGCCTCGGCCTGCTCGCCGCGCTCGGCGCGATCGCCTTCCCCCCGCTGGTCGTCGTCGCCTTCGCCCTTCTCGACTGGGTCTACGTCAAGATGGGCCAGGAGGTCGCGCTCTCGTAGCCTCCGCCCCCGGGGGGTCCTGCGCTGCGGCACGCGTGCCGCGGGGATCAGCCGCGAACCACTTCCCGGCACCAGCCCGCGGCCGGCCATCGACACCCCCAGGCGGAAGAGAGCGTATGCTCCCGGGATGCGCCGCGAACGGTTTGCGCTCGGCTGCCTCGCCGTTCTGGCGTTCTGGTGGGGGTTGCTCGCGATCGCGCCGCACTACCGGACGACCTGGCTCCACGAGAACTTCCTCGTGTTCGCCGGGGTGCCGGCGGCGGCGTGGGCGCACCTGCGGCTCCGCCTCGACCGTCT
The DNA here is from genome assembly GCA_964570285.1 of uncultured Planctomycetaceae bacterium. GTDB lineage: Bacteria > Planctomycetota > PLA2 > PLA2 > PLA2 > CAZMXP01. The sequence continues at coordinate 30,251 of CAZMXP010000031.1, forward strand.
CGCGCTCGCGCTGATCACGCTCTTCCTGATGCTCCACCTCGTCGGGGCGCACTACAGCTACTCCGAGGTGCCGTGGCCCGGCGGGGGCCGCAACCACTACGACCGCGTCGTGCACTTCTCCTACGGCCTGCTGCTCGCCTATCCGATGCTCGCGCTCTTCCGCTGGGCGCCCTGCCCCCGGGTGCTGGCGCTGCTGCTCGTGATCGCCTCCAGCGCCGTCTACGAACTCGCCGAGTGGGGCTTCATGCTGGTCGCCGCCCCCGAGGAGGGCATGTCCTTCCTCGGCACGCAGGGCGACGAATGGGACGCGCAGAAGGACATGGCGCTCGCTTCCGCGGGGGCGGCCGTCGCGCTGCTGGTCGCGGGAAAGGGTGGGGGCGCGGGGGAGGGGGCGTAGGCGGATCTCATTCCAGCCGGACTTCGGCGGGCCCGGTCAGGCGCACGGTGTGGCGCTTGCCGCCGTACTGGATCTCGTAGGTCGCGGGGGCCAGCGCGTCGAAGGTCGCCACGCCGTCGGCAACCGGCGCCTCGCGGCGGAGCCAGCCGAGGTCGGGATCGGAGCTCTGGAGGACGATCGTGCGGCCGCGGAAGTTCGCCGGCGCGCGGAGGGTGAGCGCGGAAAGCACCGGCAGGCTCAGTGACTCGGTGTTGTCACCCGGATGGAACCGCACCTGCTTCCTGAGGATTGGCCAGCGGTTTCCTCCCTCGACGATGGCGAGGTAGAGCGTGAACTCCCCGGGCTGTACGGCTGCCAGATCGCACGCGCCGGTCGCGTCCACCTGTCGCGAGGCGATCGCCCCTTCGCCCGTCCACAGGGCGGCATGGAGGCGTCCCGCGGCGGGGCTGCCCTCGTGGCGGCCGAGCCTGAGGCGCACCTGCCCCGGCCGCTCGAAACGGACCGTCAGCGGGCCGCGGCCACGCGCGTCGAACCCCTCGCTGACGCTTCCGAGGTCGCGCGTCGTCACGCGCAGCGTGAGATCGCCCGCGGGCTCCGGCGCCTCGGGGGCGACGAGCCAGGTGCCGTCGGTCCGCCGCAGCGCGCGGGCCGGCTCGGGCCGGAGCCGCCCCTCGGCGAAGGCGAAGAGTTGCAGCGAAGCGGCGCCGAGGACCGGTTCGCCGCCGGGCCCGAGCACCGAGACGACGCGGCCGCCCGTCGCCGCGTCCGCCTTCAGTTCGACCTCCAGCGATTCGCCCTTCAGGTCGGCGAACGCGTGGGCGAGAAGCGCGCGACGGTCGAGGAAGGCCGCGATCAGATACCGCCCCGCCTCGCGGTCGTACCACGAGGCGCGGCCGGGCGACGAAACGTGTCCGCCCTGTTCGAACTGGTCCTGCTTCAGGGTCTTCGCATCGACCGCCCCGCCCGGGTCCGCCCTTCGGATGCCGAACTCGACGCCGTCGGGCATCGCGAGCCCCTCGGGCATCACGAGCCGCGCCGTCAGCACGCGCCGCCCTTCGAGCTGGAGCAGCAGCGCGACCTCGGCGGGCTGCGCCGTGACGAGGTGCTCCACCTCCGCCGACTGGAGCGGCGCCGGCGCCCACGCCTGCGCCCTGACCTTGCAGGTCCCGAGCCCCATCCGCACCCGCGGCGCGTCGGAGGTCCACCCGCCGGAGCCCGAGCCGTGCGGCCCCTGCCAGGTGATCCACGCGTTCTCCGGTCGCGCGCCGTCCGGCAGGCGCACCTCGACGGCGACCTCCGCGACCGCCTGCGCGACGAAATCGACCGTCGCGTCGGGCTCGACGCGCTCCTGCCGCGGCGTCACCGGCCGGATCTCGTAGCGGTCGTGGTAGGCGACGAGGCGCACGCCGCTCTTGACGAGCCGCTTGAGCTCGTAGCGTCCGTCGCTGCCGCTCACCGCGACGCGGCGCACCTCCCGTCGCCAGAGTTCGTTCTCGATCGCCTCCTGCGCCACGTCGGCGAGGTCGCGATCCTCGTGCGCCCGCTCGCGCGCGAGCCTCGAGGAGAGCGCGAGGCCGAAGGGCCGCGCCTCCGGCGACGCCGTCACGACGGCGCCCGCGACGGGCTCCCCCGCCGCGTCCCGCACCGTCCCGCTGATCGTTCCGTCCCCGGCGAGGAAGGTCGCCGTCGCGTCCAGCGCGAGCACCTTGGCGAGCGACTCCGCCGCGCGCTCGGCGACCTCGCGCAGCGACGCAGCGCGTGTCGACAACTCACGGCGCGTCTCGGCCCCGGGCGTCCCCCCGGGGCGCGTCGAGGGCGTGCCGTCCCAAGTCTCGGCACCCCGCCGCGCAGGGAAGCTCTCGGCCCCCGCAGCCCCCACCGACGAGCGCGCCGCAGGAGCCTCCGGCTGCACGAGCGCGCCGACGAGCCACCCCCCGGCGAAAGCCGCGGCGACGAGGATCAGGATCCGCATGCGCCCCCCATCCTATGGCGCCCGTCGCTCCCGCGCGCCGGGGCAGCCCCCGCACCCGCCGCACGGATCGCCGGGGCGGCCGAAGAGCCGCTTGACAGAGAGGCCGAGCAGCGCGAAGCCGAAGGCGAGGAGTGTCGCGAGGAAGGCCATCATCCGCCGAAGTCGTCCATGTGGATGTTGCCCGGCTCGACGCCGAGGCCGTCGAGCATCGCGCGCACCGCGCGCAGCATCGGCGGCGGCCCGCAGAGGTAGTACTCGATCTCCTCCGGCGAGGGGTGGTCTCGCAGGTAGCGGTCGTGGACGACCTTGTGGATGAAGCCCGTCGGCCCCTTCCAGTCGTCGGCGACGAGCGGCTCCGACAGCGCGACCTCGAAGCGGAAGTTGGGGTGCTCGCGCGCGAGCCGTTCGAACTCCTCGCGGTAGAAGAGTTCGCGAAGGCTGCGCGCGCCGTACCAGTAGGAGATGCGCCGGAGGGAGCGGCGCCGCTCGAGAAGCTCGAAGAGGTGGCTGCGCAGGGGCGCCATGCCCGCGCCGCCGCCGATGTAGACCATCTCCGCGCGCGACTCGTGGATGAAGAACTCGCCGAAGGGGCCCGAGATCGTCACCTCGTCGCCCGGGCGCAAACCGTAGATCCACGACGAGACCTTGCCCGGCGGCGTGCCCTCCGGGGCGCCCGGCGGCGGCGTCGCGATGCGCACGTTCAGGCGCACGATCCCGCTCTCGCCGGGATCGTTCGCCATCGAGTAGGCGCGCACGGTCGTCTCCGCCGTGCGCGAGACGAGGTCGAGCAGCCCCTCGCGCCGCCACGCGGCGCGGTCGGCCTCGTCCATCTCGAAGCTGTCGAAGCGGACCTCGTGCGGCGGCGCCTCCACCTGCACGTAGCCGCCGGCACGGAACCGGAAGGGGGGCTCGGGGGGAAGGTCGAGGATCGTCTCGCGGATGAAGGTCGCGACGTTGCGGTTCGAGCGCACGCGGCAGCGCCACCGCCGCACGGACCAGACCTCCGGCGGCAGCTCGATGCGCAGGTCGCGCTTCACCGCGACCTGGCACGCGAGACGCACGCCGGCCCGCGCGTCGCGCCGCCCGATGTGGACGCGCTCCGTCGGCAGCAGCGCGCCGCCCCCCTCGTGCACGCGGACGCGGCAGAGGCCGCAGGTGCCCGAACCGCCGCAGGCGGCGGGCAGGAAGATGCCCTGCGCGGCGAGGGTGGAGTGGAGCCTGCCGCCGGGCTGCGCCACCACGTCGGGCGCGCCCTCGATGCGGATCGTCACCGTCCCCCGGGGCAAGAGCAGCCTCCGCGCGGCGGCAATCGCCGCGACGAGCAGCATCACGAGGCCCGTGTAGAGCGCGACGGCGGTCAGGACCTGGACCATCGCGCGCCTCTCACAGCTCGATCCCGAAGAATCCCATGAACGCGAGCGACATCAGCCCCGCGGCCAGGAACGCGAGGCCGAGCCCGCGCAGCCCGCGCGGCGGCTGCGCGTAGCGGAGGCGCTCGCGGATGCCGGCCATCGCCGCGACCGCGAGCGCCCAGCCGAACCCGGAGCCGAAGCCGTAGACGACGCTCTCGCCGAACCCGTAGTGGCGATCCACCGCGAAGAGCGTCCCGCCGAGGATCGCGCAGTTGACCGTCAGCAGCGGCAGGAAGATGCCGAGGGCATGGTGGAGCGCGGGCGCGTGGCGGTCGAGGACCATCTCGAGCACCTGCACCATCGCGGCGATGACGCCCACGTAGACGAGCAGCCCGAGGAAGGTCAGGTCCTGGCCCCCGAGCAGTCCGCCGCCCGGGCGCGGCAGCAGCAGCTCCCGGTAGATCAGGTTGTTGACCGGCACCGTCACGGTCTGCACGACGAGGATCGCGGCGCCGAGGCCGAGCGCCGTGCGCACGCGGCGCGAGACGGCGAGGAAGGTGCACAGGCCGAGGAAGAAGGTCAGCGCGAGGTTCTCGATGAACGCGGCGCGCACGAAGAGGTCGAAGGCGCGTTCCACTAGTCCTCCTCCCCCTCCTGCTGGTCGCGCTTCCACGTGCGCAGCCCCCAGATCAGCAGCGCGATCAGGAAGAAGGCGCCCGGGGCGAGGCGCATCATGCCGCTGGGCTCGAAACTCCCCGCCGGAAGGACCGTCCGCCCGAAGAGCGTGCCCGCCCCGAGCAGCTCGCGGAAGAACGCGACGAGCAGCAGCACGAGGCTGTAGCCGAGGCCGTTGCCGACGCCGTCGAGGAAGCTCCGCCAGGGGTCATGGCAGAGCGCGAACGCCTCGGCGCGCCCGAGCACGATGCAGTTGGTGACGATCAGGCCGACGAAGACCGAGAGCTGCCGCGCCGCCTCGGGCAGGAAGGCCTGCAGGAGTTCGCCCACGACGATGACGAGCGACGCGATGATGCAGATCTGCACGAAGATGCGGACGCTGCTCCCGACCTGCCGGCGCAGGAGGCTCACGAGCACGCTCGAGCACGCCACCACCGCCGTCACGCTCGCCGACATCACGAGCGCGTGCTCGAGCCTCTTCGTCACCGCGAGCGCGGAGCAGACGCCGAGCACGAGCAGCGCGACCGGGTTGCGCCTGAAGACCGGATCGAGGAGCACGTCGCGCCAGCGCGGCTCATCCATGGTCCACCCCCCGCTTCGCGAGCAGGTCGAGGTAGGGGCCGAACCCCCGCGCCCCCAGCCAGAAACGCAACAGGTTCTCGACGCCCTCGCTCGTCAGCGAGGCGCCCGAGATCGCATCCACCTCGTAGGCCGCCGTCGCCGATCCCGGCGCGACGCCCCCCTTGACGAGGCGGATCCGCACCCTCCCGCCGGCGTCGCGCAGCCGCTTGCCGCGCCAGAGCGCCTTCCACGCCGGGTTGTCCACCTCGGCCCCCATGCCCGCCGTCTCCTCGTGCTCGTGGAAGGTGAGGCCGCGCACCGTGGCGAGATCGCTCTCGATGCAGAGATAGCCCTTCAGCATCGACCACCCCTGCCCCCGCACCGGCAGCACGATCGCGACGACGCGACCGAGGTCGCGCACGAGGAAGACGCTCGCGTACCGCTCCCGCGTCCCGATCCCGGCGACGTCCTCCCTCGCCGTCAGCGCGGCGGCCTCGAGAGGGTCGGCCTCCGCGGCGGGGACGTACTCGCCGCTCTCGAGGTCGACGGTCCTCTCCTCGATGCGCTCGTAGGCGCGCGGCTGCGTGAGGCCCGCCGCCTCGAGCACGTGGCGGATCCTCCCCTCCTCGCGCATGGCGTCCCGGCGCCCCCGCAGGCCCACGGCCGTCAGCGACACCGCGAGCGAGCAGACGACCGCCACCGCCGCCGTCACGACGAAATTGCGCGCCGTCGACTCAGGAGGAGGCATTCGCCCTCCGGCGCCGGATGTTCGCCGCGGCGACGAACCAGTCGATCAGCGGCGCGAAGACGTTCCCGAGCAGGATCACGATCATCACGCTCTCGGAGAAGCCCGGGTTCAGCACGCGGATGACGATGCAGAAGAAGCCGACAAGGAACCCGTAGACCCACCGGCCCGCGTCGGTCTGCGCCGACGTGACCGGATCCGTCGCCATGAAGACGAGGCCGAAGGCGAAGCCGCCGGTCACCAGATGCCAGTGCGCGGGCATCGAGAACATCGGGTTCGTCGCGCTGCCCATCGCATGGAAGATCGCCGCCGTGGACGCGCCGCCGAGCAGCATCGAGAGCATCACGCGCCACGAGGCGATGCGCGTCGCGAGCAGGAAGGCCGCGCCGAGCAGGCAGGCGAGCTTGGAGGTCTCGCCCATCGAGCCGGGCATCGCGCCGAGGAAGGCGTCGCCCCACGCGAGCGTCACCGCCTTCATGCCCACCGCCGCGTCCGACATCGACACCGCGGTGAGCGGCGTCGCGCAGGTGTAGCCGTCCACCGCGACCCAGACGGCATCGCCCGCATGCGACGCGGGATACGAGAAGTAGACGAAGGCGCGCGCCGCGAGCGCGGGGTTGACGAAGTTGCGCCCGGTGCCGCCGAAGAGTTCGCGCGCGAAGACGATGCCGAACGAGATGCCGACGAGGACCTGCCAGAGCGGCACCGTCGGCGGCAGCGTCAGCGGGAAGAGCAGCGCGGTGACCCGCGCGCCCGGCACCACCGGGCGCCTGCGCGCGAAGGCGAAGAGGCGCTCCCAGAAGAGCGCGCCGAGGCCGCTCACGAGGACGCAGGGCAGGAACCGGAGCGCGCCGTGCAGCACGCTGTCGTAGAGGCTTGAGGGGTCGGTGCCGCCCCCGAGCCCCCCGAGAATGGCCCCGCGCCAGCCCGCGACGCCCGCTCCGGCGAGCGCCAGGTTGGCCTCGTGCCCCGTGTTCCACATCGCCATCAGCGCGCACGGGAGCAGGGCGACGAGGACGAGGTTCATCACGCGGCGCAGGTCCCTCGTCGGCGCGATGTGGGGGGGGCCCGGGGGGGTCACGACTCCCTCTCGATCGTGGCGAGCACCGAGCGCAGGTCGGCGCCGAACGCGCCGTGGCCCGGGCAGACGTGGGCGCAGAGCGCGAGATCCTCCTCGAGGAGTTCGAGGCAGCCGAGTTCGGTCGCGCGCTCGACGTCGCCGATCTGCAGCGCCTTCAGCAGCGGCGCCGGCAGCAGGCGGAAGGGGAAGACGCGCTCGTAGGCGCCGATCGGCACGACGGGCCCGGGCGCGGGGCGCGCGACGGGTTCGAGCGCGCAGACCTGCGCGTCGTAGCGGCCGAGGAAGGCGACCGGCCCCTCGGCGACGCGGCCGCAGAGCGGCGAGCCGCTGACGACGCGCCAACTCCCCGCGCGCGTCCGGCCCGTGAGCAGGTCTCCGAGCGACGCGCCGAGACGCGTGCGCACGAGGCCGGGCGCCTCGACCCCCGGCCCGGCGACGGAGACGACGCGGGTCGTCGGCAGGCGGCCCGTGCGGGCGAGCGCGCCGATCGCGGCGACATCCTCGCAGCCGACCTGCCACTGGGGCCGTTCGACGGTCGCGGGCTCGAGCAGGTGCATGTGCGTGCCCGGCAGGCCCGCCGGATGGGGCCCGTCGAAGTCGTGGACCATGACGCCGCGCACGCCCGCGCCGGGGATGCGCGAGCCCGCCTTTCGGCAGAGCCGCACCGGCCCCTCCCCGAGCGCGACGAGTTGCGCGAGGCCCGCGAGGAACTCCTCTTCCCGGCCCTCGAGCGCACGCTCGGGGTCGGGGGCGAGCGGCCGCGTGTCGATGGCGGTGACGAAGATCGACCGCGCGTGCGAGGCGGGGTCGGGGATCCGGCCGAACGGGCGGGCGCGCAGGGCGGTCCAGAGGCCCGACGCGACGAGGTTCTCCCGGATCCGGGGGTGCGAGAACCGCTCGGCCTCCTCCCCGTCGAGGCGCACGACGACCGAGAGCAGCCGTCGCCTCTCCCCGCGATGGATCGCGACGACCTCGCCGGCGCCGGGGGAGGTGAAGCGCACGTCGTCGCGCTCCCGGTCGGCGAAGAGGAGGCCGCCCAGCCGCACCCGCTCCCCCGGCGCCACCGCGAGCCGGGGGCGGAGCCCCGCGTAGTCCTCGCCGCAGAGCGCGACGGTGCGCACCGGGGGGCCTTCGCGCACGCGCTGCTCCGGGGCGCCGGGCAGCCTGAGATCGAGGCCGCGGCGGATCCTGATCATGCGAGCCGGAAGCCGGAGGTACAGACGACCTCCGACCCCTTCGTGACGAGGCAGGCCTCGCAGTCGGGCTGCTCCTCGACCATCGCCCGCCCGGCGCGGGGGCCGAGCACCATCGCGAGTGTCGCAAGGGCGTCCGCACGGGCCGCGGTCGGCGCGATCACGGTCGCGCTCGCGAGTTCCGGCGGCGAGCGGCCGGTGCGCGGGTCGAGGATGTGGTGGAGGCTCAAGTCGGGCGTGAAGGGCTGGAAGTAGTCGCCGGAGGTGGCGACCGCGACCTCCTCCGCCTCGATGCGGCCGAGGAGCGGCACCGGCCCGGGGCGCGGGTGGAGCAGGCCGACGCGCCACGGCGCCCCGCGCGCCCGCCTCCCGCACGCGAGCAGGTCGCCCCCCGCTTCGACGAGCACGTTGCCAAACCCGCGGGTGCGCAGGAGCGCCGCCGCCTCGTCGACGATGAACCCCTTGGCGATCCCGTCGAGGCTGATCGCCGCGCCGGGCCGCGCGAGACGCACGCACGCCGGTCCGAGCACGAGCGAGCGCTGGCCGACGCGGGCGAGCGCGGCTTCGATCTCCGCCGCGGAGGGCAGCGGCGATTCCGCCTGCCGGCGCGCGCGATAGGTCTCGTAGAGCGGCTGGATCGTGATGTCGAAGGCGCCGCCGCCGAGCGCGTGCACCTCGCGCGCGAGCGCGAGCACGGAGCGGAACTCCGGCGACGGGGCCTCGACGACCCCGTGCGTGTTGAGGCGCGAGACCTCGCTTCCGGGCCGGAACCGGCTCAGCAGCGATTCGAGCGCGGCCATGCGATCGAGCGTCGCCTCCGCGGCCGCCTCCGCCGCCTCGCGGTCGGGACCCGCGACGGTGAGGTGCACGGTGCTCCCCATCAGGTGCCGTTCGCGCCGCACGGGCGCGCCGCCGCGCCGCGGACGCATCCCCCAGCCGAGCCACGCCCCCGCGCCGGCGAAGGCGGCGACGCGCAGCAGGGTGCGCCGTGTGAGTGTGACCATGGAGGCGGCGCGTAGGCGCAAATGGCTGGCCGCACGCCGGGGGGCCAGAATCCCCGCGCGGCCCGGCGATTCGGGGGTTTCTGCGCGCGGAATCCTGCAGTCGCCGGAGCGGCGGCCCCCGGGCCCCCCTCCCATCGCCGTGCGCCGTCGGCACGGACGTTGCGCCGGGGCGCGCCTTGCATGCCACAGCCGAAGCGCGTCCGCCCGTCACGATCGATGGCAACGAGGCGGTCGCGTCGGTCGCGCACCGGCTGAGCGAGTGCATCGCGATCTATCCGATCACGCCGTCGTCGCCGATGGCCGAACTCGCCGATCAATGGTCGGCCGAGGGCCGCGCGAACGTCTGGGGCATGGTGCCGGAGGTCGTGCAGATGCAGTCGGAGGCGGGCGTCGCCGGCGCGATGCACGGCGCGCTGCAGGCGGGGGCGCTCGCGACGACCTTCACCGCGTCGCAGGGGCTCCTGCTGATGATCCCCAACCTCTACCGGATCGCGGGGGAACTGACGCCCTTCGTCGTGCACGTGGCCGCCCGCACGGTGGCGACCCACGCCCTGAGCATCTTCGGGGACCACTCGGACGTGATGGCCTGCCGCCCGATCGGCCTCGCGATGCTGGCCTCGGGTTCGGTGCAGGAGGCGCACGACCTCGCCGCCGTCGCGCACGCGGCGACGCTGCGCGCGCGCGTGCCCTTCCTGCACTTCTTCGACGGCTTCCGCACGTCGCACGAGATGGCCATGGTGGATCTGCTGTCCGACGCGGACCTGCTTGCTCTCACCGACGGCGCGGCGGTCGAGGCGCACCGGGCGCGCGCGCTGACGCCCGACCGTCCCGTCGTGCGCGGCACCGCGCAGAACCCCGACGTCTTCTTCCAGGCGCGCGAGGCCGCCGAGCCCTTCCACGCCGCGTGCGCCGGGCACGTGCAGCACGCCATGGACCGGCTCGCGGCGCGCACGGGGAGGCGCTACGGGCTCGTCGACTACGTCGGCCACCCGGAGGCGGAGCGGGTGCTCGTGCTGATGGGGAGCGGGGCCGAGGCGGTCCACGAGACGGTCGAGTGGCTGCTGCGGCGCGACGAGCGCGTGGGCGTGCTGAAGGTGCGCCTCTACCGGCCCTTCCCGGCGGCCGCGCTCGTCGCCGCGCTGCCGCGCACCGTGCGCGCGCTCGCGGTGCTCGACCGGACGAAGGAGCCCGGCGCCGTCGGGGGGCCGCTCTACCTCGACGTGGTCGCGGCGCTGCACGAGGCGCGCGCGCTGCGCGACGCGCGCGTGGTCGGCGGGCGCTACGGCCTCGCGTCGAAGGAGTTCGACCCCGCGATGGTGCGCGCGGTCTTCGACGAGCTGCGGATGCCCGTACCGAGGAACCACTTCACGATCGGCATCGTCGACGACGTGATGCACTCCTCGCTCGCGTGGGAGCGCGACTTCGACCTCGACTTCCCCGGGCGCGTGCAGGCCGTCTTCTACGGCCTCGGCTCCGACGGCACCGTGGGCGCGAACAAGAACAGCATCCGCATCATCGGCGACGCGACGCGCGCCGCCGCGCAGGGCTACTTCGTCTACGACTCGAAGAAGGCCGGCGCGATGACGATCAGCCACCTGCGGTTCGGGCCGGGGCCCATCCGCAGCAGCTACCTGATCAAGCGCGCGGGCTTCGTCGGCGTGCACCAGTGGGGGTTCCTCGACCGGCTCGACGTGCTCAGGCTCGCGGCGCCGGGCGCGACGGTGCTGCTCAACGCGCCGTGCGCGGCGGACGAGGTGTGGGTGCGGCTGCCGCGGGAGGTGCAGGAGGAGGTGCTGGAGAAGCGGCTGCAGCTCTACTCGATCGACGCGCTCGCGGTGGCGCGCGAGGCGGGGCTCGGGGGGCGCATCAACGGCGTCATGCAGACCTGCTTCTTCGCGATCTCGGGCGTGCTGCCCCGCGAGGACGCCATCCGCCGCATCAAGGAGGGGATCGAACGCTCCTACGGCAGGAAGGGCGAGGAGGTCGTGCGGCGCAACTTCGCGGCCGTGGACCGCGCACTCGAGCACCTCCACCGCGTCGAGATCCCCGGGGTCGCGGCGTCGGGGCGGCGGCGCGTTCCCGCGGTGCCGGCGGGCGCGCCCGACTTCGTGCGGCGCGTGACCGCGCGGATGCTCGCGCACGAGGGCGACCTGCTGCCGGTGAGCGCCTTCCCGCCCGACGGCACCTGGCCCACCGGCACCGCGCGCTTCGAGAAGCGCGCCATCGCGATCGACATCCCGGTCTGGGACGAGCGGATCTGCATCCAGTGCAACAAGTGCGCGCTCGTCTGCCCCCACGCGGCGATCCGCGCGCGCGAGTACGACGCGGGCGCGCTCGCGGGTGCGCCGGCCGCCTTCAAGTCGGTGCCGTGGAAGGCGCAGGGCGTCCTAGGCCGCGCCTACACGGTGCAGGTCGCGCCGGAGGACTGCACCGGCTGCACGCTCTGCGTCGAGGTCTGCCCCGCCCGCGACAAGTCCAACCCGCGCCGCAAGGCGCTCGCCATGCAGCCGATGGAGCCGCTGCGCGCGCAGGAGGCGGAGTCGTTCGAGTTCTTCCTCGCGTTGCCGGAGGCCGACCGCGCGACCGCCCGGCTCGACGTCAAGGGCAGCCAGCTCCTCGAACCGCTGATCGAGTTCTCGGGCGCCTGCGCCGGCTGCGGCGAGACGCCCTACCTGAAGCTCTTGACGCAACTCTTCGGCGACCGGCTCGTGATCGCGAACGCGACCGGCTGCTCGTCGATCTTCGGCGGCAACCTGCCGACGACGCCCTACACGACCAACCGCGACGGGCGCGGGCCCGCATGGGCCAACTCGCTCTTCGAGGACAACGCGGAGTTCGGCTACGGCATCCGCATGGGCCTCGACGCGAGGAGGCGCGAGGCGGAAAGGCTGCTCGCGCGGCTCGCGCCGGAGCTCGGCCACGAGATCGCGCGCGCGCTGCTCGAGGCGGATGCGGGGGGGGCCGGGGGGGTGAAGGCGCAGCGCGAGCGCGTGGCGGCGCTGAAGGGCCGCCTGCAGGGGCGAGGCGGCGAGGCGGCGCGGCTGCTCGCGCTCGCGGACGACCTCGTGCCGCGCAGCGTCTGGATCGTCGGCGGCGACGGGTGGGCCTACGACATCGGCTACGGCGGCCTCGACCACGTGCTCTCGTCCGATCGCGACGTGAACATCCTCGTGCTGGATACCGAGGTCTATTCGAACACCGGCGGCCAGCAGTCGAAGGCGACGCCGCTCGGCGCCGCCGCGAAGTTCGCCGCCGCGGGCAAGGCGCTGCCGAAGAAGGACCTGGGCAGGCTCGCGATGAGCTACGGCACCGCCTATGTCGCGCAGGTGGCGATGGGCGCGAAGGACGCGCAGGTGGTCGAGGCGCTGCTCGAGGCGGAGTCCTGGCCGGGGCCGTCCCTCGTGATCGCGTACAGCCACTGCATCGCGCACGGCTACGACCTCGCGAAGGGGCTCGCGCAGCAGCGGCGCGCCGTCGAGTCGGGCATGTGGGTCACCTACCGCTACGACCCGCGGCGCATCGGCGAGGGGGAGCCGCCGCTGGTGCTCGACTCGCCCGCGCCGAAGCTGCGGGTCGAGGAGTACATGCGCGAGGAGGCGCGCTTCCGCATCACCGGGCGGCTCGATCCCGAACGCTACCGGAGGCTGCTCGCCACCGCCCAGGCCGAGGCGGAGCGCCGCTACGCGGCCTACCGGCAGATGTCGGAGGTCAAGGTGGCGCGCCCGGACGCGGCGGCCGGCGCCGCCAAGGGGGGCGGGGCGTGAACCTGCAGGTGGATTGGCTGGGGCTCGGGCTCGCGCACCCGTTCATCGTCGGCGCGGGGCCGCTCTGCGACGACCTCGACAACGCCCGCCGCCTCGAGGACGCGGGCGCCGCGGCGCTCGTGATGCGATCGCTCTTCGAGGAGCAGCTCGTGCAGGAGCAATGGCACACGCACCGCCACCTCGACAGCCACAGCCATTCCCACGCCGAGGCGGCCTCGTTCCTGCCGGAGCCCGACGCCTTCTGGGTCGGCCCCGACGACTACATGGAGCATCTGCGCCGGCTGAAGGCCGCCGTGGGGGTGCCGGTCATCGCCTCGCTGAACGGCGTGACCCCCGGCGGCTGGCTCGACCACGCGCGGCGGATGCAGCAGGCCGGCGCCGACGCGATCGAGCTCAACGTCTTCCATGTCGCCGCCGACCCGCGCGAGACGGCGGCCGACGTCGAGCGGCGCACGCTCGAGATGGTGCGCACCGTGAAGGGCCTCGTGACGATCCCGGTCGCGGTCAAGCTCTCCCCGTTCTATAGCGCGCTCGCGCACTTCGCGGGGGAGCTCGAGGGGGCGGGCGCGTCGGGCCTCGTGCTGTTCAACCGGCTCTACGAGCCGGAAATCGACCCCGAGTCGCTCGAGGTGCGGCGGGTGCTCCGGCTGTCGAACGCGGCCGAACTGCCGCTGCGGCTGCGCTGGCTCGCGATCCTCTCGCCGCGCATGCGGGGGACGCTCGCGTGCAGCGGCGGCATCCACGACGTGCTCGACGCCGTGCGCGCGGTGATGGCCGGCGCCCACGCGCTCCAGCTCGTCTCGTCGCTGCTGCGCCACGGGCCCCACCGGCTCGCGAAGCTGCTCGGCGACTTCCGCCGCTGGCTCGCGGAGGCGGAGTACGAGTCGCTCGCGCAGATGCGCGGCAGCATGAGCCTCAAGCACTGCCCCGACCCCGGCGCCTACACGCGCGCGAACTACATGCACCTGCTGCAGCGGCGCGTCGAGCTGTGACGGAGGGCGAAGGCGAGCCCGCAGGAGCGGCACAGGCGCGCAGCGCGCCCACCGGGCCGCGGGGGCCCCTTCGTGTCTTCGCGCCTCCGTGGTTTTCGTTCACCCCGCTCGAATTCGGTGACTCGCCGGGATTCGCGCAAGCGGCGAGGACCCTGCGGGCCTGGAGTACGAGCGATCAGGGCCGAGGGTATCGGATTTGATAAGGAAGCCAGGAAGGGAAGAACCCATGTGAGCAGGGATGGTCGACTCCGCCCCTTCCTCGCTTCCTCGGTTCCTGGGTTCCTCATCCCATCCTTCAAGACGAAGGCTGTGGTTGACCGTGAAACGCGCGCGCGGCAACGTCCTCGCGCGCCTCCGGACGCGTTCGCCCCTGAAACGCGAACACCCTTCGAGATGCGGTCCCAGTCGACGTAGAGCGCGGGGCAGTCGAGAAGTTCCGCAAGGGCCGACCCGTGGCGGCCCGACCGCGTTCTGACCTACTAGGCCTCGGATCTCGCGCTCCCTGCGCAAGATGTGGTGCTGCCCTCGTGCGCACCCGGAACCGAGCCACCGCGGCCGCATCGCGGCCATCCCCTGCGGCGGGGGAGGGCCGCACGCAGCCCTCCGCCCCGCGCGCGTCACCCGGATCTGGCAGCTCCCCACTAGGCGCAGCGCGGTTCTCGGCCGTCTCTGATTTGGTTGCGGCGTCAAGCCGCGCTGCGCAGAATAGGAGCGTGCGCATCCTCGTCGTGGACGATTCCGCGATGGTGCGCGAGATGCTGCGCGCCATCCTCACGAAGCTGGGCCACGAGGCGGTCTGCGTCGCCGACGGCACCGCGGCTCTCGGCGCGCCGCCGTGCGCGCTCGTCTTCCTCGACCTCGAGCTTCCCGGCGCGAGCGGCCTCGAGGTGGCTGCCGCGATGCGCGCCCGCGGGGCCGACGTGCCGATCATCGCCCTGACGGGCCACGGGGATGCGGCGCACCGGCGCCTGGCGGCGGAGGCCGGGATCGACCGCCTGCTCGCGAAGCCGTTCGCGCCGGGCGACATCGCCGCGGCGATCGGCCGAGCGTTCGGCATCGACATGGAGGCCGCGCGGAACGCGCTGAATCGACGCGAGGATCTCCTCCGGTCGATGGTCGCGGACATTGTCGCGGAACTCCCGGACCTGCTCGCCGCGGCGCGGGACGCCAACGACACGGCCGGACTGCGCCGCGCGGCGCACACGATCCGCGGCTGCCTGCGCTTCCTCGACGCCCCGGAAGCCGCGCGCCTGGCGGCCGACCTGGAGGAGGCGGCGGCGGCCGGGCGCAGGGAGGAGGGCCTGCTGCGGGAACTCGAGGGCTCCCTCACGAGGCTGATTCCCCGCCTTGCCGCGTTCCTCAGGAGCTAGGATACGGGCGTGCCCCGCCTCCTCGTCGTCGACGACTCGCGCACCGACCGGCACCTCGTGAGCAACCTGCTCGCGGAGGCGGGGGAGTGGACGGTGACGACCGCCGAGGACGGCCACGCGGGCCTGCGGGCGGTCGAGGGGGATGCGCCGGATCTCGTCCTCACCGACCTCATGATGCCCGGGATGGACGGGCTCCAGCTCGTCCAGGAGTTGCGCGGCCGCTTCCCCCGGCTCCCCGTCATCCTGATGACGTCGCAGGGCAGCGAGGAGATCGCCGTCCGGGCGCTGCGCGCGGGGGCCGCGAGCTATGTGCCGAAGGCGTCGCTCGGCCCCGACCTGCGCGAGACGATCGACGAGGTCCTCGCGCTCGCGACCGAGCGCGTGCGCGAGGAGTCGCTCTTCGCGAGGCTGACGCGGGCGGAGGTCGAGTTCCTTCTCGGCAACGACCTCGGCCTCATCCGGCCGCTCGTGAAGCACCTGACGCAGTCGCTCGCGCGGCTCGGCTGGTGTGACGACGCCACCTGCACGCAGGTGGCGGTCGCGCTCAACGAGGCCACGCAGAACGCCATCGAGCACGGCAACCTGGAACTCGGCTCCGAGGCGCGCACGCTCGGGTTCGACCGCTATCTCGCGCTGCTCGACGAACGGAGCCGGATGGCGCCCTACCGGGACCGCCAGGTGCGCGTCGAGGCGACCTTCGACCGCGACCAGGCGCGCTTCGTCGTGCGCGACGAAGGCCCGGGGTTCGACCCCGCCGCGCTGCCGGACCCGCGCGATCCCGCGAACCTGCAGCGGGCGAGCGGCCGCGGCGTCCTGCTCATGCGCACCTTCATGGACGAGGTCGCCTTCAACGCCGAGGGCAACGCGATCACGATGGTGAAGTTCCGTCGCGAGGCCGGCTGAGTCCCCCGGCGGGATCCGCCGCCCCGCACCAGCCGTCGAGCTCCGCGCGCACGCGCTCGAGGAGGGCGGGGATCTCGCGCAGCGCATCCGCGTCGAGACGCCCCCCCGCCGCCGCCTCCTCCACCCGCCGCAGCACGGGGACGAGCCCGACGACCCCCGCCGTGGCGGTCGAGCCCGCCCAGCCGTGCGCGATGCGGGCGACCTCGCGCGCGTCGGACGCCGCGACGGCCGCGTTCAGCTGGCGGAGCGCGCTCCCCGCGCCCTTCATGTAGAAGTGGCGGAACTCGTCCGGCGTCCAGCCGCAGCCGGCGCAGACGTCGCGCAGGGACTCCCGGTCAAGCAAGCAGGGCCTCGATCTTGGCCCGCAGGCGCGCGAAGTCGATCGGCTTGGTCTCGAACTCCTCGCACCCGGCCGCGATCGCCCTCTCGCGGTCGGCGGCCATCACGTGCGCCGTGAGCGCGAGGATCGGGATCTGCCGCGTCGCCTCGTCCGCCTTGAGCCTGCGCGCCGCCTCCCACCCGTCGAGATCGGGCAGGCTCAGGTCCATCAGGACGAGGTCGATGCCCCCCCCCCGCGCCATCGCGATGGCCCCGCCCCCGTCGGTCGCGGCGACGACCTCGTAGCCGATCCGCTCGAGGCGGCGCACGAGCATGTCGCGGTTCATCTCGTTGTCCTCGACGACGAGGATCCGCTTCACGGCCGCACCCCCTCGCGCTCCCCCAGTTCCCGCACGATGCGGCAGACGTCCTGCAGGCCCGCTCCGGCGGCGCCCTTGTGCAACACGCGGGCGGCACGCTCGGCGAGTCGCAGGCGTTCCTCCGTGTCGAGTTGCCGCGCCGTCAGCACGATCACCGGGATCCGGCGCCAGTCGTCGCGCGCCCGCATGCGGTCAAGCAGGTCGAACCCGTCCATGCCGGGCATCATGAGGTCGAGGAGCACGACGTCCGGACGCGCCTTCGAGAGGGCGTCCAGGGCCGCGCGCCCCTCCGTGGCGGCCGTCACGGTGCAGCGGGCGCGTTCGAGCGCGCGCACGATCATGCGGCGCGTCTCCTCGTCGTCTTCCACGACGAGCACCGCGGGGCGCGCGCGCCGGGCCTGGCGTTCCAGCGCCCCGAGCAGGCGCGCCACGTCGAGAGGCTTCTCGACGTACTCCGCCGCGCCGAGCGCGAAACCGGTCGTGCGGTCCTTGAGCACCGTCTGCACGACCACCGGGATCGGCGCGAGGTCCGCGTCGCGTTTCAGCTCCGCCAGCACGGACCAGCCGTCCATTTCCGGCATGACCACGTCGAGGACGATCGCGGAGGGAGGATCCTTCCGTGCGAGTTCGAGGCCAGACCTCCCGTCGGGTGCGGAGGCGACGCGATAGCCGTGGCGGCCGAGGATGCGCTCGAGCAGGTCGCGCACGTTCGGATCGTCGTCGATGACGAGCACGCTGCGCCCGTGGCCGCCGCTCCCCGGCAGCCGGACGACGAACTCGCTCCCCTTGCCCAGCTCGCTCGTCGCCTCGAGCGTGCCGCCCATGAGCTCGGTGAACTGCTTGCAGATCGCGAGCCCGAGGCCCGTGCCGCCGTACTTCCGCGTGGTCGACGAGTCCCCCTGCGCGAAGGGCTCGAAGATCCTCCCCAGATCCTCGCGGCTGATGCCGATGCCGGTGTCGCGCACGCGGAACCGGGTCTCTCCCCCCGCAGCCTCCTGCTCCACCTCGATCTCGAGGCGCCCGTTCTCGGTGAAGCGGGCCGCATTGGCCACCAGGTTCAGCAGCACCTGGCGCAGCCGGGTCGGGTCGGTGTGCAGGGCGAGGGAGGGCGCGCACGAGAGCACGATCTCGTTGCCGCGCGCCGCGGCCAGCCCCCGGACGGTGGCGGCGACCTCCTCGACGACCTCGCGGATCGCGACCTGCTCGACGCGCAGATCGATGCGCCCGGCCTCGACTTTCGAGAGGTCCAGCACGTCGTCGATGAGCCGCAGCAGGTGGCGCCCTGCGGTCTGGATCCGCAGCAGGTCGCTCGCGTCCTGCGCCCTTCCGGCCGCCGTCGCGTCCTCCTCGAGCATCTCGCTGTAGCCGAGGATCGCGTTGAGCGGCGTGCGCAGCTCGTGGCTCATGTTGGCGAGGAAACGGCTCTTCGTGCGCGAGGCCTCCTCCGCCTGCGCCTTGGCCTCCCGCAGCTCCCCCTCGGCCGCGAGCTGGTCCGTGATGTCGTGGGCGATCGCCAGGAATCCCGCGATCTCGCCGGACTCGGCGTGGAGCTTGGAGACCGAGAGGCGCGCCGGGAAGCTGCTCCCGTCCTTGCGCCGCCACGTCCGGTCTTCGGCGCCGCCGCGCTCGGCGAGCGCGACCAGCGCCCGGAGACCGGAACCGGCGTCGTCCGCGGCGGGGCGCGCCCCCGGCGCGGCCCGTTCCTCGAAGTCGCGCAGGGCGAGCCTCCCGATCACCTCCCCCGACGGGTAGCCCAGCATGCGCTCGGCCGCCGGGTTGAACGTGAGGATCCTGCCCTCCGCGTCGAACGCGAGGATCGCGTAGCTCGCGGAGTCGAGGATGGCGCGCTGGACCCGCGTGACCTCGCGGATGGTGGCGGTCCGCTCCTCCACGAGCCGCTCGGTGCGCGCGGTGCGCACCGAGAGCACGCCGAAGTAGCCCACGGCGAGGGCGGTGGCCAGCAGGAGGGAGAGGAGCGTCGCGAGGGGCGCCCAGGTGTGGCGGGCGTAGCCCGACCCGGCCCGGCAGTGCACGTCGAGGTATCCGTCCGCGACGCCGATCCTGCCCTGGCGCTCGAGCGCGCTCGACGTGCGCGTGCCGTAGACGAGCTGCGCGCCGTCCGTGATGAAGATGCCGATCCGCCGCTCCTTCTCGCCGAACCGGCGGAGCGCCGCGGAGACGACGGCGTCCAGCATGATGCGCGCCGCCACGATGCCCTCCTGCTTCTTGGAGTTCGCGGGGCCGGCCACGAGGATCGACACGCTCTCGCCCTTGAGGCTCGAGGGGGCGCCGGCGGCGAGCGTCCCGGCGGAGAGCGCCCTCCCGAGCGCATCCCGGCGGACGGGTTCGGAGGCCCAGTCGAGGCCCAGGAGATCGGGGATCAGCGTGCGGGGCTCCACGTAGACCGTCGGGTAGTGCTCGGCCCGCGCGGCGGCCGCGACCCTCCCCTCTCCCGCGTCCCACATGGCGTAGCCGGGAAAGCCCTCGTCGCGCACGCGCGCCTCGTGGGTCGCCCGGTCCGCGCCCGCCACCCGCTCCGCCCAGGTGAAGCTGCGGATCTCGGGGTGCAGTTGCAGCGGCCGCTCCGCGAACGCGGCGAATTCGCCCCGATCGACGTACTCCGACCCCGCGAACGAGCTGCGCAGCGACTCGACGGTCTCGAGCGCCGTGGCGAACTCGAGGTCGATCGCCTGGATGATCGCCTGTGCGGTCTGGGTGAACTCCGCGGCGCCGAGTTCGTCCTCGCGCCCCTTCAGTAGGCGATGGACGCCGAACGCGAGCGTCATGCCCAGCAGGGCCGCCAGCACGATCCAGATCGCGCGCCAGCCGGGTCGCATGCGCCCGACAGGGTAGCGCAATCCGCACCTGTGGCGCCAGTGGCGCGGGCCGCGCGAGTTCCGGCCAGCCCGCGCGCCGCGGAGACTCGCAACCACCGGGCTCGCCCTGGTTCCGGCGCCTCGTCACGGATTCCTCGACGGCGACGCGTCGCCGGCACGGCGGCTCAAGCGCGGATCGGGGGGGGCCGGGGGGGCGCACGCACCGCGGCGGTCAGCGCGGTCGAGAGCAGCGCCGCCGCGCCGAACGCAGCGAGGCCCCACTCGGGCTCGAAGCGCGACCCGCCCGGCATCGTCTTCGACGCGACGACGAGCAGCGCGATGACGAAGACGTCGACCATCGAGTACCTGCTCGCGAACGCGACGGCCTTCAGCAGGCGCGGCGACACCGGCCCTTCGAGCGCGAGCCTCACGACGACGAGCTTCGCGATCGGGAAGACCACCGAGAAGACCAGCAGCAGGCCGCCGATCAGCAGGTCCTTGCCCCCGAGCAGGGACAGGATGCCCGACAGCACGGAGTAGGTCGCGGGCGCGGGGAGCACGCCCGCCTCGCGCGCCACGTCGGTCGCGGAGCCCATGCGCGAGACGAAGGTCATGCTCGGCGCCACGAGCCCCACCGCGAGGAGGGCGTGGCAGAGCCAGTTCAAGGCCGCGATCGGCGCCGCGCGGTGGCCCCTCACCGCAGGAAGTCGCGCAGTTGCCCGGTGTCCTGCGGGATGACTCTCAGCGTCGCGCTCTCGAGCCCGCTCCTGCCCTGCACGACCTGGTCCCCGACGCGCAGGTCGGCGATCGGCAGCGTGAACTCCTCGATCGGGTCGTTCCGCAGCGGATCGTGGTCCCAGATCCTGACCTCGATCGTGTCGGTCGCGCGCGCGTTGACGAGCGCCCCCTCCCTGATCGTCTCGAGCGAGAGCTTCTTCTCGGTGATGAGCTTGTAGAGTTCCGGCAGCGCGATGTTGCTCCAGGACGCGACGAGCGCGTTCTCGACCGCGGCGCTCCTGTAGACCATCGTCCCCCGCCACGCGATCTCGTAGAACGGATCGGGCGCGGCGACCGCCGAGCCTCCCGCGTCCCACTTCCCGCCGCCGGGCGCCTCCGGCCTGATGCGGGCGACCACGACGAGCACCCGGTAGTCCTGGCCTTCGATCAGCGACGCCCCGGCCGACTGCGTCGTCGCGGACGCCGCCTCCGCCTGCCCTCCCGCGGGCCGGACGGCGAGGTAGACCCCCGCCGCCGCGGCGATCGCGAGCAGGCTCGTGGCGCCCGTCAGCACCACGGCGGGAAGCACCGGCCGGACCGCCATGCCGCTCATGCTAACGCGAAGCCATTTCGCCCGCGTGCTATCGTCCGCGTCGACGATGGGCATCCTCCCGTTCCTCCCCGAACCCCTGACGGCGGCGCCGCCGCCGGAGAAGTGGGACTCTTGGGTCGAATACGACGCGAAGGCCTGGCCGCGCCGGGTGAAGCGCGAGATGCGGCTCGTGCCGACGATCTGTTTCAACTGCGAGTCGGCCTGCGGGCTGCTCGCCTACGTCGACAAGCAGTCGGGCGAGATCCGGCGCTTCGAGGGCAATCCGCTGCACCCGGGCAGCCGCGGCCGCGTCTGCGCGAAGGGGCCGGCGACGCTGAACCAGGTGCACGATTCGCAGCGCATCCTCTATCCGCTCAAACGGGTGGGGCCGCGGGGAGGGGGGGGCTTTCAGCGCGTGACGTGGGAGGAGGTGCTCGACACGATCGCGGCGCGCATCAGGAAGGCGCTCGTCGAGAACCGCCGCACCGAGGTCATGTACCACGTCGGGCGCCCGGGCCACGACGGCACGATGGACCGGATCCTGAAGTCCTGGGGCGTCGACGGCCACAACAGCCACACCAACGTCTGCTCCTCCGCCGCGCGCGTCGGCTACGCGGTGATGGTCGGCGCCGACCGGCCTTCGCCCGACTACGCGAAGGCGAAGGTCATCCTGCTGCTCTCGGCCCACCTCGAGTCGGGCCACTACTTCAACCCGCACGCGCAGCGCATCGTCGAGGGCATGCAGCGGGGCGCGAAGCTGATCGTGCTCGACCCGCGCCTCTCCAACACCGCCTCCCGCGGCGACCTCTGGCTGCCGACCTGGCCCGGCTCGGAGGCGACGGTGCTGCTCGCGATTGTGAGGCACCTGCTCGTGACCGGGCGCTTCGACCGGGAATTCCTCGAGCAGCGCACCAACTGGAAGGAGACGGCGGCGCACCTCTCTCCCCCGGGCCCCCACACCTTTGACGCGTTTGTGCAGATGCTCGCGGAGCACTACGCGCCCTTCACCTTCGAGCGCGCCGAACGCGAGTCGGGCGTCGCGCGCGAGAAGATCGAGCGGGCGGCGGACTGGATCGCGGAGGCGAGAGGCGGCCTCGCGAGCCACGTCTGGCGCGGCCCGGCGACGGGCAACCTCGGCGGCTGGCAGATCGCGCGCGCGCTGCAGTTCGTGAACGTGCTGACCGGTTCGGTGGGCACGGAGGGGGGCACGTCGCTCAATACGTGGAACAAGTTCGTGCCGAAGAGCTTCGCGCAGCCGCCCGCGCAGAAGGTCTGGAGCGAGCTGCTCTACCCGCTCGACTACCCGCTCGCCTACCACGAGATGAGCCCGCTGCTGCCCTACCTCGTCACGAAGGAGCGCAGGATCGACACCTACTTCACGCGCGTGTTCAACCCCGTCTGGACCTACCCCGACGGCACCGCGTGGATCGAGCTTCTGACCGACGAGGAGCGCCTGGGCTGCCACATCGCGCTGACGCCCACCTGGAGCGAGACGGCGCGCTACGCGGATTTCGTGCTGCCGATGGGCCACTCCCCCGAGCGCCACGACCTGATGAGCCAGGAGACGCACAGCGGCGCGTGGATCGGCTTCCGGCAGCCCGTGCACCGCGTGCTCGCGGAGCGCGACGGCAGGCGGGTCGACTTCACCTGGCAGGCGAACCCCGGCGAGGTGTGGGAGGAGGAGGAGTTCTTCCTCGAACTCTCGTGGCGCATCGATCCCGACGGCTCGCTCGGCGTGCGACGCCACTTCGAGTCGCCCTACCGCCCCGGCGAGAAGATGACGCTGGACGAGCACTACCGGTGGATCTTCGAGAACTCCGTGCCCGGCCTGCCCGAGGCGGCCGCGCGGGAGGGTCTGACCCCGCTCGCGTACATGAGGCGGTACGGCTGCTTCGAGGTGACGCGCGACGTCTACCGCGTGCACGAGAAGGAGGGGTTCAAGACGCCCTCCGGCAAGGTCGAGATCTACAGCCCGACGCTCCAGGAGTGGGGCTGGCCGGAGCACGCGATGCCCGGCTCGATCGAGAGCCACGTCGCGAAGGCGCGCGTCGACGCGGCCGCGGGCGAGATGGTGCTCGTGCCCACGTTCCGGCTCGCGATGATGATCCACTCGCGCGGCGCGAACGCCGAGTGGCTCAACGAGATCGCCCACAAGAACCCTCTCTGGATGCACCCCTCCGACGCGGCGCGCCTCGGCGTCACCGAGGCCGACCTCGTGCGCGTCGAGACCGCGATCGGCTGGTTCGTGCTGCGCCCGTTCGTCACCGAGGGCATCGCGCCGGGCATCGTCGCGTGCAGCCACCACATCGGCCGCTGGCACCTGCCCCAGGACGCGGAGCGGGCGTCGCAGTGGGGGAGCGCCCCGGTCGAACTCGCGGTCGAAGGCGGCCTCTGGCGCTGGCGCCGGGCCGGCGACCGGAGGGGAGGCGCCGGCTGGTGGCGCGAGAGCGGCG
The DNA here is from genome assembly GCA_964570285.1 of uncultured Planctomycetaceae bacterium. GTDB lineage: Bacteria > Planctomycetota > PLA2 > PLA2 > PLA2 > CAZMXP01. The sequence goes on from CAZMXP010000031.1 coordinate 53,536, forward strand.
TCCACCAGAACATCACCTTCCCGGTCCATCCCGACCCCGTTTCCGGGATGCACTGCTGGCACCAGAAGGTGAAGGTGGGGAGGGCGCGGGAGGGGGACGAGTTCGGCGACATCGTCGTGGACCGCGCCCGCGCCCGCGCCGTGGCCGCCGAGTGGCGGGCCATGACCCGCCCTCCCCCGGGCCCCCTCCGCCGTCCGCTCTGGTTCGCGAGGGCGGTCCGCCCCTCCGACGACGCCTACCGGATCGATTCCCAATCTGGGGCGGGGCGACGGGAACTCCAGTAGCCGCGGTCCGAACCCTGGGGTAGATTGGCGGCCTTGGGTAATGCCGCCCCGGGCGGTCGCAACTGGATTGAGGTCAACCACATGTTTCGCACATCCTGCCTCGGCGCGATCGTCCTCGTGGCGGCGCTGACGGCGCGCACCGCTTCCGCCGACACCTTCACCTACCGCGAGACGATCGAGGACACGAGCAACCCGACGTTCATCCTCTACGACTTCGGTCAGGACCTGAGCCGCACGCGCGTGCTCGGGGACGGCACCGTCCAGTTCACCGGGTCGGACAGCACGATCAAGTCGGAGAACGACGCCGACGGGTTCGGCCTGTCGTCGACGGACGACATCACCTGGACGCACATCTTCATCGACCTGCCGCCCGCGCAGCAGTTCGTCAGCGCGACCGTCGAGATCGCCGCCTTCGGGGCCTCGGGCGAGACGGTCCGGGTCGGGGGGCGGCGCATCACGATCAACAACGACAAGGTGTCGGTCGACGGCGTCGAACTCGGCGCGCTGAACGCCGCCGGCGCCTTCCGCACGACGACGACCCTCTTCGACCTCGGCAGTGCCGTCGACATCTCGGTGGTGCTCGCCGACGGCCGGCTCGAGGTCTCCGTCGACCCGAAGGGGCCGGGGTTCCTCGGGCTGCCCGTGGACGCGATCTCGATCCAGAAGTCGGTCTTCGAGGTCACCTACAAGAACTTCGAGGAGACGACCCCGAACACCGCCTTCATCATCTTCGGCGGCGGCCCGAGCGGCACCTTCGGGTCGGGGTGGATCAACATCCTGAACCTCGGCGGGCTCACGACGCACAACGCGCCGTTCCCGAACCTCATCAACAACGGCCCGGGCCCCAACCTGCCCGGCTACTCGAACCCGAACCTCCCCTTCTTCTTCCTCGGCGGCGGCAATTTCCCCGGCTTTTCCCCGCACGTGATGATGGGCGTCGAGACGACGTCCGGCGGCGGCTTCGCCCCGCCCCCCCCGATCGCGCGCACGCTGCAGGAGATGATCGTCATGGGCCTCGCGACGATCGGCGCCCTCAGCCCCACGCTGGAGTCGACCGGCGGCTACGCCGAGGGCATCTCCGAAGACGACCTGATCAACCACATCCTGAGCTTCGACACGACCGGCACCTACACCTTCGCCGACGTCCAGGGGGCGCTCTTCGACGGCGGCTACACGCAGTTCTCGGACGGTGCGGGTCAGGAAGTCGTCTTCTTCTTCGATCCGACCAATGCCGGCCTGATCCAGCTCGACTACCCGCAGCAGGGCGGCCCGCTTTCGGTGACCTACACGCCCCAGCCCGAGCCCGGCACGCTGCTGCTGCTCGGCGCCGCGCTGGCGGGGGCCCTCGTGCTGCGCCGGAAGAGGCAGCGTCGCTAGGATCCCGCGTCCAGCACGCGCTTCGCGACGGCGAGGATCTCGGGGTTGGGCCCCGACCGGGTCACGAAGTGCTCGCGGTGGCCCGCGTTGGTGATCGCGCGCGCGCGCTCCCCGAGCGCCGTCCGTGCCGCCGCGAGGTGAGCACGTCCGCACTCGGTGCCTCCCAGCACCTCCCAGAGGCGGAAGTGGATCTCTGGGGCGTTCTCGGGGATCAGCGACTGCCCCGCCGCTACCGTGTCAGAAAGCCGAGTCGCGATCGTCCGCGCCTCGGCGGACCTTCCTGCCGCGTTGAGAGATCGGGCAAGTCGAGCTTCCACGAGGACTCGGTCTCCGGATGCCGTACGGACGGACGCCAAGGCGGTCAACGCATGCGAGAAGTACTCGGTCGCGCGAACGGGATCGTCCTCCGCAAGCGCGCACAGGCCCATGGCGTCATAGGTGTGGTGCATGCTGTCCGCCGAGCCGGTCTGCGTCTGCAACTCGAGAGCGCCCCGCAATGCCTCCCAAGCTTCCGCGCGTCGACCTGCATGGTGGTGTAGGCGCCCGAGTGCTCTCTTCGCTTCGCCAACTTGCAGTCGCTGTCCGCCCTGCTGCGCAAGGTCCAACGCGGCAACCGCGTGGGCCTGGGCTTGCGCGAATTCGCCATGCTTTGCCAGCAGCCCGCTCAGTGCGAGGCGAGTCCATATCTCTCCGTCGCGGTTGTGGATCCCAACGTAGAGAGTGAGGACCCGTTCCCAGCAACGCAGCGCCTCGTCATCGCGCCCAAGGAGTCTGTGAAGCCTGCCGAAGTTCGAGAGCACGGTCGCCTCGGTCGCCTGATCGCCGATCTCACTGCAGATGCGAGCGCCACGGGAGAAGCAGTCACTCGCCTCCTCGAACCGCTGCGTATCAACACGCTGGTTCCCGAGGCCGTTGAGCAGCGCGGCTTCGATGCGGCGCTCGCCGATGTCGCGGCAGATCGCGAGGGCCTGCTCGCGGTAGGAGGTGGCCTCGTCGCCTTCGCCGATCGCGGGGAGGACGGCGGCGAGCACCATCAGCGTGCTCGCCTGCCCGCGCCGGTCCTCGATCTCCGTGCGCAGCTTGAGCGCCTCCTTCCAGTGGCGGGCCGCGGTGCGCAGGTCGCCCCGGCGCCACGCGACGCTGCCCAGCGCATGCAGCGACGTCGACTCCCACTTGCGGTCGCCCGCCTCGCGCGCGAGCGGAAGCGCGATCTCGACCTCCGCCTGCGCGCGCGCGTAGTCCCCGGTGTAGAACGCCGTCGCGCCGAGGCAGGCGTGCACGCGCGCCTGTGCCCCCCGCTCCCCCAGGCGATCCGCCACCTCCTTGGCGCCCTCCAGCACGCGCAGTTGCGCCGCCCGGGCGCCGAGCAGCTCATAGAACCCCCAGAGCCGCATCGCGATGTCGAAGCGCTTCCTCGGCGCCGCTTCCGCGAACTCCGGCGCGACCTTCTCGAGGAGCGGCGCGGCGTCGTTCGGATGGAGGTTGCCCGCCATGTGGTCGAGGGCCCGGTCGAGGAAGGGGTCGGCCTCGAGCGTGCGCTCCGACAGGTGCAGGTGGCGCAGCAGCGCGTAGGCCTCGCCCCCCTCCGGCTCGCGCTCGTCGTCCGCGAGCGACTCCTGGATCGTGTCGGCGACGAGCGAGTGGTATTCGCCGCGCAGGCCGGGGTTGATGCCGTCGTAGATCGCCTCGTAGAGCTGGCGGCTCGCGAAGCGGAAGGCGCTGTTGCCGGCGCTCTTGACGAGGCGGTGCTTGCGCTCGAGCGTCGCGAGGCGCTGGAAGAGCTTGATCTTCTTCTCGTCGAGCACCTGCGCGAGCAGCGCCGGGTCGAACTCGAAGCCGAGCACCGCCGCCGCCTCCATCGACTCGCGCTGCTCCTCCTCGAGCCGGCCCAGCTTGAGCCCGACGAGGTCGCGCACCGTGGAGGGGACCGCGGCCTCGTCGAGCGACCCGCGCATCTCGAGGCCCTCGCCCTCGACGACGAGCCGGCCGTTCTCGCGCAGGTGCGCGATCATCTCGAGCATCAGGAAGGGGTTGCCCTCGCTGCGGCCGTGCAGCGGGCGGGCGAGCGAGAGCACGGTGCGCGGGTTGCGCGCGATCGCGCGCACGAGGTCCTCCGTCGCGGCGGCCGTCAGCGGCGGCAGCGCGAGCGTGCGCATGCGGCCCTCCGCGCCCGCGCGCGCGACGAGTTCGTGCAGCGGCGACCCCTCGTCCACCTCGTCGTCGGGGTAGACCGCGATCAGGACGATCGCGTGGCCCTCCACGCAGCGCGCGAGGTAGGAGAAGAGCTCGAGCGTCTCGACGCCGGCGAGGTGGAGGTCCTCGATCGCGAGCAGGACCGGCCTCTCCGCGGCGAGCCGCCGCAGCGTCTCCGCGAACGACGAGAGCAAGGCGTCCTTCGAGAAGCTCTCCTCCATGCCGGGCTGGGCCGCGCCGAGCAGCCAGTCCGACAGGTGCGCCACGACGCCGGGCATGTCCGGCAGCAGGCTCGCGAGCCGCTCCCGGAGCAGGGCCGGGCGCTGGCCGCGCTCCATCGCCTCGACGCCGAGCAGGTCGCCGAGCGCCTCGATGAACGGCTGGTAGCTGCGGCCGCCGCTGCCGACGCAGACGCCGGCGGCGACCTGCGGGCCGCCCGCGTGCGCCTGCTCCTCGAGGAACTCGTAGAGCAGCCGCGACTTGCCGGCGCCGGTGGGTCCCGACAGCAGCAGCACGCCGCCCGACCGGGCGGCCCCCGCGTGCAGCTCGCGCAGCCTGCGCAACTCCCCGGCGCGCCCCACCAGCGGCGCGTCGCGCGGAAGCCGCAGCCGCTTCAGCGCGCGCTCGGCCGAGGGGCGCGCCCGGCCCGCGATGCGCTCGCGCCACCAGCCCCCCGCCTCGCCCTCCTGCAGCACGCGGCGCAGCTCGGCGGCGCTCGCGAACCGCTCGGAAGGGTCCCGGCGCACGCAGGTCTCGATGACCGCGTCCCAGAAGGGGTCGAGCTCCGGCAGCAGCGTGCGGGGCGGCTTCACCTGCGTGTGCAGCTTCTGCTGCAGCAGCGCGCTCATGTCGGCGATGTCGAAGGGGTGCTTGCCCGTCGCCAGCTCGTAGAGCGCGATGCCGAAGGCGTAGAGGTCGCAGCGCGCGTTGACCTCGTCGGGCGCCGTGAACTGCTCGGGCGCCGCATAGGGCAGCGACCCGACGAACTCGCCCGTCTGCGTGAGCGCCTTGCCGTGCTCCTGCAGGCGCGCGACGCCGAGGTCCATCACCAGCACCCGGTGGTCGGGCGTGATGACGATGTTCTCCGGCTTGATGTCGCGGTGGATGACCCCGAGCTCGTGGATCGCCTCGAGCGCGAGCAGCGCCTGCTCCGCGATCGGCAGCAGCAGGCTCTCGGGCACGGTGCCGAGCTCCGCGAGCAGCGCCTTCAGCGTGCGCCCCTCGATGACCTCCATCACCATGAAGTGGAAGGTCTCGCCCTCCACCTCCGCCGACCCGATCTCGTGCGTGCGCACGACGTTCTCGTGGCGGATGCGGCGCCCCACCTCCGCCTCCCGCCTGAACCTCTCGAACGCGCGCGCGTCCTCGACGAGTTCGGGGTGGAAGACCTTCAGCGCCACCGCGCTGCCCGCCGGCCCCGCGACCCCCCCCTCCGTCGCCTCCGCCCGGTAGACGGTCCCCATCCCGCCCCGCCCCAGCTCCGGGCCCACCCGGTAGATGCCGAGGCTGCGTCCGGACAGGTCCACGGCGGAATGTTAACCGGCGCCCCCGCGCCCCCTACAATCGCCCGATGCGCCGCAACGGCTGGAGCAGGCCGGAAGTCCTGCTCCCGCTCACCTTCCTCGGTGCCATCGCCGCGGGCACGCTGCTGCTGCTGGTCCCCGGCATGTCGCGGGGCGGCGTCGGCCCGCTCGAGGCGCTCTTCACGTCGGTCTCCGCGGTCTGCGTGACCGGGCTCGCGGTCGTCGACACCGGCACGGAGTTCACGCGGCGGGGCCAGGCCGTGATCATGGTGCTGATCCAGGCGGGGGGGCTCGGCATCATGACCTTCTCCGTGCTCGTGCTGCTCGTCGCGGGAAGGCGCGTGGCGCTCGAGCAGGAGGCGCAGGTGCGCGAGACCTTCTCGCCCGTCGCGGGATGGAACGTCGGCCGCCTGCTCGGGCTCGTCCTGCTCTCGACGCTCGCGATCGAGGCGGCGGGGTTCCTTCTGCTCTGGCACTCGATGGGCGACGCGTGGAGCGCCGCCTTCCATGCCGTCAGCGCCTTCTGCAACGCGGGGTTCAGCCTCATGCCCGACTCGCTCCAGCGGGCCGGGCCGGCGGTCGTGCTGACCGTGCTCGGGCTGGTGGTGCTCGGGGGGCTCGGCTTCACGACGATCCTCGAGCTGGTCGGGGCCGTCGCGCCGGGGGGCGGGCGGGCGAGGCGCTTCTCGCTGCACGCGCGGCTCGTGCTGCGCGGCTCGATCCTGCTGTGGGGACTGGGCACGCTGCTCCTCGCCCTCGCGATGGGGGGCGACCTGCGCCACGCCGTCTTCATGAGCGCGTCGGCGCGCACCGCGGGGTTCGACACCGTGCCGGTCGCAAGCCTGCCCGGCGCCGCGCTGCTGATCCTGATGCCGCTGATGTTCATCGGGGCGTCGCCGGGGAGCACCGGCGGCGGCATCAAGACGACGACGCTCGGCGTGGCGCTGGCGCTCGTGCGCACGATCCTTCGGGGCCGCGACCAGGTGGTCGTGGACGGCCGCGAGATCCCGCGGGACGTGCTCCGCCGGATGTTCGCGGTGATCGCCTGCTCGGCCGTCGTCGTCTTCGTCGCGATCCTGCTGCTCGACCTCTTCGAGGGGGACCGGCCCGGCGACCTGCTCCCCCTCGCGTTCGAGGCCGTCTCCGCGTTCGGTACCGTCGGCCTCAGCACGGGCGTGACCCCCGCGCTGCAGCCGGCATCCAAGCTGCTGCTCTGCGTCGTCATGTTCGTCGGGCGCGTCGGCTCCCTCTCGTTCTTCCTGCTCCTCGTGCGGGAGGTGCCCGCGTCCCGGGTCCGCTATCCTGAGGAGAGGGTGCTCATCGGATGAAACACCGCCGATTCGCCGTGCTCGGTCTCGGGGAGCTGGGGAGCGCGCTCGCCCGCGAACTCACGCGGCTGGGCTGCGAGGTGCTCGCCGTCGACCGCAACCGGCGCCAGGTGGACGCGATCCGCGACGAGGTCGCCGTCGCGGCGGTCGCCGACATCTCCGACAAGCACGCGCTCGCGGAGATCATCACGTCGGAGTTCGACGTCGCGATCATCGCGATCGGCACCTCCCTCGAGGCCTCCATCATGGCGACGCTCGCGCTGAAGGAGCTCAAGGTGGGCGAGGTCTGGGCGGAGACCAACAGCCCCGAGCGCGGCCTCGTCCTGCAGCGCATCGGCGTGGACCGGGTGATCTCGCCCGAGCGCGAGGTCGGGAGGCGCCTCGCCCACGAGCTCGCGAATCCCAACCTGCTCGAGTTCGTGCCGCTCTCGGAGGGCTACGGCGTCCTGCAGGCGGAGGCGCCCCACTGGACGCACGGCAAGACGCTCGTCGCGCTCGACCTGCGCAACCGCATGCGCCTCGCGGTGATCAGCATCAAGCGGGCGAAGGGGGGACGGACGCTCGTCCCGGCCGGGGCCACCGTCATCGAGCCGGGCGACGTGCTGACCCTCGTCGGCGTCGACGCCGACCTGGCCCGCTTCCGGGAGCAGAAGTAGCCCCGTGGAACGCCAGATCCAGTGCGTCGAGGTGTGGGGCGGCAAGGACGCCTGCGACATCTCCGTCAAGCTCGCCGGGCTGCGCGGCGAATGCCTGTCGGTCCCGTTCGAGGGGGGGAGCGCCGGCGGCGACATCCACTTCCTCTCCGTCTGCGGCATGAGCATCCTCTCGAAGATGGTGCTCGCCGACGTCAGCGGCCACGGGGCCGAGGTCGCGGATGTCGCGCAGGTGATCCACGAGGCGCTGCTCGAGAGCATCGGCTCCCACGACAACTCGACGATGCTGCGCCACGTCAACGACGCCTTCCTGCGCCGCCGCGCCGGCGCGTTCAAGTTCACGACGATGGTCTCGACCATCTTCGACAGCCGCGACCGCTCGGTCGTCTACGCCTACGCGGGCCACCCGTCGATGCTGCACGGCAGGGCGGCGACGGGTCGCTTCTCGCCGGTGGTGCCCGACGGCCGGCGCGGCGGCATCCCGCTCGGCGTGCTCCCCGGCACGGAGTACGCGCAGCACATGGTGCAGACCGCCCCGGGAGACGCGCTCGTGCTCTACACCGACGCCTTCACCGAGGCGCAGGGCGAAGAAGGCCGGATGCTCGGCGAGGAGGGCCTCTGCGCGCTGCTCGAGGAGCCGGGGACGATGGCGCCCGCCGACCTGAAGGAGCACCTGCTGCGCCGCGTCTCGGGCCGCATCGCGGACGACGCCTCCCTGCTGGTCTTCGAGGTCCTCTAGGCTCCCCCCCGCGGCCCCCCCCAAAAACCGGGGGAGCGGGCGTACTATTAGGGGAATGGTCCGCCCGCTCGGATGCCTCGTTCTCGTCGCGACCCTCGCCGCCGCCGGCCCGAAGGCGTCGGTCCCCTACGCCCATTCGTGGGACGAGGCGGTCGAGGAGGCGCGCGCGCTCAACGTGCCGCTGGTGGTGCACCGCCACGGCTTCTACTGAGGCCCCTGCTGGACGATGCACCGGTCGGTGCTCGAGAACGCCGCCTACATCAAGTTCGCCTCCGAGGCGACCGTCGATGTCGTCGCGATGGAGGAGATGGACCGCGCGCTCGCCGAGAAGAGCGAGCACGTCCGCACCTACAAGGGCAGGGACCTCTACGGCGCGGAGGAGCAGTACCTCGAGATCTTCCCCGGCCTCACGATCGACGACCTGCAGGCGCTGTCGCGCGGCAACGCCACGCGCTACATGGAGGGCGGCAGGATCCCCTACACCGCCATCGTCGACCCGCACACCCTCGCGGAGCTCGAGGGGATGAAGGGCGTCAAGACGCCGCAGGAGCTCATCGACGCGATCACGCGCCACACGCGCCCGCTGAAGGCCGCCCACGGCAAGGGGGTCTCGCGCAAGACATGGACCGGCCTGCGCAAGGGGCTCGCCGAGATCGACAACCTGCTCGCGGAGACGAAGATCGTGAAGGCTCTCGATGTGTTCCGCAGGCTCGCCGCCGAGAACGCGCGCGAGGGCGACGCGGTGAAGAGCAAGGTCGACGCGGCGGAGGCGGCGATCCTCGACGCGGCGGCGGCGCGCCTCGATGAAATCGAGCAGGGGGGGGCGCGGGGGGGGCGGAGCGGAGCGACGGCCCCCCCGAGCAACCCGGCCGAGCGGGGG
>CAZMXP010000032.1:0-59662 GCA_964570285.1 uncultured Planctomycetaceae bacterium
GACCGCCGTCCCGAGGATGACGCCGGGCAGCAGGTCGGGCGTGAACTGGATGCGCGAGAAGGTCGCGTCCACCGCCTTCGCGAGCGCATGCGCGAGCAGCGTCTTGCCCACGCCGGGCACGTCCTCGAGCAGGAGATGTCCCTGCGCGAGCAGGCCCGTCATCGCGAGGCGGATGACCTGCGGCTTGCCGAGCAGCACGCCGCCCAGCGTGCGTTCGAGGCGGGCGCAGGCCTCCTCCATCAGGCCTGCATCTCCCGCAGGACCTCGTCGGGGATGTCGGCGTTCGTGATCGCGGACTGCACGTCCTCGAGGTCCTCGAGCGACTCGATCAGCAGCACCATCCGGCGCGCGGCGTCGGGGTCGAGCAGCACCTGCGACTTGGGCAGGAAGGTGACGTCGCTGGTCCGGGTCTCGATGCCGGCCTGCGCGAACGACGCCACGAGCGTGCCATAGGCATCCGGAGGCGCCGTGACGGAGTAGGTGTCGCCCTCGCGCACGACATCCTCGGCGCCCGCCTCGAGCGCGAGATCAAGCAGGGCCTCCTCGGTCGTCGCCGCGGCCTCCACGGTGAAGAGGGCCTTCTGCTCGAAGTTCCACGCGACCGACCCGGGCTTCCCGAGCACGCCGCCGCGCTTCTCGAGGGCGCTCCGGATCTCCGGCACGGTGCGGTTCGCGTTGTCGGTCAACGCCTGGATCAGGATGCCCGCGCCCCCGGGTCCGTAGGCCTCGTAGGTCGCCGGCGCGAACTCCTCCCCCCCGAGCGCGCCCGTGCCGCGCCTGATCGCCCTCTCGACGGTGTCCCTCGGCATGTTGGCGGCGCGCGCGCGCTCCAGCGGGAGGCGCAACGAGAGGTTGTCCTCGGGGTTGCCGCCGCCGGCGCGGGCGGCGGCGATGATCGCCCGCGCGATCTTGCTGAACTCCTTGCCGCGCTTCTTGTCCACCGCCGCCTTGCGGTGCTTGATGTTCGCCCACTTGCTGTGCCCGGCCATGGGGCGTGATTATAAGCGGCCCCCGCCGCCATCCACGACGGCCCGGGCCGCCGCGAGGCGGGCGATCGGCACGCGGTAGGGCGAGCAGGAGACGTAGTCGAGTCCCGCGTCGTGGCAGAAGCGGATCGAGGCGGGATCGCCGCCGTGCTCCCCGCAGATGCCGACCTTCAGCTTCGGCCGCGCCGCGCGCCCCTCCTCGGTCGCCAGGCGCACCAGCCTCCCGACGCCGATGGGGTCGAGCGTCTGGAAGGGGTCCTTTTGCAGGATGCCCTTCGCGATGTAGTCCGCGAGGAACTTCCCCGCGTCGTCGCGGCTGTAGGCGTAGGTCATCTGGGTCAGGTCGTTGGTCCCGAACGAGAAGAACTCGGCGGTCTCCGCGATGGCCCCGGCGGTCAGCGCCGCCCGCGGCACCTCGATCATCGTGCCGAAGAGGAACGGCACCTCGGTCGCCCGCTCGTTCAGCGTCCGGTGGACCACCTCGCGGAGCTGGGAGACGCAGAAGTCGAGCTCCCGCTTCTCCCCGACGAGCGGCACCATGATCTCCGGCAGGACGGCGATCCCCTCCGCGGCGGCGTCGCACGCGGCCTCGGCGATCGCGCGCGCCTGCATCACGAGGATCTCCGGGTAGGTGATCACGAGACGGCAGCCCCGGTGCCCCAGCATCGGATTGAATTCAGCCAGTTCCTCGCAGCGGCGCACCACCGTCTCCAGCGGGATGCCGAGGCCCTGCGCGAGCTGGCGTCGCGTGGGCTCGTCGTGGGGCACGAACTCGTGCAGCGGCGGATCGAGGAGCCGGATCGTCACCGGCAGGCCGTCCATCGCCCGGAAGATGCCGAGGAAGTCCGCCCGCTGCTCCGGGAGCAGCTTGGCGAGGGCCACCTCGCGCGCCCCGCGACTCTCGGCGAGGATCATCTCGCGCACCGCGGCGATCCGCGTCTCCTCGAAGAACATGTGCTCGGTGCGGCAGAGGCCGATCCCCTCCGCCCCGAACCGGCGCGCCACCTCCGCGTCGTGGGGGGTGTCCGCGTTGGTCCGGACGCGGAGACGGCGGTGGCGGTCCGCCATCGCCATCAGCCGGTCGAAGTGGCCGCCGAGGCGCGGGGCGGTCGTCGCGACCTTGCCGAGCATCACCTGGCCGGTGGAGCCGTCCAGCGAGATCCAGGCCCCCTCGGCCAGCTCCCGCGTCCCGAACTGGAGACGCTTGCGCGCGAGGTCGATCCTCGCGTCGCCGCAACCGGCCACGCAGCACTTGCCCATGCCTCGCGCGACGACGGCGGCATGGCTCGTCATGCCCCCGAGCGCCGTCAGGATCCCTTCCGCGGCATGCATGCCGCCGATGTCCTCCGGCGAGGTCTCCCGCCGCACGAGGATCACCTTCTCGCCCCGCGCGGCCCACGCTTCCGCCTCCTCGGCGGTGAAGACGATCTGGCCGGTGACGGCGCCGGGCGAAGCAGGCAGGCCCGCCGAGCTCAGCACCGTGCGCTCCGCCTTCGGGTCGAAGGTCGGGTGCAGCAGCTGGTCGAGTTGCGCGGGATCGACGCGGCGGAGCGCGGTCTTCTCGTCGATGAGCTTCTCCTCGACCATCTCGACGGCGATGCGCACCGCCGCGGCCGCCGTCCGCTTCCCCGTCCGGGTCTGCAGCATGAAGAGCTGGCCCTCCTCGACGGTGAACTCGAGGTCCTGCACGTCGCGATAGTGCTGCTCGAGGATGTCCTTGATCGAGAGCAGCTGCCGGTGGATCTCGGGCATCACGCGGGCGAGCCGCTCGATGGGCTCCGGCGTCCGGATCCCGGCGACGACGTCCTCGCCCTGCGCGTTGACGAGGTACTCCCCGTAGAAGACGTTCTCCCCGGTGCTCGGATCGCGGGTGAAGCAGACGCCGGTCCCGCTGGTCTCCCCCAGGTTCCCGAAAACCATCGCCTGCACGTTCACCGCGGTGCCGATCAGCCCCTGGATCCCGTGGATCTGTCGGTACCGGACGGCGCGCTCGGCGTTCCACGATTGGAAGACCGCCTCGATCGCACGGCGGAGCTGCTCGCGCGGATCCTCGGGGAAGTCGCTCCCGACGTGAGCGCGGAAGATCGACCGGAACTCGGCCACCACCGCCGCGAGCCCGTCGGCGTCGAGATCGGTGTCGAGGATCGCCCCCCGAGCCCCCTTGATGTCCCCGAGCGCACTCTCGAAGAGGTGGTGGGGGACCCCCATCACGACGTCGCCGAACATCTGGATGAGGCGCCGGTAGGCGTCGAGCGCGAAGCGGCGGTTGCCCGACCCCTTCGCGAGCCCCTCGAGCGTCACGTCGTTGAGGCCCAGGTTCAGGACCGTGTCCATCATGCCCGGCATCGAGGCGGCGGCCCCCGATCGGACGGAGACGAAGAGGGGGGCCTCCGGGTCGCCGAAGCGGCGCCCGCGGCACCGTTCGAGGCGCGCGATGTTGGCCTCCACCTCGGCCTCGACCGCGGCGGGGATCTTGCCCCCGTTCGCGTAGAACTCGGCGCAGACCGTCGTCGCGATCGTGAAGCCGGGAGGTACCGGGAGCCCGATCCGGCACATCTCGCCCAGGTTCGCGCCCTTCCCGCCGAGGAGCGCCTTTTGGGTGGCATCGCCTTCGGCGTTGCCCCGCTCGAAAAAGTAGACGTGACGATCCGGTCGGTTCATCGCTCTCGATCCTTGGTCTGGAGGTAGTGTTCCCGCACGGTCGACGGGGAGTCGTTCCCGATGGCGAAGTCGTCGAGGAACCACTCCGCCCGCGCCTCGAGGCGGTCGACGTCGAGGCCCTTGCCGATCTGCGCCAGCAGCTCCTCGCGCCACTCCGCGGGCAGCGGCATCGTGAGGCCCGCCTTGGCGGGGAGGATGCGCAGCGCCGGGAGGAACTCGTAGAGGAAGGGCTCGCTCTGGCCGTCCGCGAAGATGCGCAGCAGCGGGACGCGGCGAAGCACGAGGCGCCCCTCGACCCCGTAGGGGAACCTCAGATCGAGCTGCGCACGCCCGTCCGGCAGCAGGAGGGGGTCGCCCCGGGACTCGGAGCGCCTGATCCCGCGCACGACGAGGTGGCGCGGACCGAGGACGATCTGTCGCGCCTCCTCCCACTCCGCGCGACTCGAGAACCCGAGCCTATCGCGGAGACCGTCGCTCAGGCAGTCCCACTCGCGCGCGATTTCGCCCCGTGCGAGCGCTCCCCGGAAGGTCCGGTAGGCCGAGACGGGGTCGGACCGATCGTCGACGCGCGGCGGCAGGGCGCAGGCGGCGAGGAAAGGGAGCAGCCAAAGGGCCGACGGCACGGGCGGCATTCTACGGTCTTCGGCCCTGCGCATTGACTTGGAAGCCGCAAGTCGAATACTAGGGGGCTGTGCGTGGACCCTTGCGGCAGCAGGCGCCGCGCACCGCAGCCGGGAAGTGAAGGCGGATGAGCAGGCCTAGGAGAACAGGTACTTGAGCGTGGAACCTCGCAAGCGGCTGGGGGAGATCCTCCTCCAGATGGGAGTCGTGACCCCCGAGAAGATCGAGGACGCGCTCGTGCACGCCCGGCGCACGGGCACGCGGCTCGGGGAGGCGCTCGTCGACCTCAACATGGCCGCCGAGGAGCAGATCACGCGCGCCCTCTGCCGCCAGAACAAGCTCCCCTTCGTGGACCTCGCGAAGGTGAAGCTCGGCAAGGACGTGACCGACCTGATGGACCCGAAGGTCGTGGAGGAGTACGACGTCGTCCCGATCAAGAAGCAGGGGCGGCAGGTCATCTGCGCGATCCGCGACCCCGCGCAGGTCTTCCACGCCGACGGCCTGCAGTTCGTGCTCAACGCCGAGGTGAAATTCGCCCTCGCGACGCCGACCGACCTGACGAACGCCAAGGCGCAGTACTACGGGATCGGGAACAAGGTCGAGCGGAAGGGGCCGGCGGCGCTGGCCGCGGCGAAGGATCTCGAGGACGACGACGCCCCGATCATCCGGCTTGTCCACCAGGTGCTCGAGGATGCCCTGCGCTCCCGCGCCTCGGACATCCATGTGGAGCCGATGGCGGAGCGCGTGCGCGTCCGCTACCGCGTGGACGGGATCTGCTTCGAGGCGAAGTCGCTCCCGAAGGACATCCAGGGGACCGTGATCTCGCGCATCAAGATCATGGCCAAGATGGACATCGCCGAGAAGCGGAAGCCGCAGGACGGCCGCATCCAGGTCGACCTGATGGGTCGATCCATCGACCTGCGCGTGTCGGCGTTGCCGGCCACCCACGGCGAGTCGATGGTCATGCGCATCCTCGACCGCGAGGTCGCCCTCGTGAACCTGCAGGCCCTCGGGTTCGCGGCCGACGATTACGCGCGCTTCCAGCGCATCATCAAGAAGCCCAACGGGATCTTCCTCGTCACCGGCCCGACGGGCTCGGGGAAGACCACGACGCTCTACGCGGCGCTCCAGGAACTCAACCGGCCCAACGTCAAGATCATCACCGCCGAGAACCCGATCGAGTACCACCTGAAGGGCATCAACCAGTGCGAGGTGAAGCACGGCATCGGCCTCGACTTCGCGCGCATCCTGCGCGGGATGCTGCGGCAGGCGCCCAACATCATCCTCGTCGGCGAGATCCGCGACCTCGAGACGGCCGAGATCGCCATCCAGGCGGCATTGACGGGCCACCTGGTCTTCTCCACGCTCCACACCAACGACGCGCCCTCCGCCCTGACGCGCCTCATCGACCTCGGGGTCAAGCCCTTCCTCGTCTCGACCGCCGTGCTCGCGGTGATGGCGCAGCGGCTCTTCCGCGTGCTCTGCGCGAACTGCAAGGGCGCGTGGGAGCCGGAGCCCGCCAAGCTGCGCGCGCTGCGCATCGAGCCGCAGCACATCGAGGGCAAGACGCTCTACAAGGCGGTGGGCTGCAAGGAGTGCCGGCACGACGGGTACCGCGGCCGAAAGGGCATCTTCGAGATGTTCGAGATGGACGGTCGCATGCGCGACCTGACGTTCCAGGGGGCCTCGACCCTCGACCTTCGTACGCAGGCCCGGGCCTCCTGCGGCATGGTCACGCTTCGCGAGGACGGCGTGCGCAAGATCCTCGCCGGGGTCACCTCCGTGGACGAGGTACTCCGGGTAACCGGTTCCGCCTTGGAGGTCTGACGATTGCTCCTCACGATGCACCAGCTCTTCGACCTGATGGTCGAGGAGGGCGCCTCCGACGTCCACATCACCGTGGGGCGGCCTCCCGTCGTGCGCAAGCACGGACGCCTGAAGAACGTGCGCCACCCGTCCCTGACGCCCGCCGACACGATGACGCTTCTCGAGGAGATCGCTCCCGAGCGCATGTTGACGGAGTTCCGCGAGGTCGGCAGCGCCGATTTCGGGCACGCCCACGGGACCCGGGCACGCTTCCGCTGCGCGATCTTCCGGCAGCGCGGGCATGCCGCGCTGGTCGCCCGGCTCATCCCGAACCGGCTGCTCTCGTTCGACGAGATCGGGCTGCCGCCGCAGGTGCAGCAGCTCTGCGAGCGCCCCCGCGGTCTCGTGCTCGTGACGGGCCCCACCGGTTCGGGCAAGACGACGACGCTCGCGACGATGATCGACTCCGTCAACACGAACCAGGACTGCCACATCATCACGATCGAGGATCCGATCGAGTACTACCACGAGCACAAGATGTCGATCGTGAACCAGCGCGAGATCGGCATCGACGTCCCCAGCTTCGCGGAAGGACTGCGCCGGGCGCTGCGCCAGGACCCCGACGTGGTGCTGCTCGGCGAAATGCGCGACATGGAGACGATCGCGACCGCGATCACCGCCGCCGAGACGGGCCACCTCGTGTTCGGCACGCTGCATACGACGGGTTCGGCGCGGACGATGGACCGCATCATCGACCAGTTCCCGGCCGAGCAGCAGGAACAGATCCGCGTCCAGCTCTCGGTCTCGATCCTCGCCGTGATCTCGCAGGTGCTGATGCCCCGGGCCGACAAGCCCGGGGTCATCGCCGCGTTCGAGGTCATGATCATGAGCCCCGCGATCGAGAACCACATCCGCAAGGCGGAGACCTTCAAGATCCCCTCGACGATCCAGACGAGCAAGAACCTCGGCATGTTCATGCTCGACGACAACCTCTACCAGCTCGCGAGGGACGGCAAGATCTCCCGGGAGATCGCCTACAGCCGCGCCCAGAACCCGCGCGGCCTGAAGGAGAAGCTGGAGGGCATCCCCAGTGGCGGTTGATCGCTTCGGCGTCCGCAAGAAGCTGCTCGGCCAGGTGCTGAAGGAGATGCGGCTGCTCCACGAGGGGCAGGTGCAGGAGGCCCTGCAGGTCCAGAAGCGCGAGGGGGGGCAGATCGGCCAGATCTTCGTCCGTGCCGGGCACATCACCGAGTCGCAGCTCATGCTGGCGCTCGGGCGGCAGTCGGGCCTCGAGATGGTCGATCTCTCCGCGTTCCAGCCGCAGAAGGCGGCCATCGAGAAGGTCGACGAGGCGATCGCCCGCCCCTTCCAGTTCGTCCCCCTCTCGTTCGACGGGAAGACCCTCACCGTCGCGATGGCCGACCCGATGAACAAGTCCGCGCTGGACGACATCCGGTTCACCGCCAACTGCGACGTGATCGGCGTGGTCGCGGAGTCCTCCCAGATCGCCGCCGCGCTCAACAAGGCCTACGGCAAGGAAGAGCAGGTGATGGCGTCGATCCTGAAGGAGATCGAGCAGGGGGTCACCGCCTCCTCGGCCCCGGTGCGGCGCAGCGGCGCGGGGGTGACCGACCTCGCGGACGCCGAGGCGATGGCCAACTCGGCCCCGGTGCGCAAGCTGCTCAACTACATCCTCTACCAGGCGATCCGCGACCGCGCCTCCGACATCCACCTCGAGCCCTTCGAGGACGAATTCAAGATCCGATACCGCGTGGACGGCGTGCTCTACGAACTGGAGGCGCCCCCGCTGCACCTGGCGACGGCGCTGATCAGCCGCGTGAAGGTCATGAGCGGGCTCGACATCAGCGAGACCCGCATCCCGCAGGACGGCCGCATCGACCTCGCGATCGGCGGCCGTCCGGTCGACCTGCGCGTCTCCACCCTCCCGACGATGTTCGGGGAGTCCTGCGTGATGCGCGTGCTCGACCGGTCCGTCGTGAGCCTCGACCTCTACCAGATCGGGCTGCGGGACAAGGAGGCGGAGCGCATCAAGGAGCTCATCGACCTGCCGCACGGCATCATCCTCGTCACCGGGCCCACCGGATCGGGCAAGACGACGACGCTCTACAGCATGCTGAACCACGCCAACGACGTCTCGATGAAGATCATCACCACCGAGGATCCGGTGGAGTACGACCTCGAGGGCATCGTCCAGGTGCAGATCAACGAGGAGGTGGGCGTCACCTACTCGGCCTGCCTGCGCTCGATCCTGCGCCAGGATCCGGACATGATCCTCGTCGGCGAGATCCGCGACCGCGATACCGCCCAGATCGCGATCGAGGCCTCGCTGACCGGGCACGTCGTCTTCTCGACGCTGCACACCAACGACGCGCCGCTCGCGGTCACGCGCCTCGTCGACATCGGGGTCGAGCCCTTCCTGATCGCCGCCACCCTGGAGGCGGTCGTCGCGCAACGGCTCGTCCGCCGAATCTGCCCGGAGTGCCGGACCACCTACGAACCCGGCGTCGAGATCCTGCGCGAACTCGACCTCGCCCGCGAGCAGGTGGGCGACCGCAAGTTCGCCTACGGCAAGGGGTGCAAGAACTGCAACGGCACTGGCTACCGCGGGCGCCTCGCGATCTTCGAGATCATGATCGCGACCAACACGATCAAGGACCTCATCATGGACCGCGCCAGCAACAGCGCCATCCGGGCCACGGCCCGGGAGGAGGGCATGCAGACCCTGCGCGAGAGCGGCCTGCTCGCGATCTTCGATGGCACGACCACGGTGGAGGAGGTGCTCCGGGAGACGATGCTGAGCATCTGATCCCGTCCGGGCCGCGGCGGGGAACGCCCCGGGCGTAGGCTGGTTCTAGGGGGGGCCCGGGGGGGTAGGCCGGGAATCCGGTGGCGATTCCAGCCGGGACGTTGCGTTTCTTCGGAGAGTTTTGAATCATGTTGGGCCGACCGGCCCCGAGGACGGTCGGCCGCCAGGGGGGCCCTGGCAGCGAAAGGAGCGATGGATGGCGAGCAAGAAGGCGCCCGCTGTAGCGACCGCGACCCAGCCCAAATCGGGCGGCTTCACCATCGGCGGCGTCTCGGAGAAGCAGCTCACGCAGTTCACGACGCAGCTGAGCACGCTGCAAGACGCGGGCCTCCCGATCGTCTCGTGCCTCAAGATCCTCGAGGGGCAGCTCCCGAAGGGGTACTTCAAGAACGTCCTGCTCGGCGTGACGGAAGACGTCGAGTCGGGCGCGTCGCTCTCGGAGGCGCTGGCGAAGCACCCCCGGGCCTTCGACGGCCTCTACGTCAACATGGTGCGCGCCGGGGAAGCGGGCGGCGTGCTCGACGTCATCCTGGCGAGGCTGGCCTCGTTCAAGGAGAAGAGCGAGAAGCTGAAGCGCCGCGTCAAGGGAGCGGCGATGTACCCGGTCGCCGTCCTCGTCGTGATCGTGCTGATCCTCCTGTTCATCATGACGACGGTGGTGCCGAAGTTCGAGGAGGTCTTCAAGGGCCTCCCGGGCGGCGCCGAGGGGTTGCCCGGCATCACGAAGGTGATGATGAGCATCTCGAAGTGGCTCGTCCAGTGGTGGTGGCTCTTCCTGCTGACCATGGTGGGCCTCTTCTGGGCGATTCCGCGCATCATCGGCATGAGCGCGGGGGGCCGCTATTTCATCGACCAGACCAAGCTGAAGCTCCCGGTCGCCGGGGGCCTCCTGCGCAAGATCCTCGTCGCCCGGTTCACCCGGACGTTCGGCACCCTGATCTCGTCGGGCGTGCCGATCCTCGAGGCCCTCGACATCGTCAAGGGGGCCGCGGGAAACGCGGTCATGGCGAGGGTGATCGGCGAGGTGCACGACGCCATCCGGGAGGGCGAGTCGATTGCCGAGCCGCTGGGCAACCAGAAGATCCGCATCTTCGACGACCTCGTCGTGAACATGATCGACGTCGGGGAGAAGACCGGCGAACTGGACAAGATGCTGATCAAGGTCGCGGACAACTACGACGAAGAGGTGGACGTCGCGGTCAACGGGCTCACGTCGCTGCTCGAGCCGATGCTGATCGTCGTGATGGGCGGCGCCGTGTTCTGCATCGTCCTCGCGCTCTTCCTGCCGCTCCTCTCGATCATCGACCAGCTCACGGGCGGCGGGCGCTAAGGGGGGAAGGGCGCGGGCGTGTCGCTCCGCCTGCGCATCCTCCTCCTGATCGCGGTCGTCAACGTCGCGGTGCTGCTGCTCGTCGTCAAGCTGGGGGCAGCCAGCACCGCGGAGGCGTCGCCGGTCGGGACCGCCGCGATCCTCGAGGCGCTGCATCTCGCGCACGCGGACCGGCCGGCCGACATCCCGTGGCACGCGGTGCGCTGCCTGGTGCGCCGGCAGCAGGGGGGGCGCGAATTCGAGATCTACGGCGCCGCCGCGGAGCGGGAGCAGCTGAAGGCGATCTCCGAGCGACTGCAGCGCCGCGCCGAGGAGGGGACGACGGGGTTCGAGCTCGATTCCGATGGCATCTCGGCCGTCCATGCGATGCCTCGCTCCGGCGCCTGGACCGCCTTCTACGTCGGCTTCAACGAGGAGGCCCGCCGGGAGTCCTTCTCGGCGCTGCGCTCGATCTACCTGCTGCTGGCGGCGGGGATCCTTGCGCTGATCCTCGGCACCTACCTCGTGCTGGAGTGGCTCGTCCTGCGGCCGCTCGCGCAGCTTGGCGAGGCGGCGCGCGCGGTCGCGGAGGGACACGTCGCGCCGCCGGTGCCCGCGCCCACGGGCGGCAGCGAGATGGCGAATCTCATCCACGTGTTCAACCAGATGACGCAGGAGGTCCGCGAGTATCAGGGACACCTCGAGGCGCGCGTGCTCGACGCGCTGCGCCGCGTCGGGACCGCGGAGAACCGCCTCGTCGTCGCCCAGCGCCTCGCGGCGACCGGCACGCTCGCGGCCGGTTTCGCCCACGAGATCAACAACCCTCTCGGCGGCATCCTCAACGCGCTGCGAAAGCTGCGTGATGTCGAGCTCAAGCCGGAGAAGCGCGAGGAATACTTCGAACTCGTCCTCGACGGCATCGACCGCATCCGGACGATCGTCCAGCGCATCCTCCACTTCACGCCGCGCCAGCGGCCGCCGGCCGCGCTCGATGCCGCCGAGGTGTGCCGGAACGCCGTGGACCTGGCGGCCCACCGGGCCGAGCAGCGGGGCGTCGCGCTGGTCCTCGACGCCGCCGGGCCGGTCGCCGGGGTCGTGGGGGACGCGCAGGAGCTGACGCAGGCGGTGCTCAACCTGATCCTGAACGCCGTGGACGCGATCCCGGAGGGCCGGGCGGGCACCGTGAAGGTCGCGGCCCGGCGCGAGGAGCGCCGGGTCGCCCTCGAGGTGAGCGACGACGGCGTGGGCATGGACGAGGAGACGGTCCGGCGCTGCGTCGACCTCTTCTTCAGCACCAAGCCCGAAGGACAGGGGACGGGCCTCGGGCTCGGGATCGTCCAGCACATCGCCACCGACCACGGCGGCACGCTCGCGATCGACTCGGAGCAGGGCCACGGCACGACGGTCAGGATCCTGCTGCCCGTAGGCGAGGGCGCCTGACGCGTGCCTGGGCCCCTAGGCGGCAGGCTGGCCGCGACCACCCTCAAGCGGGGTTTTCCACCCCCCCCAGGCCCCCCCCGCATGGACGACCCCACGGTGCTCCGCATGGGGGTGACCCCCTCGTGACAGGGCCCCGATACCCTCGGTCGCGCCACCCCGGCACCTTCCGCCGGTTGGGGCTTGAAGGCCTGCGGCGAAACTGCTCCAATACCGGCTTGCCGGTCGGGGCTGGGTGCGTCTCCAGCAGGCCGGGAGAACGAAATGCGCGATCGTCGGGATCACATCATTGCCGCGATGGCGGCTGCCCTGCTCTTCTGCCTCGGCGTCCTCGTCGGGCAGGGGCGCGAGGTGCTGCCGGGGGCGCATGCGCAGGGCAAGACCGGGTTCGATCCGGAAGCGCCGGTCGATGCCAAGAGCAGCTCCCCCAACGCCAACGGGACTTCGGGTGTGACGATCGGGCTCGACGCGGCAGGCCCGGCGGGCCGGCGCGGCGGCACGACGTCCTACACGGCCACGGATTCCAACAGCAACAACCGCTTCGTTGCCGTCACCTCCCCGATCGGCAGCGGCGAGTCGGCGCTCTTCGTGCTGGACTCCAAGAACGACCAGCTCGTGGTCTATCGCTTCCGCCGCGGCCACGGGCTCGAGTTCCTGGCCGGGCGCAAGATCGACTACGATCTGCGCATCAACCAGTACGAGGACATCTCCAAGTTCACGCGCGACGAGCTGAAGCGCGAGTTCGAGAAGCAGCTCGCCCGCGCGGCGGCCGAGGCGGCCAAGCAGTCCACGGGCGGATAACCCCAACGCAGGAGCAGGCAGGAAATCATGGCAAAGAGTGGCGAGTTCTACACCTTCGACGAGGTCGTCCGGCAGCTCAAGATCGACGAGAACAAGCTCAAGCGCCTCGTCTCGGAGGGCGAAATCTCCGCCTTCCGCGAAGGCGACGTGATGAAGTTCAAGAAGACGGAGATCGACCGGCTCGCGACCAAGGGAGGCTCCGAAACCTCCGAAACCGTTCTTTCCGAGATCACCCTCGAGGATGAGGCGCCCGCGTTCGAGGAGTCGGGCGAGACCCTGACCGACGATCTCGTCTTCGAGAGCAGCGAGACGGGCGACGAGGTCGACCTCGGCGCCGACGCGGGGCTCGCCACCGAGGAGATCTCGAGCCAGGACACCTTCATCGAGAAGGGCGGCGACGTCGGGATGAGCACGGAGCCCATCGACCTCAGTGCCGACCTGACGCAGGAGGTCGACGAGGAGGAGGTCGAGGAGGTCGGCTCCACGCGCTCGCGGCCGACGACGACGCGCACGGCGGCCCGCCGCGACCCCCAGGCGCCCGCGGGAAACCCCGGGATCACCTTCGCCCTCGTCCTCGGCTGCATCTGCCTCATCTTCGGCTTCCTGCTGCAGTACCGCACGGGCTACAACGAGTCCTACCACGGCAATCCGCTGCCCGAGGACGGCATGTTCCGCAAGCTCGCGGGAGTCTTCTACGACAACATGGACACGCACAGGCTCGTCAAGGACTCCATCGACAAGACGCTCGGCGGCATGCGGAGCGCCACGGGGACCTCGGGCTAACAGACCTCCGCGACCCCCTCTCCCCGTCCGCCGGCGGTGCAAGCCGGAGGCGCCCGGGGGCCCGACGATCCGAGTGGAGCCACGGCTCTGCTTGGATCGTCGGTCGTTTCGGACATAATCGGCCGGATGATGAATCGTGATCACACGCTCCCCGTGCGCGCGGGCGCGTCCCCTCTCCCTTCCCCGGCCGTCCCCGCGGCCGTCCGGACGCGCCGCCCGTGCTCGCGCGTCCTCTCCGCACCGCTCCTCCTGCTGCCGATGCTGCTGGCCGGGTGCCAGACGAGCACGAGCGCCCCGGAGACCTTCGAGAACGAGAACCGCAATCTCCACGGCCTGAGCGAGGCACAGCAGCGGCGCCTCGACGAACTCGCGGCCGAGAAGAAGGACCTCGAGCGGCGGGTCAAGGAGTTGGAGGCGCAGGTCGCCAACCTCGGGAGCGCCGAGAAGGTGGTCGAGGAGGCCAAGGAGGAGATCAGCGCGGTGGTCCGCCAGATGATGGAGCGGTTCCGCGGCGACAGCGACATCGACGTCGAACGCACCCCCGAGGGATACAGCTTCGTGTTGCGGCAGGCCGTGCTCTTCGAGTCCGGCTCCGACAAGCTGACGACGCCCGGGCGCGCGGTGCTGATGCGTGTCGCGGACGCGCTGCGCGGCGGCGAGCATCCGATCCGCATCGAGGGTCACACCGACGACGTCCCGGTGGCGAAACCGGAGACGGTGCAGAAGTTCCCGAGGGGGAACATGGAACTCTCCGTCGCGCGCTCGCTCGCCGTCTGGGAGGCGCTCGTGAAGGAGGGTCGCGTGGCCGAGCCGCGCCTGTCCGTGACGGGGTTCGGGCCCCATCGCCCCCGCGTGCCGAACGACAGCGAACGCAACCAGTGGCGGAACCGTCGCGTGGAGATCCACGTCGCGGAGAACTAGGGTCGGTAACGCCCGCGCGCGGGTGGGAGAATGCGGGGCATGGTGCGTCGCTTCGCAGCGGGCCTGCTTCTCCCCGCCGCCGCCTTGCTGCCTGCGGTTGTCCGCGCGGACCCCGCCGAAGCCCGCGTGCACAACGAGGCGGGCATCGCGTGCCTGATCGCCGGGCGCACGGAAGAGGCGATCGAACGCTTCGAGAGTGCGGCTCGCGCGGCCCCGGATCATCCTGCGGTACGGCGGAACCTCGCCGCGGCCCTGGCGGCGGAGGCGGACGTCCGGCACAGGGCAGGCGAGCCTGACGCCGCCGTGCGCCTGCTCGACCGCGCGATCGACCTGCACCCGACGCGGTTGCGCTATCGGGTCCTCCGGGGGCGCGCGCGCTTCGAGAGCGGGAGGTCCGGCGACCGGCTCTCCGCCTACGAGGATTTCGCGCACGTGCTCTCGATCGATCCGGAGCACCTCGACGCCCTCGTGAACCGCGGGGAGATCGCCTACGCCGAACGGTGGCTCGCGGAGGCGGTGCGCTGCTGGGCCGAGGCGTTGCGCCTGTCGCCGGACGATGCCGACATCCGGCTGCGCCTCGAGCGGGCGAGGCGCGAGGCCGCCGTGGAGGAGGCGTTCGAGGAGTTGCGGGGCAACCGCTTCCGCGTGCGCTTCGGGCCCTCGGTGTCGCGCGGCCGGGCGGAAGAGGTGCGCGGGCTCTGCGAGGCGGCCCACGACGAGCTCTGCGCGCGGTTCGGATACCACCCCGAGGCGGAGACGGTCGTCACGCTCTACCTGCCCGCGGAGTTCCGCTCGGCCACCCAGCTCCACGGATGGGTGGCCGGACTCTCCGACGGCTCCATCCGCCTGACGGTGCATCCCTCGACCCGGAGCGACGAGCTTCGCGCGACGGTCTACCACGAGTACGCCCATCACCTCATCCGGGGGATCGCGCCGCGCGCTCCGGCCTGGCTCCATGAGGGATTGGCCCAGTTGGCGGAGGGCCGCAGCATCCCCAGGGCGGAGGCGCGCCTCCGGCTCTCGCTGCCGCTCGCCCCCGCCCTGCTCGACGGGCCTGTGCTCAGCGAGAGCGATCCGCGCCGCGTGGGGCACTACTACGACCTCGCGCTCGGGTTCACGAGGCACCTCCAGGAGCTGCGCGGCGACTCCGGCCTGCAGGAGCTGCTGCGCGGGATCGGCGAGAAGCGTGACCTGGACGGCCTCATGCGTCAGACCTACGGCGGCTCGCGCGACGAGCTCTTCGCGCGCTGGACCGAGCGGCTAGCAGCAGGATGAGCGCCGTTGTGGCCAGGGTGCCCACCTCCGGTGTCGGCGTGGCCGATGGCCCCCCCGCGGCCGGGGCTGACGCCGTGGGGCCCAGCGGCGAGATCGGTGCGCGCACGAACGTGGCGAGGAAGCGGAGCCCGTCCCAGACGCGGGCGACCGCCTCGTCGCCGGGCCCCTGGGCGGCGCCGTTGGCGATCGAGAGGCGGTCGAGCAGCGTGCCGTTCCCGGCGCGCAGCAGGATCTCGATTAGGTTGTTCATCGATCCGGGCGGGTTCCCGATGATGACGAACCCGCCGGGGAGCAGCGCCCGGATCGAGCTGCCGCTGCTGAAGCGCAGCACGACCGACCCGGCGGAGCCGAGGACCAGGGTGTCGGGCGTGGTGTCGAGGAACTCGAGCCGGTAGAGCGTGAGGTCGATGGCCGCGGGCCCGGCGTTGTAGATCTCGAGGAACTCGTCCACCGTCGATACCGTGCCGTTGCCCGGCACGCCGTCGTAGGGCACGCCGTTGCCCCCCGCGCTCTCCGAGTGGTCCGACTGCGGATCGACGACCGCCTCGGTGATCAGCAGCGAGTCGGCGCCCGCGGTTGCGGCGGGCAGCAGGAGCGCGGCCAGCCCCGCCAGAAGGGGGAGGAGCGCGAGGAGGGGGCGAGGGGCGACGGCGCGCGAAGGTGCTTGGGTGCTCATGCCTATAGAGACGCGCATGGGTGTCACGGAGCCCCGGGTTGACACCCATGCGCGTCTTTATGGATGTGACCGTGACCACCCACGCCCCGGGCGAGGAGCGGCTGCTGCTGGCCGGTGCCGACTCCCTTGCCGACGAGGAACTGCTCGCGATCCTGCTCGGACGCAGCGCCGACGACGGGGCCGCCCGTCGCCGTGCGCACGCCCTGATCGCGACGCACGGGCCGCTCCGGCGACTCGCGTCGCGGTCGCTGCAGGAGATCGGTCGAACGCCCGGCATGCGCCCCTCGCAGGCGCTGCGCCTCGCGGCGACCTTCGCGTTGACGCGACGCCTCATGGGGGAGCGGCTTCGCCCCGGCGTGCTCTTCACGCACCCGCGCCAGATTTTCGACCACTATCACGGCCCCCTCCGGGACCGGAAGAAGGAGATCTTCCTCGTCGTGCTTCTCGACGCCCGACACCGCATCCAGCGCGAGGAGATCGTCTCCGAGGGCTCGCTGACCTCGTCGATCGTCCACCCCCGCGAGGTCTTCGCGCCCGCGGTGCGCGAGTCGGCGGGCGCGGTCGTGCTCGTGCACAACCACCCCTCCGGGGACCCGAGCCCGTCGGAGGAGGATGTGGCCGTGACGCGTCGCCTCGTGCAGGCGTCGGAGTACCTCGGCATCCGCGTCCTCGACCACGTCATCGTCGGCGACGGGACCTACGCGAGTTTCAAGGAGGCGGGGTTGCTGTAGGAGATTGGCCGGCGGGCCCGGGACGTGGGGGAGCGGGGTCGGAGGCGGCCAATCTCCTCTGGCGCGCCGCGCGCGCGCGAGCGTTCGGGGCAGCCGCCGCGGTTGAGGGGGCGGTTGCAAAGTGCCCGGCACTTGCTTGGATCTGCCCGCCGCTGTGCCACGAGAGGGACCAAATCTCGCAGAGGGCGTGGGCTTCAGCGGCGAACGCGTTCGGAGGCGCGCGAGGGCACGCCCAAGGCCACGCGGTGGACCACAGCCTTCGTCTTGAGCTGGGAAGAAGGAACCCAGGAACCTAGGAACCGAGGAAGGGGGAGACTAGATCCATCCGACTCCCAGGATGCTCCTCTCTGCTCTCACGGGTTCCTCCCTTCCTAGGTTCCTTATCAAATCCGATACCCTCGGCCTTGATCGCTTGTACTCCATGCCCACAGGGTCCTCGCCGCTCGCGCGGATCCCGGCGAGTCACTGAATTCGAGCGGGGAGAACGAGAACCACGGAGGCACGAAGACACGAAGGAGCCCCCCGACGCGGTGCGCGCGCTGCGCGCAGGCTCGTCCCGCCACTTTCTCCGTGCCTTCCTGCCTTCGTGGTCCTTGTTCAGGATGACCCGTGCAGCGGCCTGCGCTCGTTTGCTTGCGGCGTCGAGCCGCGCTGCGCCTCCCTCACCCTGCGCGTGCCGGGGCTCGATGCGCTACTCGGCATCTTCGTAGGGCGGGCCCGTGACGGGTCTGCGCCGGAGCTGGGGATGGTCCCACATCTGAGGGACCTTCACCTTGGCGACAGGCCTTCCCGGACAAGCTCAGTGGGCGTGTTCCTGGATGGCCTTTCGGACCATCTTGCCTTCGATGATGCCCCAGGCGGAGGAGACGCACATGTAGACCGAGAGCGCGGCGGCGTAGTTGTAGAGCATGAAGAAGAAGATGTAGGGCATGAAGCGCACGATCTTCATCTGCGCCTGCACCTGCGGATCGTCGCTGTTGGGCGTGGGGGTCGCCTTCTGCTGCCACACCCAGAGCACGAGCATCAGCAGCGGGAGCAGGTTGAGCCAGTGCGGCCAGAAGGGCAGCGGGGCGACGCGGTCGGGCATCGAGAGGTCGCCCGCCCAGAGGAACGGCGCGTGGCGCAGCGCGAACTCGACGCGCAGGGCGCCGAAGAGCGCGAACCAGATCGGGATCTGCAGGAACATCGTCAGGCAGCCGAGCGGGAACCCGACCTTGTGCTCGCGCATCACCCTCATGCGCTCGGCGTTGAGCTTCTGCGGGTTCTTCGAGTGCTTCTGCTCGAGCTCCTGCAGGATCGGCTTCAGCTTCTGCATCCGCTTGCCGTAGCGCTGCATGCTGAGCTGCGTCTTGTAGGAGACGGGCAGGAGCACGGCGCGCACGATGAAGGTCATCAGCATGATCGCGACGCCGTAGGAGCCCACCAGGTCGTGGAGGAGCTTCATCAGCCACATCAGGAAGCGGCCGATGGCGCCGAAGAAGCCGAACTTGATGGCCTCCTCGATGCGAAGCGGGCGGAGGTGGTCCAGTTCGTTCGGTCCGGCGAAGAGCGTGAGCTTCGCCTCCGCCGCGCCCGCGTCGAAGGGCAGGTCGAGCACGAGGTACCCGAGCAGGCTCTTCCGGAGCGTCTCGCCGTCGGGCCGCCGCTCGGGCTCGTCGAGGTCGACGACCCGCACCCCCGCCTCGACGACGTCCCCTCGCGGCCTGCCCTCGCGATCGAGCCTCTCTTCCGTGACGAGCGCGCAGAGGAAGAAGGCCCCTCGCGTGCAGACCGCGCGCGCGTGGTGCCTGGACTCCGCGCCGTAGCGGCGCAGCAGGGGCTCCTCGCGCTTCGCGAGCGAATCGAGGTCGACCTCCTCGCTCTCGCCGCCGCGCCGTTCGAGGATCATGCCCGCGGGCGGCTCCGCCCCGATGATGCCGCGGTAGGCGTCGAGGATGTAGGCGCCCGAAGGGCCGTTGAGGCGGAAGTGGGCGCGCTCGATCGGCGCGCCGGCAGGGCGGACGATCCGGATCTCCACGTCGAGGTCGAAGCGGCCCTCCTCCGGCAGCGCGATCCGCTTCTCGAGGCGGTAGCCCCGCGTCGTCTCGACGGCGTAGAGCGCGTGGCCAGGACCGGAGTCCTTCAGGGCCCACCGCAGCGTCGCGGGATTGCCCCCGATCAGGTCCGGATCATCGACGTTCAGCACGAGGGGGCGATCCGTGCTCCGGACCCCCTTCCCCAGCATGCGCAGCCAGGTGTCGGGGCTCGCGGTCTCGCCCGCCGCGGCCGTGTACGACTTGAGCCAAAGCCCCGTGATCGCGGCGCCCTCGTCGGAGAGTTCCACGCGCAGCGTGTCGTTCTCGAGGACGGCGCGCCTCTCCGGCACGCGACCGACGAACGCCGCGAGTCCGGGGGCGCGAACCCCCGCCTCGGCGCGCGGCGCCCAGCGCAGCCGGAAGGTGCCCTCGTATCCTCCCTCGATCGCGAGCAGGCTCGCCCACGCCTCGATCTCGCGGGTCTCGCTGCCGCCGCGGTCGGTGCGGAAACTCACCAGATTCAGCGCATCGACGTCGGGAAGAGCCTCCATGGCCAGATAGTGGCTTGCCCCGAGCAGCCCGAAGCCCTCGACGACCGCCCCGCCTTGCAGTTTGCGGCGCCGGGACAGGTCGAGGGAGCGCGGGACAGGCTTTTCCTCCTCGCGCAGGCGTGCGAGCAGCGTGCGGCGACGGGCCTCCTGTTCCTCCCGGAACTCGTCGAGGGTGCGCGTCCAGGTCTCCTCCCCCGCGAGTTTCCAGAACGCGAGGCCCGCCTCCCCGGTCGCTTCCGGCCCCCCTGCCCCCTCTTCCTCCGCGACCGGGACCCCGGACGCGCAGGTCATCTCGAAGCCCCTCACCTCCTGGGGTGCCCCCGAGACCTTCAGCAGGAGGTCCACCCCCGAGCCGTCGTCGGCGAGCAGGAAGCGCTTCACGATCAGAAAGCCCTCCCTCTCGCAGCGGAACTCGATGCCCCGGGGGAGGTCGGTCCGCTTCCACGCCTCGGGCTCCCGCGGAAGATCGCGCTTGCGATCGTCCTTGGTCGAAAGCAGGAAGCTGAACGCGCCTCGCGAACGCGGGAGCGGACGGACGATCGCCTCCTCGCCGCGGTCCACGGACACGAGGGTGCCGCGGTGGTCGAAGACGACGGCGAGGCCGGTGGCGTCGTCGCGGAGCGTCGCGCGGTCCTCGGGGGCCGGGAGCCAGACGCGCTCGACGGTCTCGGCGGGCGGCGCCTCGTCGGCCGGGGTGCACCCCCCCCGCAGCAGCAGCATCGCGCCGAACATCAGCAGCAGGATGGTCAGGGTCTGGCGGGCCATGGCGGGAGCAGAGCGACGATCGGAAGCGGCGGGGCGGGAGGCGGCGGGCGCGGCGCGCGGCCGTGCGCGGCGTGGCCGGGCGGCTAGCGACCGACCGCGAGCCGATCGCCGAGATAGTTCGGGAGCCGCTCCTCCTTGTAGATCTTCTCCTGGGTCTTCCGGTAATCGTACTCGCAGCGGTGAAACCGGACGGTCCGGTTGTCGAAGGTCACGTAGGAGGCCCTGGGATCGCCGTCCCGGGGCTGGCCCACGGCGCCGGTGTTGATGAGCGCCTTGCGCCCGTCCTCGATCCGGTACTCGTTGCCGATCGTCTTGGGATCGATGTAGCGGAGCTCCTGCGTGTAGACGCCGGGGATGTGGCTGTGGCCGATGAAGCAGACGCGTTCGAAGCGGGTGAAGATGTCCTTCAGCTTGTCGGGCGCCTTCTTGCAGTCCTCCGGCGTCACGTACTCCTTGGTCGGGTCGCGGGGGGAGGCGTGGACGAACATCGCCTCGTCGGTCACGATCACCTGCTCCATGACCCCGAGGAAGTTCCAGAGGTCGTAGTTCTCCTCCTTGGGGCGGTCCGACCGGTTCAACTGGTCGCGCGTCCAGTCGATCGCTTCGCGCGCCTTCGGGTTGAAATCCTCGCCGTAGTAGAGGACGGCCTCCTCGTGGTTGCCCATCAGCACGGCCTTGCACCCCATCAGGGCCTGCAGGCACTCGCGGGGGTTGGGGCCGTACCCGATGATGTCCCCGAGGCAGATGATGTCGCGGATCATCTTCTTCTTGATGTCGGCGAGCACCACCTCGAGGGCCTCGAGGTTCGCGTGGATGTCCGAGACGATTGCGATTTGCACGTTGAATCCGAAGGCGCAGGTCGAGCCCGAAACGGCGCGACTGCCCTTCCAGCCTGCACAGTATCTGGATGCCGCTGCGGCGCGTCAAGCGATGCGTTGTCCGCTCCGGGACGATTGACGCACAACCCCTAGTATGCTAGCCTCATCCCGTGCACGCATCCTGTGGGTGGCATCCGAGGAGCCGCGCAGCCCTTGAAGTGCCCCTTCTGTAAGGCGGACGACGACCGCGTCGTGGACTCGCGGGCCAGCGCGGACGGCTTCGCCATCCGCCGGCGGCGGGAGTGCGTCGGCTGCGGGCGGCGCTACACCACCTACGAGCGGATCGAGGAGTCGCCGATCCGGGTCGTGAAGAAGGAGGGCAGCCGGGAGCCCTTCGAGCGCCGGAAGATCCTCGCCGGACTCATGAAGGCCTGCGAGAAGCGCCCCGTCAGCATCGAGAGCCTCGACGAGATCGTGACGCGGATCGAGCAGCAGGTCACCGAGCAGTTCGACCGCGAGGTCCCGAGCAAGTTCATCGGCCGGCTCGTCATGAAGGAGCTGCGGCGCATCGACCAGGTCGCCTACGTGCGCTTCGCCTCGGTCTACCGCGACTTCAAGGACGTCGCGGAGTTCGTCGAAGAGATCCGCCCGATGCTCCGGGCCTCGGGGCGCAGCCCCAAGAAGAAGACCGGCCCGTGATCGGGCGGATCGCGAAGGTCCGCAAGCGCGACGGGCGTCTCGTCGAGTTCGACGAGGTCAAGATCGCCGACGCGATCTTCAAGGCGGCCTGCGCCGTCGGCCAGGAGGAGCGCTTCCTCGCCGAGGAGCTGGCCTCCGTCGTCACGCTCTTCCTCGAGAAGCGGTTCGTCGGCGGCGTGCCCGGGATCGAGGAGATCCAGGACATGGTCGAGAAGGTCCTGATCGAGACGGGCCACGCGCGCATGGCCAAGGCCTACATCCTCTACCGGGACAAGCGCGCGCGCGCGCGCGCGCAGGTGCACGTCTCCGCAGGCCCGACCGTCGGCCCCCGGGTCAGCAGCCCCGCGCGCTCCAGGATGAGCCCGTGGTCGAAGGCGCGCATCTCCGAGGCGCTCGTGCGCGAGGCCGACCTCGACGAGCGGGTCGCGGCGGAGGTCGCCTCCCGCGTCGAACGGCGCGTGTTCGACAGCGGCGCGACCACCCTCTCCACCGGCGTCATCCGCAGCCTCGTCGAGGCGGAGTTGCTGCTGATGGGCTACAGCGACCGCGTCGGCCGGCAGGCGCTCGTCGGACTGTCGCGCTACGACCTCGACCGCCTGCTCCGGGCGGGCAAGGGCAGCAATTGGCGTCCGAGCGGCCCTGGCGACCTGAAGCGCCTGGTGGCGGACGCCGTGCTCGGCCAGTACGCGCTGCTCGAGGTCTACGGGGCGGAGGTCGTCGACGCCCATCTCGGCGCGCGCCTGCACATCCTCGATCTTGGCAGCCCCTTCGAGTGGGTCGGGGCGGTCGGCGCGCTCTCCGGCGCGGCCGACGAGGACGCATGGGTGGAGGGGGCGGCGCTCGCCTGCTCGCGGCTGGCCTCGATCGTCACGCGGGAGGTCACGCTGGCGGGTCTCCTGCCGCAGGCGGGCGGGCCTTCGGCGCGGCGATGGGAGGGGGGTGCGGGGGCCGCCCTGGCCTCGGCGCGTCGGCTCCTCGGCCATTCGGCGCTCCGGGCGATCGACAGGCGTGCGGGCAGGTTCCGGCTCGCCTTTACGCTGCCGATCCTCCCGGCCGGGGAGGCCGCCGCGGCGCTGGCGGAGGCTCTGGTCCGGGAGCACTGGGCACGGTTTCGGGACGGCCATGTGGAGAGCCTTCCCGAATTGATGCTCGAGATCGCACCGGCCCGGGTCGAGACCGAGGCGGGGCGGCGCCAGCTCCTGCCCGCACTGGCGGCCGGTGCGGAGACCGGGCGGGTGCGCATCGCGTTCGAGCGCGACGAGTTGGCCTCGCTTTCCACCCCGTGGATGCGTATCCCCGCCGCGGAAGTCACGGCCGGGGCCGCCCAGCCGGTCGCGGGGGCGGTCGCCATCAACGTGAAGGCCCTCGCGGGCGCGGGCTCCGAGGCGGCGCTCTTCGAGGGGCTGGACCACGCGATCGACCTCGCCGTGAAGGCGCTGCGCCAGAAGCGCACCTTCCTCGATGCGCTGCAGGGCGATCCCGGGGCCCCGCTCTATCGCGTGGCGGGCGGTGCCAAGCCGCTGATCGCGGGCCAGCGCGGTTTCGACCTGATCCACCTGGTCGGGGCCCCGCACGCCGCGCGGGCGCTGGAGCACGAGCCCCTGGGCATCAGCCGCCTGCTCGGGCGGCTGCGCGCCTACGCCGGCGTGCGCGCCGCGGAGGAGGGGCGCCGGGTGCGCCTGCGGGTGCTGCTCGCCCCCGACCGGGACGGCGAGGCGAGCCAGCGCCTGCTCGGGGCGGAGGCCGCCCTGGATCCGCGGGAGGAGGAGCCCTTCGCGCTGCCGTCGGCGCGCGGACTCGCCTCGCTCGAGGCGTCGTTCGAATCCGCCTCGGAGACGCTGACGCTCCGTTTCCCGCGCGAGGCGGCGCCGGCCCCGGAGCCCCTCTTCGATCTCCTCTGCCACCTCGCGCGCGAGCCGAGGGTGCGGGCGGTCCGCCTGCAGCCCTGGCCCGACCGATCGGTCCGCGTCCCCGTCGCCGATTCATAGACAATAGGCCTGCCGCCCCCGGAACACCGTGAAACTGAAGAAACTCACCCTCCACGGATTCAAGAGCTTCGCCGACAAGACGGAGTTCGACTTCCAGGACGGCATCACCGTCATCGTGGGCCCCAACGGCTGCGGCAAGAGCAACGTCGTCGACGCCGTGAAGTGGGTGCTCGGCGAGCAGCGCCCGTCGAGCCTGCGCGGCAAGGAGATGCAGGATGTGATCTTCTCCGGCACCGACTCCCGCAAGGGCGTCGGCTTCGCGGAGGTCTCCCTGCTGCTCGACAACGGCCTCGGCATCCTGCCGATCGACTATGCCGAGGTCCAGATCACGCGCCGCCTCTACCGGTCCGGCGAGAGCGAGTACCTGATCAACGGCAACCCGGCGCGCCTCCGCGACGTGCGCGAACTGCTGATGGACAGCGGGGGGGGGCCGGGGGCGCTGACGATCATGGAGCAGGGCAACATCGACCGTCTGCTGCGCGCCGACCCGCAGGAGCGGCGCGTCGTCTTCGAGGAGGCCGCGGGCATCGCGAAGTACCGCGCGCGGCGCAAGGAGACCGAACGCAAGCTGGAGCGGACGACCGAGAACCTCGCGCGGCTGCGCGACATCCTCGGCGAGTACGAGACGCGCGAACGGAGCCTCAAGATCCAGGCGGGCAAGGCGCGGCGCTGGCGGGAGATGACCGATGATCTGAAACGCAAGCTCCTGGCCGGCGCGCTGGCGCGCTACCGCGACCTTTCCGCGCGGCAGCAGGAGGCGCAGGCGGGGCTCGCCGAGGTGCTGAGGCTCGAGCGCGAGGCGCGCACGGCGCTCGACGTGGCGATGGAGGACGGCGAGGGGCGGCGCCGGCATCTCGATGCGCTGCGCGAGCAGGCCTCGCGGACCGAGGCGGAGATGGCGGTGCTGGTCGCGGAGGGGAGGGCCGCGGAGGAGAAGCGGCTCGCCCGCGAGCGCGAGGCGGTCGAACTCGCCGAGCGGGCGGAGAGCGCGGAGCGGGAGGCCGGCGCCGCGTCGGAGCGCGCGGTCGCGATGCGCGCGGAACTCGCCGCGGGCCACGAGGAACTCGTGCGCGCGCGGCGCGAGCGCGAGGAGCGGCAGGCCGCCCTCGCGACCGCGGAGGCGCGGCATGCGGCGCTCGAGGCGAAGGTCGAGGATCTGCGGCGCCAGCGCGAGAAGCTCGATCTCGACCGCACCGAGGCCTTCCTCTCCGAGACGCGCGCGCGCAACGAGGAGGCGGCGGGCGACGCGGAGTTGCGCGGCCTGCGGTCGAGGCTGGCGCGCCTCGAGGAGCGGGCGCGCCTCGGCGCCGCCGAGTGCGAGGCCCTCGAGGTGGCGAGGGCGGCCGCCGACGTCGAGGCTCGCAGCGCCGAAGCGAGCCTGCGCGCGCTGGAGGAGCGCCACAGCGCGGCCGAGGAGGGTGCGCGCACGGCGAGGGCCGACGCCGAGCAGGCCTCGGAACAGATGCGCGAGCGCGCCGGCGAGGCCGCGGGGCTTGCCGCGCGACGCGACCTTCTCTCGAAGCTGCTCATGGAGGGTGCGGGGCTGGGGGCGGGCGCGAAGGCGCTGCTCGAGGCGGGCCGCGCCGGGGAGTTGCAGGGGGTCCGGGGGACGCTGGCGGACCTGATCGGGAACGCCGGGGCGGAGGCCGAGGCCCTCGACCAGGCGCTTGGGGAGTTGGCCGCCGCCGTCGTCGTCGCGACGACCGACCAGGCGCTCGCCGCGGTCGCCTGGCTGAAGGCGGGCAAGCGAGGCCGGGCGCGCATCCTGCCGCTCGACCGCACGGGCAGCGCGCCGCTGCCTTCGCGCTTCTCCTCCCTCGAATCGGAGATCGCCCCGGCGGTGGGGGCGCTGCTGCGCGGCACGAGGCTGGTGGCGACCGTCGAGGAGGCCCGGGCGATCGACTCCGCCGCGCGGGTCGTCGTGCTCACGGGCGAGGAGTTCGAGCCCTCCGGCGCCGTGGTCGGCGGCACCGGCGACGCGGGCCAGGGCCTCGTGGTCCGCCGCTCCGAGTGGACCGCCGTCGAAGCGAAGCTGCGCGCGGCGGAGCGGGCGAGGGAGAAGGCGGTGGCCCGCGTCGAGGAGGCGCGGGCGCGGGCGCAGACGTGGGAGTCGACGCTGGACGAACTCCGGCCGATGCTGAGGGAGGCGCGGGAGGAGTCGCGCCGGACCGGGGAGCGCTTGGCCGCGGCCCGGAACTCCGCCACGTCGCGCGCGGGCGAACTCGATCTCGATCGCGCGGAGCACGGCGACGTCGTCGACCTGATCGGGGAGTTCACAGCTCGGTACGAGGAGGCGCGCGCCCGGTGCGCCGTCGCCGAGAAGGTGAGGCTCGAACTCGAAGCGGAGCAGCGCGAGTTGCAGGAGGCGCTCAGCCGCGCGGGCCGCGAGCGGGAGGAGGCCGCCTCCGTCCGCACCGAGGCGAAGGTGGGGGCGGCCCGCTGGAGCGAGAAGGCGGAGGCGGCGGAGGCGAAGGAGCGTACCCTCGCGGCCACGATCGAGCGCACGGTGGCGGAGGCCGGGCAGCGCTCGGTCGAGGCACGCACCTGCCGCGAGCGGCGCGCCGCCTGCCTCGACGAGATCGACGTGCTCTCCCGCCTCGGCGTCGAACGCGAGGCGCACCTCCAGGAGCTCGGTCGCGCCGCGGAGCGGGCACGCGCCGCCGCGCGCACGGCGCAGCAGGATCAGGAGCAGGGGGACCGGCACCTGAGGGCGCTGCGGGAGGCGCACGACCGCCACCGCGCGGAACTCGAGGCGCACCGGATGCGCGAGCACGAGATCCGGCTCCGGATCGAGACGCTCTGGGAGCAGGTGAGGCGCGACCACGGCCTCGACCTCGCGGGCGATGGCGCCGCGCCCCCGGTCGAGGAGGCCTCCGACCCCGAGCGCCTCGAGGCGGAGATCGCCGACCTGCGCGAGAAGCTCGAGCGCCTCGGCAACGTGAACCACACCGCCGTCGACGACCTGCAGGAGGTCGAGAACAAGCTCGGCTTCCTGCGGCGCGAGGAGGCCGATCTCGTGGGCGCCGACCGCCAGTTGCGCGAGACGATCGAGAAGATCGATGAGGTCTGCGTGACGCGGTTCACCGAGACGTTCGCGTCGGTCCAGGAGCAGTTCCACATCGTCTTCCGCAAGCTCTTCGGGGGCGGCAAGGCGGAGATCTATCTCGAGAACCCGGAGAGCGTGCTCGAGAGCGGCATCGAGATCCGGGTGCGGCCCCCGGGCAAGGACCTGCGCAACCTCGCGCTTCTTTCGGGCGGCGAGAAGAGCCTCACGACGGTGGCGCTGCTCTTCAGCATCTACCAGACCAAACCGCCGCCCTTCTGCCTGCTCGACGAGGTGGACGCGGCGCTCGACGAGACCAACACCGTCCGCATGTGCGAGATGCTCAAGGAGTTCGCGACGCGCGGCCAGTTCCTCGTGATCACGCACGCGCGGGCGACGATGACGGTGGCGGACACGCTCTACGGCGTCACGATGCCCGAGGCGGGCATCAGCCGCCGCGTGGCGGTGCGCTTCGCCGACATCGAGGCGGGTCGGGTCGTCGGACTCAACTGAGGGCGCTCCCGGTGGCCTCCCCGACGCGCTGGCGGTGGGTGGCGATCGCCGCGGCCGCGGGTCTGGCCGCCGCGCTCGCCGCGCCGCGCCCTTGGCCCCCGGGGGAGGGGCGCCTCGAGGTCTCCGGCGGCGCCGTGCTGCTGCGGCGCGAGGCGGGCGACCCGCTGCGCCTCGTCCTCTCCGGGGACGCCCCCGGCGCGGTCGCCCACCTGGTGCTGCCGGACGGGCGGCGGGAACTCGTCCCGATCGTGCGCAAGACCCCCGAGGGACAGGTCGCGGAGCGCCGGCGACCGAAACGGATCGGGCTCGCCCTCGGCCTTCTCGCGACGGTCGTCCTCCTCTGGGTCAGCGAGGCGGTGCCGCTTTTCGTCGCGTCGCTCTGCGTGCCGATCGTGCTCGCCGCCTCCGGGGCCCAGGGGGCCCGCGAGGCGCTGGCGCCCTTCTTCCACCCGCTGATCGCGCTCTTCTTCGGCGGATTCCTGATGGCGGAAGCGATGGCCCGGGTGGGGCTCGACCGCTTCCTCGCCCACCGGATCGTCGCGCGCGCCGGGCGCAGCCCCGGTACGCTGCTGCTCGCGCTCGTCGGGGTCTCGGCGTTTCTCTCGATGTGGATGTCGAACACCGCCGCGGTCGCGGTCCTCGTGCCGATCGCGATCGCCGTCACGGCGCCCCTGGACAACGTGGCCTACCGCAAGGTGGCCGTGCTCGCCATCGCCTACGCCGGCACGATCGGCGGCGTCGGCAGTCTCATCGGCACGCCCGCGAACCCGCTCGCGCAGGAGATGCTCCGGAGTTTCGCCGGGCGCGAGATCACGTTCGTTTCGTGGTTCGGCTACGGGCTTCCGATGGTCCTCCTCTTCCTGCCGCTGATGGCGGCCTACCTCGGGTGGCGGGGCGGCGCGCGCGTGGAGCGCGAGGCGTTCCGCGCGGTCGTGGCCGCGGCGCGCGCGGGCAGGGAACCGATGTCGCGCGACCAGGGGGTCGTGCTGGGCGTCTTCTTCGCGGTCGTCGCCCTTTTCCTGACCCAAGGCTGGCACCGGATCGACAACGGAATCGTCGCCCTCTTCGGCGCGGTGCTGCTCGCGCTTCTCGGCAAGGTGAAGGCGGAGGATCTCGGACGCATCTCCTGGGCCTCGTTGCTGACCTTCGGCGGGGGCATCGCGCTGGGCTCGTTCCTGCTCGAATCCGGCACCTCGGACTGGATGGCGACGCGCCTCGAAGGGCTCTCGAGCCTGCCCCCGTACTGGGGCGTCGCGATCGTCGCAACGCTGACGCTCGCGATGACCTCGGTGGCGTCGAACACGGCGACCGCCGCGATGCTGATCCCGCTCGCGATCCCGCTCGCGGGTGTGATCCGCGTCGATCCCGTGCTTCTCGTCGTCGTCGTCGCGATCGCGTCGTCGATGGACTTCGCGCTGGTGATCGGCACGCCGCCGACGATGGTCGCGCACGCGACGGGGCTCTTCACGACCCGGGAGATCTTCCGCCGGGGGATCGTGCTCGACCTTCTCGGCGTCGGTCTTCTCGTCACGGTGGTCTCCGGGCTCTGGCGCCTCTTCGGACTCGTCTCATGAAGCGCCTGCTCTGGACCGGCTTCGGTCTCGGCCTTCTGCCTCGGGCACCCGGCTCGTTCGGGACGCTCCTCGGGCTCCCGCTCGCGTGGGGGATCGGGAGCGCGTGGGGGGTCGCGCTGGCGGCGGCCGCCGTTGCCCTGCTCGCGGTGCCCCTCGCCCGCGACGCGGAGAGGCGCGAGGGGCGCGGGGATCCCCCGTCCTTCGTGCTCGACGAGGTCGCGGGCTACCTGGTCGCGATGATCGCCCTGCCGCTCGACTGGCCCCACCTGCTCGGCGGATACGCCGCCTTCCGCCTCTTCGATATCGCCAAGCCGTGGCCGATCCGGGCGTTGGAGCGGATCCCGCGCGGTTGGGGCGTCGTCGTCGACGACCTCATGGCGGGCCTCTACGCGAATCTGCTGCTCAGGCTTCTCCTTCTGCTCTGACGCCACACGCGTCGGGCCGGAACGGCAGCCCCCCCGGGAACCCCCCCGCGTCCTCGACGAGCAGCGCGAGACAGCCGCCGCCGCCGGCGCCGCAGATCTTCGCCGCGAGCGCGCCTTTCCGTCGCGCGTCGGCGATGCACTGCTCGATCCTCGCGTTCGAGACCACCGGCGCGAGCGCGCGACGCGCGCGCCACTCCGCGTCGAGCGCCTCCACGGTGGCGGCGAGGTCCCCCGCGGCGAGCGCGTCGCGCATCGCGTAGGAGCACTCGTTGACCCGGTTGAGGTTTCGCCGTGTCGCGGCGTCGCCATCGAGGAAGCGCCGGACGACCTCCCAGTTGTTCATGCCGCTCGCGTGCTCGATGCCGGTATCGAGCACGACGAGATGGCGCGCGAGGAGATCCGCGGCGCCGGGGATCGGCGTCACGGCGACGCCCCTCTCGGTCGCCTCGATCGCGTTGACCCCGCCGACGATGGCCGGATAGTAGTCCTGATAGCCCGTCGGCACGCCGAGCAGGCGCGTTTCGATGGTCTGCACGAATTCGCGCAGCGGCCCCCCGGCGAGGTCCTCTCCCACGAACGCCGCGAGCGCCGTGGCGAGCGCGACCGAGAGCGCGCTCGAGCCGCCGAGGCCGGAGCCGGGCGGCACGCGGCTCTCGAGGCGGATGTCGAGGGCGCGGCCCGGGGCGAGCGCCGCCGCGAGCCGCGTCCCGATGCCGAGGCGGTCGTGGCGGAGCGCGTTCGCGGGCAGGCTCACGCGTTCGTTCCGGTCCACCGACTCGACGACGACCAGCCCGTCCGTGCGCGCCCCGACCTCCGCGCGGGCCCGGCGGTCGATCGCGCAGTTGACCGTGAGCCCGGGCCGTTCGAGCAGGTGGCAGAGGGGCCAGATGTCGAGGGTCCCCCCGGCGAGATCCACCCGCGCGGGGGCGGTGGCCGTGATCATGTCGCGTATCAGGCGATACTGGGGGGACATGAACGAGCGACCCCTCATCGGCATCACCGCCCGGACCGTGCTCCATCAGGCGTCGCAGAAGCTGCGCCCCACGGAGACGGTGACCCGCACCTACGTCGAATCGATCGAGCGGGCCGGGGGCCTTGCTCTGCTGCTGCCCAACACGGCCCCCGAGGCCGCCGAGGTCTACCTGGACAGGATCGCCGGGCTGCTGTTGACCGGCGGCGACGACGTCGCGCCGCGCTTCTACGGCGAGGAGCCCCACCCGGAGATCGATCTCGTCGACGACCGTCGCGACGCCTTCGAGATCGCGCTCTTGCGCGCGGCCCATGCGCGCCGCATGCCGCTGCTCGCGATCTGCCGCGGCGTGCAGATCCTGAACGTCGCCTTCGGCGGCGACCTCTACCAGGACATCCCGAGCCAGACCGAGAACACCCTCGGCCACACCCAGAGGCGCCTCGACGACGGCCCGTGGCACGAGCTCAAGGTCGAGCCCCGGAGCCTGCTCGCGCGGCTCTCGGGCGAGGGACCCCTCCATGTGAACTCCTTCCACCACCAGGCGTGCCGCCGCCCCGGCAAGGGGCTCGTGCCGTCGGCGCGGGCGGTCGGCGACGGCCTCATCGAAGCGCTGGAGGATCCGTCGCTGCCCTTCTGGCTCGGCGTGCAGTGGCACCCCGAGCTGAATGCGGCGCTGGGGGAGCCCCGCGCGATGGCGCTCTTCTCGGGGCTCGTGGCCGCCGCAAGGGAGAGGGGGCAAAGAGCGTCCAAGTAGGTGTGCCGTCCGATCCGGGCGATAATGGCCTCGTCGTGCGAAAGAAGACCCCGCTGCTGCTGATGCTGCTCGCCCTCTTCGGGGCGGGCGTCGCCGTGCTGCTGGTCTGGATGCTCTTGGCGGATGGGGTGGGGGCCGGGGGGAGGGCGGAGGCGCGCGGCGCGGGAGAGGCGGACCGCTCCCGCGGGGGCGGTGGCGGTTCGGGGAAGCCGGTCGTCATCCCGACGCCCGGCGACGGGGGTGGGACCACGTCGAGCCGGATCGGCAGCGCCGTCACGAGCCAGGGGCGCGTGCCCTACGACAGCCCCGAATACCTGGCGCAGGTCGCACAGGACCAGCGGCGGGTGCTCGAACTCGTCGAGGTGATCCAGGGCGCCTCCCCCAAGGATCCCGCCGCGCAGGTCGCCCGCTACCGGGAACTCCAGGAGCTGATCCGGAGCCTCGGACACCAGGTGAACTCGCAGGTGCGGGAGCGCCTGGTCTCTCTGCTCCCGCAGGTGGAGGAGAAGTGGAGGGCTCTGCTCGGGGACACCCTAGGCTCCTTCCAGGGCGACAAGGAGACCGCGCGGGCGCTCCTCGGGATGCTCCAGGCCCGGCCGGAGAACGTTTATACCCGCAACGCGATCCTCACCGCGCTGGGGAAGATCCAGGTGAACGAAGTGGTCCCGGAACTGCTCGCCATGCTCGGCACCGGCATCGACAACGAGAATCTCATCGTCCGGACGATCGGGCAGGTCGGCGGCAAGGAGGCGGGGCAGGCGCTCTACGAGCGGCTCTCGCAGCCGATCATGCCGGAGACGCAGCGCGAGATCGAGCGGGTGCTCGGGGAGCAGAGGGATCCGGCGATCCTCGCCAAGATCCGCGACGAGCTTCTCGAAGGGACGTCGGACCCGGCGCGGCGCAGCTCCTACGTGAACATCCTCTCGATGGCGCGCGACGACGCCTACGCGCCGGCGGTGCGCACGCTGCTCGAGCGCGAGAACGACCCGAACGTGAGAAGGTACGCGATGCAGGCGCTCGGCAAGTTCGGGGACGCCGAGTCGGGGCGGGCGCTGCTCGCGATCGTGCAGGGCGGGCGGCAGGACGAGAGCGTCGAGGCGATCCGCGCCATCCACTACATCACCAACCCCGTGACCGTCGATGCGCTCTCCGACGAGTGGCGGACGCTGAACGACCAGGGCCGCATCGCGGTCCTCGGCGCGGCGATGCGACTGCCGAGCCCGTCGGACAAGCTGCTCGGGCTCGCCGGCGAGTCGATCCGAGACCCGAACGAGAACATCCGGACCAGCGCGGCCCAGATGCTCGGGCGTCCCGGGCGCGACGCCTCGGTGGAGCCCCTCGTCGCCTTCCTCGCCCGCAGCGAGAGCCTGCGCGAGCGGGCGACCGCGATCTCCGCCTTGCAGAAGGTCGGCACGCTCGCGGCCGCGGAGGGCGCGCTGCGCGCGCTCGGCGCCGTCCCGGACGAGCGGCAGAGGGTGGCCTATCGCGCGACCTTCGAGAAGATCCGCGACCGGCACCTCCAGATGCAGCAGGGCCGCTAGCGATGCGACGCGCGGCCGCCTTCGTGACGCTGCTCCTCGCGCCGGCCGTGGCAGCGGCGGAACTCGCCGCCGACGTGGCGCGGGCCTTCCGTGGCGACGAGGCGCCCGAGCGTGTCGCCGGCCTGCGAGCCCTGCACGCGGCAGTCACTCCGGCGGACGAGAAGGAGCGCAACCGGGCCGCCGCCGCGGTGGAGCGGGCGCTGCGCGACGAGCCCGCGCCCGACGTGCGCAAGGCGGCCCTCGATCTGCTGCTCGAGTTGCGCACCGCCCGCGCGCTGGATCGGCTGGTCGCCATGGTGCTCGACCGGGCCCCGGAGGTGGTCGCCCACCTGCATGGCATCCTGCGCGACCGCGCCGATCCGGCCCTCTTCGAGGCGGTCGTGCGCGCGCTGCGCGAGGACGCGTCGTGGAGGATGCGCGCCGAGATGGTGGGCCTCCTGCTGTCGGCAGCCCGGGAGCGCTGTCGCCCGCCGCTGCTGGAGGCGCTGGGCGACGCGCATCCGGCGGTGGTGGCCGCCGCCGCCGAGGCGCTGGAGCGCCTCACCGGGCAGGCGTTCGGCGTCGATCGCCATCGCTGGGAGGAGTATTTCATCGCCGAGGCGAAGCGGGCCGTGGCGGCGGCGCCGCCCGGCGAGACGGTGACCGTCGCGGGGGCCGACCGGAAGGTCAAGCTGAAGGAGGGTCCCGTCGAAGGGCTCCTGCCGACGCTCTTCACGATCCCGATCGTCGAGAAGCAGGTGATCTTCGTCGTCGACATGTCGAGTTCGATGCGCCAGGGGAGCCGGTCGACCCACTTCACGGAGTTGAAGCAGGCCATCTGGGGGCTGCCGAGCGACGTGCGTTTCAATCTGCTCTGCTTCGACGACCGGATGTTCTTCCTGACCGAGGCGAAGGAGCTGCTGCCCGCGACGCTCGAGGGAAAGGAGAGCGCCGCCCGGTGGATCGACGCGCTCCCCGCCGGCCGGAAGACCGACGTCCAGCGCTCCGTCGCGAGCGGCCTCGCGATGCTGAAGGAGGCGCTGCTCGCCGACCCGAAGGCGAGGGCGGAACTTTTCATCGTGACCGACGGGCGCGAGACCGCGGCCTCGCTCTCCCCCGAGGCGGTCGAAAACCAGTTCCAGAAGCTGCCCCCGGGTCGCTGCCGCGTGCACATCGTCGCGCTGGGCAACCACTCGACCCCCGCCCTGCGCCAGCTCTCCCAGCGAAGCGGTGGTAGATTCGTCGAGGCTCCCGGGCGCTAGGCTCTAGCCCCCCGAGCCCCCGACCGATCCACTTCCTAAGGCGTCGCCTCGGCGGACCTGTCCTCTGCGGAGGACACTCTTTCTAATCCCACCCCCGCGAAACCTTTGGCCCGTCGGTTGCGTATACATCGATGAAGCCGGGTTGGCGGGACGACCGCTGGCCCGGCTTTTTTTGATGGGAGAAGTGATCACGATGGTGAACAAGCTCGAGATCGTCGATGCGATCCGCTCGTCGAGCAACCCCGCGGTCTTCCGCGAGCTGAACTGGACGGGGACCTTCGGGCAATACCTCGATCTCATCCTCGAGAACCCCGGCGTGCTGCGCACGGCGCACCAGCGGCTCTACGAGATGATCCTCTCGTTCGGCCACGAGGAGACGACGGTCCACAAGGAGCGGATCACCCGCTACAAGTTCTTCTCCGACATCCTCGGCGAGGGGCACGACGCGATCTTCGGCCTCGAGAAGCCGCTCGCGACGCTCGTCGACAACTTCAAGGCGGCTGCCCACGGCTACGGGACCGAGCGGCGGGTGCTGCTGCTCCACGGCCCGGTCGGGTCGTCGAAGTCGACGATCGTCCGCCTCCTGAAGCGGGGCCTCGAGCACTACAGCCGGTCGCGGGAGGGGGCGCTCTACAGCTACGGATGGCGGCTGCCGGACCAGCAGGAGACGATCGCCTGCCCGATGAACGAGGAGCCGCTGATGCTGCTCCCCGCCGAGACGCGCGAGCGCATCCTGAACCGCATCAACAACGACTGGAAGGGCGGCTATCGCCTGCGCGTCGAGGGGGAACCCTGCCCCGTCTGCCGCTATCACGTCAACCAGCTCCTGCACCGCTACGACGGCGACCTGAACCGGGTGCTGGAGCACGTCGTGATCCGGCGCCTCGTGCTCAGCGAGCGCGACCGGGTCGGCATCGGCACCTTCCAGCCGAAGGACGAGAAGAACCAGGACAGCACCGAGCTGACCGGCGACATCAACTACAGGAAGCTCGCCGAGTACGGCAGCGAGTCCGACCCGCGCGCCTTCAACTTCGACGGCGAGTTCAACGTCGCCAACCGCGGGCTGATCGAGTTCATCGAGGTGCTCAAGCTCGATGTGGCGTTCCTGTACGACCTGCTCGGGGCGTCGCAGGAGCACAACATCAAGCCGAAGAAGTTCGCGCAGACCTACATCGACGAGGTCATCATCGGGCATACCAACGAGCCCGAGTACAGGAAGCTCATGAGCAACGAGCTCATGGAGGCGTTCCGCGACCGCACCGTCAAGATCGACGTGCCCTACAACCTCCGCCTCGGCAACGAGATCCGCATCTACCAGAAGAGCTTCAACGAGAAGAAGGTCACCAAGCACATCGCCCCGCACACCCTCGAGGTGGCCGCGATGTGGGCCATCCTGACGCGGCTTGCGGTCTCGAAGAAGGGCGACCTGAGCCTCATCGACAAGCTCAAGCTCTACAACGGCAAGTCGCTCGAGCGCTACAGCGAGGAGAACGTCAAGGAGCTGCGGGAGGAGAACCCGCGCGAGGGGCTCGAGGGCATCTCGCCGCGCTACATCCAGGACAAGGTGAGCAACGCGCTGGTGCGCCGCTACTCGAGCAGCTGCGTGAACCCCTTTATGGTGCTGCACGAGCTCGAGGAGGGCCTCGACCACCACAGCCTCATCACGAGCGAGGACCTGCGCAAGCGCTACCGCGAGCTGCTCGCCGTGGCGAAGGAGGAGTACGCCGAGATCGTCAAGAACGAGGTCCAGCGGGCGATCGCCGCCGACGAGGAGCAGATCCAGCGGCTCTGCGCGAACTACATCGACAACGTCAAGGCCTACACGCAGAAGGAGCGCGTGCGCAACCGCTACACCGGGCAGGAGGAGTCCCCCGACGAGCGGCTCATGCGCTCGATCGAGGAGAAGATCGACGTGCGGGAGAGCGCGAAGGACGACTTCCGCCGCGAGATCATGAACTACATCGGGGCGCTCGCCGTCGAGGGCCGGAACTTCGACTACAAGATGAACCCGCGCCTGCAGCGCGCGCTCGAGAAGAAGCTCTTCGAGGACCAGAAGGACAGCATCAAGCTGACGAGCCTCGTGAGCTCCGTCGTCGACCGCGAGACGCAGGAGAAGATCGACGTGATCAAGTCGCGGCTGA
This sequence comes from uncultured Planctomycetaceae bacterium, assembly GCA_964570285.1. Classification (GTDB taxonomy): domain Bacteria; phylum Planctomycetota; class PLA2; order PLA2; family PLA2; genus CAZMXP01. The sequence goes on from CAZMXP010000032.1 coordinate 35,873, forward strand.
TCAAGAACTTCGGCTACAACGAGGAGTCCGCGACCGACGCGCTCAATTTCGTCGCGAGCATCTTCGCGAGGGGAGACGTCAAATCGAAGAGCTGAGCATGGTCCACACCATCGATCTGGACCACTCCCGCTTCAAGCACATCGTGCGGGGGGCGATCCGTCGCGACCTGAAGAAGCACATCGCGAACGGCGCGATGATCGCGCGGCAGGGGGCGAAGACGGTGTCGATCCCGCTGCCGCAGATCGACCTGCCGCGGTTCCGTTTCGGCAGCAACGAAGGCGGATCGGGGGTGGGGCAGGGGGAGGGCGATGTGGGCGATCCCACGCCCGGCGACCCCCAGCCCGGCAAGGCGGAGGCCGGCGAGGCGCCGGGCGAGCACGCCCTCGAGGTCGAGGTGACGCTCGAGGAGCTCGCGAAGATCCTCGGCGAGGAGCTCCAGCTCCCCAACATCCAGCCGAAGGGCAAGAAGCAGGTCACGACGGAGGTGCACCGCTACACCGGGCTGCGCCGCATCGGACCCGCCTCCCTGCGCCACCTGCGCCGCACCTTCAAGCGGGCGCTCAAGCGCGAGATCGCGTCGGGGCGCTTCGGGCCCCACGGGGGCATGGTCGTCCCGATCCGCGACGACATGCGCTACCGCGCGTGGGATCCGCGCACGGTCCCCGAGTCGAACGCCGTGGTCCTCTACATGATGGACGTGAGCGGCAGCATGGGCGACGAGCAGAAGGAGATCGTCCGCATCGAGGCCTTCTGGATCGACACGTGGCTGCGCAGCCAGTACCGGCACATCGAGACGCGCTACATCGTGCACGACGCGGAGGCGAAGGAGGTGGACCAGCACACCTTCTTCCACCTGCGGGAGTCGGGCGGCACGAAGATCTCCTCGGCCTACGAGCTCTGCAACACGATCATCGACCGCGACTACCCGCCGGACGAGTGGAACCTCTACCCGCTGCATTTCAGCGACGGCGACAACTGGTCCGGCGGCGACACCGCCCGCTGCCTCGAGTTGCTCCGCCACCACCTGCTGCCGAAGGTGAACGTCTTCTGCTACGGCCAGGTGCGCTCGACCTACGGCTCGGGGCAGTTCAAGACCGACCTCGACAACGCGTTCCCCGACGAGCCCCGGGTGCTGACCTCGGACATCCCGGACAAGGAGGGGATCATGGCCTCGATCCGCGACTTCCTGGGGACCGGCCGATGACGCTGCCGCCGGAACTGCAGCGCGAGCAGGCGCGCATCCGCGACGTCGCCATCGAGTGCGGGCTCGACTTCTTCGAGACCATCTTCGAAATGGTCGACTGGGACGGCATCAACACCGTCGCCGCCTACGACGGATTCCCGGTCCGCTACCGCCACTGGCGCTTCGGGATGAGCTACGACCAGATCGCGAAGAGCTACGCGTGGGGGATGAGCAAGATCTACGAGCTGGTCATCAACAACGACCCCTGCTACGCCTACCTGCTGCGCGGCAACACGATGGTGGACCAGAAGCTCGTGATGGCCCACGTCTACGGCCACTGCGACTTCTTCAAGAACAACCTCTGGTTCCACCCGACGAATCGCCGCATGGTGGACGAGCTCGCGAGCCACGCGACGCGCATCCAGCGCCACATGGACCGCGAGGGGTTCGACGCCGTCGAGGCCTTCCTCGACTCCTGCCTCAGCATCGAGAACCTGATCGACATCTACTCTCCCTACACGGCGCCGCCCGTCGTGAAGAGCGCGCAGCAGCGCGAGGAGGAGGCCGAACGCCCCGTCATCCGTTTCCGCGCGAAGGACTACATGGAGTCCTTCATCAATCCGCCGGAGTTCCTCGAGGAGCAGCGGCAGCGTCTCGACGCGGAGCGCAAGCGGAAGCCCGCCTTTCCCGAGCGGCCCGAGCGCGACGTCATGCGCTTCCTGCTCGAGAACGCGCCGCTGAAGTCGTGGCAGCGCGACACGCTCGCGATGATGCGCGACGAGGCCTACTACTTCGCGCCGCAGCGGCTGACGAAGATCATGAACGAGGGCTGGGCGAGCTACTGGCACAGCCGCATGATGACCGAGCACCTGCTCGAGCCCGACGAGGTCGTCGACTACGCGGAGCGTCACGCGGGCGCGATGGCCGTCCAGCCCGGCCGCCTGAATCCCTACAAGATCGGCATCGAGCTCTTCCGCGACATCGAGGACCGCTGGAACCGGGGCCGCTTCGGCAAGGAATACGAGGAGTGCGACGACCTCGACGCCCGCCGCGCCTGGGACACCGGTCTCGGCGAGGGGCGCGCGAAGATCTTCGAGGTGCGCCGCATCTACAACGACGTCACCTTCATCGACGAGTTCCTGACGCCGGAGTTCTGCGACAGCCAGCGCCTCTTCACCTACGACTGGAACCCCAAGACGAACCGGCGCGAGATCACGAGCCGCGACTTTGGCGACGTCAAGGGCAAGCTCCTGAGCAGCCTCGCGAACGGCGGGCAGCCGATCATCGAGGTCGTCGAGGGCAACTGGAACAACCGCGGCGAGCTCGTGCTGCGCCACCGGCACGATGCCAGCGACCTCCAGCTCGCGCAGGCGCGCGAGACGCTGACCCACGTCCACCGCCTCTGGACGCGCCCCGTCCATCTCGAAACGATCGTCGAGGGCAGGGCGCGCCGGCTCAGCTACGACGGCAAGACGCACGAGATGGGCGACCGCTGATCTGCTAACGTCTCGCCGTGCTCTCGTACGTCACCTCGGGCGAATCCCACGGCCCGGCGCTCTTCGCCGTCGTCACCGGCCTCCCGGCGGGGCTCCGGATCGACCGCGCATTCCTCGATGCGATGCTGCAGCGGCGCCAAGGCGGGTACGGCCGGTCGGAGCGGCAGAGGATCGAACGCGACCGGATCCAGTTCGTCTCCGGCGTGCGGAAGGGGAGGGGCACGGGGAACCCGATCACGATCCGCATCCGCAACCGCGCGGGCGGCGGCTTTTCCCCCGTGACGCGCCCGCGCCCCGGCCACGCCGACCTCGCCGGGGTGCTCAAGTTCGGCCACGAGGCCGACGCCCGCGACGTGCTGGAACGCTCGTCGGCGCGGGAGACCGCCGTGCGCACCGCCGTCGGCGCCCTCTGCGCGCTGCTGCTGCGCGAGTTCGGCATCGCCTGCTTCGGGCACGTCGTCCGGCTCGGCAGGGTCGTCTTCGCCCCCGGACCCCCCGACCTCGACGTGCGGGACGCCTCCCCGTTCCACTCCGTCGACCCGAAAGGCGACCGGAAGGCGATCGCCGCCGTGGATGCCGCCGCGAGGGCGGGCGACACGCTGGGCGGCGTCGTCGAGGTGGTCGCGACCGGCGTGCCCCCGGGGCTCGGCTCGAACCGGCAGGCGGACCAGCGGCTCGACGGGCGGCTCGCCGCAGCGCTGCTCGCGATCCCCGCGATGAAGGGCGTCGAGGTCGGCGCGGGATTCGCGGCGGCCGCGCTGCCCGGCTCGAAGGTCCATGATGTGATCCGCGAGGACGGGCAGGGCCGCCTCGTGCGCCCGACCAACCGCGCCGGCGGTCTCGAGGGGGGCATGTCGAACGGCCAGCCGATCGTCGTGCGCGTGGCGATGAAGCCGCTGAGCACGCTGCGCCGTCCCCTCGAGTCGGTCGACCTCAGGGCGGGCGGCCGCAAGGATGCGCACTTCGAGCGGAGCGACGTCACCGCGGTCCCGGCCGCGGCGGTCGTGGCCGAGGCCTGCGTCGCGATCGTCCTCGCGCAGGCGCTCCTCGAGAAGTTCGGCGGCGACTCGATGGGCGAGTTGCGCCGCAACGTCGACGGCTACTGCGCCCAGATCGCCCGCCACTGGGCGAGGCACCCCTCCGCGTGAACCGGCGGCGGCGCACGGCGCCGCGGCGCCCCCGGCTCACTCGCCGAGCGGCCCGCCGATGATCGCGCGCACCCGGTCGCGCATCGCGTCGACCTCGTCGCGGCCCACCTCGCTCATGTCGATGGGCTCGTGCAGGTGGACGATGATCTTGCCCGGCCGGATCCAGCGGCCGCCGGTGCGGTACCAGCGGTAGGCGCCCTCCATCGTCAGCGGCACGATCGTCGCGCCGATCTGGCGCGCGATGCGGAAGACGCCCGACTCGAAGGGGCGGAGCTTCCCGTCGCGCGTGCGCCCCCCCTCGGGGAACATCACGAGCGAGAGCCCGGTCGCGAGCGCCTCCTTCATGAGCCGGTAGGTGCGCTTGAGCCCCTCGGGGTCGCGGGCGTCGGGCACCGGCACGTTGCCGAAGCGCTTCATCGCCCAGCCGTAGACGGGGATCCTGAAGTGCGACTCCAGTTCGACGCCGCGCACGTACTGCGGGATGCTCGGCGAGAGCACGAAGGGGTCGAAGAAGTTCACGTGGTTGCTGACGAAGAGATAGGTCTTCGACGGGTCGAAGCCCGGGGCCCGGCGCACCTCGCGCCGCGCGCAGGCGAGGAAGAGGATGCAGCGCGCCCAGATCTTCACGTACCACTCGACGCGCCGCGTGCCGAAGAGGGCGCCGAGCAGGATCAGCAGGAGCGTGTGGAGCACGAAGTGGGCGATGCTCAGCGGCCAGATGACGAGATTGAGGAGGATCAGCGCGGGTTTCATGCGAGGACATCCAGGGCGCCGGGCAGGAGGGTGAGCGCGCGGGGGACCGTGTGCAGCACTTCCCCGTCGATCATGAGGTCGCGCGGGGTCGCCGATTCGAAGAGGACCTCGCGCACGCCGCGGCGCCGCGCCCACCGGAGCCGGACGAGGGAGCCGTCGAAGAGGCTCCGGAGGTTCCAGAGCAGCGCGAGGCGGCCGATCGGGCCGAAGTGCAGGTACTCGATCAGGCCGTCGTCGGTCTGCGCGAGCGGCGCGATCTGCATGCCGCCGCCGGTGAAGCGGCTGTTGTTGAACCCGAGAAAGAGGCAGCGCTCCGCCTCGCGAGTGCCGTCGGCGACGAGCGGGAAGGTGCGTCGCGGCAGGCGCGCGAGGCAGGCGACGACCCCGAGCAGGTAGCCGAGCGCACCAAAGCGCTTGAACCGGCGGTTGGTCACCGCGGCGACGTCCGCGGGGAATCCGAGGCAGATCAGGTTGATCGAGTGGACGACGCCGCCGGAGTGTTCGAGGCGCATGACGTCGCAGCCGCGGCTCCGGCCGGTGCGGATGCACTCGATCGCGTGGGAGAGCCCCTCGGAGGTGAAGTCGCGCAGGAAGGAGTTCCCGGTGCCGAGCGGCAGGAACCCCAGCGTGACCCGGTCGTCGCACGGGAAGAGGCCGTTCAGCACCTCGTGCGCCGTGCCGTCGCCGCCGACCGCGAGGAAGCGGCGCACGCCCCGCGCATAGGCCTCCCGGGCGATCTCCCGGGCGTGGCCCGGTCCCTCGGTGGGCGCACGCTCGACGTCGATCCCGATTCGCCGCAGCGCGGCATCGGCCTCGCGTCCGCAGCGACCCCCCCCCGCCGCGCGATTGATGATCGCGAGCATCACGGCTGGACCACGCCTCCCGGGCCCGCCGCACCCACCGCCGCGGCCAGCAGGTCGCGCTTGATCTTCATCGAGGCCGTCCGGGGGAAGTCGCTCTCCCAGACCACGTAGCCGGCGACGCGCTTGTAGTCGGGGAGCCCACGGTTCCGGCGCGCGAACTCCTCCTCGAAGGGGACGCCGCGGTTGGGGCGCACGACGAGCAGCAGCCGTTCGTCGCGCCCCGGCCAGAGGCGGTGGGCGGCGAAGATGCAGTACTCGGCGACGGGCATCCCGTCGAACGCGTTCTCGATGTCCTCGGGGTAGACGTTCTTGCCGCCCGCCGTGACGATCATGTTCTTGCGCCGCCCGAAGAGGCGCAGGTGGCCGGTCGGCTCGAGGCGGCCCTGATCCCCCGTGCGCAGCCACCCGTCGACGATCGTCTCCGCGGTGCGCTCCGCGTCCTTCAGATAGCCGGCCATGACGGTGCGCCCGCGCACTTCGACCTCGCCGATGCCGTCCGCCCCGGCCCCGGTGATGCGCAACTCGGTGCCGGCGAGGGGGCGGCCGACGGTGTCCTCGCGGAAGGCGGCGCCGTCGTTGAGCGTCACGACCGTGCCCGCCTCGGTCAGCCCGTAGCCGTTCGCGACCTCGACGCCGAGGTCGCGGAAGAAGCGGAGCGTGGCCGGCTCCGAGAACGCGCCGCCGACGAAGAGCGCCTTCAGCCGGCCCCCGAACCCCCTCTGGATCCCCCGCAAGAGCAGGCGCGCGAGGCGCGGCGACCCGAGTCGGGTCACGAGCGAGACGAACCGCCGCTTCCACGACGGCAGCGCGGCGATGCGTTCGCGCAGCCCCTTCTCCAGGTTCGACAACACGAGCGGGACGAGGGCCATGTAGGCGATGCGATAGCGCGTGAAGGCCTCCCGGACGAACTCGGGCCGCAGCGTGCGCAGGTGGATCACCGTCGCGCCGCAGGTGTAGGGGCCGAAGAAGCCGACCATGAAGTCGATCGCGTGGTTCGTCGGCAGGATCGACAGGTAGCGGTCGCCCGGGTCGAACCGGTAGAGGCGCAGCAGCGCGGCGCACTGCTCGAGGTAGTTGTCGTGGGTGAGTTGGCAGCCCTTCGGCGATCCTCCGGTGCCGCTCGAGTAGACGATGCAGGCGACGTCGCCGCGCGTTCGCGGGACCAGAGGCGGGGGCGCGGCGCGACACTCCTCGAAGCGCGCGGCGCCGCGCAGGTCCATCGACGGCGGCGCCTCCGTCACGATGGCTTGCCCCGCGTAGTCGAGGGCGCGCCAGAGGTGGTGCTCGACGAAGAGCGTGTCGGCCCCGGAGTGGCGGAGAAGCTCCGCGAGCTCCGCCGGGGACAGCTTGGGGTCGAGGGGGACGAGTTCGCCCCCGATGCGGAAGACGGCGCAGGCGGCGATGTGCCACTTCGCCTGGTTCGTCATCAGGACGGCGGCGCGGCGCGTGCCCCGGGCGGCGAGCCAGCCGGCCAGCGCCGACGACGCGTCCCGGACCTCGGCGTAGGTCAGGCGCACCCTCTCGCGGTCGCGGTCGGCCTCGATGAGGCAGAGCCTCGGGGCATGCGCCTCGAAGGCCTCCGCGAGGGCGCCCTGCAGCGATTCGTGGCGGGAGAGGTCCACGTTCAGAGTCGCGCGTGGATGCGCTCGGCCAGCGTCAGGAAGTCGCTGACCCCCTGGAGCTCGTAGTCCGGCAGCTCGACGCGGAAGTGGTTCTCGAGCCGCGTCAGCAGGTCGAGCGCCTGCAAGCTGTCGATGCCGAGCTTCTCGAAGATGTCGTCGGCGCCGCCGAGGCCTGCGCGAGGCACCCCGAACTTCGCCGCGGCGAGATCGAGCAGTTCGGTGAGCGTCTGGTCGAGGGTTCGCATCTCAGGGGAGGTAGGGTAGCGGGCCTTCGTTCTCGACGAAGCGCCGCAGGTTCTCCTGCACCTCGGGCCGCCGGAAGAGCCGCAGGAAGGTCGCGATCTCGTCCCCGAGTTCCGCGCGGGGCAGCGGCTTGATCCACCGCTTCGCGGTCGAGAGCGTCAGGGGATCGAACTTCAGCATCTGCTGCGCCGCCGCGCGCGCCGCGCGCAGGGCCGACCCCTCGCCGACGAGCTGCCCGACGAGGCCGCACTCGTGCGCGCGCGTCGCGTTCAGGCTGCGGCCCGTGAGCAGCAGGTCGCGGACGACCGCGTTGCCGACGTCGCGCCGCAGCCGCGGGATGCCGCCGAAGCCCGGGATGAGTCCGAGGCGCAGCTCCGGGAACGCGAAGCGCGCGCTCTTGTCGGCGACCACGAGATCGGCGCAGAGCGCGAGTTCGAGCCCTCCGCCGAAGCAGATCCCGTGCACCGCCGCGACGACCGGCGCGGGGCACGAATCGAGCAGCTCCAGCACGCGGTGGATCCGTTCGAGGAAGCGGTGCACGCGCTCGACGCGCTCCTCGACCGGAAGCGCGAGACCTTCGCGGTAGAGCTCGCGCAGATCGGCCCCCGCGCAGAACCCCGCCGGCAGCGCGGAGTAGACGAGCACGGCCCGCGCGCCGCCGAGGCGGCCGGCGAAGGCCTCGAGCCCGTCGAGCATCCGCGACCCGATCTCGTTGCACGGGGGCTCCTCGAGGCAGAGCTCCAGCAGTCCGTCGCGCAGCTCCGTCCTCATGCGTAGAGGCGCTCCACCTCGGCCGAAAACCGCGCGAGCACCGCCGCGCGCCGGATCTTCCCGTTCGCCGTCAGGAGGCCGGGCTCCTCCGCGAGGCGGCGCGGGTGGAGATGCACCGCCCGGATGCGCTCGTAGTGGGGGAGCCGCTCGTTGATCGCGTCGAGGCTCCCCCCGGGCCCCCCGAACAGGATCGCGACGAGAAAGGGGCGTCCGTGGCCCACGACGACGCCCTCGCCGAGGCCCGCCTCGGCGATGCGGCGCTCGATCGCCTCCGGCGGGACGTTGTGCCCCGACGAGAGCACGAGCACCTCCTTCTTGCGGCCGAGGATGCGCCAGCGACCCTCCGCGTCGACCTCGCCCAGATCCCCGGTGGCGTACCACCCTGCGTGCGGCGCCCCGCCCCAGTAGCCCTCGAAGAGATTCGCGCCCCTCACGAGGATCTCCCCGTCGTCGGAGAGCCGCATCTCGACGCCGTCGACCGCCCGGCCGACGCGTCCCGGAACCGCCTCTCCCGGCTCGTCCATCGTGCAGATCGCCGTCGTCTCCGTGAGGCCGTAGACCTGGAGCACCTCCATGCCCAGCATCATAAAGAAGCGCTGCGTCTCTTCCGAGAGCGGCGCGGAGCCGCAGATCATCGCCCGCAGGGAGGGGCAGAGCTTGCGCCGGATCGCCCGGCCGAAGAGCGGCCGTCGCAGGAAGGGGACCCTCCAGAGCAGCCTCCCGCCCACCCTCTCGAGGATGCCCGCCCGCAGCCGGTCGAGCAGGAGCGGCACGTTCAGCACCGCGTGCGGATCGGCCGCCGCGAGCTCCTCCGGGATCCGCTTCAGGTCGCGACAGAGCGCGAGGCGGCTGCCGCGCTGCAGCGCCGTCGCGAGCAGGATCCAGGAGCCGGCGAAGCAGAAGGGAAGGTAGTGGAAGAGCCGCTCCGGTTCGTCGAGCCCGGCGAAGAGCCTGTCGAGGCGGGCGCTCGTGCGCGCGAGCATGAAGTCGAGATTGGCCTCGGTGAGCACGACCCCCTTGGACGCGCCGCTGGTGCCGCTCGTGTAGACGATCCGGCGGCGAGAATGGGGGGGCGCGGGGGCCGTGATCTCGTCGTGGCCGTCGTCGTCGCCGAAGGGGGCGCGGAGCACGAGGCGGGGGGCGGCGTCGTCCAGGATGGGGGCGAGTTCCGCCTCCGGCAGCCGCGCGTAGAGCGGCACGGTCATCGCCCCCTCCGCCATGATCGCCAGGTCGAGTGCGATCCAGTCGGGGCTGTTCTCGCCGATCAGCGCGACGCGGTCGCCGGGCCTGACGCCGCGGGAGCGCAGATGGCCGCGCGCGCGGGCGACGCGCCGCGCCAGCTCGCCGCCGGTCGTCACGGACTCGCCGCTCCGCAGCAGGGGGGCACCCGGTTCGGCGCCGAGCCTGTCGAGGATGCGAGCGAGAAAGCCCATCAGGCCGGATGCGCCTCGACGATGCGCCGGAGCCCGGGAGCCAGCGGGGGGAGGTACTCCTCCCACGAATGCACGCCGCTGCGCGTCGGGAACTCGGGGTAGCGGGAGCGGACGTGGTCCTCGAAGTGCACCCCCATGCGCGCCATCGTGCGGAGCTGCGTCGCGACGTTCTTCGCGATGCCTTCGCGGATGAGGTCGCGGTCGCGATGGAGCGTGTCGAGGACGACGCCGAGCTTCGGCTCGAGGTCGGGGTCATCCACCTCGAGCAGCAGGTGCTCGTGGCCGCGGTCCTTGAGCAGGTTGCGGATGCGCTCGTCCATCGTGATGCCGGCGGACGCGACGAGCGCCGGCATGCAGGTGACGATGCCGTGGTAGCGCGACGAGACCAGCGTGCTGCAGGCGCGCAGGATGCTGACGAGCGAGTACATGTCATGGTCGCTCGACGAGAAGATCGGCGCGCCGCCGAGCATCTCCCCAAGACGGCGGCAGGCGCGCGTGTCGAGCTGTTCCATCGCGATCAGCACGGGGAAGACCGGCGTGCGCTTCCGGAAGTCCGCGACCGCGCGCGCGATCGCGCCGAGGTAGCGTTCGTAGGCCCGGTCCACCTCCGGGCCCGCGTTGTGGAAATAGACCGACCGGTAGTGGCTCGCGCGGTAGCCGCCGAAGAGCCGCGCGATCGCCTTGGGCAGCGAGGCGCGCACCGGCCACCAGAAGGGATGGATCGGGCAGAGGCCGAGCACGGGCTGACGACCATCCCACCCCGCGGCGCGCAGCGCCTTCTCGCCGTGCTCCGGCGGGTGGGGCTCGAAGGTCCAGGCGGTGTCGGTGCCCGGTTCCGTCGGCACGCCGAGCCCGCCGAGGATGTCCTGCGACTCGGGATTCCGCGTCAGGATGAGGCTGTCCTTCACGTAGCGGCGCGTCATCCTGCGGGGGATGCGGTTCATCCTCCCCGCCTCGGCGCCGTAGCCGACGGAGAGGCGGTTGCGGGCGGACGCGAGGCCGAGCGCGCCGATCATCATCGTCGTCAGCGCATCGGCGAACTTCGACTTGAACATCGACCCCTCGCAGGTGATGACGCCGTCGTGCCGGGGGACCTCCCGCGCGAGGAAGGGCGGGAAGATGTCGGGCAGCCGGATCTGCCGCGCGTCGCCGAAGTAGCCCTTCGTCAGCGCGAAGTCCTGCGTCAGCACGGCGAGCTCGACCCGCTCGCTGCCGAGCACCTGCCGCACCTGCCGCAGCATCTCCTCGACGCGGACATCCGAGCCGGTGTTGCGGGCGCCGTTGTACCCCGCGAAGAGCAGGCGGAGCGGGCGCCCCGGCTTCCACCGGTCGCCGGCCCCGAGCATGTGGCGGAGCTTCGCGCTCTCGATCGATGCGGCGGTCCACGCTTGCAGCAGGAGGTCCATCAGCGGGGCCACTCCCGGTAGGGGTAGGCGAAGCGGTTCTCGACGCTCCATTGGAGCAGCTTCGCCGCGTAGGAGGGGAAGGCCGCCGGCGTCGCCCCGGCGGCGGCGACGGCGCGCGCGTTGTCGAAGACGGTGTTGAATCGCAGGTAGGGGAGGAAGACCTGCAGGCGGGAGGCCGCGCGCCCGCTCTTGGTGCCGTGGGCGATCGACGAGAGGAAGCGCACCGTCGCGTCGAAGGGGCGCGCGAGCCAGGGCGCGAAGGCGGGCGCACGGGAGAGGGCCGTCGTGATCTCGCGGTAGGTGGGCGAGGCCTCCCCCGCGCTCAGGTGGTAGATGCCGTGGCCGGGGGACGTCTGCATGTGGATCCTCGCCGCCGCGTCCGCGACCCAGTCCACCGGGACGATGTCGATCCTGTGCTCGGGGCGCAGCGGCAGCAGCCAGCGGCGCGCGAGGAAGGCGAAGGCATGCACCATGTCGAACTGCGACGTGTGGCCGGTGCGGCTGTCTCCGAGCACCACGCTCGGCCGGAGGATCGTGCGCGGCACCTCCGGGAGGAGGCGCGCGATCATGTGCTCGCAGAACTTCTTCGTGCGCGCGTACGGGTCGTAGTCCGAGCGCTCCCAGTCGATCGCCGCGTCCTCCTGCACGGTCTCGTCCTGCCGCCTGCCCGCGACGGCCACGGTGCTCACGTGCGTGAAGCGCGAGAGGCCGTGATCCGCGACGATGGCGCGCGCGAGGTCGAGCACCTCGAGGGTGCCGCGCAGGTTGGTGTTGAGGCAGGCCTTCTCCGACTTCCGGTTCAGCGACGCGGCGCAGTGGAGGATCGACGTCGTCTCGCGCGTGACGCGCTCGCGATCCGCGGGCGCGAGGCCGAGGCGTTCCTCGGTGATGTCGCCGCGCACCGCGACGACCCGCCCCCCGAGCAGTTCGCGAAAACGGTCGAACGCGAAATGGGGCTGCATCGCGCGCCAGAGACGCTCGGGCGAGGCGTCGCGCGCCAGCACGAAGACCGAGACCCCCTCGCGTTCGAGCAGCCGCGCGAGGATGTGGCCGCCGACGAACCCGGTGGCGCCGGTGAGGAAGACCCGCATCGCAAGGGCGCCCTAGGCCTTCACGCCCCGGCCTTCGAGGAGGGGGAAGGACCAGCGCCGGAGGGCGGGGATGTGGATGTCGATCCAGTACTCCGACCAGTCGATGCGCCCGGGATCGCAGCCGAAGCGCACGCGCTCCTCCGGGGAGAGGGCGGCGGTGAGCTTCTCGATCCGCTCCGCCTCGAAGATCTGGTCGTTCTCGAGGATGAAGGGGCGGTAGAGCTCGATCAGCTTCTCCACCCGGTCGAGGGACTTCTCCGCGCGGCGCAGCGGCGCCCGGGCGAAGGGCAGCACCCGGCCGAGCACGCGCACGACCGCCTTCTGGCGAGGCGCCGAGAACCTTCGATAGCGGCGCCGGGAGACGCCGATCGTGTCGAACTGCCGCCGCAACCAGGGGGCCACGCCCGGGAGCGTCCGGTAGTGCTTGCGATGGGCGAGGCCGGTCAGCTCGATCGAGCGCCGCATGTCGCACGGATTGCGCGAGGATGTCGCGATCTGGTAGAGCGGGTCGTGGCGCCGCTCGACGAGCGCCGCGCAGATCAGCGTCATCGCCCGCGTGACCAGATCGACCGGGACGATGTCGAGCCGCTTCCTCCCGTTGCTCGGGAGCTGCCGGAAGTAGGTTCCGAGCAGCCAGGAGAGCGGCGCCGACGTGTTGATCCCCTCGTTCCAGCCGCGGAAGGGCTCCTCCGTGGAGGTCTCGACGATCGACGGGCGCACGACGGCGATCGGCAGGCCGGCGCCGCGCCGCAGCAGCAGCGACTCGGCGAGGCTCTTCGTGTAGGTGTAGGTGTTCGGCCACCCCCACGAGAGGGCGCGCTTCATGCCGAGCGTGATGAGCCGCTGGCGCAGGCCCCCGCCGGCCTCTTCGGACTCCTCGGCGCGCACGAGGCGGGCGAGCTCGTTGCGTTCCTTCTCCGCATCGAACGTCGCGTCGCCGCGCGGGTTGTAGTCGGGCAGGATCCGCTCCGGGATGCGGCCGTTCCGGCTGCCGGCGACGTAGCAGGTCGACAGGTGGAGGAGCGCGGCGTGCGCGCAGCCGCGCAGGAAATCGATCACGTGCAGCGTGGCGTCCACGTTCGTCGCGGCGGCCCAACGCACGTCGGGGCCGAACTCGGTGATGCCGCCGCTGTTCACGATCAGGTCGAGCGAGGCCGCGAGGGATCGCCTCGCCTCGGCGGAGAGGCCGAGTCCGGGCAGGCACATGTCCCCCTCGACGACCTGGACCTTCGCGAGGCTCTCGGCGGGGATCCCCGCGAACAGCGGGGACTCGCTCCACATGCGCCGGACGCGCTCCGCGCCGGACGTGGACCCCTTGCGCCGCACGAGCAGGTGGATCGCGCCGATCTGCGGCAGCTCGCGCATCAGGTTCGAGAGCCAGACCTTCCCGATGAAGCCCGTGCCCCCGACGAGGAGGATCTGCTTGCCGGAGAGCGCGCTCACCACGCCGAGCTCCCCGCGGTTGGGGCCATCCTCGAAGAGGACGATCGCCTTGGCCGGGGCGGGCGTCGCGGGTTCCGCGCTCGCGAACTCCGCCTGCTCGAGCCGGCCGGTGGCGATGCCGTCGCGGAACTCCATGCGCGGGCAGACGACGCGGCGGATGCCCGCCGCCCGCGCCAGCGGACGCGCGACGTGATCGAGGAGGCTCGTCGAGAGGGAGTCGCACGGCGGCGCGGCGGGCAGCTTCTGCACGAGTTCCTCGCCGAGGAAGTCGAGCCGGTCGCGGCTCATGCCCCGTAGCGGAAGGTGGAGCAGTCGAAGCGCGAACCGCCGCGCCCCGAGCCCCCAGAAGATCCAGCGCAGCGGGGCGAGGCAGAGCAGCACGACGGCCCTCACATAGCGCTCGCGCATCCCCTGGGCGTGGATGCAGAAATAGTAGAGCTGGCGCACCACCGGGTAGGCGTAGCGGCGCGGGGACGAGCCGAGGGACTCCCTCGTCTCACCCTCGCCCAGGCCCTCCCATGCGCGGCTCATCGGTCCATCGGCTCCAGATCGGGGCCCTCGCCCCTCTGCGGCAACGCCGCAAGGTAGCAGCCCCTGGGGGGTGGCTTCAAGGGAAGCGAGGGGCGGTGGTCGCCGCCGGTACAATCGGGCCCGGGGCCGCGACGATCCACGCCGGCGTAGCTCAACGGTAGAGCCCTGGTTTTGTAAACCAGAGGTTGTGGGTTCGATTCCCACCGCCGGCTCTCGCGCACTCCCCTCCCTACTCGAGTGTGGCCGAACGGATGAAGTCGAGTTCGGGGAACTCCTGGGCGAGGTAGGCGTTGCCCTCGCCCTGCAGACGCCCCTGATGAGGGCCCCCCCCCTGCGGCGGGCCGTCGCCGTAGCCGGCATGGAAGCGGTCGACGACCTCGAGGCCCTCCACGACGCGCCCGACGGGCGCGAAGCCAAGGCTGTCGAGGCTCTTCCGGTTGTCGGCGGTATTGACGAAAAGCTGCACCGTGCGGCTGTTCTTCTCCCCGCTCTGGGTCGCGAAGACGAGGGTGCCGCGCTCGTTGGGCAGGATCACGGGGTCGTCGGGGATCCGCGCGAGGCGCCAGACGGCATTGACGCGCGGGTCGCCGTGGATGCCCCACTGCGCGACGAATCGCGGCAGCACGCGGAAAACCGCGGTCTCCTTGAAGTACCCGATGCGGGCCAGGTTGTAGAGACGGTCGGCCCCGTTCGGCGCCCACGCACGCTCCACTTCGACGACAAAGGTCCCCTTCGTCGTCAGGAACCGGACGCGGAAGCGTTCGGGCGCCCGCTCCCGGGCCAGCGTGGGGGCCAGCAGGGCCGGGTGGTAGGCCTCGCGCACCCGCCGGGCGGCCTCGACGAAGAGGCCGCCCTCCCTCGCCGCGAGGTCGTCGAGTTCTTCCAGTGCCGGGAGAGCCGCATGGCCGATGAGGCCCAGCGCCATCGCCGCCCGACTGCGGACGGCGGCATCTTGGGCTGCGAGGGCCTGCCTCAGGCCGTCAAGGATGGGGGGGCTCGGGGGCCCGAAGGCGCCGAGCAGCAGCGCGGCGCAGGCCTGCGCGCGCGGCTCAGCCCCCTTCAGGATCCCGAGGAGGTCGGATACGGAGTCCGCAGCGAGGGTGTCCTGGAGGTCACCCTCCCGCTCCCATTGGCCCGGGGAGCGGTTGAAGCGGAGCGTCCGTTCCAGATGCGGCGTGCGGTAGTCGGGACTGATCGTGGCCCTCCCCCTCACGGCGAGGATCGTGGGGCTCCTGCCGAAGGCCCGTAGCTCCACGTCGCGGAGCGAGAGCAGGAATCGGGCCGTGTCGAGGAGTCGCCCCTCCGGCAGCGTCAGCGTGTGCGGCCCCCCCGCGCTCAGCGTCGCCACCCCCTCGAGCGGGAAGAGGACGAGAGCGTCCAGCCGCTCCGCAAGTCGCTCCAGGAATTGGCCCACGGTCTCGCCCGGGGCGACCTCGAGCGTCGTGTCGGCCGACCGCGCGGGAAGGGCCAGCAGGGCCACGGCCAAGGGCAGGATTCGCGCCAATCTCATGGCCGGATTCTGTCACAATGGGGCATGAATGCATGAGATGGGGGCGACCGACGGCGAGCGGGAAATCGACTGGGGAAGGACCAGCGGCGACTACGCGCGATTCAGGCGCGGGTACCCGGAGAGCTTCTTCCGGAGGCTCAGCGCGCTGGAGGTGGGGGTGCCTGGGGAGAGGGTCGTCGACCTCGGGACAGGCACGGGGGTGCTCGCGCGGGAGCTGGCCCGCCGGGGCTGCTCGGTCGTGGGAGTCGACATCTCCGCCGGCCAGATCGAGGCGGCGCGGGCCCTCGCCGCAGAGGAGGGGCTCTCCGCCGAATTCCGGGTCGCCGCCGCCGAAGAGACAGGCCTGCCGGGCGCCTCCTTCGATCTGGTCACCGCGAGCCAGTGCTGGCTCTACTTCGACGAGGCGCGGATCGTGCCCGAGATCCTGAGGCTCCTCGCCCCCGGAGGCAGGCTGCTGACCTGCCACCAGTGCTGGCTGCCGAGGCGGGATGTCGTCGCCTGCACGACGGAGGAGCTTGTGCTCAAGTACAACCCCGACTGGTCGGCGGCGGACTACGCGGGCCGCATCCCCCCGATGCCCGCTTGGGCGGAGGGGCGCCTCGTTCTGGCCGGCATGTTCTGGTTCGACGAGCGACTCCCCTACACGAGGGAGTCGTGGAGGGGCAGGATCCGGGCCTGCCGAGGGGTCGGCGCCACGCTCCCCCCAGAGCAGGTCGAGGCGTTCGACCGGGAGTTGGGCAAGCTGCTCGAGGTCATCACCGAGGGAGAGGAGTTCTCCGTCCTCCACCGGATCGACGCCCACCTCTTCCGGCCCCCGGACCCCCCCGACGAACCCCCTCAGGCGGCGTAAGATTCCCCAGTGGCCGTCGATCCGTCAAGTTGACAGGTCCGACTGGCACCCTAGAATGCCCGTTTCCCCTTTTCGGGCCGTGGACGTGTCGTGCGTCAGGGGCCGCAGGGGGGAGATAGGCGGGTGTAGCTCAATGGTAGAGCCCCAGCCTTCCAAGCTGGTTGTGTGGGTTCGATTCCCATCACCCGCTCCAGTACCTGCTCTTTCGGGCGGAACGCGCCCGGTGAAAACGAGATCTGCTGCCGTAGCTCAGGGGTAGAGCACCTCCTTGGTAAGGAGGAGGTCATGGGTTCAAATCCCATCGGCAGCTCCATCGTGGTATCAGCCCTCCCTTCACGCGGCGGCGGGGGAGAGGGTGTCGGACGGGCGTCGCAGGCTGCCGGCTAAACAAACCGAGAAGAACGGCAAGAACAGGAAGAAGGATCCAGGGATGGCCAAGGAAGTCTTTCAGAGGACGAAGCCCCACTGCAACATCGGGACGATCGGGCACATCGACCACGGCAAGACCACCTTGACCGCGTCGATCGTCTACACGCTCGCTGCGGCCTCGGGAGCGAAGTTCAAGAGCTATCACGAGATCGCGAAGGGGGGCACGGTTCGCGACGAGACCAAGGTCGTGACGATTTCGGTCGCGCACGTCGAGTACGAGACCGAGAACCGCCACTACGCCCACGTGGACTGCCCGGGTCACGCCGACTACGTGAAGAACATGATCACCGGCGCCGCGCAGATGGACGGCGCGATCCTCGTGGTCGACGCGGCCGACGGACCGATGCCCCAGACGCGCGAGCACATCCTGCTCGCCCGCCAGGTGGGCGTGCCGGCGATGGTCGTCTTCCTGAACAAGTGCGACCTCGTGGACGACCCCGAACTCCTCGACCTCGTCGAGCTCGAGGTGCGCGAACTGCTCACCGAGTACGAGTTCCCCGGCGATGCGATCCCCGTGATCCGCGGCGCCGCGCTGCCGGCGCTGCAGGCGACGAATCCCGGCCCGACCAACCCGGACAGCAAGTGCATCTACGACCTGATGAAGGCGTGCGACGAGTACATCCCGCAGCCCGTCCGCGAGACGGACAAGCCCTTCCTGATGCCGGTCGAGGACGTCTTCTCGATCAAGGGGCGCGGCACCGTCGCGACCGGCCGCATCGAGCGCGGCATCGTGAAGGTGGGCGAGAAGGTCGAGATCGTCGGGCTCAAGAAGGAGACGACCGACTCCGTCTGCACCGGCGTCGAGATGTTCAACAAGACGCTCGACCAGGGGCAGGCGGGCGACAACGTCGGCCTGCTGCTGCGCGGCATCGAGAAGGAGCAGATCGAGCGCGGGCAGGTCATCGCGCAGCCGAAGACGATCACCCCCCACACGCAGTTCGAGTGCGAGGTCTACGTGCTGACGAAGGAGGAGGGCGGTCGCGCCAACCCGTTCTTCAGCGGATACCGCCCCCAGTTCTACTTCCGGACGACGGACGTGACGGGCGCGATCAAGCTCGAGGGCGCGGAGATGTGCATGCCCGGCGACAACATCAGGATGACGGTCGAGCTCATCACGCCGATCGCCATGGAGCAGAACGTGCGCTTCGCCATCCGCGAGGGCGGACGGACCATCGGGGCGGGGGTCGTCACGAAGGTCATCGCCTGACGGCGGGAGGAGAGGCGCACAGCGGCCACACCAAACGGGCGTAGCTCAACTGGCAGAGCAGCTGATTCCAAATCAGCAGGTTGTGGGTTCGATTCCTACCGCCCGTGCCATTTGAATCGACCGGACTCGGACCTATGGAAACCTACAAGAGCGGACAGGGCAGTTTCACGCGGCTCTCGGCAGCCATCAGCCTGGGCGTCGTCGTGCTCCTCGGGTGCGCGAACGTCTACTACTGGATCCGGGACCCGCGCACCGACCAGCCGATTTTCGGCCTCGGGTCGGACCTGCTGCGGAACGTGCCGGGCGTCGGCGGGCCGCTCTCGTGGAAACTGCTCCTCTGCGTGGCCCTGTTCGTCGGCTCGATGATCCTGCTCAAGCGTCTCCTCACCCGTCCCGCGACGGTCGACCTGCTCGTGGAGACCGAGATGGAGATGCGCAAGGTCTCGTGGCCGACGCAACTCGAGGCCCGGAACGCGACCGGGATCGTCATTCTTGTCACGCTCGTACTCACGGGAGCGCTCACGGCCTTCGACTACGTGCTCCGCACGTTGTTCGCCTTCGTGTACTGAGAGATGGCCATGCAATGGTATGTGCTCCGGGTGGCCAGCGGCCAGGAGGACCGCGTCCGTCGCGGGCTCGAGGCGCGCGTGAAGGCGGGTGCCGTCGAGGACAAGATCCCGCGCATTCTCGTGCCGACCGAGTCGGTCACCGAGATGCGCGGGGGCAAGCGGCGCACGATCAAACGCAAGATCTACCCCGGCTACGTCCTCGTCGAGATGGAACTCGACGAACCCACCTGGTTCCTGATCCGCGAGACCCCCGGGGTCGGGGACTTCATCGGGGCGCACGGCAAGCCCGAGTCGATGGCGCCCGAAGAGGTCGAGAAGCTGCTCGGGCAGGTCGAGAAGGACGTGGAGAAGGGGCCGAAGCTCAAGATCGAGTTCGCCAAGGGCGACGCGGTCAAGATCAAGGAAGGCCCGTTCGAGGGGTACGACGGCGTCGTGGACGACGTGGACACGAAGAAGGGGACGCTGAAGGTCATGATCACCGTCTTCAACCGGCCCACGTCGGTGGAGCTGGGCTACTGGCAGGTCGAGGGGATTTGACGGCGTCGAGCGAGCCACTTCGAACCGAGGAGAGGAAACCGGAAGGACCGCGCCCATGGCCAAGCAAGTCACAGCGAAGATCAAGCTCCAGTGCCCCGGAGGCAAGGCGACGCCCGCGCCGCCGGTCGGCCCGGCGCTCGGCCAGCACGGCGTGAACATCGGACAATTCGTCCAGCAGTTCAACGCGGCGACGGCAGACCGCCCCGGGCTCGTCATCCCGGTGGAGATCACGGTCTACAAGGACCGGACCTTCACCTTCATCATGAAGTCGCCCCCGGCGTCGGTGCTCCTGAAGCTTGCCGCGGGCCTCGAGACGGCCTCGAAGGAGCCCGGCCGGACCATGCTCGGGTCCGTGACCCGGGCGCAGGTGCGCGAGATCGCCCAATCCAAGCTCGCGGACCTGAACGCCGGGAGCCTCGAGGCGGCGGAGCGCATCATCGCCGGCACGGCCCGCTCCTGCGGGATCGAGGTGGTCGAGGGCAAGCCGTAGGGCATTCGGAAACGCAACACAGGCGTGGGAGTCCCGGCGACGGGACGCTCGGACCACGGAGGATCCATGACGCAACGCAGCAAACGCTACGAGAAAGCCGCCAAGATGGTGGAGCCGGGGCGGCGATACGCGCTTCCCGAAGCCGTCGCCCTGCTCAAGCGGCTGCCGGCGGCGAAGTTCGACGAGTCCGTGAGCCTCGTCGTCAAGCTCGGCATCGACTCGAAGAAGTCCGACCAGATCGTGCGCGGCGCCTTCTCGCTGCCCCACGGCATCGGCAAGAGCGTCCGCGTCTGCGTCTTCGCGGAGGGGGAGCACGCGGAGGCGGCGAAGCAGGCGGGCGCGGAGACCGTGGGGGGGCAGGACCTCGCGGAGCGGATCCTCGGGGGCTGGATGGACTTCGACGTCGCCATCGCGCATCCCGGGATGATGCGCGTCGTCGGCAAGCTGGGGAAGGTGCTCGGCCCCCAGGGCAAGATGCCCTCGCCGAAGGCGGGGACGGTCACCGACGCGATCGGCAAGGCCGTCGGCGAGTTCAAGGCCGGCAAGATCGAGTTCCGCAACGACGCGGGGGGCAATGTGCACGCGGTCATGGGCAAGAAGAGCTTCGACGAGGCCAAGCTCGCGCAGAACATCGAGGCGTTCCTCGGCCACGTCCAGTCGCTCCGGCCCGCGTCGACCAAGGGCAATTTCATCCTCGGGGTGCATGTCGCGACGACGATGAGCCCCGGGATCGAATTGGCGGTGGCCTAGGCCCCGGAAGGACGAGCGGGTGAACCCATGTCGAAGGAACTCAAGAATCTCATGGCGGAGGCCGTGCGCGGCGATCTCCGGCGCTCCCCGGACGTGCTGGTCGTGAGCCTGGTCGGCCTCGACGCCGCGGGCAACTACCAGCTCCGCCGCGACCTCCGCGGCCACGGGGTCCGGCTCCGCGTGATCCACAACCGGAGTTCGCGGCACGCGCTCGATGCGAAGCGCAGCGGCCTCGCGGGCCTCTTCTCCGGCCAGACCGCGATCGCGGTCGCCGACCGGGAGGAGGTCGACTTCATCCCGGTCGCGAAGGCGCTGCTCGATGCGGAGCGCGGCAAGAAGATCGCCATCCGCGGGGGGTTCGTGGACGGGGAGCTTCTCGATCGCGACGGCGTGGGGGCGCTGGCGAAGAGTCCCGACAAGCCGACGCTGCGCGCGATGGTGCTCGGCGCGATCCAGGGGCCCGGGCGCGGCATCGCCGCGAGCATGCAGGCGGTCCTGGCGGGGCTTGCGCGCTGCCTGAAGGAGCGCGCGGAAAAGGGCGCGGAGGGCGGGACGCCCGCCTGATTTCAACGAAACAACCAACACTTCCAGACGGAGGGATCGATGTCCGACGAAACAAGCAGCTCGACGGTGGCGCTCGACGCCGACCTCGAGGCCATCTTCACCAAGCTGGATGGCCTCACGCTGGGCCAGGCGGCCAAGCTGGTCAAGGCGCTGGAGTCGCGTTGGGGCGTCAGCGCCGCGGCGCCGGCGGCCGTGGTGCACGCGGCCCCCGCGGGGGGCGGCGCCGCCGAGGAGAAGGAGGAGAAGACCGCCTTCGACGTGATCCTCAAGTCCGCTGGCGACAAGAAGATCGCCGTGATCAAGGCCGTGCGGCAGATCACCGGCCTCGGCCTCAAGGAGGCGAAGGACCTCGTGGACGGCGCCCCCAACAAGGTGAAGGAGGGCGTGGCCAAGGAGGAGGCCGAGAAGTTCAAGAAGGAGCTGGAGGAGGCCGGGGCGGTCGTCGAGCTCGCTTGATGCACGCCGCCACCCCCCGGGCCCCCCTGGAATCGGGTCTCCTACCCGCTGTTGCCGCCGCCGCGAAGATGGCCCGCTGGGCCGAGAAACGCGACGGGTCGCCCTCGGTCTGTCACGACCACACGCAGCCTGCGAGGCCTCGCGCCTCGAGGTCCGCGCCTCGTTGGCCTCGCCGCAACGCCGAGCCGATCCGCGCGATCTGAGATACGGGAGTCAGCATGGAAGTACTGAAATACGGCCGCACCGAGGGGGAGATCGAGCTCCCGGATCTGGTCGAGCTGCAGACCACCTCCTATGTGGAGTTCCTGCAGGCGGACGTGCCGTTCACGGAGCGGGAGGAGAAGGGGCTCGAGGGGATCATCCGCGAGGTCTTCCCGATCCAGTCCTACGACGGGACGATGTCGCTCGACTACCTGGGCTACGAGCTCGGGGCCCCGCGCTACACCCCCGACGAATGCGCCAGGCTCCGGCTGACCTACGGCTCGCCGTTCAAGATCCGCGTCCGTCTCAACAAGGCGGAGCCGGTCGAGGAGGAGGTCTACCTGGGCGAGCTCCCGATCATGCTGGGCGGCGGCGAGTTCATCATCAACGGCACCGAGCGCGTCATCGTGACGCAGCTCCACCGGTCGCCGGGCGTGGACTTCAGCGTCGAGACGCACACGTCGGACAAGAAGCTCCACAGCTGCTGGATCATCCCGGAGCGCGGCTCCTGGATCGAGCTCAACGTCTCGAAGAAGGATGCGCTGCAGGTGCGCATCGACCAGTCCGGGAAGTTCGCGGCGACGATGCTGCTGCGGGCGCTGAGCGAGGACTACTCGACGAACGCCGCGATCATCCGCCTCTTCCACCCGACGTCCCGTGTCAAGCGCGGCACGCGCGGGTTCCTCCAGAAGATCACCGGGCGCATCGTCGTCGAGGATGTCGTGGACGAGGCCACCGGCGAGATCCTCGTGCCCGCCGGGGACGCGATCTCCGAGCATCACGCCGAGATCATCCAGAAGAGCAAGATCAAGGAGGTGGAGGTCATCGAGTCGCTCGAGGACGGCCTCATCCTCAACACGCTCGCCGAGGACGCGACGACCAGCCACGAGGACGCGCTGCTGCGCCTCTACACGCGGCTCCGCCCCGGCAACCCGCCGCAGCCGGACAAGGCGCGCGACCTCTTCAAGGAGAAGTTCTACGATCCCAACCGCTACCGCCTCGGCCGGGTGGGACGCTTCCGCCTCAACCGCAAGTTCGGGAAGAAGAACGACGAGAGCGTGCAGATCCTCATGCGCGAGGATCTCGTCGACGCGATCGCCTACATCCTCGGGCTGCGCAACGGAAGGGGCGAGATCGACGACATCGACCATCTCGGCAACCGGCGCATCCGCGCGATCGCCGAACTGGCGGGCGACGAGATCCGCAAGGGATTCCTGAAGCTGCGCCGGACGGCCCAGGAGCGCATGAACATCGAGGCGCGCGAGACGATCACGCCCCGCTCGATCATCAACAGCAAGACCATCTCCTCGGCCATCGACTATTTCTTCGGGCGCGGGGAGCTGTCGCAGGTGGTCGACCAGACCAACCCGTTGAGCCAGCTCACCCACGAGCGGCGCCTGAGCGCGCTGGGTCCGGGCGGCCTCAACCGGAAGCGCGCCGGATTCGAAGTGCGCGACGTGCACATCAGCCACTACGGGCGCATCTGCCCGATCGAGACGCCGGAAGGCACCAACATCGGCCTGATCTCCTCCCTCGGCATCTACGCGAAGGCGGACCCGTACGGCTTCCTCGTGACCCCCTACCGGGTCGTGGAGGGGGCCCGCCTCACGGGGACGATCCGCTACCTGCGGGCGGACGAGGAACGCGACCGCATCCTCGCGCCGGCCGATACTCCCCTCGACGGCCAGGGCCGGATCACGACCGAAAGCGTGCTCGCGCGCCGCAACGACGACTTCCTGCTCGTCGCGGCGAAGAGCGTTGAGTACCTCGATGTGAGCCCGAAGCAGCTGGTCGGGGTCAGTGCGGCGCTCATCCCCTTCCTCGAGCATGACGACGCGAACCGCGCGCTGATGGGGAGCAACATGCAGCGCCAGGCGGTGCCGCTCATCAAGACCGAGGCGCCGCTGGTCGCGACGGGCATGGAGCGCGCCGTCGCGCGCAACTCGGGCATGGTGCCGCGCAGCACCCACGCGGGCACTGTCGTGAAGGCGACGTCCACCGAGATCGTCGTGCGGGACGCGACGGAGGAGTCGGTCTACGCGCTGCGCAAGTTCGTGGGCCGCAACGAGCGCACCTGCCTGAACCAGAAGCCGCTCGTGCGCGCGGGGGACAAGGTCGAGAAGGGCGAGATCCTCGCGGACAGCGCGGGCACCCATCGAGGCGAGCTGGCGCTGGGGAAGAACATCCTCGTCGCCTTCATGCCGTTCGACGGCTACAACTTCGAGGACGCGATCCTGATCTCGG
>CAZMXP010000033.1:0-59300 GCA_964570285.1 uncultured Planctomycetaceae bacterium
CCTCCCCATGCCGCGTTGGGCTGGGGCGAAGCCCCGCTGGGAGCTTGTCCGGGTCCGGTTGGCCCCGAAGCGTGGCGGAAGGCCATTACCCGGACAAGCTCCTAGGAGACCCGTCGCACGACGACCGACCCCTGCTGCAGGTTCGAGACCATCTCCGACGGCAGACCGTCCTCGCCGTAGGTCAGCCTGCTCAGGTAGACCCCGTCGGGCCGCGTCACGGACAGATGGACCACCCGTTCGCCCTCCGCGCGCCCCTGCACGGTCACCGTGACGAACCGCCCCTCCGCCTGCGGGCAGAACTCGCTCAGCTCGAATGCGTCTCCCGCGACGAGGCGCGCTCGCAGCGTCGTCCAGAGTGCCATGCTCGAAACGCCGTGGAGGGCTTCGCGGGCCAAAGTCAGCTCCATGCCCTCGCCGTCTGGCCCCGTCCACGCAAGCCGCACTCGATGGGCCGGCCCCAGCGTCGCGTCCACTCTCTCCCCCTGCGGCGGGTCGTTCGCGACCTGCACGCGGATACTGCCGTCCGCGCCGCGCACGAAGCGCTCCTCCCCGACGACAAGCCCGTTCCACCGCACCTCGTAGCGCGGCCCCTCGAGATGCGGCAGGCCGAGGAACCGGTCCCGCGGCCGCGCGTACGACGCCGCGACCTCCTCGAGCCGTGCTTGCAGGTCCGCTCGCGGATACCAGCGCCCCCGCGCGACCACGCCGACGATCCGCGCCGCGTGGCGCACGTCGGCGAAGGGATCCCCCTCGACGAGCAGCAGGTCGGCGAGATAGCCCGGCTCGACGCGCCCGAGTGGCCGCTTCAGGTACTCGCCCGCGTTGCGCGTCGCGCAGGCGAGCGCCTCCCACGGCTGGAGCCCCGCCTCGACGAGCAGCGCCAACTCCTCGTGCGCCGACCATCCCGCGACGACGTTCGGATTCGCGGAGTCGGTCCCGAGCAGCAGGCGCGCGCCGGCCTCGTGCAACAGCGCCACGGTCTGCCCCTTCAGCACATGCGAGCGCCTGTTGCGGGCAAACTGCACCGCGCTCATCTCGCGGATCCGGAAGTCGCGGCCGGGATCCCAGGTCGCAAGGAGCCGCGGCGGCACAAACCGCATCTCCGGCGCGGCCAACAGCAGGCGCGCCTCCTCCGGCGCCACGAACTTGCGGTAGACGACCAGCGTCGGGCAGTTCCACGTCCCCACGCCCGCCGTCCGTTCCGCCCAGCCGCGCACCTGCGCAGGCACGAAGTAGCCCTCCCAGGCGCCGTACCCCTCGAGGTGCTCGATCGAGTCCTGTCGCGCGCGCAGCACGCGCTCGAGGCCGACCTCGTTCGGCACATGCCCCTCCACGCGCAAGCCGCACCGGCGCGCCTCGGCGACGAGCGCTGCGTAGACGTCGGCGCGCAGGCCGTTGTAGACCTTGATCGCGTCGTATCCCGCCTCCGCCTGCGCGGCGACGACGCGGCGCGCCTCCTCCGGCGTCGGGACCGGCACGCTCCCCTCCCAGATCGGCTTTGCGCCATCGAGGATGGGCCCGCTCGTGAAGAGGCGCGGCCCGAACCGCGCGCCCGACTCGATCTCGCGCCTCCAGCGCAGGTGCAGCGGCGTGCCCCAGAGGTTTCGCACCGTCGTCACGCCGTTCGCGAGAAAGAGCGTGTGCTCCTCCTCGTACCAGTTGTGCACATGCATGTCGCAGAGGCCCGGCAGCAGGTAGAGGCCCTTGCCGTCGATGGCGATTTCGCGGGGGTTGGGGGGGGCGCCCTCCACCACCGCGTCGATCGTGCCGTTGCGGATCACGACGGAGCGGCCGGGGAGACGGCGGTCGCCCTCCATCGGCAGCACCGTGACATCGCGGATGACGAGATCCTGCGCGCCGACGAGCGCGCAGAGAAGGAGAAGGATCGCCGCGGCCCCCCGCACCCCCCCAACTCTAGCCCGCATTATTCACCAGCGCGACGGCGCAGGCGGGAGAGACCTTCGTCGAAGGACGCGCGCTCGGGAGGGGACTCGTTTCCGTAGATGGACAGTGGTTTCTGGGCGAGTACGGACTGACAAGATCAAGGAGCGAGGAGGAGGCTGGCTCCAAAGCGAGCCAGCGACGACGAGCGACGCAGAGATTGGCGGTCCGGACCGCCCAGAACCGGCGGGCTGGTGAAAAATGCGGGCGAGCCGCTGATAGGATGTCCGCCCCATGAGGCGCCTGCTCCTCCCCCTCCTGCTTCTCGCCGTGGCGGCGCGGCCCGGCGATCTCCATTGGGCGGCGGATCGCCCCTTCGACCTGCTCCACCTCGCGCTGACGGGCTCGGTCGACCTCAAGGGCAGGAACTTCGATGCCTCGGCGCGGCTCGACCTCGTGGCGCTGCGGGAGATGAGGGTGCTGCGCCTCGACGCGGTACGGCTCGACGTGCGGGCGGTCCAGGTCGCGCGCGTCGAGCCCGCGGGGCAACTGGCGACGAAGTGGACCAACGACGGCCGCTTCCTCGACATCGCCTTCGGGGCTCCGCTCGCGGCCGGCACGCGCATCGGCGTGACGGTCGACTACCGCTGCCACGAGCCCGAGGACGGGCTCTACTTCTTCGGACCCACCGAGGCGCAGCCCGATGTCCCCTACCAGGTCTGGTCGCAGGGCGAGACCGAGGGGACGCGGCACTGGATCCCGATCCTCGACCATCCCAACGAGCGGCTCACGAGCGAACTCGCCGTCTCCGTCGAGCCCGGGCTCAAGGTGCTCTCGAACGGGACCCTCGAGGGCGTCGCGACGCGCGACGGGCGGGAGGTGTGGCACTGGAAGCAGCAGAAGGACCACGTTCCCTACCTGATCACGCTCGTCGTCGGCCACTTCGAGGTCGAGCGCGAGGAGTGGCGCGGCATTCCCGTCGAGTACTGGGTGCCCCCCAGGCGCAAGGGCGACATCGCGCGGAGCTTCGGCAACACCAAGCGCATGCTCGACTTCTTCAGCGACCGCATCGGCGTGCCCTACCCGTGGGCGAAGTACAGCCAGATCGTCGTGGAGCAGTTCGGCTGGGGCGGCATGGAGAACACCACGGCCACGACGCTGAACGAGCGCACGCTGCACGACGAGCGCGCGCACCTCGACTACAGCAGCGACGGGCTCGTCGCGCACGAACTCGCGCACCAGTGGTTTGGCGACCTGCTGACCTGCCGCGAGTGGGCGCACACCTGGCTCAACGAGGGGTTCGCGACCTACTTCGAGGCGCTCTGGGACGAGCAGGACAAGGGGCGCGACGAGTTCCTCTACAACATGCTCGGCAAGGCGCGCGGGGCGATCTCCGGCGGCAAGGCGCTGCCGATCGTGCACCGCGGCTACAACGGCCCGTGGGAGCAGTTCGACGCGCGCGCCTACCCGAAGGGGGCGTGGGTGCTGCACATGATCCGCCGGCGCCTCGGCGACGCGCTCTGGTGGAAGTGCGTGCACCGCTACGTCACCGACAACGCGCACCGCTGCGTCGAGACCGACGACCTCCGCCGCGCGATCGAGGCGACGACCGGGCGCGCCTTCGAGCAGTTCTTCCACCAGTGGACGGGACTGCCCGGCCACCCCGTCGTGGAGATCCACCACCAGTGGGACGAGCAGAAGAGGCTCGCCGAGATGCGCGTCGTGCAGACGCAGAAGGGCGAGCCCTTCCGCTTCCCGCTGCGCGTCTCGTTCGGGACGGGAGTCGAGGGGGGCTCGGGGGCCGTCGAGTTCGACGTCAAGGAGCGCGAGTCGCGCTGGGTCGTCCCCCTCCCCGCGCGCCCCACCCTGATCCGCATCGACCCCGACCACGCCGTGCTGATGGAGCTCCGCGAACACAAGGGGCGCGACCTCTGGCTCGCGCAGCTCGGCGATGCGGCCGACCCCCTCGCGCGCATCCGCGCCGCGGAGCAGCTGGGGGAGTGGCGGAGGGACGAGGACCGCGCCGCGCTGGGCGAGGCGCTCGGCAAGGAGCCCTTCTGGGGCGTGCAGGCGGAGATCTGCAAGGCGCTCGGCGCCTGCGGCGGCGACAAGAGCCGCGACATCCTGCTGCGGGCGCTCTCGCTCGAGCACCCCAAGGCGCGCAAGGCGGCCGTCGAGGCGCTGGGGCGCTTCCAGGGCGACGAGACCGCCCGCGACGCGCTCGGCGCGATCGTGCGCAACGGCGACGCGAGCTACTACGTCGAGGCGGCGGCGATCGCGGGGTGGGCGGGGCTGCGGCCGCCGGGCGCGCTGGAGCTGCTCACGCCGCTGCTCGGCAAGGAGAGCCACAACGAGGTGGTCCGCGAGGCGGCGCTGCAGGGGATCGGGGAGCAGCTCGATCCGGGCTCGACCGATCTGCTGCTCCGCTGGACGGGTCGGGAGCGGCCGCGCTCCTGCCGGCAGGCGGCGCTCGGCGCGCTGGCGAAGCTCGGCCGCAGCGGCCTCTGGACCCCCGAGCAGACCGCCACCGCCGTCGCCGCGATCGCCCGCTGCCTGCACCGGCTCGAGCACCGCGGCATCAAGAGCGCCGCCGCGCAGGCGCTGCGCGACATCGGCGAACGCGGCGCCGCGGCGCTGCCGGCGCTGGAGGCTCTCGCGGCCCATGATCCCTTCCCCAACGTGCGGACCGAGGCGCAGGCGGCGATCGACCGCATCCGCAGCGGCGCGCCGGCGCATGTCGAGCTCGCGCGGCTGCGCGACGAGCTCGCGAAGATGCGGGAGGAGGAGCGCAAGCTCGGCGAGCGCCTCGAGCGGATGGAGCGGAAGGTGCCGCTCGGAACGTCCGACTGAGGCCTATACTGGGGGCCTCGCCCCCTACCCGAGGAACTCCATGCTCGAAGCGCGCTATGGCGACACCGTCCGGATCCGGTTCACCGGACGCCTCCAGGACGGATCCACCTTCGACTCCACCGACGACAGCGATCCGTTCGAGTTCGAGGTGGGCAGCGACGACGTCGTCACCGGCATCAGCAGCGCGCTGGTCGGCATGAAGGCGGGCGAGAAGAAGCAGGTGACGCTCTCCCCCGACGAGGCCTACGGCGACCGGGACGAGGATCTGGTCCAGTCGGTGGCGCTCGACGAGATGCCCGAGGACGTCGAGGTCGGCGACGAGTTGACCGCCACCGACGAGGAGGACGAGGAGATGATCGTGCGCGTCAGCGAGATCACCGACACCGAGGCGATCATCGACGGCAACCACCCGCTGGCCGGCGAGACGCTCTTCCTCGACATCGAACTCCTCGAGATCGTGCGGGCGTAGGAGCTTGTCCGGGTCCGGTCGGCCCCGAAGCGTGGCTGAAGGCCATTACCCGGACAAGCTCCTACAGCGCGGCTTCCAGGGCGCGGCGGTAGAGTTCGCCCGCGGCGGCGGCGTCGCCCTCGGCCTCGAGGCAGGAGGCGTAGAGGCGCAGCACCGTCAGGTCGCCGCCGCCGGCCTCGAGCACCTTGTCCAGCGCGGCCTTCGCCTTGCGCGTGTCCCCCTTGGTGCGGTAGTGCTCGGCGAGCGCGATCATCGTGCCCGCGTAGGGGAAGTGCTTGAGCAACAGCTCCTTCTCGCGGTCGCCGTCGAGGCGGCCGCTCCTGAGCAGGTCGGCGATGCGATCGAAGACGGGGAGGCTCACCGCGCGGCCCCACGCCTTCAGCGCGCCCGTCAGGTCTCCGGACTCGAGCGCGAGATCCCCGAGCAGCAGCGCCGACCGCCCGTCGCCGGTGCGCGCCTTGAGCGCCTTCAGCGTCTTCTTCCGGTCGCCCTCGTCGAGCGCCTTGTGCGCGCGGCGGAAGTCGAGCAGGGCGACATACCCTTCCGCCTCCTCCCGGTCGCGCCCCTGGCTCACGGCGGCGAGCCGCTTCGCCACCGCGACGGTCCGCTCCAGGTCGCCGGTCGCCTCGAGCCGGTCGCGCAACGCGAGCAGGATGCGCCGGTTGCTGCCGTCGGCCTTGTGCGTCTTCTCGAGCTCCTTCAGGACCGTCTCCGCCTCGAGTTCGTCGTCGAGGTCGTAGGAGAGGGCGCGAAGCTCCGCGTGGTTGCGGCGCACATGGTCGCTGAGGATCTGCCCCTCCTTGAGCCGCAACAGCCAGGCGCGCGCCTCGTTGGGCCGACCCAGCCTCAGCTCGCAGGTGGCGATCTTGATCCAGGCGTCGGCGCGGATGTCGCGATGCTCGGGCACCGCGTCCTCGAGACGCACCCATCGGGCGATCTTCTCCACGCTCCCGAAGTGCTCGATCGCCCGCTTCCAGTGCCCGAGCACCATCTGATGGAGCCCGTCGAGGAAGTGGCGCATCGCCCGGAGCCCGAAGAGCCGGTAGAACCCAGCCCGAACCTTGCGCCAGACGATCCAGAGCAGCAGCAGCGCCAGCGCGTTGTAGAAGATGACCCGCCCGACCGGGTTGTCGAGCAGCGCCGTGATGAGCGGGCGCAGGATGTCGAAGAGCGTCGCGACGATCCGGAGCAGCGGGCCCACGACGAAGAGCACCACCACCGCGAGCGCGAGGTAGATCCACCCCTTGTTGCGGCGCCCCCACCCCTGCACCCTCCGCAGCGTGCCGAAGATCGGGACGTGGTCCTTCCAGCTCACGGCCCGCCTCCCGTCGCCGCACGGTCCCGCGCCGCCGCGTAGTGCGCCCTGAGTTCGCCGTCCTTCTCGCGTGCCGCGGCACGGCCGAGCGCCTCCGCCGCCGCCGGGAGGCCGCTCCGCGCGAGCATGTCCGCCACCGCGCGCCTGCGCGTCCCGCGGGCGCCGAAGAGCCGCCCGAGCAGCCGCGCCTCGAGGAAGCGCCGCTCCAGTTCGCTCACCGCCGCGTCGCCGAAGGACCGCACGAGGGAGGCGCCGCGCGCGAGCCCGCCCGCGTCCCGGGAGGCGGCGACCGCCTCGACCACGGGCCCCAGCACGCCGGGTCCGCGCCTGCGGAGCACCTCCAGCGCCCGGTCGCGCACCCCGTCGTCCAGCCGCGGATCGGCCAGCGCGCCGGCGACGGCCGGATCCTGCGCGTTCCCGAGACTGGGCAGGAAGCTCTCCGCATCCCGCTCGCCCAGCGCGAGGTAGAACGCGGCCGCGAAGTCGGGCTGGGGCCGCGCGCGGTTGCACTCGCCCACCTCCCGCGCGGCGACCGCTCCCAGCGCCGCGAGCCGCGCCCCCAGATAGCGGCGCGCCTCGATGCCCGGCAGCGCGGCGAAGACCTCATAGAGCGCGCCCGGGCCCTTTTCGAGAAGGCGGGTCATCGCCGCCTCGTCGCCTGTCGAGGCGCGGAACGCGAGCGCGTGCACGAACGCGGCCGTCTCCTCCACCTCGTCGACGGCCCCCCGGATGTCGGGGAGCGGCGACATGTAGAAGGCCGCGAGGTCGGGGATCGCCTGCACGGTGCCGACCGCCCCGCACTTCGGGCACTGCGCGGAGTGCCCCTTCAGCAGCTCGCCGCAGTGGCCGCAGGAGTAGCGCGCCGTGCGCGCCTCGACCGCCACGACGAGCGCACCCAGATCGGGCGCGAGGGAGAGGGCGGTCGTCGGGTTCGGTGCGTCGGGCGCGGCCGGGCGAGTGCGCGCCGCGGGCGCCGGCTCGAAGACGGGATCCTCCCCCTTCGCGAGCTCGCGGAGTTGCTCGAGATGCTCGCGCGCGAGCGTCAGCCCCGCCTCCCCGAGCGCCTGCGCCGCACGGACGAGGGCGCTGCGTGCCCGGAGGTTGCCCGGCTGGAACGCGATCGCCTCCGTCAGGAAGCGCACCGCGGCCCGGGCGTCCCCCTCGGCGAGCACCGCCGCCCCCGCCTCCTCGAAGCGGCGCGACGCGCGCCGGCGCTCGGCCTTGCCCATCTCCTCCCCGGGCCCGCGCGGATAGATCTCGCGCAGCCGCTCCGCCGCCGCGACCGGCTGCCCCCCCTCCGCGTACGCCTGCGCGATCCCGGAGAGCGCCTCGGTGTCCCCGGGCGCCAGCGCCTCCGCGCGCTCGAACGCCTCGACCGCGAGGTCGTAATGATGCAGCGCGAGCTCGTCGCGACCGAGCGACAGGAAGTTGCGCGCCAATTCGTGCCCGAAGACCTTGTGCACGTGATGGTGGTGCTTCTTCGCCTCGGCGGCATCCCCCGTCTCGCGGTAGCAGTCCCCGAGCGCGATGCGCGCCTCGACGTTTTCCGGGTCGCGTTCGAGCACCTTCTCCAGCGTCGCGATCCCCTCGCGGTAGTCGCCGCGCAGGAACTCGTCGAGCCCCCGCACGTAGTCCGAGAGCGCCTTGCGCCGCTCCAGTTCAGCGGCGATGCGTCGCGTCTTCCTGAGCGCGAGCAGCAGCACGACGAACAGCACCGCCCCCGCCAGCGCCTCGGCGGCGAGCGGCTCCTTCAGCAGCGAGGCCAGGTCCTCCCAGAAGGCGATCACGGGGCTATTCCATATCACGCGCGGGCGATTCCAACCTCTCCCGCAGCGCGAGCGCCGCCCTGCGGCGGATGGCGAGGGGGGCCCGGGGGTCGGGGAGCGGCCAGTCGGGCCGCGCGGACCGGAGCGCCCCGGCCACGAGGCCCGCGAGAGCCGGATCGCCGTCGTAGAGCGCTTCCACGAGCACGCGCAGAGCCGCCGGCGAGCGCGCGAGCAGCGCCGCCGCGCGCACGCGCACATCCTCGCTCGGATCGTCGAGGGTGGCCTGCAGCTGCGGCCGGAGCGGCGCCAGCGCCTCCTCCGGCGCAGGCTCGAGAAGAGCGAGGCCCATCCGGCGGATCGAGGAGGCCTCGTTCGCCAGCACGCTCCCTGCGAAGGCCACCCTCGCCTCCCATGGCGCGTCCGGGCGGCGGAGGATCGCCTCGACGATGCGCACGCGCAAGAGCTCCTTGCCTCCGATCGGGGACCCCGGCGCGAGCAGCTCCCCGAGACGGGCGAGCGCCCCTGCCGTCTCCGGCTCCGCCGCGGCCGCGATCATCGGCGTCGCGGAGGCCCGCATGCGCGTCAGGATCTCCGGCGACAAGGGCCCGGCGAGCAGGTGGTAGAGCGCCACCTCGCTCCCGGCGCCGGGGGATCTCGCCTCCGACAGCAGGTGCCGCTCGGCCCGTGCGCCGAGGGCGCGCTCGGCCCGGGCCGGATCGGTCGCCCGCAGGGCCTGGGCCGCCGCGAGCGCGTGATCGGCGGGACGGGTGCGGACCGCGCTCTCGAGCAGCGCGGCGCCGCGCGGGCCGAGCATGCCCGTGCGCCGGATGGCTCGGAAGACCGCGATCTGCAGCGCGGGCTCGAGATCGGAGGCCTCCTCGGCGAGCGCGGCGATGCGCGCGAGGGCGTCCCGGTCGCCGCTTCCGAGGATCGCGAAGGCCGCCGAGGCGCGCACCTGTGCCTCGGCGTCCTCGAGCAGCGCGACGCAGCGGGGCAGCGGGGTGAGGCCGGTCAACCGGATCAGGATCGTCAGCGCGGAGGCGCGGGAGGGGCCGCCCGCCGGGTCCGCGAGGTGCGCCTCGAGGGCGGCGGCGCTCCGGCCGCCCCCGGCGAAGAGAGGCCGGTACTGCTGCGGCCGGTCCGCGCTTGCCCCGGGCCCGAGCGACTCGAGCAGCGCCGCCACCCGGCGCCCGATCGCCCCGTCGATGCGCCGACCCGCCCGCACCGCCTCCGGAGGCACGAGGTCGTCGACCTGCACGTCGCACGCAAACGCGATCGAGACGAGCGCCTCGGCACCCGCCCTCCCCCCGACCCCCTCGACACCGTCCGCGAGGCGGAGCAGCGCGGGAAGGGCCGTCTTGTCCCCCCTCCGCTCCAGCGCCGCCGCGACCCCGACGACGCGGCGGAGGTCGGCGTCGTCGAGCCTCGCCAGCAGTTCCGGCGTCGGGGGCCCGCGAAGGGCCAATTCGGTGATCGCCTCCTCGCGCACGTGCCGCGACGCGTCGAGCAGCGGATCCGGCGGCGCCATCAGCAGCGGCAGCAGCAGCGAGGCCACTCTCATCGGATGTGGATCCCCAGCGCGCGCAGCTCCTGCGCGACCTGGCGCTCGAGCGCCCGCTCGTGGAGGAAGATCGTCTGCGCATCCACGACCTTCGCGACGCAGGCGCCCAGCGTCGGATGGCGGACGACCGTATCGATCACCTTGGGATCGCTCGCGGTGAAGAGGATGCCGCGCGTCAGCGAGGCGGTGCGCACGCCGCCCGCCCACTCGCGCAGCGAGTAGGCGACGTTCTGCGGCACCGGCGCGCGGCTGTGGTCCGCGAGCGTCGCGAGCATCTGCTCCGCCGACATCCCGCGGGCGGCGGCCCGTTCGACGCGCTCGCGGTCGAGGCGGAGCTGGACGACCTCGCCTGTGCGCGTGCGCGTGGCGAGGCGGTCGAGGGCGTAGAGCAGCTCCTCGACCTCCCCTTCCGGCAGGAGCAGCATCTCGAAGTCCGGGTTGACGATCAGCGGCCTGCTCTCGCCCGGGCCGACCCCCCGTTCGCCCAGCAGGACGCGGCGGCCGAGGGCGCTCAGCCGCACGCCCACCGGCTCCTGCCCGCGGAGCGCCACCTCGACGAGGCCCAGGGCGAACAGGTCGCGCACCGCGAGGTCCTGGGCCGCCTGCCCGAGTTCGGTGAGGGCGCCGTGGCGGATGTTCAGGGGGGCGTGGGGGCTCTGCGGATCGCCCTGCGCCAGGTCGAGCAGGTAGCGGTTGCGCGCGATCATGCCCAGCGTGACGCCGGGCCACCAGCGCCCCTTCTGCTCCGGCGCCGTCAGCAGAGAGAGCAGGACCGGCGCCACCTGCCTCAGGTGCAGCGTGCGCAGCGTCGCGCCCTCCGCGTCGAGCAGGAGGCCGTAGGCCGCGCGGACCTGCTCGACGAGCGGGAGTTCGCGCCACGCCTCCCCGCGGGCGGTCACGGCCAGCTCCCCCTGCTCCGACTCGGCGACGAGCCCCTGCGAGCGGGCGAGCAGCAGGACACGACTCGCGATCTCCTCGCGATCGAGAAGCGGCTGGAGCTGGAACTGGAGGCGCTCGGCGAGGCGCGCCCGCGCCGCCTTGTAGACCGACCCCTCCTTGGCGACCCGCACCGGCGCCTCCTCGACCAGTTCGAGCGCCGTCCGCAGGTCGCTTTGCAGGTCCCCCCGGGCATGGACCACGAGGTCGTGGACCAGCGGCTCCCCGCGCAACTCCTCCACATAGCCCACGACGGCCTCGTGGTAGATGCTGAGCACGTCGTCGTCGATGCCGATGCCGCGCTCGCGCAGGTCCACGTGCCCCACCGTGCCGAGGCCCGCCGCGCCGAACGCGTCGAGGAAGCGGGCGCTCTCCCACGCGAGGGGGCGGCCCTCGTGGCGCTGGACGAACTCGTGGCGCGTCCAGAGGCCGCCGTACCGCGTGATCGCCTCCTCGGCGACCGCCTGCAGGTCGCGGCCGGGCAGCGAGGCGATCGCCGTGCGGACCGAGGGGGGCAGCGGCGCGGGCCCGGCGCCGTCGATCGAGGCCTCGACGTCGGAGGGGCGGTAGCGGGCATGGAGGAAGATCTGGTCGAGGGGGCGCCGGTCGGCGCCCGCGAGCCCCCGCATGACCAGCGCCGACTCGCGCGGGATCGAGTAGGCGCTGCGCCCGTAGTGCAGCCACTCCTGCGCGCGGCTGATGCGGACAAAGCCGCGGCGGGAGAGGGCCGTGAGCGCCGCCTCCCCCTCGTAGAACTCCATCATCAGCCCTTCCATGCCCCGGAAGAGCCCCTGCAGGTCGCTGGTGTAGTTCTGCTTCCGCAGCAGCGCGAGCAGCACGAGGCGCACCTTCTCCGAAAGGAGGTCCACCTTCGCGTACACCGTGTTCTCGTCGCTCATCAGGCGGTAGAGCTTGCGCGAGAGCGCGGTCCGCCCGTTGCGGTGCTTCTCGTGCGGCGCCCAGAAGCGGAGGAACTCCAGCAGATCGGCGTGGGTGGACGCCTCGAGGTGCTTCTTCAGCGTCAGCACGGGGGCGCGCCGCCGCTTCCCGTCGGGGGTCACGCCACCTCCCGGTCGTCGAGGATCCGGTAGCTGTAGCCCTGCTCGGTCAGGAAGAGCTGCCGGTTCTGCGCGAAGTCCTGGTCGAGGGTGTCGCGCGTGACGAGGCTGTAGAAGTGCGCCGCCCCGCCGTCGGCCTTCGGGCGCAGGATGCGCCCCAGGCGCTGCGCCTCCTCCTGCCGGCTCCCGTAGGTGCCGCTCACCTGCACGAGCACGCTGGCGTCGGGCAGGTCGATCGCGAAGTTGCCCACCTTCGAGACGATCAGCGTCCGGATCTCCCCCTTGCGGAACCGCCCATAGAGGTCCGCGCGCACGTCGTTGGGGGTCTGGCCCGTGATGATCGGCGCCCCGGTGATCCTCGCGACGGTCTGGAGTTGCCGCAGGTACTGCCCGATCACGAGCACGAGATCCCCCTCGTGGCGCCGCAACAGCCGCATCATCGTGTCCAGCTTGCGCCGGTTCTCGGAGGCGAGGCGGAACTTGGTGCGGCGGTCGGCCCCGGCGTAGCGCATGCGCTCCTCCTCGTGCATCGGCACCCGGACCTCGATGCAGGAGGCCTGCGCGATGAACCCCTGCCGCTCGAGGATCTTCCACGGCACGTCGTACCGCTTGGGGCCGATCAGCGTGAAGACCTCGTCCTCCTTGCCATCCTCCCGCACCAGCGTCGCCGTGAGTCCCAGCCGCCGCGTCGCCTGGATCTCCGCGGTCACGCGGAAGACCGGCGCGGGCAGCAGGTGGACCTCGTCGTAGATGATGAACCCCCAGTCGTTGCCCCGGAAGAGCTCGAGATGCACGAAGGGCTCGGTGCGCGCGCGGCGGTAGGTGAGGATCTGGTAGGTCGTCACGGTGACCGGCCGGATCTCCTTCTTCTCGCCGGTGTATTCGCCGATGGCATCGGTGCCGAGCAGGCACTTCTCCCTCAGCTCGCGCTGCCACTGGCGCACCGCGGTGAGGTTCGTCGTGACGATGAGGGTCTTGCGGCCGATCCGCGCCATCGCCGCCATGCCGACGATCGTCTTCCCGGCCCCGCAGGGCAGCGCGATGATGCCCGAGCCCCCCTTCGCGCTGCCGCCCGCCCAGAAGGCGTCCACCGACGCCGCCTGGTAGGGCCGCACGCGGAACCCGTTGCTCTCCGCGAGCGCGATCTCGAGCGCCCCCCCCTCGACATAGCCCGCCAGATCCTCGACCGGGTAGCCGATGCGGATCATCGCCTGCTTCACGTGCCCGCGCATCGCGGGGTCGACCGCGACGCGGAAGGGCGAGAGGCGCTCCAGCAGGAACTTCTTCACGACCGCGTTGGCCCACGCCTCGCGCACGAGCGCCTCGTCGTCGCTCTCCAGCACGAGCAGATCCCCCTCCCGGAGCAGGCGGACACGGCCGTACCGAGCCGCATAGTCGCGGATGTCCCGCAGCACGTTCTGCGGCACCGGGTACTTCGCGAAGCCGGTCAGCGCGCTCACCATCTCCTCGGCGCTGTGCCCCGCGGCGGAGGCGTTCCAGATCGAGAGCGGCGTGATCCGGTAGGTGTGGATGTGCTCGGGGGACTTGATCAGTTCGCAGAAGGCGCCCAGCGCGTCGCGCGCATCGGCGTACCGGGGCCCGTCCACCTCGACGAGGACGGAGTGGTCGCTCTGGACGATCAGCGGGTTTTGGGGGTTGACGTCCATGCTGGCGCTGGCCCAGCGAGCCTCCGAGCGACGTGGAGACCCTATGAGTCCATAGAACCCGTTACTGTACCAGAGGGATCATCGCGCGGGGCGACAGCCCCTAACGCTGGTCATCGCAACTGGTTACGGCGAAGGAGGGGGGCGAGGGGGAGGGAGGCCAGCGTCCCGTAGAGGTGGGACTCGAGGACTACCGGGCCTCCGGCGAGGTTGCCTGAACCGGGGAAAGGACCCCAGAGGCCCTCGTAGGCGAGTTTGACCGCGAGCAGGGCGAGGGCCCCCCAGCCCCCCCAGTTTCCCGCAAGGCCCGCAGCGAAGGCGCCGCAGGCGAGAAGCCCATGCAGGACCCCCGAGAGGCCGACATACCAGCCGACTCCCGGGGAGAGGAGCAGCAGCCCGAGGCCGACCCCGAGGGCCGCAGGAAGGAGCACCCGGGCGAACGCGAAGGAGCGCAGGACCGCCGCGACCAGCGCCCCGGCGGTCAGGTTCAGCAGCAGGTGGCTCCAGCCGAGGTGCACGAGGTGGCAGGTCAGGAGGCGCCAGACCTGACCCTCGAGGACCGCCTGCCGCTCGTACCGGAGCGCCCCGGCCGCCCGGTCGCCGAGCAGGGCGACCGCGACCGCAACGAGGCCGACGGCGAGGAGGGGGCGTGCCCGCCGCACGGCTAGCGCAGCGGTTCGGGCTCCGGCGTCTCGACGGGCTGGATGCGCTCGAGGTCGCTCTTGACCGGCTCGCGCTTGATCCAGACCCAGATCGCCCCGCCGAGGTCGATCATCTTGCCGAGGATCTTGGCGGTGCTGTCGCTGATCGCGAAGACGGCGGGCACGATCAGCAGCCCCTCCTCGTCGTCGGCGAAGGTGAACATCTTGATGATCGGGAAGCCGGCCAGATCGGGGTCCCACGTCTCGGTGTGGCGCTCCCCCTGCCCCGGCCCCTCGACGTCGGCGTGGAATCGGCCCGCCTCGGTCTCGTGCTTGCGGATCTTGTAGGTGCGCCCGACCGGCTTGGGCTTGCCCGCCTCGTCCAGCACGTTCAGGTCCCAGGTGCCGATCAGGTGCTCGGGCTTGTAGTAGTCCCACCCCTTCGCCCACTTTTCGAGATCCTCGTCGCGTTCGACCTTGTAG
Source organism: uncultured Planctomycetaceae bacterium (assembly GCA_964570285.1). Classification (GTDB taxonomy): domain Bacteria; phylum Planctomycetota; class PLA2; order PLA2; family PLA2; genus CAZMXP01. The sequence goes on from CAZMXP010000033.1 coordinate 14,625, forward strand.
GCGAAGCGGGAGACGGACGAGACGCCGGCCATCGTCTCGACGGTGAGGATCGCCTCGTAGTCGCCTGGCTCGACCAGCAGCGCGACGAGGCGGATCCCGGTCCCCCACGTCATCGGCGCCTCCGCGACGTTCTCGACCGAGCCGTCGGGCTTCACGTACTCCTCCACGCCGTAGAGCTTCACGTCGGCGGGCATGCTCTGGAGGTCGACCTCGCGGGGCTGCATCTTGCCGTCCGGGGTCTGGTTCAGGAGCAGCAGCTTCCGGATCGTCCACTCCCGCCGGTCGAAGACGGCCACCGCCTGCACCGGGTTGCCCCCGAGCGAGGGGTGTTCCACGAGCACCCTCGCGGTGATGCCGGCACCCGGATCGATCGAGGAGACGTCGAGGGTCGCGCGCACCCGGTCCTGTCCGTTCGTGATCTGGAAGGTGAGGCCGTCGAACTCCGTCCGCACCTTCGTCTCGCCGTCGTTGTACTCGGGAAGCAGCAGGTCGAGGGAATGGACGGCCTCCTTCTCCGCCTTCTCGTAGCGCAGGATCCAGAGGTCGTCGAGGAGCATCGTGCGCGCGAAGGTGCGGAGGCCGCCCCGCTCCGGGCTCCTGATGCCGTCCTGCGCCATCGTCCAGATGATGTTCTTGCCCTCGATGATGCCCTCGAACTGGTTGCCTCCGAGCGGCTTCACGGCGCCGACCTCGTTGCCCGCGCCGTCGAGCACGCGCGTCTTCTTGATCACCGGCGGCGTCACGTCCCGCTTCTGGAGCGCGTAGAGGCCGCGCAGGAACGCGGGCCACCGGCTCTGCTGCGCGAAGGCGGTGGCGTCGTATTCCGGGTTGAGCGACGCCTCGGAAACGGGGCCGTAGATGCTGACGCCGGTGCTGAGGCGGCGGTCGGCGTTCACGTGGGAGGAGAGCACGAGGGCGCCGTAGGCCTGGGCGAGCGCGGCGTACTCCGCCTCCGCGGGGAAGGGCTGGAGGTTGTGGCGCATCCGCCTCAGCAGATCCATCAGGTCGAGGCTGTTGACACCCCCGTGGCCGCTGCGGAAGTCCGACCGGCCCATGTAGCTCTCGGAGAAGAAGAGCGCCCGCGCCGTGACCGGCCAGGCGCGCTCCATCACGGGCTCGAGACGCGTCACGAGGCGGTCGAGCGCCGCGACGACATCGCGCACCCGGTCTAGATCGAGGCAACTGAGCGTCGTCTCGCTCTTCTTCTTCGCGTCGTAGTCCTCGTCGAAGGCCTTCGGGATCGCGCGGGCGACGGCCCCGGGCTCCGCCGCCGCGTCCGCGAAGAGGGGCAGCACGCGGTCGTAGGGCCAGCCGTCGCCCGGCTCGAGCGCCTGCGAGGCGACCATGTAGCGAGCGAAGGGCGCCGCCTCGACGGCCGTCTCGAGTTGCGCCATCAGGCACATGTCGAAGCCGAGGATGTCCAGCCGGGCGACACCGGCACCGCGCAGGCCCGCGGTCAGCGCGGCACGCATCTTCGGGAAGTTGAGCCCGTCGTGTCCGCCCGCGCCGTCGTCGTCATCCGACGCCATCGACGCCCAGCCGCCGCCGTGGTTCCACATGACGAGCATCCGGCGCGGCGCCGGGTAGGCGCGGAAGGCGCCTTCGGCGAACGCGGCGAGCAGGGCCGCGTCGCCCATGTTCAGCTCGCCGAGTCGCGCGAGTATCGGCGACTGCACCTTCTCGCGGTCCGGGTCCGGACGCACGCGCAGCAGGCGCGCGTCGGTCCAGTCGCCGTCGGCGTTCGAAAACCCCTTGGCGCGGTCGATCAGTGCGAGGATCTCGACCCCGGTCGCCGGGATCGCCGCCTCCATCTCGTTCAGGTCGTTGAGACCATCCCCCTCGAGGTTGTTGTCGGCGTCGAGGTAGACGAGGATCGTCCACCGCCGCTGCGGATCCGGCGCCGGGGCGAGCGCCTTCAGGGTGGCGATGGCCTGCGCCTGCTGCGGCGTCGCCGCCGCGGGGGCCACGGGAGGGGGCTCGGGGGCCGGCGCGGGCGGCTGCGGCGGGGGTTGCGGGGGGGGTTGCGGCGGCGGAACCGGGGCGGGGGGCGTGGGTGCCTCGATCTCGTCGAAGGGGTTGACGGCCTCCTTCTTGCGCTTGAGTTCGTAGCTCCGGCCCTCGTTGAGAAGCGTCATCGTGTCGCCCGAGAGCGTCGCGCTGACGCGGAACGCGCTCCCGTTCGCCACGAAACTCCCCTCCAGCTTGCCGTCGCGCACCGTGGCGCGCAGCGGGAAGGGCTTGCCCCGGACGGTCAGCGTGCCCTCGTAGAGGCTCCCGCTCGCCTTGAGCGTCACGGCGATGTGCGGGTGCACGAACTCGCCGGTCCACTCCTCCGCATGGAGGAGCCCGGCGATCAGCAGGAGCGCGAGCAGGCGGCGCACGGCTATCCTCCCCCCGGCGCGGCGTTACCGCGCCGCTTGCCGGTGAAGTAGACCTCGGTCGTCTTGTTGAGGATCTTGTCCCTGAGTTGGACGGCGAGCAGGATGCCCGTCTCGCGCTCGTAGTCGCAGTACTGCGTGTAGCCCGACGCGTCCTCGGTGATCTGCACGATGTTGCGGCCGTAGTTGCTGGGTCCGACGTACGAGACGGTGACCGTCGCGCCGAGCGTCTCGTCGCGGTCCACGCGCATCCCCTGGCGGAGCTTGGGGATCTCCAGCGGGGGCAGCCAGAGCCCGCCGGTCTGCGTCGGTCCCGCGACGCGCTCCCCCCCCATGTCGGCCGCGGCCCCGCCGGGCGTGTTCGGATCGGGCGCGTACTTCCATGTGATGAAGTTGTTGCCCACCGTCGCCCGGGTCAGCATCGCGCTGATCGGCATCGCCTGCGGCGGCAGGCCGGGGATCTCGACAACGATGCGCCCCGAGTACTCGTAGGCCGCGATGCGCGCGAGCCACGCCGGGGGCCGGCCCATCGCCCACGGGAGCTGCCGGTCGCGGACGGAGAGGAACTTGTAGACGGAGGTCGCCTGCCGCGTGTCCGCCGTCGTCTTCTTCGGCGCGCTCATCTGGAAGAGCAGGATCCCCGTCTTCTCGTCGTAGACGTAGCGCTCGTACTCGACGTACTTGCCGCCGCCGAGCGTCCATTGCATCGCCATCACCTGCCGTCCGTTCCACTCGTAGGGGCCCCGGGTCGCCGCCCAGTTGGTGAACGCCCCCTGATCGTCCGGCTTGACGACGGGCCAGTGGCGGAAGGCCTTCGCGAGGATGTCCGGGTGCACCCAGTACTTGCCCCCGTTCGCGGCCGCCGCGACGTACCCGGCTTCGACGCTGACCGCGGCAAGCGCGCGCTGCCCCGTCCAACCGTCGTTGTAGACCTGCACCCGGGTCGCGATGACCGCCTGGCGGCCGACGAGGCTCACGATGTCGCCCGTCAGGATGCCTGCGCCCGAGGTGTGCGGCGTGTCCCTCGGCTGCGTGGCCGAGGCATACGCGCTGCTCGCCACCTCCCAGCAGAGCCGCGTGCCCTCCTTCATCCAGGGGGGAGGCTCCGACTTCTCGATGTCCGCCTTGTACTCGAGGAAGGGGCTCCACTCCTGGGCCACGGCGGCGGGAGCGAGCAGCGCGAGCAGGAGCGCGATTCGGCGCATTGGGGAGACCCTCCTGGGGGCCGCCATCCTAACGCAACGAGCGCCCCGTGTGGCTCGCCTCGCAGGCGATCACCGCCTCGACCGGGCCCTCCACGACGAGGTTCCCCCCCGCGTCCCCGCCCTCCGGCCCGAGGTCGACGATCCAGTCGGCGGTGCGCAGGAACTCGACGTTGTGCTCCACGACGACGACGGTGTGCCCCTGGTCGACGAGCCGGTGCAGCACGGCCACGAGCTTCTCGACATCCGTCGCGTGCAGCCCGCAGGTGGGCTCGTCGAGCAGGTAGAGCACCTCCGTGCGCGCGCGCCGCGCGAGTTCGGCCGCCAGCTTCACCCGCTGCGCCTCGCCGCCGGAGAGCGTCGTCGCCGACTGCCCGAGCGCGAGGTAGCCGAGGCCGACGTCGTCCAGCGTGCCGAGCACCCGCGCCACCGCCGGGATGTTGTCGAAGAACACGCGCGCCTCGGCGATCTCCATCGCGAGCACGTCCGCGATCGACTTGCCCTTGTACTTCACCTCCAGCGTCTCGCGCCCGTACCGCCGTCCGTCGCACTCCTCGCACGGCACCCAGACATCCGCGAGGAAGTGCATCTCCACCTTCACCGAGCCGCGCCCCTCGCACGCCTCGCAGCGGCCCCCGGCCCGGTTGAACGAGAAGCGCCTCGCCTCGTAGCCGCGCATGCGCGCCTCCGGCACCTGCGCGAAGAGCGTCCGGATCGGATCGAAGGCCTTCGTATAGGTCGCCGGGTTGCTCGCCGGCGTCACGCCGATCGGCATCTGGTCCACGACATAGACCGTGCCGAAACGCTCGAGACCCAGGACCTCCCCCGGGACCCCCTCCTTCTTCTCCGCGGCGTCGCGCAGCACGTCGAAGAGAAGGCTCGACTTCCCTGCACCCGAGACGCCGGTGATGCAACTCAGCCGCGCGACGGGGAGGCGGACGTCGATCCGCTTGAGGTTGTGCGCCCGGGCGCCACGCACCTGCACGAAGCGGTCGGGGGGGGGCCGCGGGGGGGGGCGCACGAGAGCGCGCCGGCCCGAGGCGAAGTCCGCCGTCGGCAGCCCCTTCCGGGCGAGCAGCTCCTTCACCGGGCCCTGGAAGACGACGTGGCCGCCGTGCTTGCCCGCGCCCGGCCCTAGGTCGATCACGTGGTCGGCGGCGCGGATCGTGTCCCGGTCGTGCTCGACGAGCAGCACCGTGTTGCCGAGGTCGCGCAGCCCCCGCAACGAGTCGAGCAGCCGCGCCGTGTCGCGGGGGTGCAGGCCGATCGTCGGCTCGTCGAGCACATAGACGACGCCGACGAGCCCGCTGCCGATCTGCGTCGCGAGCCGGATGCGCTGCGCCTCGCCGCCGGAGAGCGTCGCGGTGCCGCGGTCGAGCGTGAGATAGCGCAGGCCCACGTCGTCGAGGAAGCGCAGCCGCGCGTCGATCTCTCGCCGCACCTCCCGGACGATCTCCTCGCTCTTCGCGGGCAGCTTGAGCTTCGCGAAGAACTCCCGCGCCTCGCCCACGGTGAGGCGCCCGAGGTCGGGCAGCCGCATCGAGCGGCCGACGGTGACCGCCCGCGAGAGCGGCGAGAGCCGCCCGCCCTCGCAGGCGGGACAGGTCACCGGGCTCATCGCGGCGGCGATCCGCTCGGTCCAGCGCCCCCCGCTGCTGCGGCGGTACCAGTCCTCGAGGATCGCCGAGACGCCCTTCCACTCGGTCTCCGAGCGCAGCCGGAAGGACTTGCCGCCGGGCCTGCGCATCCGCTTGACGATCCTGTAGAGCCGATCCCCGGTGCCGTCGAAGAGGACCGCGATCTGGCCCGACGTCCACGCCCCCATCGGCGTCTCGAGCGGCAGCGCATGCGCCTTGGCCACCGCCTCCACCTGCGCGCGATACCACTTCGACTCGGCGAGGTAGCTCGCCGCACCCCCGCCGAACGCGCCGCCGCGGAAGGTCTTGTGCGGATGGCGGATCACCTTGGTCGGGTCGGCGCGCTGCACGAGCCCGAGGCCGTTGCAGCGCGCGCAGGCGCCGTGGTGGCTGTTGAACGAGAACATGCGCGGCTCGAGGGTGGCGCCCTGGAGCATCACGCCGTGCTCGACGCAGCCGGGGCGCTCGGTGAAGGGCTCGGGCGGCCCGCCCGGCTCGGCGATGGCGGCGACGCCGCGGCCGGCGAGGTAGGCGGCGGCGAGGGCCTCCGCGAGGCGGGCCTTCGACTTCGCCTCGAGGCGGTCGATCACCAGATGCGCCGCCCCCTCCACCGGCCCGAGGGGGACCTCCGCGCCGTCGATCCAGAGGCGCGTGTACCCCTCGCGCCGGAGCCGCTCGGGATCCACCTCCTTCAGCGGCGCGAGGACCACAAGGCGCTTGCCGCGGCGGTCGCGCAGCAGCCTTCCCGCCTCCACCGACGGCGAGCGGGCTTCGAGGGCCTTGGCGCAGACCGGACAGCGCGGCGTGCCCGCCCGCGCGAAGAGAAGCCGGAAGTAGTCGTGGATCTCCGTCGTCGTCGCGACGGTGCTGCGGGGATTCCGGCTCGCGTTGCGCTGGTCGATCGCGATCGCGGGCCCGAGCCCGCTGATCGTGTCCACCGGCGGCTTGTCCATGCGCCCGAGGAAGCGGCGCGCGTAGGTCGAGAGCGACTCGACGTAGCGGCGCTGCCCCTCGGCGAAGATCGTATCGAAGGCGAGCGAAGTCTTGCCCGAGCCCGACGGCCCGGTGACGACGGTGATCGCGTCGGCGGGCACGCGCACGTCGATGCCCTTGAGATTGTGCAGCCGGGCGCCGGTGACGACGAGATCGCGCGCCGGCGGCTCCTTCCGTCGCGCGCGGCGCGGGGGGCCGCGGCGCGTCCGCTCGAGCACCGGCGCCAGCGCGCGTCCGGTGTGGCTCCCCGCGTGTCGCGCGATCTCCTCCGGCGTGCCGGAGGCGACGATCTCCCCTCCCCCCGCGCCCCCCTCCGGCCCGAGATCGAGCAGGTAGTCGGCGCTCTTGATGACGTCGAGGTTGTGCTCGACGACGAGGACGGAGTTCCCGCGTTCGACGAAGCGCTGCAGGCTCCCGAGCAGGTGGGCGACATCCTCGTGGTGGAGCCCGGTCGTCGGCTCGTCGAGCACGTAGAGCGTCCTGCCGGTGCCGGGCCGGCCGAGTTCGCGGCCGATCTTGACGCGCTGCGCCTCGCCGCCGCTGAGCGTCGTCGCGGGCTGCCCGAGGGCGATGTAGCCGAGGCCGACGCCGTGCAGCGTGTCGAGGATGCGCGAGAGGCGCGGGTGGTCGCGGAAGACGTCGCACGCCTCCGCGACGGTCATGTCGAGGACGTCGCTGATGCTCCGGCCCTTGAAGCGGATCTCGAGCGTCTCCTCGTTGAAGCGCCGGCCGCCGCACTCCTCGCAGGCGACCTCGACATCGGGCAGGAACTGCATCTCGACGGTGCGCACGCCGGCGCCGAGGCAGCTCTCGCAGCGCCCCCCCTTCACGTTGAAGCTGAAGCGCCCCTTCCTGTAGCCGCGCGCGCGCGCCTCGGGCAGCAGCGCGAAGAGGTCGCGCACGTCGTCGAAGAGCTTCGTGTAGGTCGCGGCGTTGCTGCGCGGCGTGCGGCCGATGGGCGTCTGGTCGATCTCGATCACCTTGTCGATCTGCCCGCTGCCCTCGATGGAGTCGTGGTCGCCCGGCGTCTCCTCGCTGCCCTGCAGCTCGCGCGCGAGGGCCCGGCGCAGCACGTCGTTGACCAGCGAGGACTTCCCCGACCCGGAGACGCCGGTCACGCAGGCGAAGACGCCCAGGGGGAAGCGCGCATCGATGCCGCGCAGGTTGTGCTGGCGCGCGCCGCGCACGACGAGCCACCCCTTCGGCTCGCGGCGCGCCGCGGGCACCGGGATCGCGCGGTCGCCGCGCAGGTAGCCCGCGGTCAGCGACTCCTCGACCTTCCAGACCTCGTCCGGGTAGCCCGCGGCGACGATCCTGCCCCCCTCGCGGCCGGCCCCAGGGCCGACATCCACGAGGTAGTCGCTCTCGCGCATCGTCTCATCGTCGTGCTCGACGACGAGCACCGTGTTGCCCATGTCCCGCAGCCGCTGCAGGGCCCGGATCAGGCGCGCGTTGTCGCGGGGGTGCAGGCCGATGCTCGGCTCGTCGAGCACGTAGGTGACCCCCTTCAGCCCCGCGCCGACCTGCGTCGCGAGGCGGATGCGCTGCGCCTCCCCGCCGGCGAGCGTCGCCGCGCTCCGGTCGAGCGTGATGTAGTCGAGGCCCACCTCCTCGAGGAAGGCGAGCCGCGCGAGCAGCTCCTTCAGGATCTCGCGGCCGATCAGGAGGTCGTTGCCCGCGAGTTCGACGCCGGCGAGCAGCGCCCGCGCGTCCGCGACGCTCCTCGAGACGAGGTGGTCGATCGCGTGGCCGCGGAAGCGGACGGCGAGCGCCTCGGGCTTCAGGCGCCGCCCGCGGCAGGCCGTGCAGGGAAGCTCGGAGAGGAAGCGCTCGACGCCCTTGCTCGCCCGCTCGCGCCACGCCTGCTCCATGCGCGGCAGGATGCCCGCGTAGGGCACGCGGTCGGCCAGCGAGAGCTCGAAGCGCGCCGTGCTCCACGTGCGCTTCCGGGAGACCTGTGCGCCCTCGGCGCCGTGCAGCACGAGTTGGCGCTGCGCGTCGGTGAGCCGGTTCCACGGCTTGTCCACCGGGACGAGTTCGGCGAGTTCGTCGACGCGGACCGACGCGTAGGTGATGTGGCCGGTCTTCGTCATCACGCCGAGCGCGCCGTCGCGGATCGACTTCGCGGGATCGGCGATCAGCTTGCGCTCGTCGATGCTGCGCGTCGTCCCGAGGCCGCTGCACTCCGGGCACGCCCCGCGCGGCGAGTTGAAGCTGAAGAGCCGCGGCTCGAGTTCCGGGAGGTCGACGCCGCACGCGACGCAGTGCAGGTGGCGGCTGAACGCGTGGTACTCCTGGTCGATCAGCAGATTCACGAATCCGCCGCCGCGCTCCAGCGCCCGCTCGACGCCCTCCGCGAGGCGCCCGCGCGCCTCCTCCTTGACCACGAGGCGGTCCATGACGATCTCGATCGTGTGCCGCTCGTAGCGGGCGAGGCGCATGCCCGCCTCCAGCTCGACGAGGGCGCCGTCGATGCGCGCGCGCAGGAAGCCGTCGCGCACCAGATCCTCGAGCTCCTTCCTGTACTCCCCCTTGCGATCGCGCACCATCGGCGCGAGCAGCACCGCCTTGCGGCCCGGAAAGGCCTCGAGGATGCGCGCGACGATGCGCTCGGCCGACTGCGCCGCCACGGGCTTCCCGCACTCCGGGCACCCCGGCTCGCCCAGGCGCGCGTAGAGCAACCGCAGGTAGTCGTAGATCTCGGTGATCGTGCCGACGGTGCTGCGCGGGTTGCGCGAGACCGTCTTCTGGTCGATCGAGACCGCCGGGGAGAGCCCCTCGACGTGCTCGACCTTGGGCCGGTCGATGCCGCCGAGGAACTGGCGCGCATAGGACGACAGCGACTCGAGGAAGCGCCGCTGCCCCTCGCGGTAGATCGTGTCGAACGCGAGCGACGACTTGCCGGAGCCCGAGACGCCGGTGATCGTCGCGAGCGTGCCGCGGGGGATCGTGAGATCGACCCCCTTGAGATTGTGCTCGCGCGCACCCTTGACGACGAGATCCATCGGTCTGGCGCTTCAGGGGAGGCCGCGGAGGGGGGCGAGCCGCTCGCGGATCGCGCCATGCAGCAGGCCGTTGCTCGCGACGAGGTTCTTGCCGTGGAGCAGCGCGTCGACCCCCCCCGCCCCCCCGAAACTGCTCACCTCCCCGCCGGCTTCGCGCACGATCAGCGCGCCCGCCGCCACGTCCCACGCGTTTAGGTGCAGTTCCCAGAAGCCGTCGAGGCGGCCCGCGGCGACCCAGCAGAGGTCGAGCGCCGCGGCGCCGAGGCGGCGCAGGTCGGCGCAGGCCATCGCGACCGCCTGGATGTTGTCGAGGTTGTGGTCGGGGAGTTCGTTGCGCCGGTAGGCGAGGCCGGTCGCGAGCACCGCGTCGCGCAGGTCGGCGGTCTGCGAGACGCGGATCGGCTCGCCGTTGCGCCGCGCGCCCCTGCCCGCCTCCGCGGTGTAGGTCTCGCCGAGGGCGGGCGCGTGCACGACGGCCGCGGCGAGGGCCCCCCGCTCGACGACGCCGATCGAGACGCACCAGAAGGGGATCGCGTGCAGGAAGTTGACGGTGCCGTCGAGGGGGTCGACGACCCAGCAGCGGTCGGCGCCGCGGTCGCGACGCGCCCCCTCCTCGCCGAGGATGTCGTCGCCCGGCGGGAGGCCTTCGACGATGAAGCGCTCCGCCTCGACGTCGGCGGCGCTGACGAGGTCGCGGCGCACGCCCTCCTTCCGCTCGGCGTCGGCGCGGCGCAGGTGGCCGAACCGGCGCCGCAGGATCTCTCCTGCGCCCCGGGCGAGGTGCACGGCCCGCTCCAGCGTCGTCACGGTGCGTTCGCGAGCGCGCGGACGACGAGGTCTTGCAGGCGGCGCGCGTTCGCGACGCTGCTGCCGTTCGCGAGGATCGCGAAGACGTAGCGCTGTCCGCCGCGGCCGGTCACGTACCCGGAGAGCGCGCTGACTCCCGAGATCGTGCCGGTCTTCGCGCGCACCCGCGGACCGAGCTCCCTGTAGCGCCGCTCGAGCGTGCCCTCGCCCCCGGCCGGCAGGGCGTCGACGAAGAGCGGGCGGTCGCGCAGCGCCTGGAGCGTCGCGTAGAGCGCCCGGGCCGTCGCGCGGTTGGTGCGCGCGAGGCCGCTGCCGTCGCGCACGTCGAGCCCTCCGGTGGGGACGCCCAGATCGCGGAGGGCGGCGCGCGCGCCCTCGGACGCGGAGGCGAAGCTGCCCTCGCCGAGCAGCTTGAAGCAGCACTCCGCATAGAGGTTCTGGCTCTGGGTCAGCATCACCTTCAGCGTGCGGTCGAGCGGCGAATGCGTGAGGAGGAGCGGGCGCACGATGGGCTCGCGCCCGAGGCGGAGGGTGCCGTCGACCGCGATGCCCCGCGCCGCGAGCGCGGCGCGCAGCGCCTGGCCGAAGAAGAGCACCGGGTCGCGCACCGCCACGTTGCCGGAGACCCCGGCGCTGGAGAGGAGGATGCGGCCGCGCACGACGAGGTCGTGCTCCGCGTCGCGTCCGATGTGCACGACGTGGTGGCCGGTGGCGACGGTGACGCAGTCGAGCGAGAGGGCCGGGCTCAGCAGCGACGGCGCCACGACGAGGCGGGACGGCGCGCCGGCCGACGGCCCCGGCAGGACCGTACAGTCCCAGCAGGAGTCGTTGAGCACGAGCGCCGCGACCGGGGCGCAGTACCAGCGGTCGAGCTGGTCCCTCGGCCAGTCGGGATGGACCGTCTCCCCGTCGAACCGGCTCGCGTCGAGGACGAGATCGCCGTCCACCCCCATGACGCCGTGGCCGGCGAGATCCTCGGCGAGAAGGCGGAGGACCCGGTCGGCATCCCCGTCGTGGAACCTCCCGCTGAGGTTGGGATCGCCGCCGCCGACGACGACAAGATCCCCCCGGGCGCTGGCGCCGAGCGTCGTCGTGAAGCGGAAGCCCTCCCCGAGGCGCTGCAGCACCGCCGCGGCCGTCAGGATCTTCTGGTTGCTCGCCGGCGCGAGGGGACGGTCGGGCTCGTGCACGAACAGGACGCGTCCGCCCGCCTCGCCGGCGATGAGGCCGAGGCCGGAGCGGGCGATCTCCGACTGCTCGAGGGCGGCGCCGAGGTCGCCCTCGACGCCCCCGGCAAGGAGCAGGAGGGCCAGGAGCCACGTCGCCATGGGGCCTCGCCCGGGCCCGGGAGGGAGCCGGCGCCTCTCACCGCTCGAAGATGCTCACCTGGTCGTTGGCCATCGTCACCATGCCCGCGTCCTCGGTCCGGTGGCCGTAGCCCTTCACCTGCTCGAACCGCCTCACCTCCCGCGCGTGCACGAGCAGGTTCTCGTGGTCGGGCAGATAGGTCAGCGAGAGCAGGTCGCTCGCTTCGACCTTGAGGCCCCGCAACTCGAAGGTGGCGGCGCCCCGCGCGACCACCGTCGAGGCGTCCGGATGCTGGAGGTCGAGCCCGCCCGTCTTGCCCTCCGGGCGCCAGTGGTCCGAGAGGACGATGCGCACCTCCCGGGCGACGACCCTCGTCGGGATCGCCAGCGCCTTCGCGTCGGGACGCGCGGCCTCCTCCGCCTCCTTGGCACGGCCGCCGCCGGTCGTGGTGGCGCAGGCGGCGAGGAGCAGGACCAGGCCAAGCGGCGCACGCATGCCGTCAGTCGAGCGGGGCTCCGCCGCTGCCGGCCCAGAAGCGCTCGATCTCCACGACGATCGCCTCCCGCTGCTCGGGGGTGACCGGCGTGTCCCGCTGGGCGACCGGGCGGAACTCCTTGTTCAGGTAGCGCACGAGGAAGTCGTACGCCCGCGACCACGCGCCCCACCTCGCGCCCCTCTCGAGGAGGACCGTCTGCGTGACGTGGTCGGCCACCGGATTCGCCTTCAGTTCGCGGTTGCGCGACGGATCCATGTCGACGATGCCGGCCAGCTCCGTCAACGCGGCCACGAGACGCCGGTCGCCCTCCTCGCTCGCCACGTAGGCGCGCCAGGCCGCGCGGGCCGTCTTAGATTGGGTCAGGCTGAACGGGTCGAGGCCGTCCCCGACCGCGCTGCGCACCTCGCAGAGGGCCCCGAGCGCGCGATCCGCCTCCCGCTGCACGATCCCCGACTCGTCCCGGAGGCTGTGCAGGAGCGTCGGCAGCGCCGCGGTGCCGCAGACGGCGGCGATGGTGCGCAGCGCCTCCAGCCTCACCTCCGGCGTGATGCGGTCGTTCGCATAGGGGTAGACGAAGTGCACGAGGATGCGCAGAAGCCTGGGATCGGCGAGGTTCGCGCGGAAGAAGCGGATCACCTCGATGGCCACCTCCGGGGGCGCGTCCACCATGACGCGGAAGGCGCTCCGGATGATCTCCTCGCGCACCTCGCGCAGGCGCTCGTCCCCCGCCACCGCGGGATTCACGAGCACCCCGAGCAGCTCCTTCAGCGCGTCGCGCCGCACCGAGGGGGAGACACCGTCGTTCTTGAAGATCGCGAGCGTCTTCTCGATCTGCCAGATGATGACGGCGATGTCCCCCTTCTTCTCCACCTGCTCGAGCATCCGCGCGTAGTTCTCGCGGTCCTCGCCCTGGACCCGCTCGCTCTTCAGCAGCCGGGCGAGCGTCTCCTTGACGGCCGTCATGCGCCCGAGGCGCGTGTTCACATGGAGCAGGTAGCGCAGCGCCGGCGCCTGGAAGGCGGGCTCCGTGACGACCCGCAACGACTCCTCCAGCGCCTTCGCCGCCGCGGCGTACTGGCCCCGCTCGACGTAGTAGCTCGCGCGGAAGAGGTGCGCATAGCCGCTCTCCGGCTCGAAGGCGACGCGCGCCTCCGCCGCGGCGGTCGCCTTCTCGAGCAGCTTCTGCCGTTCGGCGGGGTTGAAGCAGTCCTCGGCGAGGAAGCTGCACGCGGTCGCCAGCAGTTCGCACCCCTCCCCGGTCATCTCGAGGTCCATCGCGCGCTCGCAGAGGTTCTTCGCCCGCGCGTAGTCCCGGACGGAGAGCGAGATCCGGGCGAGCAGCAGGATCGCCGGGACGTTCTGCTCGTCGCACGCGAACGCCTTGTCGAGCAGCGCGAGGGGCGCCTCCCTCTCCCCGAGGCGGTCGGCGAGGTCCGCCTCGGAGACGTAGGCGGCGGGGAAGTCGGCCCACGCCTCCCAGGCGCGGTGGTACTCCTTGCGCGCCTCGGCCATGCCCTCGCGCATGAGGTTTTTCGTGTAGTGGGCGAGGAGGTAGTGGCGGATCGCCTTCTCCCGGGGGGAGACCGCCGCCGTGGTCGCGCGGCGCGCCTCGTCGATGACCTGCTCCGCCTTCATCTGCTTCTGGGCGACCAGCCCGATGCGCCGGTCGGCCTCGGCGAGCCGCGCCTTAAGTTCCGCATCCTTGATCTGTCCCTCCCCGGCCTCGCCTGCCCGCGGAAGGGCGAGGGATGTGGCCAAGCAGAGTAGGAAGAGGCGCGCCGTCTTCATGTTGCCTCCGTCAGCGAATCGAGCAGTCCGAAAAAGCCCGGAAAGGACTTGTCTACCGCCTCGGCGTCCGCCACCGTAACCCCGGGCACCGAAAGCGCAAGAACCCCCGCCGCCATCGCGATCCGATGGTCGCCCGCCGACGAGATCGCGGCGCCGCGCAGCGGCCGCCCTCCGACGACGCGGAAGCCGTCCGGTCGCGCCTCGGCCTGCCCGCCGACGGCGCGCACCATCGCCACCGTGCTCTCGATGCGGTTGCTCTCCTTGTCCGCGAGGTGGGGCGCCCCGGTGACGACCGTCTCGCCCGTCGCGAGGGCCCCCAGCGCGCCCAGCAGCGGGGCGAGATCGGGGGAGTTCGACAGGTCGGCGCTGATGCCGCGCAGCGCCCCCCCGACGACCCTGATCCCCCCCCCCTCGCCCGTGACCTTCGCCCCCGCACGGTGGAGCAGCGGCACGATCCGGGCATCGGGCTGCGGCGACGCGAACGAGACCCCCTCCAGCAGCAGGTCGCCCCCGCTGGTCGCCGCGGCGACCGCCAGCGTTGCCGCGGAACTGAAGTCGGGTTCGACGTCGTAGGGGTCGGCGAACTGTCGCTGCACGAACGCGGTGAGGTTCACATAGGAGATGGATCGCCGCCCCACCACGTGGACCTTGAGCCCCTTCACGCGTTCCACGAGCAGCACGAGCGCGGTCGCGAATTGGCTGCTCTCGTCGGTCGAGACGCGCACGGCGCCCCCGTGGATCGGCCCCCGCACGGCCACCGGGAAGGCCTCCCCCTCGACGGTGGCCCCGAGTTGCCGCAGCGCCTCGCAGAGCGGCCCCACCGGCCGTTGGCGCAGCCGGGCGGAGCCGTCGATGATCGTGCGGGCCTCCCGCAACGAGGCGAGCGCAAGGAGGCAGCGTGCCGCGGTGCCGTTGTCGCCGCAATCGATCCGGGTGTCGGTGCCCGACATCGTGCCGCTCACCGTGCGGGCCCCGGGGCTTTCGTCCACGCGGTAGCCGAGCGCCCTCAGGCCGTCGCAGAGGCGCGCCAGATCCCCGCTCTCCGGCACGTTGCGCACCGTTCCACCGCGGCGGGTCGCCAGCAGCAGCGCCCGCTGGGCGATCGACTTCGAGCCCGGCGCGCGGACGCGACCGGCGACACGGCCGTGCCGGACCGTCACCTCCATGGCGCGCGCAGTCTACCGGCTGCCTCCCCCGCGATGGTAGATTGTCGCGCATGGGTAACGCGGTCCTGCAAATCGACGTGAAGGGGCTCAGGCGCATCTCGTCCGGGAAGGTGCGCGACATCTTCGAGGCGGGCGACGGCCTTCTGCTCGTGGCGAGCGACCGGCTCTCCGCCTTCGACGTCGTGCTCAACCAGGGCATCCCCGGCAAGGGGGCGGTGCTCACGCGCCTCTCCTCGTTCTGGTTCGGCAGGTTGTCGGGGGTCGCTCCGCACCACCTGCGCACGACCGACCTCTCGAGGATGCCTGAGGGGGTCCGGGGGCACGAGGCGCTGCTCGGCGGGCGCACGATGTTCGTCGAGAGGCTGGAGATCGTCCCGGTGGAGTGCGTGGTCCGCGGATACCTCGCCGGATCGGGCTGGAAGGAGTACCGCGAGCGCCGGAGCGTCTGCGGCGTGCCGCTGCCGAGCGGCCTTCGGGAGAGCGACCGGCTGCCGGAGCCGATCTTCACGCCGACGACGAAGGCGAAGACGGGCCACGACATGCCGATGTCCTACTCCGAGGTGGAGATGGCCGTCGGCGCCGCGACCGCGGCGAAGTTGCGCGCGCTGTCGCTCGCGCTCTACAAGGCCGGGGCCGAGTACGCCGAGCAGCGCGGCATCCTGCTCGCCGATACGAAGTTCGAATTCGGCAAGCGCCCCGACGGGACGATCGTGCTCGCCGACGAGGCGCTGACTCCCGACTCCTCGCGCTACTGGGACAAGGAGACGTACGAGCCCGGTCGCGGGCAGGACAGCTTCGACAAGCAGATCGTGCGCGACTGGCTCGAGAAGTCGGGCTGGAACAAGAGCCCCCCTGCCCCCGATCTTCCCGCCGCGATCATCCAGAAGACCAGCCGGCGCTATCAAGAGATCGCCCAGCGACTGATGGGAGGCTAACAACCACGATGAATCCCGTGATCGGTTTCGTCCTCGGATCCAAGAACGACGTTCCGCAACTCGAAGGGGCGGAGGCCTTCCTGAAGGAGGCGCAGGTCCCCTACGAGATCCGCATCATCTCGGCGCACCGGACGCCGGAGCGGGCCCGTGAGTACGCCCAGAGCGCGCCGGCACGCGGCCTCAGGTTGCTCGTGGGCGTCGCGGGAGTGGCGGCGCACCTCAGCGGTGTGCTGGCGGCTACGGCGCAGATTCCCGTGCTGGGGGTCCCGGCCGCCGGAGGGCCGCTCGAAGGCTTCGACGCGCTCCTCTCGACCGTGCAGATGCCTGCGGGCGTGCCGGTCGCCACGTTTGCAATTGGCAAGGCGGGCGCCACCAACGCCGCCGTCTTCGCCTGCCAGGTGCTCGCCCTCTCCGACGCCGACCTCGGCAAGCGCATCCGCGAAATCCGCGCCTCGCAAGCCCGCAAGGTCGAACGCGACGACGAAGAGACGAAGGGCACCCGCGGCGGCGCCGCCTGACGGCTGCGCCGCAGGGTGGCGCGCGGGGCGGCGCGGGCAGGACGGGAGGACGCCGGGGGGGCAGCGGGGGCCCTGACCTGCGGCGCCCTGCCTCACCCTGCCACGAGCCCATCGCGCGCTATCTGGATGGGCTGACGGGGACGTCGCGCGATCTGGATACAATGAGCCACGAGTGGGTCCAAGTCTCGAAGGGTGTTCGGGTTTCAGGGGCGAACTCGCTCGGAGACGCGCGAGGATGTTGCCGCGCGCGCCTTTCAGGGTGAGATGGCGCGCCCAATGCCACCGGGAACTGCGCGGTGCGGTGGACCACAGCCTTCGTCTTGAGCTTGGAAGAAGGAACCCAGGAACCTAGGAACCGAGGAAGGGGCGGATTCGATCCATCCGAGTCCCGGAATGCTCCCCCTTGCTCTCATGGGTTCCTCCCTTCCTGGCTTCCTCATCAAATCCGCTACGCCCGATCCGGATCGGCCGGAGGCCGTCGCGAGGGCGCGCAGCGCCCGAGGCTTGTACTGCTGGAGTAGAGGTTGGGCGGACAAACGAATGTGAACAGCGCGCGAAGCATGCTCGAGAGGTACCGGAGATGGTCCCGCCGCCGGGAGTTTCCGGAAGGCAAGATCGTCTCACGGCTCATCGCGTGCGACATTCGTCGCGACATCTTGGTCGTCTCGGCGGCGCGGATCGACGAGGGGATCATCAGGGGCCGCGTCCGGACGACGAACCTGCTCTATCGCTCCAAGGGCTTTGTCCCCGAGCCTGAGTTCGAAGAGGCGAGAGAACTTCGTATCGACGATATGTGGCACTGGACGGGGAAGCGTTGGGGTGGTCTGCCGGACGGAACATCGATCGTCGATCACCTCCATGGTAGGGAGCCGCGCGCAGAGTCGGTCGTGGATATGCTCCTTCCCAAGCCACCCAGTAGCGCGAAGGAGCGAATGACCCCATGGGTGTTAGCGGTCTTGTCGTTCCTGATCGCGGTCGCCGCAGCGTGGGCATCCGCTTGGTGGGACGCCGCTCTCTTCGGCCTGTGGACCGTGTTGCTCGCCGCGCAAATCTGGAGTTCGCGGCCTTCGTGAATGCCGTCCGACAAGCCGCTGCAGCCCCCGAGCGGCGAGCACGCCGCGGTCGAGTGCGGTAGCATGGGAGACGCCGCTCGCGGCTGAGCGGCAAGCCGCTAGACGGATTCTGGTCAGAATAATGCGCATTGGCTTCCGCGTCTCGGAGCGGTTCGGGCCGCAGGATGGTGAACGCTGGAGCAAGTACCTCTCGTGGTCGGGGCTGACCCACCTTGAGGAAGTCGTCGGACTGGACGGCTGCCTTTCTCCCTGCCTGCTTGACACGCTTGGCGCCGAAGACTGGGACCATGTCGTCTTCGGTGACCACATCTTCGCGTGCTTCGACACGCCTGACTACGCGATGCGTCGTGTCGCTGTCGACGTGGACCGTGAGCGGCTGCAGCTCCTGGCGCTCGCTCGCGAACCCGACGAGAAGGACGTGCTCACGGCGACGCTGCCCGGCTTCGCGCTCAAGGGCTTTGACCTGATCGAAGAGGCTACCGCCATCAGCGCGCTGACCAACTGTGGTGGATTCGCCGGCGCGTTCGAGGCCGCGGACCTGGTGCCGACCGGCCTGGTTGCCACCTGTTCGCGAGCGGATGAGATCCGCCAGGCTCTCGCAACGCTCTACCCCGAGGAGAGTCATGCCGACTGCGCCGTCTGGGCTGTCTGGCGCCTAGAAGCCGCATGACAAGCCGCTGCAGCCCCCGAGCAGCGGGCGCGCGTGTGGCGTGGGCGGGAGCATGGGGCCGCCGCTCGCGGGTGAGCGGCAGGTCCTCAGGCCGACAGTGCGTCAATGTCCTACCTGCGGACAATTCGCTCGATTTGGCGCCCGTCCTTCGATCTGTCGTATACGTGGAATTCGACCTCCACATTCGCAGGATCGTCCGCATTCAGGCCCACGACACGTCCCGGCGTGCCGCGACGGTGACCGACCCCGGGAACGTCCGCAAGCAGTCGGACGGCTTGGTAGCGGCGCAGCTCCGGCATCGCGGATCACCGTGTCATCGGGGGGTGCCCGGATGAGTCCCGAGCGGCCGAACACACTGAGGGTTCGAGGGAGCGACGCGGAGCAGGGCTCGGAACAAACCTCTGGCGGCGCTCCGGACACCCGGCTCCGACTTGACCTCGGCATTCGCGGCCGGCTCTTGACCTAACGCTTTTTGCCCCCGACACCGGGCACGGCCGCGACTTGCCTCATCCACGCTGCGATCTGGCGTTCGTCCAGGTCGTCCACGGATGCGAGCTCCACGCCCCGGGTAGACCTGCCCATCCCCACCGGCGTCACCGGCGGTACCGGCTGGAACGCCGCGCCATTCACGAACATGAGCTTGACGTGGCCGGCGAAGCCGCCGCAACAAGAGCACCAGCCGTCGCCGACGGTAACGCTCGCACTGAGCATCGCGCTCGCAAGCACCCCTCGTCGACTCCCACGAAGTCGTACGCGCCGACAAGGAAGATTGACGGGCCGACGAAAGCACGCACCGGACAGCCCTGCGCGCCGCCGCCTACCGGCGGCATTCCCTCGACCGACCCCCACGAACGCGGCGGCTCGCCTCCCCACGCCAGCATCGCGATCGCGCCATTTAGCGCTGATCGCGCGCGCCCCGCGCGCGATCAGCGCAGCTCGTTGCCCGAGAGGACGCCGTCGCCGTTCTTGTCGAGGCGGGCGAGGATGCTCTCGGCGCCGCCGAGCTCCTCGAGGGTCACGCGACCGTCCTTGTTGGCGTCGTAGCGCTCGAGCAGGCCGGTCTTCGGGGCGGCGGTCGGGCCGTCGGCCATGAACTTGGCGTCGCCTTCGCGCATGCGGCCCGCGTCGGGGCCCATGTTGAGCTCGTCGAGGGTGACGACGTTGTTCTTGTCGTGGTCGTAGGACCGGAAAAACTCGCCGGGCCCGTCGTACTCCTTGCTCGTGACCTTCTGGTCGCGGTCCATGTCCCAGAGGTCGAAAAAGTTGTCCGGCGACGGGCGCCGTTTCGCGTCGCGGATCACGTCCTTGATATAGCGCGTCACCTCGCGCTCGTTGAGGTTGCCGTCGCGGCTCTTGTCGTAGTTCGAAAAGACCTCCTCGCCGGCCTGGAACTCCTCCTTCGAGACCTTTCGATTGAGGTCCTTGTCGAAGCGCCGGAAGAAGTCGTCCACGCGCTCCTGGATCGTCCGCGGCTCCTTCGCCATGCCGCCGTCGGACTTCTGCTCCTCCTTCTTGGATTCCGGCTTCGGTTCCGCCTTGGGCTGCGGCGGCTTCTCCCCCCCCGGAGCCCCCCCCTTGCCCTCCTTCGGCGGCATCGTGATCCCGAGGTAGGCGGCGATCTCCATCCGCGTGACCTTGCCGTCGCCGTCCTTGTCCGCCTTCGTGAAGATCCCCTCGTCGGGGATCTCCTCCCGGCTGAGCACGCCGTCGCCGTCGGCATCGTAGACGCGAAAGACCGTGTCGATCTTCTCCTCCGCCGACGCGGGGAGGGTGAGGAGCCCGAGGAGAGGGGCAAGCCAGAGGATACGCACTACTTCACCTCCGCGAAGAGGATCCGGGAGATCTCCTTCGACGTAAACAGTCTAGCACCTTCGTGGCTGACGTCTTTCAGGGGCAGGCCGTCGAAGCCGACGAGGCGGTCCAAGGGCAGATACTCGAGGTCGACGCCGACGGCGGGGCCGACGCCGTCGATCGCCCCCGCCTGCGGGATCGGGTTGGTCCGGCCGGTGACGTCGGCGATCTCGAGGTCGCCGTTGCCGCGGCCCGCGATCAGCGCGAACTGCTTCAGGAAGGGGGCTTGGTAGACCCTGGCGATCCGCACCGCCCGCGGGTCGTTGACGGTGCGGCGAGTCGCGACGACATAGGCGGACTCGGGCTCGCTGACCTCCATCTTGACCAGCGTCCCGTTCGAGCTGCTGCCCTCGGTGCCGACGACGTAGAGGTACTCGCGCTCGCGGGAGGGGATGTCGCCGCCGGTGGAGCCGATGTCGTAGCTGCTGCTGAAGGCGAGCGCGGCACCGCGGAAAACGCCGGGGAAGCCGCGGCGACCCCCCACCGGGATCGTCTTCGGCTCCCGGGGCCGGGTCACGTCCACGAGGTAGAGGCCCGACTCCCCGTCGGCGATGAACGCGACGTTGCGCGCCTGCGTGCGCCGCCGGCCGGCGACGTCGGGGCGCGCGGCGAGGAAGTGCACGAGGACGTCGTTGGCGTCCTGCGCGATGGTCTCCTCGCCGTTGCAGTCGAGCGTCGCCACGAGCGCCGGCTTGCGCGGCACCGAGACGTCGACGACGCGCAACCCGCCGGGGCCGTCGGCCACGTAGGCGTGGACGCCATCGACGAAGACGCCGCGCGCCTCGGTCGTGCGCACCTGCGCGACCTGCCTCGGCCGCTGCGGGTTCTCCAGCGACGCGAGCAGCAGCCCCTCCTTCCCGGCGGCGACAAAGAGCATCCCCTCCCGCACGTGGACCTGCCGCGCGTCCTTCGCGTCGAAGGCGCCGACGCGCTTGGGGGAGACCGGCTCGGCGAGATCGACGATCTGCACCGAACCGTCCCGGCAGGCGACGTAGGCGGTCTTCATGCGGCCGGAGAGCGGGTCGTTCGCGACCGCGACATGGCGGGGGTGCGAAGGCAGCGGCGTGTTCGCGATCGCGACGCTCTTGTCGGGGCTCTTGACGTCGAAGCCGGCGACGGTGAGGCCCGCGTCGCCCACGACGACGAAAAGGTCCCGGAAGAGGTGGAAGTTCTCGGAGCCGGTGCCGAGCACCGAGGGGGCGCCGTGGCACTCGGCGCAGTGGCGCGCGGCCGGCTGCACCGTGTGGAGCTGGTGGTGGATCAGCGTCATGCCCGAGAGGCCCGCGGCGGTGACCGGAAGGGCCTGGCGCAGGATCGTCTTGCCGCTCTTGTCCCGGAAGGTGCCGGCCGTCGAGAAGCCGACCATATAGGGGGCGATGCGCCCCTCCGAATTGACGCCGAGGTAGTAGTGGCGGAAGGTCGCGAAGATCTTCTCCTGCGCCGACACCTGACCCGGCGTCCGCTGGCCGCCGAGGATGTCGAGCTGCGTGAACTGCTCGTTGCGGTCGAAGTGGAAGCCGAAGAAGTTGACGCTCCAGGCGCTGTGGCAGGTGTAGCACTCCATCCGCCCGTGGGTGATCGGGTCCATCGCCTTCGCCGCGTTCGCGTTGAAGTCCGGGTGGCGCCGGTCGAGCACGTCGACGACCTGCTTGACCCGGTGCTCCTTGCCGGTGACCCGTCCGGTCAGGATCGCCTCGTCGCCCTCCCAGCGCAGGTGCTTCAGCGTGCCGCCGCGGGTCGTCTCGAAGGTGGCCTTCGCCGTGAAGGTGCCGTGGCAGGTCGAGCAGGAGACGCCGACGGCATACTCCATCTCGCCGTAGATGTTGCCGTCCCCCATCGTGTCGGAGGAGTCGTGGCAGTCGATGCAGTGCATGCCGCGCTGGTAGTGCACGTCCGGCGGACAGATGGCGGGATCGTTGAGGAAGAAGCGGCCCTTGCTGAGGCGGTCGGTGGTGCCGGGCACGTCGGGCCCCCCGGGCACGCCGGGCGGAAGCTGGGCGACCCCGGTGAAGCTCATCCCGATGTTCGCATCGAGGGCGTGGCAGGTCGTGCAGGTCGCGGTCGGGATCTTCGAGGTCATCTGGTGCTTCACCGGATGGCCCGGCTCGAGGTGGTCGATGTTGGGGTCGCCGCTCTGCGAGAGGCCGTCGTGGCCGTAGAGGATGTGACAGGCGCCGCACCCCTCGCCCCGGTACCAGCCGTCCTGCCCGAGGCGGCCGCGCAGCCCGACGCCGCGCGAGTAGAGGTGGCACTGCATGCAGGACTTGCGGGGCAGGTCGCTGAAGTGGCTGCCGATCAGCTCCGGGCTCGAGATCGACGGCAGGCCGATGGCGGGCAGCGACTTGTAGGCGTGCGCCGGCACGTCGCCGTCGTCGTCGCGCACCGGGAAGATCGAGAAGCGCTGCTTCCTGTCGCGCACGACGCCGTTCTCGTAGAGGCCGTCGGAGAGGTGGCCGGCCGTCGTGCCGTGCAGCGACTTCTCGAGATTCGAGCACTCCGCCGCGTGGCACTTGCCGCAGGTGTCCGCGACGACGCGCAGGTCGGTCGGATTGAGGAAGCGCCGGTAGGCGAGGTCGTACTTCAGCGGCACCGTGCGCTCGTCGTTGGGCGCGGGACGCGTGCCGGGGACGTGGGCCTTCGCCTTGTCGCGCACCTGCCCGTCGCCGCCGTGGCAATCCACGCAGGAGAGCGGCTCCCACGGATGCATCTCCTCGATGCCCTCATGGCAGGAGATGCATCCCGGGTCGGGCTTTTGGGCCATCTCGCCCCCCCGCCCTTCCGCGGCCGCGGACGGGGGCCGGACCAGCACGACCCCCGCGATCAGGGCCAGGAGCAGCAGCACCTGCGCCAAGCGCACGCGCCACCTACCGGACCAGCAGTTCGCTCATCAGCTTGCCGTCGGAGTGCGACGAGGTCGCCCCGAGCAGCTCGCACGCCGTCGGGCAGACGTCGATCGACTTCAGGTCCTTCGTGATCGTCTTGCCCTTCTTGAAGTCCGGCCCCGCGGCGAACATCCCGACCTTGCGCAGTTCGGGGGAGTTGTCGCCGTGGTCGAGGCCGTTGCGCTGGTTGAAGTTGCGGTCGCGCCCGAACTCCGGGAGCACCATCACCGTCGTGCTGTCGCGCAGCTCCGGGTCGGCCTGGATCGAGTCCCAGAGGCGTCCGAGCTGCTCGTCGGCGCGCCGGATGACCTCGACGTAGGCGTTGTAGGAACCGTGCGCGACATCGGCGTTCTGCAGGACGACCCCCATCAGCGTCGGCCGGAAGATGCGCAGCACCGAGACCGCGACGGAGATCGCGCGGGCGTCGCTCGCCCCCGGGCCGGTGATCTGGGCGGTGCGCCCCGAGATCTCCTCGAGGATGTACTTCTGCAGCCGCTGGATCGTCTCGGGGTCGTTGGCGAGGCCCGCCTTGACCGCGGGCGGCGGGGCCATCGCCCCGCGCAGGCCCGCCACCGCCGCCTCCTCCGACTCGCTCGGCACGGACGGCGTGCCGAAGGAGGAGATGACGCGCTGGAACTCGGTGTTGAAGACCCCGTCCGCGTCGATGAGATTGGCGCCGTACTTCTCGCCGTAGTCCTTGTGCGAGCTGTAGACGAGGTTGCGCTGCTGCGCGCCGCCGCTCGTCGAGAGCCAGACCGTCTGCGCCGGCAGCTCCTTGTCCTTGCGCACGTACTCGAAGAGCGTCGGGTTCTCCCCGCGCTCGTTCTCGCGGATCCCGGCAAACTCCGTGCGCCCGGTGAAGATCGACATCGTCGCGCCGAAGTGGCCGTTGTTCATCACGTTCACGTTGGGGCAGATCACCCCCTGCTGCGCGATGCGCATCAGGTTGGGCACGTTCGCCGGCGTCTCGTAGGTCTCGCGGCTGCGCACGCCGCCCGCAAACGCGACGAGCACGACGCGCTTGGTCTCGTACTTCTTCTTCGCGTAGGCGAAGGGCGACAGCGACGAGAGCAGCGGCAGGCCGAGGATGGCCACCCCGCTTCCCTTCAGGAATCCGCGACGGGTCAGTTCTTCACACATGCTTCACCTCGCAGGGGGAGACGGGTACGGGGCACATCTCAATAGGACTGGTATTCGGGACTCGAAAGTAGCGTCCAGAGGACGACCCGCGGGGTGACCCTCGGATCCTCCTTCAGCGCCTTCGTGAAGGCGTCCAGCTCGCGCGCTTCCGGAGGCCGCGCGAAGAGGCGCACGAACTGCTCGCGCACGAACCGGCCGGGGTCGACCGCCGTCACCGGGATGCGCGCCTCCGGCGACTCGAGCAGCACGCGCCCCATCACGAGGCGGATCGGCGTCGGGTCGGCGAGGCTCAGGAAGGCGTTGCGCACGTTGCGCATCTCCTCGTAGACCGGCGTGCGCCCGAGCGTATCGACGAAGAGCGCGCGCACATAGGGGATCTCGGGCTTCGTGCGCGCCTCGTCGCAGCCGCGCGTGTACTCGGGCCCGGTCAGCCAGCCGCGCAGCAGCGCGTGGTAGGCCCCCGGATTCTCCGCAAGACTCGCCGCCTCCGCCTCGAGGCGCTTGGGCTCCATCGGGGAACCGTGCAACTCCTTCCACATGCGGCCGAGGAAACTGCGGTAGTAGTCGCGCTGCGCGAAGACGATGCGCACGAAGTCCGCCTGGCTGTCTCCCTTGTCGCGGAAGAGCGCGGTCTTGTAGCCGTCGTACATCTTCTTGCCCGCCTCGAGCAGCGGCTTGTTCTCGCGCTGCTGCACGACGAGGCCGAGGCACTGCTCCAGCACCACCGTCACGAAGGTGTCGTTGCCGGGGTTCCTGGCATTGAAGTACTGGCTGCGGACGATCTCCTCCAGCGCCCTCGGAGCGTCGATCTCGCCCTTCGCGAGCCGCGCCGGCAGCGTGACGAGCTTGCCCTCCTTCGGGCGGAACTGGTCGAGCAGGAGCAGGTAGTAGAGCTGCTGCTCGAACCAGGCGCTCCACGTCTCCTCGCTGCCGAGGAAGCTGTCGACCATCTCCTCGTGGGTCTTGTCGTACCACTCCTCGATCTCGGGAAGCGTCGGGCTCTTCCATTGCAGGTCGAGGTAGAGCCTCCGGATGCGGCGGAGGCGCTGCGGATCGAGGCGCCGCTCCACCAGCGGGCGCCGTGCCTCGGGAGCCTCGGAGGGGGGCTGGGGGGCCGCCGCGGCGTCGGGGGTCTGCGCGAGGACGAGCAGCGTCACCGGCAGGCTCCAGAGCGAGCCGTCGTGGACGCGGAGGTTCACGTTGTAGGCGCCCGGCAGGTCGGGCAGCAGGCGCGCTCCTCCGCCCTCTTCCGCGTCGAGCCGCGCGGCACTGCCCACCGGCCGCTCGACCATCTCCCAGCGGTAGCCGATCTCCCCTCCCTCGGGATCGCCGGAGAGCGAGCCGTCGATGCGCAGGCGCTCGCCGACCCGGGCGACGAGCCGCTTCGGCAGGATCGCCTCGGGGGGGCGGTTCTTCAGCGTCGCCCCCATCGCGAAGTGCAAGAGCGCCTCGTAGTCGGCGCGCGACGTGTTCGCATAGAGCGCCCCGCCGGGGTGGCCCTCCATGCCCAGGGCGTGCCGGAGCAGGGGGCTCTGCTCGGGCGCGGCCGGGTCGAGGAAGCGGAGCACGCTCCGGTAGTTGCGCAGCAGCGGCGCGCGGTCGGAGCCGGCCAGCGGTTCCAGCGCGAAGTGGTCGGCCAGTTCCGGATCGCTGTGGCAGGAGGCGCAGCGCTGGTTCAGTTCGGCCGCGAGATGGCGCTCGAAATACAGAAGGTCGGGGGCCGGGGGGGCCGGATCGGGCAGCGCACGGGGGGGCGCCGCGAAGAGGGGCGCCCACAAACCCAAGAGGAGCAGCAGCATGGTGCTGTTGGACATAGATCGGCCGGGGGGGGATCCTGCCCCCGCGCCCCCTAGTCTAGCGCACGCACGGACCCCGTGCGCCGCTACTTGAAGGTCGCCCGCAGGTGCTCGTGGAGCCGGTCGTG
Source organism: uncultured Planctomycetaceae bacterium (assembly GCA_964570285.1). Lineage (GTDB taxonomy): Bacteria > Planctomycetota > PLA2 > PLA2 > PLA2 > CAZMXP01. Next base: position 40,398 of record CAZMXP010000033.1, read on the forward strand.
GACGTGCCGGCCCGCCCACTCGACCCCCATCGAACGGCCCGAGATCGCGGTCACGCGGGTCGTCCCCTCCGCCGTGCCCGCGGCGATCCTCACGTGGACCTCGATGTTCTGCTCGGTCACGCTGGTCCCGGCCCGGTAGGCCTTCAGGAAGGACTTGTCCGCCTCGGCGTACTCGATCCGGTAGCCGGTCGTGGCGAGGTAGCTCTCCACCTCCCGGATGACGTCCTCCCGGGAGGCGCGGTAGTCGGCGGGGCGGGCGTTGTCCCAGGCGCGTCCGCTGCGGACGTCGGTCGTGGTGCTGCCGCAGGCCGCGAGCAGCGCGGCGAGCGCGACCCCCGCTCGGCTCATCGCACCAACTCCGCCATCGCCGACCCCAGATCCGCGGGGGAATCGACGACCCGGACCCCCGCCTCGCGCAGCGCGCGCTTCTTGTCCTCCGCCTTGCCGGAGCCGCCCGCGATGATCGCGCCGGCGTGGCCCATCCGCTTGCCCGCGGGGGCGGTGGCTCCGGCGATGAAGCTGACCACGGGCTTGCGCAGGTTGGCCCGGATCCACGTCGCGGCCTCCTCCTCGGCGCTGCCGCCGATCTCGCCGATCATGACGACGCCGTCGGTGGCGTCGTCCTTCGCGAAGAGTTCGAGGCAGCCGACGAAGTTCATCCCCTGCACCGGATCGCCCCCGATGCCGATGCAGGTGCTCTGGCCGAGGCCGCGGGCCGAGAGTTGCCAGACCGCCTCGTAGGTGAGCGTGCCCGAGCGCGAGATGACGCCGATCCGGCCGGGCTTGTGGATGTAGCCCGGCATGATGCCGATCTTGCACGCGCCGGGGGTGATGATGCCCGGGCAGTTGGGACCGATCATGCGGGCGCCGGTCTCCTTCAGGATCGACTTCACGCGCACCATGTCGAGGGTGGGGATCCCCTCGGTGATCGTCACGACGAGCGGGACGCCCGCGAAGGCGGCCTCGCCGATCGCGTCGGCGGCGAAGGGCGCCGGAACGAAGACGAGCGAGGTGTCGGCTCCGGTGGCGGCGCGCGCCTCGCGCACCGTGTCGAAGAGGGGCACGCCCTCCCACGTGGTGCCTCCGGCCCCGGGTTTCACGGCCGCGACGATGTGGGTGCCGTACTCGCGGCACTGGCGCGCGTGGAACTGGCCCGCGGAGCCGAGCCCCTGCACGAGCACGCGCGTCTTGGGTCCGACGAGGATGCTCATCGCGCCGCCTCCACCGCGCGCTGCGCGGCCTCCGTCATGTCGGCCGCGGTCGTGATCGGCAGGCCGCTCTCGCGCAGCAGCGCCCGCCCCCGCTCGACGTTGGTTCCCTCCAGCCGCACGACGAGCGGCACCTTGAGCCGGGTCGCCTTCACCGCGCCGAGGATCCCCTCCGCGATCAGGTCGCACTTGACGATGCCGCCGAAGATGTTGACGAGGATCGCGCGGACGTTCTCGTCGTCGCAGATGATCTTGAACGCCTCGGTGACGCGCTCGACGCTGGCGCCGCCGCCGACGTCGAGGAAGTTCGCCGGCCGGCCGCCGTGGTGCTGGATGATGTCCATCGTGCCCATGGCGAGGCCGGCGCCGTTCACCATGCAGCCGATGTTGCCGTCGAGACTCACGTAGGAGAGGTTGAACTTCGCCGCGCGCGCCTCCGCGGGATCCTCCTCCGTGGGGTCGCGGAGCTGGTCGATCTCGGGATGGCGAAAGAGCGCGTTGTCGTCGAAGTTGATCTTCGCGTCCAGCGCGAGCACCCGCCCGTCGTCGAGCAGCACGAGCGGGTTGATCTCGGCGATCGAGCAGTCCTTCGCGAGGAAGAGCCGCACGAGCGCCGTGAGCAGGTCGGCCGCCTGCCGCGCCGAGTCGCCCTTGAGGCCGAGGCCGAAGGCGAGCGAACGCGCCTGGAAGGGATAGAGCCCCTCGTGCACGCTGACGGGCTCGCGCAGGAGCTTCTCCTGCGGCAGGCTCTCGATCTCGACGCCGCCCTCCGCCGCGGCGAGCAGCACCGGGCCGCCCCGACGCCGGTCGATCGCGATGGCCGCATAGAACTCCTTCGCGATCTTGAGCCCCTCCTCGACGAGCAGCAGGCCGACGCGCCTCCCCTCGGGGCCGGTCTGGTGCGTCACGAGCGTCGAGCCGAGCAGCGCCTTCGCATGGGCGATCGCCTCGTCCCGGGACTTGGCGAGGCGCACGCCGCCCGCCTTGCCGCGCCCGCCGGCGTGGATCTGCGCCTTCACGACGGCGACCGCGCTCCCGAGCTCGTGATAGGCGCGGCCGACGTCGTCCACCGACCGGCAGACGCTGCCCCGCGGCACCGGGATTCCCGCCTCCCGGAAGAGGCCCTTGGCCTGATATTCGTGGATGTTCATCGCAGCCGCGCACCCTATCGCACGCCCGGCAGGGGGGCAAGGTTGCGGGGCCCGTCGCCCGCTCTGCGGGCTATGGGCCCTGAAGGGCCCGAAGCGATCGCACGCTGTACGGGTTGTGGAGCTCCAGGGGAGGCGGGCGCTGTCGAGTGCGTCGCGATTGGCGGCATTCCACAGGGCAACGGCCTACCTGCCGCGCGCAGATGTCGCCGACGGATCGGAGGGGGCTTGCGGGAGAGGGGTGATCTCTGCACGCGGCCGGAAGGGCGCCGCGCGTCGCGGCGGCGTCATGTACCGCGCAAGGAGTTCCTCGACATCGGAGGCCAAGGCCTCCCTCGAGTCCGCGTCTGACCTATCATGGCCGGACCATGCGGCGGCAGAGGATGATCCGGTGGTTGGCCTGTTGCGTTGCCGGCACGCTCTCTATCCTGGTAGTCACGCTGCATCGCGCAGCAATGACAAGCCGTGCAGCGATCCCGGACGCGAAGGCCGCCAGTGCAGAGCCGCCCGAAATCGGTGCAGGCTTCCCTCTGGATAGCGACCTTGAACTCACGATCGATTTGGGCGAGGGACCGCGACTTTTCCACGAGCACGGCGCGTCTGCACCCGTAGCTGTCGAGCCTCTCTGCCCGCCTGCGGTTCGGACGATGAGGATCGAAGTCGTCTCCGCGGCCGATGGTGTCCCGGTAGTCGGCGCGAAGGTGCGCATCGGAGATTGCATCCGCACGACGGACCGCCACGGCGTTGCCTCCATCGAGACGAGCGGCGCATCGGGTCTCGTCTTTGCCACCGCAGCCGGATTCGAGCGGGGTGAGGTGAGCTTCGAGACGGGAGGCTCCGCGATGCGGATCGTGTTGACGCCGTCGATCTTCGCCCGCGGTACGGTCAGATTCACGTCGGGCGCACCAGCCGCGGGCGCGCGTGTATGTGCATTCCTGACGAATCTCTGCGATCTGAACGAGGAGGTCGTTGCGGACGCGGAGGGGCGGTTCGAGACGGGGCCTCTCCCCTCCGGGGAGGTGATTCGCATCGTCGCGGTGATGGCGGGCTACTCCGCCGTCATGATCACGCGCAAGTTCGACAGGGACGCGGACAACGTCCTCCTCGCGCTGGGCGAGGGCGGCACGCTGCAAGGAACGGTCTGCGACGAGACAGGTCGTCCGGTTGCCGGAGCAGAGGTGATCGTCAACAGGAGCGGGGAACCGACCCGATATGCGGATGAGGGCGATGTCCTTTGGAGCCAATACACCCAGAAGCGCGCACTCACGGACGGGGCGGGGTCGTATCAGATGCGAGGGCTGCTCGCGCCCGCTGCGTACGTCGTTTGCGTCCGGGAGGGTCGGCGGCTGCGTGGATGCAGCGATGCCTTCGTGCTCGAAGCGACCTCGGCGCCGCGCCGGCTGGACATCGCCTTCCCGTGGCCGGCGCACCTTCACGTGCTGGCATGCGACGCGAACGGCCTCCCGCTGCCATTTGCGCAACTCGAATTGCGCGGGGAGGGTTCGTTCGAACGCGAGCGCGCTGACGGCGCTGGCACCTGGAACTCTCCGCCTCTGATGCCCGGCACCTACGCGATCCGCATGGAGCCCGGAGACGGCACCATGGCGTCCGCCTCGGGTGTGTACCTGGACTCTGGCCGGACCGAGATGGTCAAGCTGATCGCCACGAGGCCGTCCAAGCGAGTGCTGCCTGCTGCAAGGGTCGTAGGCCGCCTTCGTGGCGGCGGTTCGTTCGTAGTTTCGCTCGAGAGCCTGCAGGGCATGCAATCCCACGTGGTCTCGAGTTCGGAGGGAGGCACATTCGAGTTCGCAGTGCCAGCCGAATGCCCACTCGACGTCTATCTGGGAGAGGTCGCGCTGCTGCAGGAACTTCAGCTCACCCAGGGGAGCGAGTTGAATCTAGGCGCTGTCGAAAGGACGCCGCCCTTCACGTTGCGCGGCGAGGTGAGACTGCCGGGCGGCGAGAGGGCGAAGTCCGGATTTGTCTGCGTCTCGAAGCCGTGGGTGCTATGCGAAGGCTCCGGGCCTCACGCGTCGATTCGTCCCGATGGCACCTGGGTGATGGAAGGATGTCGCGCCGGGAGGCTCTCGATCCACGCGTCGGTGCCGGGCCAGGGATGGAAAGAGGCCTTCGTAGAAGCGCGACCGGACACGGCACCCCTCATCATCGAGATCCCGGAGCACGCCGTGCTGACGGGGCGAGTGGTCGATCGCAAAGGCATCCCGGTGAACGGTTGCTGGGGCTTCGCCCGCCCAGAGGGCAGCCCTCGCTCCGAGAGCCGAGAGATCGTTCCCGGGCCGCTGGGGCTCTTCCGCACGCTGCTGATGCCGGGAGACTGGATTCTCGAATGGCCCGGGTTCGAGGAGGCCGTTCACCTCGTCGGTGGCCAGACGACCCACCTCGAAATCCGCCCCCCCTGACAGGCACCCCCGGCTGCCGCGACACCTCGCGCCGCTCCGCCCTCTGGGGCCCATAGCCCGCACCGCAGGCGAACGCGACGGGCCCTTCAGGGCCCATAGCCCGCGCCAGCGGGCGACGGGCCCCCCCGCACCCCCCCACATCGCTCTCCCTCGGACTCATGGCATTCCTGGGCTAGGAGCCCGCCGCCAACCGCCCTCGCACTCCCGAACGCCTTCCCCGGCGGGCTCCTAGCCCAGGAAGGCCTTGTGCACGTACCGCTCCTTCGCCTCCGACCAGAGCAGTTCGGAACGGATGCGGATCGTGGGCTGCTCCGTCTCGAGGCGTCCGGCGACCCAGAGCTTCGCGTCCCCCGAGGTGTTCTTCGCGACGATCTCGAGGAAAAGGGGGCGGTTCCGGTCCTTCGAGTTTCTCAGATAGAGCCGCAGCGTGTGGATCGCGCGCACCTCGAGGCCGGTGCCGAAGTAGATGCGCGGGAGCAGGTCGCCGTCGTGGTTGGTCTCCTGCCCGGCGTTGATGTTCGTGAACTCGATCATGCGCGAGCCGTCCGGCAGGTCGGTCTGCGTGCGCTTGACGTAGCGCAGGTCGCGCGTGAAACCCATCCGGCTCTCGAAGAACTGCGGGGTCATCTCCACGCGGACGAGTTGGGCCACGACGACGCGGCGCGTCTGGCTGAGGAAGCTCTCCATCGGCTCGAGTTCGTCGGCGCTGATCTCGATCTCGGGGCCCGGCTCCTTGCCGGAGGCGGCGGCCTCCTTCTTGGGGGTCGTCTTGCAGGCGGCAAGCGCGAGCATCGCGAGGCAGGTCAGGAGGCGGGCGGGCGTACGGGGCAGCATGGGGGCCACCCTTGATCCATCGGCCCATCCGGGGCGCGTCCGTAGGGCGGGGTAGATTGGCCCTTTGGCCCCGACACCCTTGCCGCCCGACCCCACCCCCAACCCGGCCACGCGTTTCGTCGTGCTGCTGCTCGTGCTCGCCTCCTGCGCCTCGGGCCGACCCGCACCGGAGGGGGACGCCCGGCCCCTCAGCCCCTTCTACGACCGGAAGGAGACGGAGACGGGGACGGGCACCGCCCGGACGGTGCAGGTGCGCCCCTTCTACTGGAAGCGCGAGGACGACCGCGGCCGGCGCGTCAACGTGCTCGGGCCGCTCGTCCGCTACCGCGCCGACGACGTCTACGAGCGGCTGCAGGTCTTCCCGAACATCTTCTACAGCGCGCGCACGACGCCCGAGAACGACAAGCGCTGGTGGTTCCTCTTCTTCCCGCTGCTCTTCCTCGGGCACGACGACTTCCTCGTGCTTCCGCTGGGAGGCTACGCGCACGGCCTGCTCGGCTTCAGCCAACTGCTGCTCGTGACGCCGTTCTACATCCGCACGCGGCAGGTCTCCGCGCACCCGACCGACCCGACGACCTACACCGTGCACAGCGTGCTCTTCCCCTTTCTCGCGTGGGGCTCCGACGGCAAGGAGGGCGGACGGCGCAAGCTGCGCATCGCGCCCTTCTACGGCAAGACGGTCGAACGGGACGGCGGTACCTCGGGGTTCGTGATGTGGCCCTTCTACAGCTGGCGCAAGACGGGCGGCGACGACGCCTTCCTCGTCTTCCCGTTCTACGGGCGCAACGACCGCGCGACCTCCCGCGAGACGACGATCCTCTTCCCGTTCTACGTGCGTCGCGAGGACTTCCTGACCGGCAGCCGCGACGTCTCGCTCTGGCCCTTCTGGCGCAAGGCGGGCGGCAGCGACGATCTCGAAGCCCGCCGCCTCTGGCCTTTCGCCGGCTGGCAGCGGGTCGACCGTGCCACGGTGGAGTTCGCCGCGTGGCCCTTCTGGCGGCGCATGTACCGCGACGACGAGTTGCAGTTCGCGCGCTACGTCTGGGTGCCCCCCTTCTACCGCCACGTCAAGCTCTACGACCGCGTGCACGGCGAGATGCGCGAGAAACGCTCCCTCTGGCCGCTCTTCCGCAAGGAGACCTCCTCGAACGGCGCCCGAGAGATCAGCGTGCCGCACCTGCTGCCGATCGACGCGCCGACGATCCAGGAGATGATCGAGCCGGTGCGCCCGTTCGCGAGCCTCTACCACCGGCGCACCGGGATGCAGGGCGACCGCGAGACGAGCGCGCTCTTCGGAGCCTACATGGCACGCCGGGAGGGGGAGCGGCGGAAGGTGCGCATCCTCGGCGGGCTGTTGGGATGGGATCGGGGGCCGGGGGGCAGGGAGGTACGGCTGCTCTGGGCGATCCGCATCCCGCTCGGGAAGGGGGACCGCCCGTGAGGAAACTCGCCCTCGCCCTCGAGGGGGCCGGCTATGTGGCCGAGGTCATGGGCCGCTCCTTCGGCTTCATGATCCGGCGGCCGCGCCTCCCGGTGACCCTGCGGCTGATGTACGACTACGGGTTGAAGTCGCTGCCGGTGGTGATGACCGTCGCCTTCTTCTCCGGCATGATCCTCGCGCTGCAGACGGGCATCCAGATGGCGAAGCTCGGGCAGGAGCAGTTCATCGGCGTGATCGTCGCGCTCACCTTCGCCCGGGAGTTCGGACCCTTCATGACGTGCATCGTGCTCGTGGGCACCGTGGTCTCGGCCTACGCCGCCGAGATCGGGACGATGACCGTGTCGGAGGAGACCGCCGCGCTCGAGGTGATGTCGATCGAGCCGATCGGCTACCTAGCGGCGCCGCGCATCCTCGCCCTCACGACGATGACCTTCTTCCTGACCTTCTGCTCGCTGCTCGTCGGCCTGCTCGGCGGCTCGATCGTCTCCCACGCGCAGCTCGGGGTGCCCTACCACCGCTTCTTCGACCTCGCCCTCGACAGCCTGTCGGGACGGGCGTGGCTCGGGCTGCCGAAGGACCTCTACTCGGGCCTGCTCAAGGCGACGATCACGGGCTACGTGATCGGCGCGGTCGGATGCGCGCACGGGCTGCGCGCGCAGGGCGGTGCGCTCGGCGTCGGCACCGCCGTGCGGCGCGCCGTCATCACGTCGATCGTGTTGATCCTCGTGATCTCCTACGACTTCACCTGGCTCGTCTACCGGGCGTTCGGGCCGTGATCCGCCTCGACAGGGTCTCGAAGTCCTACGGGGAGCGCTCGATCCTGCGCGAGTGCTCCCTCGAGGTGCGCAAGGGCGAGACCGTCGTCGTCATCGGCGCGTCCGGCTCCGGCAAGTCGACGCTGCTGCGCCTGATCATCGGCCTCACGAGGCCCGACTCCGGGCGCGTCTTCGTCGACGGGCAGGAGGTGCCGCGCCTCCGCCGCAAGAACCTGCAGGCGCTGCGCTCGCGCATGGGTTATCTCTTCCAGACCGGCGCGCTGATCAACTGGCTCACCGTCGGCGGCAATGTCGCGCTGCCGCTGGTCGAGACGCGCAGGCTGCCGCCGGCCGAGGTCGCGGAGCGCGTCGACAAGGCGCTGAGCCTCGTCGGCCTCGCCGGGACGAGGGACATGAGCCCGGGGCAACTCTCCGGCGGCATGCGCAAGCGCGTCGGGCTCGCGAGGAGCCTCGTCACCGAACCCGAGATCATCCTCTACGACGAGCCGACGACGGGCCTCGACCCTGTGACGGCGCACATCATCGACCAGTTGATCATCGACCTGCGCGGCAAGCTCGGCGTCACCTCCGTGGTCGTCTCGCACGACATGGAGGGGGTCTACCGGGTGGCCGACCGCGTGGCGATGCTCTATGAGGGACGCATCATCGCGACCGGGACGCCGGACGAGTTCCGGAACTCGGACGACCCGATCGTGCAGCAGTTCGTGACCGGGGCCCTCGAGGGTCCGCTCGCCGATCGCGCGCGGCAGGCACGCGCGACCAGGCCCCGTGGAGGAGGCTGACCATGCGACGCAACATCGTTCTCGGCGGATTCCTGATCTTCTCGCTGCTGGGCATCACGGTGCTCACCTTCCGCCTCGTCGGGCTCTCGCTGCAGGCGCGGGAGACGTGGACGGTCTTCTTCGGGGCCGACGCCTCCCTCGAGGAGGGGCTCGAGGTGATCGTCGCCGGCAAGAAGGTCGGCGTCGTCGAGAGCGTCGACCTGCTGCGCGAGGAGGAGATGCTGGCCGGGCGTTTCGTGCGGGCGAAGCTGTCGGTGAACGCCGATGTCGTGCTCTGGGAGGGCGCGGAGGTGCGGCTCGTCGCCAACGCGCTGCTCGGCGGCCACACCGTCGTGCTGCGCCGCGGCGATCCGCGGCTCAAGCGTCTCGCCCCCGACACCCCGCTCGCCGGGCGCCGCGACCCTGGCGTCATGGAAGAGCTTGCGATCGTCGTGCGCGAGAACCGCGAGCATCTGCGCGAGTTCACGTCGAACCTCGCCGACGCGGCGGGCACGATCCAGTCGGGCGAGGGCACGCTGGGCAGGCTCGTGAGGGACGACCGGCTCTACGACCGGATGGCGGAGGCGATGGAGCACCTCGCCGACCTCGCGCGGGCCGCGTCCTCGAAGCAGAGCTCGCTGGGGCAGTTCGTGCGGGACGGGCAGATCTACGAGGACACCCGCGCGACGATGCGCAACATCCGCGAGATCACCGACGCGATGAACGCGGGCCAGGGGGTCCTCGGAGCCCTCGTGCGCGACGACACGCTCGTCGTCGAGGCGCGCGACCTGCTGAAGGGCGCCCGCGAGCTCGTGGACAGCCTCCGGCGCGGCGAAGGGGCGCTGGGCGCCATGCTGCGCGACCCCGACGTGCGCGAGGAGATGGTCAAGGGCATCCGGGCCGGCGCGCGCTTCCTCGCGAGCCTCGACCAGAACGACGGAACCCTCGGCTTCCTGCTGCGCGACAAGCAGGTCGGCGAGAACCTGCTGCTGCTCTCCGAGAACCTGCGCGCCGTGTCCGAGGACCTTCGGGCCGGGCGCGGCAGCCTCGGGCTCCTGCTGAAGGACGAATCGATCTACCGCGAACTCCAGCGCACGATCGAGGCCTTCCGCGAGACCGGGGAGGTCGCGCGGGAGAACGCACCGCTGGCGAGCCTCACCTCGTTCACGTCGCTCTTCTTCAGCGTGCTCAACTAGGAGCTTGTCCGGGTAGAGGCCTTCAGCCACACTTCGGGGCCAACCGGACCCGGGCAAGCTCCTAGTTTGACGCGACGCGAGCCCTGGGTCTCCGTGAGCCATCGCCGCGATCGAGGCCCGGGGATTCTTGCGCGAGGTGAGGCGCTCCGCGTCACGCCCTCGCGGCCGCTGGCTTGAGGAGGTTGTGTCCCGTGCACGCCAAGCTGAAGCCCCGCGACCTTCGCCAAGGCCATCATCATCACGGGGTGATGGGGCGGATGGCCACGCTCCTCCCCGTAGCATGCGAGGAGGCCGAGAGATCGAGGTCGTGCCGGACGGTGTCCCGTACGAAGTGCGCCAGGTGGCCCACAGCCACCAGAGCCAGCACGGTCGCCGGGAGCATCCAGACCTGCTCCACTCCCACGCCCGCTGTCTTGGCCATGCGCGCAACCTACGGCCGGGCGGGTGCCACAGTGCGGGCGAGCTGGGCGGCAACGTACTTCGCGATGATGTCGGCCTCGAGGTTCACCTCGTCCCCGGCGACGCGGGCGGAGAGGGTCGTGACCTTGAGCGTGTGCGGGACGAGCGCCACGCGGAAGCTGTCCGCCCCGACGCTCGCCACCGTGAGGCTGACGCCGTCGACCGCGATCGACCCCTTCTCGACCACCATCCCCTGCAGCGAGGCGGGGAGGCTCACGGTGAGCGTCGCGCGGCCCTCGGCCTGCACGACCTCGAGGACCGAGCCGATCGCATCGACATGGCCCTGCACGAGGTGGCCCTCGAGCCGGTCCCCATGGCGCATCGCCAGCTCGAGGTTCACGAGGCTGTCGGCGCTCTTCCTGCCCAGCGTGGTGCGCGAAAGCGTCTCGGGCACGACGTCGAACGCCCAGAGATCGCCGCGGAAATCGGCGATCGTCAGGCAGCAGCCGTCCACGGCCACGGAGGCGCCGATACTGGCCTTTCCGGGCGAACTCGGCTCGAGCACGAGGCGGATCCCCGCAGGACCCGGGCCGCTGGCCACCACGCGGGCGACCGAATGGATGAGACCAGTGAACATCGGCCGCGATTCTACCCCTAGGCCGGCCGGACCGCGACGGGGGACCCCAACCCGCGCGGCCGCTTGACCGCGGCCCATTCTCCGCGTCCAATACGCTGTTTGCCCGAGGGGGTCCCCCGACGGTCATGAAGATCACGATCCTGACCCTCTTCCCCGAGGTGGTGCGGCCCTATCTGGCCGCGTCGATTCTCCACCTCGCCCGGGAGAAGGGGATCGTCGAGTACGAAGTGATCGACATCCGGGACCACGCCGAGGGCAAACACCGCCAGGTGGACGATCGCCCCTTCGGCGGGGGACCGGGCATGGTGCTGATGCCGGGGCCCGTGGTCGGCGCCGTCGAGGCGGCGCGCACGGGGCATGCCCCGGAGGCAGCGACCCTGCTGCTGACCCCGCAGGGGAGGCGCTTCGACCAGGGCTTGGCGGCGCGGCTGGCGCTGCTGCCGGGGCTCATCCTCGTCTGCGGTCGCTACGAGGGCTTTGACGAACGGATTCTCGAGGTGCTGGAACCGATGGAAGTCTCGATCGGGGATTACGTGCTGGCGGGCGGGGAGATCCCCGCGCTCGCGGTCACGGAGGCGGTGGTACGCCTGCTTCCCGGCGCGCTGGGGGACGACGCATCCGCCCGCGAGGACTCGTTCGCGCACGGATTGCTCGAGGGCCCGCAGTACACGCGCCCCCGTTCTTTCCGCGGCCGCGAGGTGCCGGAGATCCTGTTTGGCGGAAACCACGCCGACATCGCCGCGTGGCGGCGCCGGGCGGCGGAGCAGAGGACGCGCGAGCGGCGGGTGGATCTTTGGGAAGGACGCGCCGGGTGACCCGCACCCGGGCCATGGACGAACAGGCCGCATAGGCCGGAGGAGTACAGCATGTCGAACATTCGCCGCATCGAGGAGGCGTTTCCCCCCGTGGCTCTGCCCGAGTTCCGCGTCGGGGACACCGTCGATGTCCATGTGCTGATCCGCGAGGGCGACAAGGAGCGCATCCAGGTCTTCAACGGCACCGTGATCCGCCGTCGCGGAGGCGGGTTCGACGCGACCTATACCGTCCGGCGTCTCGTGCAGGGGCAGGGCGTCGAGCGGGTCTTCCCGGTCCACTCGCCCTTCGTCAAGAAGGTCGAGGTCAAGCGCGCGGGCAAGGTCCGCCGCTCGCGGCTCTACTACCTGCGCGAGCGCACCGGCAAGGGAACGAGGCTCCGCGAGATCGTCGACGCACGGCGCGTCGGCGCGGCGATGCCGCCGTCGCCCGCGGCAGAGGACGCCCCCGCGGCGTCCGCGGGGGAGTAGCGCCCATTCGGGACGGCGGCCGGAAGGCGCGCGGACGCGAGGGGGAGAAGGCGGCGGAGAGGCTTCTCCGCCGGGCGGGCCTCGTCATCCTCGCGAGGAACTGGAGGGGGTCGGGGGGAGAGCTGGACCTCGCCGCGCTGGAGGGGGGGGAGACGATCGTGTTCGTCGAGGTGAAGGCGCGGGCGGAGGCCTTCGACCCCGCCTACCCGGCGGTGCGCGCCGCCCAGCGCCGGCGCATCGCCCGCGCCGCCCGGGCCTTCCGCGGACGGTTCGGTGTCGAGCGGCACCCCTACCGTTTCGATCTCGTGACCGTCGAGGGCGAGCCGGAGATCCCCGGCGCGGTCGTCTGGCACCGCGACCAACCGCGAATCGAGGAGCAGCGATGACGATCAGTCTCGAGAGCATCATCCCGCCCGAGCGCGTGCGCGTCCTCGCCGCGCGCACGAAGGAGGAGGCGCTGCGCGAACTCGCGGGCGTCATCGGGGAGGCGGCGGAAGTCGAGAACCCCGACCGCCTGCTCGCGGCGATCTTCGAGCGGGAGAAGATCATGTCGACGGGCATCGGCCTCGGCATCGCGATCCCCCACGCGAAGATCCGCGAGGTCAAGGACTTCATCGTGGCGCTCGGCAAGTCGGACGCGGGGCTCGAGTTCAACTCCCTCGACGGCAGGCCCGTGCATTTCGTCGTGATGATCGCGGGCCCGGACAACCAGCAGGAGCGATACCTGCAGCTTCTCGCGCGCATCACCCTCAAGCTGAAGGACGCGATGGTGCGGCGCCGCCTCGAGGAGGCGCAGACGAGCGGGGAGATCCTCGCCGCGCTACGCTAGCGAACGCGTGCGATCCCGGCCCCCCCCCGCGCCCCCCCTCCTTCCGGCCCTTCTGCTGCTGGCGGTCGCCGTCTCGGCCGGGCCTGCCCCCGAGCGCGACCCGGCGCTGGAAGCGCGCCGCGAACGGCGCCAGCGCCTCGCGCAGGCGATCGGGGAGAGCTACGCGCTGGTCCTGGGCCAGCCGCTGACGGACGTGCTGCAGCCGCGGCAGGAGGGGCACCTGCTCTACCTCGTGGCCATGGAGGAGCCGGACGGGGCGCTGCTGCTCGCCGGGGCGAAGTCCGCGGGGCTCCGCGACGCGGGGGCCTCCGCCGGGAACCCACCCGCGCCGGTGCTGCGCGAGATGCTGATCCTGCGCGAGACCAATCCGCGCTTCGCGCAGTTCCACGCGGCGAGGCTCGTTCCGGGGACTCCCAGCGAAGAGGCGCTCGGCGTGGCGTCGGCCGTCGCCTCCGCGGCAGGCGGCACCGCCCTCGCCCAGAGGGTTGCCGCCGCGTTGCCCCCCGACGCGAGGCTCCTGCTCCCCTCCTACGCGGGAGCGGACCATGCTCCCGTGCGGGAGGTGCGGCGCACGTTCGTGGAAGCGCTTGCGGCGAGCCGTCCCGACGTGAAGATCGACGACCTCCATCCGACGATGACGGCGCTGCGGGCGGTCAAGGACGCCGTCGAGATCGCGGCCCTCGAACGGGCGGTCGAACTGACCCTCGCCGCCTTTCGCGAGGCCCTCCCCTCGATCCGGCCCACGGGGACCGAGGCCGACGTGGATGGGCGACTGCTCGCCGCGGTGCGCTCCGGCGGCGGGCGCCCCGCCTACCCGTTCGTCGTCGCCGGGGGCGGCAACAGCGTCTACCCGCACTACTTCCGCAACGATGCGCCCCTGGCAGCGGGGGACCTGCTCCTGATCGACGCGGGCGCATCCATCCAGCGGTACGCGGCCGACGTCACGCGCACCTTCCCCGTCTCGGGGCGGTTCAGCCCGAGGCAGCGGGAGATCTACGAGATCGTGCTCCGCGCCCAGCGCGCCGCCATCGAGGCCGTGAAGCCCGGCGCCGACTTCGGCACGGTCGACGCGGCGGCCCGGCGCATCATCGTCGCCGCGGGCTACGGCGCGCACTTCCTGCACGGCACCTCCCACCACGTGGGGCTCGATGTGCACGACCCCGGTCCCCGCGAACTGGCGGCCGGCATGACGATCACCGTCGAACCCGGCATCTACCTCCTCGACGAAGGGATCGGCGTCCGCATCGAGGACGTCGTGCTCGTGACCGCCGGCGGATGTCGCGTGCTCTCGGAAGGGTTCCCCAAGGATGCCGACGCGATCGAGGAACTCCTGCTCGCCGCGCGCGCCCCCCGGTCGGGCGACGCGCCGGAGGCACAAGCGCCCAAGGCCGAAGAGAGCACCGGGAAGTAGAGAGGACGCGCGCTCAGGAGGAGGCGGGACCGTGCGTGACGCGCCAGCGCCGCTGCAGCGTCCGCGCGAGCGAACGCACCTCCTCCTCGGTGAGCCGGTGGAGTTGCTGCACGATGTGCCGCGCGGGGTCGATCGCGGGATACCGCTCAGGGTGGGCGTGGATCTCCCGGACGAATCCCTCGACGATCTCGGCGTAGCCGCGCGCGTGCACGTCCCGATGGCCGAGCATCGAGCAGCAGACCGCGAACGAGGCGCGCGGCGTCGCCCCCTCGGCGATCGCCGCCAACTGGGCGTTGCGTTCGAGATAGGCGAGGATCTCCGTCGGGCTGAGGCCGCGCCGCAGGGCCAAGGCGAAGTTGCGCCACGGGTGCTCCCCCACCGGCAGGTGGAGCTGCGCGTCGACCAGGTGCGCGTTCTCGTGGACGAGGACCTCCGCGGCGAAGTCGGTCGGCGCGGTCAGGAAGATGCGCGTGCTCACGTCCGCGGGATCCTCGATCGACGCCGGATGTCTCGCCGGGAGGGCCTGTGCCGACAGGATCTCCTCCCGCCACGGTGCGAGGCGCGCCCGACGCCGGCGCAGGTCCCCCTCCCAGCGCCCTACCGCCGCGAGGTCGACGAGCACGATTCCGTCGAGCGCGAGTCCGGCGATGTCGCCCTCCCCGGCCCACTCGGAGTAGCCCGAGAGGTGGCGCCCGGAGATCCACACGGCCTCGCGGGCGACGTCGATCCCGCGCACGCGAACCGACGACCGCGCCTCGCGTCGCACGACGTTCGCCACGAGCGCCTCCGGCGGGCCGCCCCTCCTCTGTCCGAGCACGAGCAGCAGACCCGCCTCGGCGAAGGCGCGCACGAGCGGATCGTCGGACTCGAGGGTGGGGTCCACCAGGCGCCCGACAAACGAGTACTCGCGAACCCGTCCGCGGGGGCCGAGCCGCCGGCCCGTCGTCCGCTCGTAGAGGCCGCGGGTCCACTCGACGAAGGACTCGAAATCCTCCGCCTGGCCGCAGGACGCATAGTGGCGATAGCGGGACTCTACGCCGCGCACGAAAGGCTGGAGGAACTCCCGCAGCGCCGCGGGCGCGGCAGGCGGCAGGGCATCCCTCGCCTCCTCGGGCGAGGCGCCGGCCCGGATGGCCCGCTCGAACGCGCTCTCCGCGGCCCGCGCCTCCCCTCCCTGCGTCAACAGCACGCCCGCCCCCAGAAAGGCGGCCACATTCTCCTCCGTCGCTTCGCGCAAGAGCAGGCGTCCCGCCTCGCTCATCCATCTCGTCCGCCCCATCCGCTGGGCCAGGCTCTGCACGCGCTCGGCCACCGCCGACTCGGACGGGGCGTGGCGGAAGGCCTCAAGCGACCACTCGAACGCCTCGGCGAGGTTTCCCCGGCGGTCCGCGATCATGCTGAGGCCCACTCGCGCCATCGCGTTTCCCGGATCCGCCCAGAGGGCGGCCGTGAACGCCGCCTCGGCAACCCCGAGTCTCCCCTCCGCGAGAGAGACGCGCGCGAGGGACATCCAGCAGGGCGAGAGCCCCGGATCGAGGCGCACCGCCCGCTCGCACTCCACTCGGGCGAGGCGCCGATCCCCCCGCTCCGACGCCATCATGGCGAAGCCGAGGCTTCTCCACGGTTCGTCGGCGGCGTCGAAACCCTCGCGTCGCCGCACCGGGTCGACCTCGATGCGCGCCGAGGCGAAACCGGCCGGCGCCTGCAGGTACTCCGCCCGGACCGTCAGCGTCCTCCCCTGCGAGATCAGCGTCTCCTGGAGGCCTGCGTGGGCGCGCGGGTTGCCGGGATCCCGCTCGAGCGCTCCGCGGTAGAGCGCCTCCGCCGCCACCGTCTCGCCGCGACGACGCATGCGGTCTCCCGCCTGCACCTCCTGCCACCCGGGAGAGGAGCGCGGCACTAGCGACCGCGGATAGGAGGCAACACAGCCGCCGGAGGCCAGCACGAGGCCCAGCAGGGCCGGCCGCCACGCCCTCCGCCAGCCCCCCCCGCGCCCCCCTGTGGTGCTCCTGGCGTGCTCCGGAAGCCTCACGCGCCTGATTATGTCCTCCGGACGACGCCGCGCACGATTCCCCGGATTTCGACCTGGCCGGGCGGATAGACCTGGGGCTGGAGCCTCTCGTTCGCCGGGACGAGGCGCACCCCCCCCCGGTCGCGGTAGAAGCGCTTGAGCGTGGCCTCACCCGTGCCATCCCCGCCATCGCTGACGATCGCCACCACGAGTTCGCCGTCCCGAGCAGCACCCGTACGCTCCACGAGCACGAGATCCCCCTCCACGATGTGGTCGTCCACCATCGAGTCGCCGCGGACACGCAGCAGGAAGGTCTCCTCCCCAGCGCCCAGATACTCGTCGAGCGCGATGCGGCTCTCCTCGCCCACCTCTTCCGCGGCGAGGATCGGTTCGCCCGCGGCGATCGTGCCGGCCAGGGGGATGCCGGGGAGGCGGCAGTAGTCGCGGTCGAGCACCTCGATCGCGCGGCTCTCCCTCGGTTTTCGGCGGATCGCCCCCTTGCGCTCGAGCGCGCGGAGGTGGTCCAGCACCGAGGGACGCGAGATGCCCCCCACGCCCTGCGCGATCTCCTCCAGCGTCGGGGCAATCCCGCGCTCCTTCACGGAGTCGCTGACGAACCGGAGCACTTCCTGCTGTCGGACGGTGTAGGTCGGCATCAGAGGATGGCGGTCAGCACGTACAGCGCGCTGACGCTGACTATCAGGGGTAGTTCGGTCAGGAATCTGCTTCTCCACATCGCGTTGCTCCCTCCTCTCGTCTGCTTCAAGATCCCGCCCGAGAACTCGGGCGCTGGCCGGGACAGATGACGCGAGGCGGCGGGGTCACCCCATGGGTGCGGGAGAGAACGGGCATTTCGGATGTGCTTGCGTTCAGGGGTGCCCCGCGCCTCGGTCACCTAACCAATGTTACCCTATCATCGGCCTAACGCAAGCAAAAAAGTAGGGTTGTGTTAGGTAGTTCCGGTCGGGGGGGCGCGGGGGGGCCTAATGCGGGCCCGCGCGCTCTTCTACGACCAGCTCGAGCGTCAGCAGGCTCTCGCCGCGACGCAGCCCTACCGAGAGGCTCTCCCCGGGTTTCGTCTGGCGCAGCGCGCGGCGCAGCTCGTCGAGACCGCCCACGCGCCTTCCTCCCAGACGGAGCAGGATGTCCCCGACCCGCACGCCAGCCTTCTCCCCTGGCCCGGCGGCGACGACCGAGGAGACGGCGAGGCCCTCCTCGATGCCCGCCACAGGCAGCAGCAGCAGGCCGATCCAAGGGCGCGACACCGGCAGCCCCTTCGCGAGGAAGGGAAGTGCGTAGCTGAGCTCGGAGGCTGGAATCGCGAAGCCGATGCCATGGCTGCGGCCGTCGCGCGTCAGGATGGCGTCGACAAGGCCGATGACCTCCCCGCGGAGGTTCCCCAGCGCCCCCCCGGAGCAGCCCGGATTGATCGCCGCGTCCGTCTGGAGCATCGGCGCAGAGCAGCCCGTGACGATCCCGGTCCTGCCCCTGCCTGCGAGCACGCCGAGACTGACGCTGCCTCCCAGCCCGAAGGGGTTGCCGACGACAAGGACGCTCTCGCCGAGCTTCTGCTCCCCCTCGTCGGCCAGCGTCGCCTCGGGGAATCGGCGCCCCGGCGCGAGGATCTCGATCAGCGCCAGATCGAGCGCAACGTCGCGGCCCGTGACCCGGGCAGGGAACTCCTCCCCGTCGCGGGTCACCACGGCGACGCTGTTCGAGCCGGCGACGACGTGCAGTGCCGTGAGGGCGAGCCCGCGCGCGTCCACGATGACCGCCGAACCGTACTCCTCGCGGCCGGCCGCGAACGCCCGCACCGAGACCACCGACGCGCCGATCTGCGCCGTGGCGCGTGCCGCCGTGCGGGAAAAGGCGAGGGCGAGGTCGAGCTCCTCGCGGGCGCTCTCCCCGGTGGCCTGCCCCCGCGGGGCCAGCAGCAGGCCCCCGAGGCAGGCGGCCAGCAGCGTTGCAATCGCTCGACACCGGAGGGGCACGACGGGGCCTACACAAGCCTTATGCCAAAGGCCTGCCCCCCCCCCTGCACCCCCCCATGCCCCCCCCGCTGCCGGGCGAAGTCGGCACGTCGCTACGACTGGCCGTACTCCTCGAGCTTCCGATAGAGGGTCCGGACGCCGATGCCGAGCAGCTTCGCCGCCAGGGTCTTGTTGCCGCCGCTCTTGCGCAGCGTCTCGAGGATGAGGTCCTTTTCCGTCTGGGCCAGCGTGCTACCGACCGGGATCTGGAGCACATCCTGGGGCGCCTGCACTCCGGAGACTTCTTCGGGAAGCCCGCTCGCGTCGATGAGCGGGCCCGGCGCGAGCACGACCGCCTGCTCGACGACATTCTCGAGCTCGCGCACGTTGCCGGGCCAGGCGTAGGCCACGAGCTGTTCCAGCGCGGCGGGGGTGAACCCCTCGACCGCGCGCCGGTTCCTCTCGTTCGAGGAGACCCGGAAGTGCTCGGCGAGTTGAGGGATGTCCTCCTTGCGCTCGCGCAGCGGCGGAAGCCGGAGCACCACGACCTTGATCCGGTAGTAGAGGTCCTCGCGGAAC